>NZ_JBYIRW010000006.1:0-327997 GCF_057708325.1 Nocardia sp. bgisy134
CGGGCGGGGCGTGGGGGTTGCACCCCCACAAGGAAATACGAAGCGAGCCCCACATGCGCTTTCTGCATGTGAGGCTCGCTTGTGAGCGGAGTGGCAGGTGTAGGATTCGAACCTACGTAGGCTTTCACCGACAGATTTACAGTCTGCTCCCATTGGCCGCTCGGGCAACCTGCCTTACGTGCGCTTTCTCGGCGCGCAGAGCAGAATACAACGAACCCCGGTGTGTAATGCAAACCGGCTGGCCAACGGCCCTGCGGCGAGACTACGGTCGGTCTTCCGGGTAGAACTACGATGCCGGTTGCACCCGGTGTACGTGAGCCCGTCGGACCGTCAGGAACAGGAGCGCAGTGTGGCCGATTCGTCTTTCGATGTCGTCAGCAAGGTCGACCGGCAGGAGGTCGACAACGCTCTGCATCAGGCGGAGAAGGAGCTGAACACCCGCTACGACTTCCGTGGCACCGGCGCGAAGATCGAGTGGTCCGGCGAGGACAAGATCGTGCTGACGGCGGAGGCCGAGGAGCGCGTGAAGGCCGCGCTCGAGGTGTTCAAGGAGAAGCTGATCCGGCGGGACATCTCGCTGAAGGCGTTCGACGCGGGCGAGCCGGTGGCGTCCGGCAAGACCTACAAGATCACCGGCAGTCTGGTGCAGGGCATCGATGCCGAGAAGGCGAAGAAGATCTCGAAGAAGATCCGCGACGAGGGCCCGAAGGGCGTGAAGGCGCAGATTCAGGGCGACGAGCTACGGGTGAGCAGCAAGAAGCGCGACGATCTGCAGGCCGTGATCGCACTGCTGAAGGGCGAGGATTTCGAGATCGCGCTTCAGTTCGTCAACTACCGATAGCGGTTGCGCCGCAACGCCTTTCGTTGCCACACAGCCCAACGCCGACTCGGCGCGATACGAACCGAGCCCGCCAGTCATCCGGCCGGCGGGCTCGCTCGCTCAGTAGTTGCGCGGACCGCCCGCCATCTCCTCGAGCCGGGCTATCCGATCGGCCATCGGCGGGTGCGTGGAGAACCACCGCGCGGCCCGCTCACCGGCACGGAACGGGTTGGCGATCATCAGGTGCGACTGGGCCGTCAACTGCGGCTCAGGGGGCAGCGGAGCGGCCTGTACGCCGCGTTCCAGTTTCCGCAGGGCCGAGGCGAGCGCCAGCGGGTCGCCGGTGAGTTCGGCGCCGGACTGATCGGCCTGGTACTCACGGGAACGGGAGACGGCGAGCTTGATCAGGGTGGCCGCGATCGGGCCGAGCAGCGAGACCAACAACACACCGAGGATGTTGGGGCCGCCGTTGCCGCGGCCGCCGAAGGCCGACGCGAAGAAGGCCAGGTTGGCCAGGCCGGAGATGACCGCGGCCAGCGCGCCCGCGATGGACGAGATGAGGATGTCGCGGTTGTAGACGTGCGAGAGCTCGTGACCGAGCACCGCGCGCAGTTCGCGCTCGTCGAGGATCTGCAGGATGCCGCTGGTACAGCAGACCGCGGCGTGCCGCGGGTTGCGGCCGGTGGCGAAGGCGTTCGGCGCGTTGGTCGGACTGATGTAGAGCCGCGGCATCGGCTGCCGCGCCGCCGTCGCCAGTTCCCGCACGATCCGGTAGATGACCGGCGCTTCCAGCTCACTGACCGGCTGCGCGTGCATCGCCTTCAGCGCGAGCTTGTCGCTGTTGAAGTAGGCCCAGGCGTTCATGCCTACGGCCAGCAGGATGGAAATGACCAGGATCGTCGGGCTGCGGAACATAGCCCCGGCGAACACGATGATGGCCGAGAGCCCGACCATCAGACCGAAAGTCTTGAACCCGTTCGCATACCCGTGCCCGTGCATACGTCTCCTTGCCCACTCCCCCGTCCGTCGAGTGCGTTACGCCTGATCAACGATCGGCGCCGGGGCCAAAGTTCCTGAACGAGTCGGAGGCGCCGCGACGGCGCGTCCATTCACCCGACGCGTTCGATGGTGTAGCGGACGAGCTGTTCGAGCGCGTCGTTGGCCGGGCCGGCGGGCAGCGCGGACAGCTCAGCGTGCGCCAGGTCGGCGTAGCCCTGCAACTTCTCCTTGGCGAGCACCATGCCGCGCGAGCGGGCGAGCAGCGCCAGCGCCTCGTCGACCTCGTCGTCGGTCTCCAGCGGACGCGCCAGCAGCGTGCGCAGCCGGTCGCCCTCGGCGCCTTCGTCGCGCAGCGCGTACAGCACCGGCAGGGTGTGCACGCCTTCGCGCAGGTCGGTGCCAGGGGTCTTGCCGGATTGCTCGGAAGCCGAGGAGATATCGATGATGTCGTCGGAGATCTGGAAGGCGGTGCCGACCGCGTCGCCGAGCCGGGCCAGCCGCTCGATGTGCTCGGGGCCCGCGCCGGAGAAGGTGCCGCCGAAGCGTCCGGCCGCGGCGATCAGCGAGCCGGTCTTCTCCCACACGACCCGCAGGTAGTGCTCGACCGGGTCCTGCGATTCGCGCGCGCCGACGGTCTCGCGCATCTGGCCGGTGACCAGTTCGGCGAAGGTCTCGGCGATGATGCGGACCGCGTCGGGGCCGAGCGTCGAGGTGAGCCTGGACGCGTGCGCGAACAGGTAGTCGCCCGCCAGGATCGCGACGTTGTTGCCCCAGCGCGAGTTCACGCTCGGCGCGCCGCGGCGCATCGGGGCCTCGTCCATCACGTCGTCGTGGTACAGCGTCGCCAGGTGCACGAGTTCGACCACGGTGCCCGCGGTGATCAGATCGGGATCGGTCGGGCGCGGACCGAGCTGACCCGTGAGGATGGTGAACAGCGGCCGGAACCGCTTGCCGCCCGCCCGTGCCAGATGTAGTGCGGCGTCCTGGAGGAAGTCCTCGCCGTCGGAGAGCTCGGCGATCAGGAGTTTCTCGACCTCTTCCAGGCCGTTGCGCACGCTCGCCGCGAGCTCGGGGTCACCGAGTTCGACCCCGGCGACCACCGTGCTCTCATCACTAACAGCCGATGTGCTCATCTCATCTCCCAGCGCCGCGTCCGACCCCACGGTAGAGAACCTAGCGTGTCCGACCCGCGTGGCCCATGAACACCGTCACTATGCGGTGTATCAGACACTTTTCCACACGACGGCTCGGCCGGGTACGCCGCCCGGCGAGTGGTCCGGCGTCGACACCGATCCGGCTGTCCTGCAAGTATTGAGCGCATGGGTGCACCGGATGTCACAGCCGACGACCGCGCGGAGAACCCGCTGCCCGATCGCGCCGAGGTCCTGGTCGTCGGCGCTGGTCCGGCCGGTTCCGCCGCGGCCGCCTGGGCCGCGCGCGCGGGCCGCGACGTACTGCTCACCGATGCCGCGGTCTTCCCCAGGGACAAGACCTGCGGCGACGGCTTGACACCGCGGGCAACCAAAGAGCTGGAACACCTCGGGCTCGGCGAGTGGCTGCGCGCGCACACCGTCCACCACGGCCTTCGCATGACCGGCTTCGGCAGGGAAGCCCTGCTCACCTGGCCCGGCGGCTCGTTTCCGAGCTACGGAAGCGCTGTCGCGCGAACCGAACTCGACGACAAGCTGCGCGAGACGGCGGTGAAGTCCGGTGTAAGGATGCTGGACGGCATGAAAGTGGTGGATGTCACCAGGGCGGGCGACCGGGTCGCCGGTGTGACGGTGCAGACGGCGGAGGGCGCGCGCGAGATCGCCTGCGACATCCTGATCGTCGCCGACGGCGTGCGCTCGCCCATCGGGAAACTGCTGGGCCGCACCTGGCATCGCCGTTTCGCCTACGGCACCGCGGCGCGCGCCTACATCAAGTCCGGCCGCAGCGATGACCAGTGGATCACCTCGCACCTCGAATTGCGCGATGCCGACGGCCAGTTGGTGCCCGGTTACGGCTGGGTGTTCCCGCTGGGCAACGGCGAGGTCAACATCGGCGTCGGCTCGCTGGCCACCGAGAAGCGGCCCTCCCACATCGCGCTGAAACCGCTGCTGCGCCACTACACCTCGCAGCGTTATCAGGAGTGGCAGTTCGAGGGCGAGCTGCGCGCGGTGGCTTCGGCGCTGCTGCCGATGGGCGGCGCGGTGTCGAACGTGGCAGGCCGCAACTGGGTGCTGGTCGGCGACGCCGCAGGCTGCGTGAACCCGCTCAACGGCGAGGGCATCGACTACGGCTTGGAGGGCGGGCACATGCTCGCCGATCTGCTGGACGCGCCCGATTTCACCGGGCTCTGGCCGGATCTGCTCCGCGCCCGCTACGGCCGCACCTTCTCGGTGGCGCGCCGGATCGCGGGCCTGGCCACCCATCCGCGCATGGTGCCAACGGGCGGCCCGCCGGTGATGCGTTCGAAGTATTTGCAGCGCACCGCGGTCCGCGTGATGGGCAATCTCGTCACCGACGAGGATCTGGACATGACCGCGCGCGCCTGGCGTCTGGCGGGCCGGGCATCCATGCGCTACGACGACCTGCCGCCCTTCACCTGAGCGCGGGCACATGGGCGAACCCCGCGGATTGCCCGCGCTCTACCTGCTCCCGCACCTGCGCAAGGCGCGTGACCTCGCGGATCGGCACTACGCCGACCCGCTGAATCTCGACGAATTGGCCGCCGCCGCGGGCGTTTCCAAATATCACTTCTTGCGCGCCTTCGCCGCGGTGTACGGCGTGACGCCGGCCGCGTACCTGGCCGAGCGCCGCATCGAGCGCGCCCAGGATCTGCTGCGCGCCACCAACCTGACGGTCACCGAGGTCTGCATGATGGTCGGCTACACCAGTCTCGGCTCGTTCAGCTCCAAGTTCCGTCAGCTGGTCGGCGTCACGCCGTCGGAGTATCAGGCGAAATTCGCGGACGGCGCACCGCGCATTCCCGGCTGCTACGTCTTCATGCACGGCCTGTCCGACCGCAAGCGTCCCTGACGACACCGCAATTTCGGAGAAGCCGAAGCGTCGACAACGCTCATAGCCTGGGAGCATGACGACGATTACGAACATTTCCCTGGTCACCGTCTATGTCACCGATCAGGACGAGGCCAAGCGGTGGTACATCGACAAGCTCGGGTTCGTGGAGACCGGCGACGTCACCATGGGCGAGAACGGCTTCCGCTGGGTGACCGTCGCGCACCCGGATCACCGGGAACTGGAGGTCACGCTGATGATCCCCGGCCCGCCGCTCGACGAGAACATGGCCGAGGCGGTCCGGCGCGCACTGGCCAACGGCACGCACGGCGCGTTGGGTCTGCGGACGGAGAACTGTCAGAAGACCTTCGAGGAGCTCACCGCCAAGGGTGTCGAGTTCATCCAACCGCCTGCCGAGCGTCCGTACGGCACCGAGGCGATCATCCGGGACAACTCGGGCAACTGGCTGGTGCTGGTGGAGAACAAGGAGTTCGATCCGCGGAACTTCACCGAGCAGTGACGGGCGGACGAACGTCGGGCGCCCCGCGCCGGGGCGCCCGACTCGACGGAATAGGTCAGGCGGTCGCCTGCGCGCCGAACCACTCCTCGAAGAACTTGCGCTCGCTGTTGAGCACGCGGTGGAACAGCTGCTCGGCCAGCGGCTCGATGGCCCCGCCGACCAGCGTCACCTTCACCTCGACGGAGCCGACGACCTCGATCTCGCTGCCTTCGGCGGTCGGGCGCAGTTCGTAGGAGCCCGACATCCGGGTGGTGATACCCGCGGTGTCGGCCTGGAAGACGCCCTTGGCGATCTCGCCGTCCAACGCCTGCCAGTCGTCGGTGCGCGAGAGCACCAGTTCGTTCTTGAGTACTTTGCGTACGATCCCGGGAATCTTGTCCTGACGAGCCTTTTCGGTCATGTGAATGCGGATGGTGCCCGCGCCGCCCGGATGCGACAGCTCGAGTGTCGCGGTCTCGGCCCCCGCGAAGCGGGAGCGCCAGACGTCGTCGGTGGTGAGTGCCCGGTGAAGATCTTCGACCGGAACGGTGTAAGGCACGGTGAAGCTGAATTTTCGGGACATGGGCGCACACGCTAGCCGAGTCCATCGGTAGCCTGTTGCGGTGTCGGAAACCACCCAGTCCGTAAGGCGGACCGTCCGCCTGCGGCGGGCGAGAATCGGCGTACTCACCGCCGCGGCTGTTGTCAGTGTGCTCATGGTGCTGCTGGTGCTCGCGGCCTGGCGCAACGACTATCTGATCAGTTCCGACCGCGGGGTGACCACCGGCGAGGTGCTCTCGGCGGGCAGGCTGCGCTCGGCGGTCATCTACGTCACGCCCGACGGCGAGACGCACAATCCGAAGGTCGGCGTGCTGTATCCGACCAACCTGACCGCGGGCGAGCGCATCAACGTCGAGTACAGCCGCAGCGATCCCGATCTGGTCCGGGTGGCGGGTCGTGACGTCCGGGTCGCGATCCAGCCCGCCCTCTCGGTGATCGTGGTGGTGTGGGCGCTGGCCCTGCCCGCGCTGTGGTTGATCGTCCGCGCGGGCAGGCGCGAGCCCGAGCAGCGGGTCACTGCGCCCACGGCGGGCTGAGCTTGCTGCCGTCGGCCATGGTGGCCTGGAATCCGGCGGCGATCGCGACGTGCGCCACGGCCGGTTCGCCGGACGGGTTGGCGACCGAGATCGGCTCGCCCGCGGGCACGATGGCGACATCGCCCACGGCGAGCCGCTGACCGCTGACCTCCAGTACTCCGGAGAGCACGAGGAAGATCTCGTCGCGGTCCAGGACGTGCGCGTCGTCGCTGTCGCGGTGCGGCGCGACGGTGAGACGCCAGGTACAGATGTCCGCCGAGCCGCGGCTCGGCGCCGCCATGGCGCTGAACTCGATGCCGGGAAGCTCGAAGCGCTGCGCTTCGGCGGCCTTGATGACATGCATGGAAACTCCCACGAAAAGATAGACAAGCCAACTTGATCAAGTTGGCTTGTCTATCATGACGGGATGGCATCCACACCGCAAGACCCGGATCTCGGCATCCTGCTCGGCCTCGCCTGGGAGCAGTTCGTCGTCGAACTGCGAGCGTCCTTGGCGGAGCAGGGTTTCGACGACACGGGCCGTTCCGACGGCTATGTGTTCCGCTGCCTGACGAAACGGCCGATGAACGTCAGCGAGCTGGCCGAACGGCTCGCGATCAGCAAGCAGGGCGCCGCACAGATCGTCGACGACATGCAGCAGCGCGGGTACGTGGAACGCCGCCCCGATCCGGCCGACGGCCGCGCCAAACTCCTCTACCTCACCGAACGCGGCAACGCCGCACTCGCCGCCGCGCGGCGCTTCCACCGGAACCGGGAGCAGCGCCTCGTGCGCGAACTCGGCGCGGATGCGGTGAATACGCTGCGTACGGCGCTGGGTGCGATCGCGACCGAGGAGCGGCTGGCCGACCCGCAGCTGCGGGCGCTGCACATCTGACGCGCTGGGGACTGTCTGCGACAGCGCGAGGAGTTCGCCGGAACTTTCCGCGCCCTTCATGTCCGCGTGGCTGCGGCGCGCGCTGCGCGGGTCACGCTGAGGTGGTGCGCGTAGCCATCGTTTCGGAGTCCTTCCTGCCGAACATGAACGGCGTCGTCAACTCGGTGCTCCGGGTGCTCGATCATCTGGACAAGCACGGACACGAGGCGCTGGTGATCGCACCCGACACACCGCGCGGCCTGCCCGCCGCCGCATGGGCGCACGGTCGTTTCCCGGTACACCGGGTGCCCGCGGTGATGGTGCCCAAGGTCAGCTCGCTGCCGGTCGGGTTGCCGCAGCCGGGTATCACCGCCGCGATCGCCGAATTCGACGCCGACGTGGTGCATCTGGCCTCCCCCTTCCTGCTCGGCGCGGGCGGGCTCGGTGCGGCCCTGCGACTGGATCTGCCGACGGTCGCGGTGTATCAGACCGATGTGGCCGGCTTCGCCAAGAGCTACGGACTCGGACTGGCCAGCCGCGCGGCATGGGTCTGGACCAAGCGCATCCACGAGGGCGCCACCCGCACGCTGGCGCCGTCGCGCGCGGCCGCGGAAGACCTGGCCAGGCACGGCATCCCGCGCGTGCACCGGTGGGGCCGCGGCGTGGACATCGGCCGGTTCACCCCCTCGGCCCACCGCGCGGACCTGCGCGAACGCTGGCTGGGCGGACACGAGCGGCTGCTGGTCGGATTCGTGGGTCGGCTGGCCCCGGAGAAGCACGTCGAGCGACTGGCCGTACTGGCCGACGACCCCGGCATTCAGCTGGTGATCGTCGGCGACGGCCCGGAACGCGACCGGCTGGCCCGGCTCATGCCCGGCGCGGTCTTCACCGGCGAACTGGGCGGCGACGAACTCGCGCAGGCGTACGCGAGCCTGGATGTGATGGTGCACGCGGGCGAGCACGAGACCTTCTGCCAGGGCGTGCAGGAGGCGCTCGCCTCCGGCGTCCCGGTCATCGGGCCCGACGCGGGCGGTCCGCGCGACCTCATCGCGCACTGCCGCAACGGCTATCTGCTTCCGGTCGACCGCTTCACCGAACTGCTACCCAGCGCCGTGGCCGCGTTGCGCGACCCGGCACTGCGCGCCCGTTTCGCCAGCGCCGCCCGCAAGTCCGTACTGCACCGAACCTGGCCTGCCATTTGTGACGAGTTGATGGCGCACTACACCGACGTCACCGGCCAGGACTTCCGCCTGTCGAATACGGCGTGAGCCCGGCGCCCGACGGGCGAATATCGGCTCTGTGAGCGGTCACACGCGGGTCCGTAAAGGGCAGTCCCTTAAGGTCGTTGACGTGGCGAATACGCATGCAGGTCGAGCCTCACTGGACAAGCGGCCGAGCGAGGTCGCGTCGATGTTCGACGGGGTCGCGAAGCGGTACGACCTCACCAACACCGTCATTTCCGCCGGCCAGGACCGCTACTGGCGCTGGGCGACCCGCAAGGCGCTCGGGCTCCGGCCGGGCGAGCGGGTGCTGGACTTGGCGGCGGGCACCGGCGTCTCCACCTTGGAATTCGGCAAGTCCGGCGCCTGGTGCGTGGCGGCCGACTTCTCCAAGGGCATGCTCGCGGCGGGACGGTTCCGCGGTGTGCCGATGGTCGCGGGCGATGCCATGGCGCTGCCCTTCGCCGACGATTCCTTCGACGCGGTGACCATCTCCTACGGTCTGCGCAATGTCGCCGATCCCGATCTGGCGCTGCGC
This sequence comes from Nocardia sp. bgisy134, assembly GCF_057708325.1. NCBI lineage: Bacteria > Bacillati > Actinomycetota > Actinomycetes > Mycobacteriales > Nocardiaceae > Nocardia > Nocardia sp. bgisy134. The sequence goes on from NZ_JBYIRW010000006.1 coordinate 9,027, forward strand.
GAGATGCTGCGCGTCACCAAGCCGGGCGGGCGGCTGGTGGTCGCCGAGTTCTCGACGCCGATCGTGCCGGTGTTCCGCACCGTGTACATGGAGTACCTGATGAAGGCGCTGCCGCAGGTGGCGCGGGCGGTCAGCAGCAACCCCGACGCGTACGTGTATCTGGCGGAATCGATTCGGGCCTGGCCGAACCAGCGGCAGCTGGCCATGCGGATCGCCAAGGCGGGATGGTCGTCGGTCAAGTGGCGCAACCTCACCGGCGGTGTCGTCGCACTGCACCGGGGTTACAAACTGGGCTGAGCGCCGGATCTTCCCCAGGGCGGCCGCGTCGAACCGGCCGCGCTGGGGCTTTCAGGCCACGGCCTGGGGGCTTTCAGGCCACGGCCTGGGACTTTCAGGCCACCGCCGGGCGGCGACCGAGGCCGAGGCGGCGGGCGACGCGAGTCATCAGATGCGACATCCGCGAGGGGAAGGATTCCGGGGCGGGAACCGTGACCGGGCGGACGCGTCCGTTGTGGATGGCGGCGATGCGCCAGCCGTCGGGGGTGCGCGCCACGACGACGGTCTGCCGGGAGAGCCTGCGCTTCGGCAGCCGGGAACGCCACGGCATCAGCACCGACGCGGTGCCGTACAGGACGGCGACGTCGGGCGTGAGGTAGCGGATCGATTCGAGGTCACCCACCAGTGCCGAGTCCGCGAGCACGCCGCGGAACAACTGGTCGTGGTTGCGCTGATGCTCCGCGCGTCCGATGGCGCGGGTGCCGTCGTAGGAGACGTAGTCGGAGTCCTCGGTGAACAGCGCGCCGAAGGCGGCCGCGTCGTTGTCGGTCCACGCCCGCATGAAGCGCTGGAACAGGTCGCGGATCAGGGTGTCGTCGCCGGTGCGATCGAGAGTGTGGTTCATGGTGCGTTGCTCCGTGCTAATGTTTTGACTGTCGAACAATAAGATAACAGAAAGGTTCGAATGTCGAAAGATGAGAGGATCGACGCGGTCGGCGAACAGCTGCGACTGCTCCAGCGCAGCTTCGACACCTTCGACGAGGCCGCCGCCGCCCGGCTCGGCCTCAACCGCACGGATCTGCGCTGCCTGGACATCGTGCTCGGACGCGGACCGCTGCCCGCGGGCGAACTGAGCGCCGAGCTGAAACTCAGCCCCGGCGCCACCACAACGGTCATCGATCGGCTGCAACGCGCGGGATTCGTCACCCGCAATCAAGACCCGGCCAGCCGCCGCCGGGTGCTCGTCGAGGCCACCGACGCCGCACGCGCCGCCGCGGCCGACATCTTCGTACCCGTCGGCATCGCGGGAGCCCAGGCGCTGCGCCGCTACGACGCCGACCAGCTCGACCTCATCCTCGACTTCCTCGGCACCGCACTCGCCGTCCACCGCGCCGAGACCGAACGGCTCACGGCCGAAACATCGGAGCAACCGCGCTGAGCTGCGGCGACGTGACCGACGACACAGCTCACAGCCGCGATTGTTGGCTGTGAGGAGAATTGTCACCTGGCGATAACGTCCGGTAAATCCGGCGCAATCGGCGTTCCGCATGATCGGTGGCATGTCGGACGCAGCCAGCAGCCCCGCGCCGGGCACCGCCAGAACGGCGTGCTCGTACTGCGGCGTGGGTTGCGGCATCACGGTCGAGACCAAGCCGGGCGCCGAAGGGGCGCCGGTGATCGCCAAGGTCAGCGGCGACAAGCTGCATCCCGCGAACGCGGGCAGGCTCTGCACCAAGGGCGCCACCCACGCGGAGCTGATGCGGACGCCCGGCCGAATGGCCACCGCCTATCGGCGTCCCGAGCGCGGGCAGGAGCCGACGCCGATCGCCGTGGACGCCGCGGTGCGCGAGGCGGCCGATCGGCTGCGCGCGATCCTGGACGAGCACGGGCCCGACGCCATCGCGCTGTACGTCTCCGGGCAGATGTCGCTGGAAGCGCAGTACTTGGCCACCAAACTGGCCAAGGGCTACCTGCGGACCGTGCACATCGAGGCCAACTCGCGACTGTGCATGGCCAGCGCGGGCACCGGCTACAAACAGTCGCTAGGCGCCGACGGGCCGCCCGGCTCCTACGACGATTTCGAGCACGCCGACCTGTTCTTCGTCATCGGCGCGAACATGGCCGACTGCCATCCGATCCTCTACCTGCGCATGGCCGACCGGCTGAAGACGGGCGCCAAGCTGATCGTCGCCGACCCGCGCCGCACCGACACCGCCGCGCGCGCCGACCTGTACCTCCAGCTGCGCCCCGGCACCGACCTCGCGCTGCTCAACGGCCTGCTGCACCTGCTCGTCGCCAACGGCGACATCGACAAGGAATTCATCGCCGAGCACACCGAGGGCTGGGACGCCATGCCCGACTTCCTCACCGACTATCCACCCGCCGAAGTCGCCGAGATCACCGGCCTCGCCGAACAGGACATCCGCACCGCGGCGCGCTGGATCGCCGAGGCAGGCGAGTGGATGACGCTGTGGACGATGGGACTCAACCAGTCCACCCACGGCACCTGGAACACCAACGCGATCTGCAACCTGCACCTGGCCACCGGGGCCATCTGCCGTCCCGGCAGCGGGCCCTTCTCGCTGACCGGCCAGCCCAATGCCATGGGCGGACGCGAGATGGGCTACATGGGCCCCGGCCTGCCCGGTCAGCGCTCACTGCTCTCGCCCGCCGACCGCACCTTCGTGGAGACGGCATGGGGCGTGCACCCCGGCACCATTCGCACCGAGGCGGGGCCGGGCACCATCGAGATGTTCCGCGGCATGGCCGAGGGCGAGATCAAGGCGGCGTGGATCATCTGCACCAATCCGGTTGCCTCCGTGGCCAACCGGAAGACGGTGATCGCGGGCCTCGAAGCCGCCGAGCTGGTGATCGCGCAGGACGCCTACACCGACACCGCCACCAACTCCTACGCCGACCTGCTGCTACCCGCCACGCTGTGGGCCGAGGCCGACGCGGTGATGGTGAACTCCGAACGCAATGTCACGCTGTTGCAGCGCTCGGTCGACCCGGTCGGCGACGCGCGGCCGGACTGGCTGCTGATCGCGCAGGTGGCCACGGCCATGGGCTTCCCCGGCTTCGAATACGCTTCCAGCGCCGAGGTTTTCGCCGAGATCCAGGGCTTCGCCAATCCGGCGACCGGCTACGACCTGCGCGGCATGAGCTTCGACGCGCTGCGCGATGGCCCGATGCAGTGGCCGTGCGCCGAACCCGGCAAGCGCCGCAACCCGATCCGCTACTTGAACGACGGCGTCAGCCAGGATCTTTTCGTCGACGACGAGGGCCACCGCCCGCGTCTGGCCTTCGCCACCGCGAGCCGCCGCGCGATGTTCTGGCCGCGCCCGCACCTGCCGCCGGAGGAAATGCCCGACGATGACTACCCGTTCGTGCTGAACACCGGTCGCCTGCAACACCAGTGGCACACCATGACCAAGACCGGCAAGATCGCCAAGCTCACCAAGCTGACCGGGCAGCCGTTCCTCGAGGTGCATCCGGAGGACGCCGAGCGGCTCGGCGTCGGCGCTGGTGACCAGCTCGAAATCGCTTCCCGCCGTGGCCGAGCCGTGCTTCCGGTGCAGATCAGCGACCGGGTGCGCCCAGGCGACTGCTTCGCGCCATTCCATTGGAACGACGAACAGGGTGAGTACCTGACCATCAACGCCGTCACCAACGACGCCGTCGACCCGGCCTCGCTGCAACCCGAGTTCAAGCAGTGCGCCGTCTCGCTGCGCCGCGTCGCGCCGATGAAGCAGGCCGAGACTCCGGTCGCCGAAGGGGTTTCCGCGTCGCAGGCGGGCGCGCATCCGCTCGCGGTGATGCTCGGGCTGGACAGCGGGGTCGCGCCGACGCTCACCGACACCGAACAGATCTACCTCAGCGGGTATCTGGCCGCGCTGCACTCGCTGCCGGTGGTCGGTCAGCCGGTGCTGCCGGAGACCGCGCCGCTGTCCACCCGCAGCAGGCTCTGGATCGACGGACTGCTCGCGGGCATGTACTCGCGCGGCGCGCTGTCGTCCGAGGTCCCGGCTCCCCCGGCGGAGCAGCGGCCGGTCACGGTGCTGTGGGCCTCGCAGACCGGCAACGCCGAGGAGTTCGCCGCGGCGGCGGCCGAGCGCCTGGCCGAATCCGGCTTCACGCCGCGGCTTTTCGAGATGGATTCCTACGATCTCGGCGCGCTCACCGGCGACGCCCTGTTCATCAGCAGCACCTTCGGCGACGGCGGTCCGCCGGACAACGGCGTGGACTTCTGGGCCAGGCTCACCGACAGCGCGACCCGGCTCACCGGCCTGCGCTACGCCGTTCTCGCGCTCGGCGACTCCTCCTACGACGACTTCTGCGGGCACGGCCGCAAGCTGGACGAGAAGCTGGCCGAACGCGGCGCGACCCGGCTGCTGCCCCGGGTGGATTGCGAACCCGACTACGACGAGCCCGCGGCGCGCTGGCTCGACGCGGTGCTCGGCGCGTTCGGCGGCGGGAACGACAACGGCGGCGGCGGGAACGACGGCGGCCCCGACGACCGTGACGGTCCGGCTCCCTCTGGTGGTTCAGGCCTGCGCCCACCGGTGCGCGCCGCGAGTTCCGGCGGCACCATGGTGCTCACCAGGCCCGATGCCCCGGCTCCGGCACGTTCCCTGCGCGCCGCGCCCGCCCGGTTCACCCGCAACGCGCCGGTGGCCGCACCGCTCGTGCGCAACGAACAGCTCTCGCGCGCCGGATCGCCGAAAGAGGTGCGCCAGTTCGGTTTCGATCTGCGAGGCCTGGACGCGGGCTACGAGGTGGGCGATTCGCTCGGCGTGTGGCCGTCGAACTGTCCGTCGCTGGTCGAGGAGTGGCTCACCGCCACGGGCCTGGACGGCAGGCGCGTCATCGAGGTGGACGACCTGGAGATGCCGCTGACCGAAGCGCTGCGCACCCGGTACGACATCACCAAGGTCAGCCACGACCTGCTCGGCTTCATCGGCGAACGCAACCCGAGCAACCAGCTCGCCAAGCTGCTGCGCAGGGACAACCGCAACGAGCTGGACAGCTATCTGTGGGATCGCCAGGGCGTCGACGTGCTGCGCGACTTCCCGGTGCGCGCCGATCTGGTGGAATGGCTCGGCGCGCTGAAAAAGCTCCAGCCGCGCCAGTATTCGATCTCGTCGAGTCCGCTGGTCAGCCCGGACGAGGTGCAGCTGACGGTCGGCGTGGTGCGCTACGGCGAGCCCTCCGGCCCGACCGCCCGGCGCGGCGGAGTGTGTTCCACCTTCCTCGCCGACCGGGTGTCGGACGAGTCCGCCGACGCCACCGTGCCGATCTTCCTGCAGCGCGCACCGCATTTCCGGCCGCCGCTCGACCCGACGGCGCCGATGATCATGGTGGGACCCGGCACCGGCATCGCCCCGTTCCGCGGCTTCCTGCACGAGCGCAGGGCGCTGGGCGCGACGGGCCGCAACTGGCTGTTCTTCGGCGAACAGCACGCGGCGCAGAACTTCTACTACCGCGCGGAGCTGGAGGACATGTTCCGCACCGGTTTCCTGACCCGTCTCGACCTGGCGTTCTCCCGCGACCAGCGGGAGCGGATCTACGTGCAGCACCGGATGATCGAGCACGGCGCCGAGTTGTGGTCGTGGCTGCGCGACGGCGCCCACTTCTACGTGTGCGGCGATGCGGCGCGCATGGCCAAGGACGTCGACGACACGCTGCTCGCCATCGCCCGTATCCACGGCAAGCTGGACGAGGACGGCGCGCTGGCGTTCCGCAAGCAGCTCGTCGCCGAAAAGCGTTACGTGCGCGACGTGTACTGAGCCACCGCGGAGCGGCCCGCCCAGAGGCGGGCCGAATCCCGCTACACCACAGGCGGATTGAGCCGGGTGAAGTCCGGCAGGCGGTAGTACGGGTAGTAGGGGTACGGCGGGGTGACGGCGCCTGCCTTGTCCAGGCGGGCGAGCTGCTCCGGGTCCAGGCGCCAGCCGACGGCGCCGAGGTTCTGACGCAACTGTTCCTCGTTGCGCGCGCCGACGATGACCGTCGCCACGGTGGGGCGCGTGAGCAGCCAGTTGAGCGCGATCTGCGGGACGGTCCTGCCGGTCTCGGCGGCGATCTCGTCCAGCACGTCGACCACGTCGTAGAGCAGCTCGTCGTCGACGGGCGGACCGGCCTCGGCGGTCCGGTGCAGCCTGCTGCCCGCCGGAAGTGGTTGGCCGCGCCGGATCTTGCCGGTGAGCCTGCCCCAGCCGAGCGGGCTCCAGACCACCGCGCCGACGCCTTGGTCCCGGCCGAGCGGCATCAGCTCCCACTCGTAGTCGCGGCCGACCAGCGAGTAGTACACCTGGTGCGCGACGTAGCGGGTCAGTCCGTTGCGATCTGCGGCGGCAAGGGATTTCATCAGCTGCCAGCCCGCGAAGTTGGAGGCCCCGAGGTAGCGGATCTTGCCCGCGCGCACCAGGTCGTCGAGTGCGGCGAGCGTCTCCTCGACCGGGGTGTGCGCGTCGAAGGCGTGCAGCTGGAACAGGTCGATGTGGTCGACGCCGAGGCGGCGCAGCGAGCCTTCGACCGCGCCGATCAGCCGGGCGCGGCCCGAACCCGCGTCGCTGGGTCCCGGCCCGGTCGGCAGACCCGCCTTGGTGGACAGCAGCAGCCGCTCCCGCCTGCCCTTGATGGCCGCGCCCAGGACTTCCTCCGAGGCGCCGTCGGAGTAGACGTCGGCCGTGTCGAACATCGTGACGCCCGCGTCCAGGCTGATATCGATCAGCCGCCGCGCCTGCTCCACATCGGTGTCGCCCCACGCGCCGAACAGTTCGCCGCGACCGCCGAAGGTGCCCGCGCCGAAGCTCAGCGCCGGGACGAGCAGACCCGATGCGCCCAGCCGCCGGTACTCCATCTGCGTGTCCACAGTCCGAAGATTCACAGGACCGCCCTCCTAAAGGGTCTATAGTTCCGTTAACACCTTCGAACGGTACACGCCGTTCGGCACAAATGGAACTGGAGTCCCGTTATGACCTCCGAAGACCCCGCTCCCGGCTCGGTTCGCCCAGGTGGGCGCACCGCGCGCATACGCGAGGCCGTCCTGCGCACCGCGGGCGACCTGCTCGCCGAACGCGGTTTCGCGACACTGGATCTGGCGGAGATCGCCGCGGCGTCGGGCGTCGGCAAGACCACCGTCTACCGCCGCTGGGGCACCCCGGCCGGGCTCGTCGCCGATCTGCTCGACGACATGGCCGAGCAGTCGCTGCCGCGCGCCGACACCGGTTCGCTGCGCGGCGATCTCACCGCCAACGCGCGCCTGGTCGCCGAGACGCTGACCGACCCGCGCCAGAGCCGCCTCTTCCAGGCCGTGATCGCCGCGGCCACCGGCGACCCGGTCACCTCGGCGGCGCTGCGGCGCTTCTACGACGTCCGCCTCACCGAATGGGCGCCGTGCGTCGAGGACGCGATCGCGCGCGGCGAGGCGCCCGAGAGCACCGATCCGCGCGCGGTCCTCTCCGCGGTCTCCGCTCCGCTCTACTACCGCCTGCTGGCCAGCGGCGACCCCATCGACGAGGCCGTCGCCGACACCGCCGTTCGAGCCGCCATGGACGCCGTCGCCGCGGGCACGTTCGTCACGAGGCCGTCCGCCGACACCGACTGACAGCGCCGCTGGGTGCGACCGGACTTCCGGAACGCGGCCTAGGCGGACCAGCTAGGGGCGCGACCGGTCAGGCCGATCACGCGATCGAGGGCGGACGCGTCGGCGGGGACCTCGACAACCGGACCGAAGAGTCCGGGCGTGCCGGTCGACGGCGTTTCGCGGAGGAATTCGAACAAGATCGCGGCGTCGGAGTCGGCGCAGGTGAACGGCTGGCCGGTGGCGCGAGCCAGGTCCCAGCCGTGCACGACGATCTCGTCCAGCGCGATCACGGCCATCACGATCGCGGCTTCCCGGACGCCGCCCGCCTCGGTCTCGCCTTCCCACGCGCCCGGTTCCCGCCACGCGGCGACCAACTCCTTCAGCTGGGCCGCGATTCGGGTACGCCAGTCCTCGGGCAGTTTCGAGTCCCGCGCGACGGCGGGCGGGACGCTGCGGCCGACGGATTCCTTGGTCGCCGCCTGCCGGAACGCCTCGGTCAGCGCGAGCACGTGGTCGAGCAGCGCGGCGACGGTGCTGCCCACGCACGGCGTCGCGGCGTCGAGCTGGTCGTCGGAGATGCCCGCGACCACGGTCTCCAATGCGGTGGCGGCGGGCTCGAAATCGAACGTGGATGTCATCGGGTCTCCTGCCGGATGCGAGTTGTCTGCGTGAGTTGAGACCGTGCGGGGCCGCGGAATTCATCGGTCCCGCCGCGATCCTGCGCCGCCGAAACGGGCCCGCGAACGCCTCCGCGATCAACTCGTAACCGCGAAAAGTGCTGGAAAAGAGGAGAATTGGTGGATGAAGGGTGATCGAGTGGAGATCGTCGTCGACGTCGGCGACGGCTCTCGCAGTTACGAAATCGCCGCGACCCGTGCGGGGCGGCGGGTCGAGGTGCGCATCGCGCGCGGAGTGGTCGAAGTCAGCGAGGTGACGCGGACCGGGGTCGCCGTCCGCACGGCGCGGTTCATGGCCGGGCGCACGCTGGCGCTGGTCGAACATCCGGTGAACGGGGGCGCGGCCGTCGAGGGGGAATGAAGACATCCGGCGCGGACGGTTGCCGGAAACTCGCTGTCGGAGCATTCTCGACACTGTTGGACTTTTGTCCGCTTCCTCGAATGGGTATACCCGCTGCGGGAGAGCACCAGCGGAGAGGAGCACACGATGATCGATCGCAGCACGCCGCGCACGTTGGACGACGCCCCGGAGGCCGATCGCGTGGAGCAGTCCACGCCCGCCTATCAGACGGACGACACCGACGACCGGGCCGCCGCGGAAACCGGCGTCGAACGCGCGACGCGCGACGCCGTCGATCGCGACGTCTGGCAGGCGAACGAAGCCGACATCATCGAGCAGTCCATTCCCGTGCCGATCGACGACGAGGACCGCGACGCCGAATAGCCTAGGTCGCGATCCTGGCCCGCACCGCGGCGTGCAGCTCGCGCAGGCTCGACCGCTCCGTGGCCACCTCGAGCACCCGCAGACCGTGCGCGTGCCCGGCCAGTTCGGCCGCCAGCTGCTGGGAATCCACCTGCCGGTGCGGGATGCGGTACGCGGCGCACAGCGCGGCCAGATCCATGCCGTGCGGCGTGCCGAAGACGCGCTCGAAGACGCCCGCGTACTGCGGGTCGCCCTGTTCGAGCAGCTCGAAGATGCCGCCGCCGTCGTCGTTGGCGACCACGATCGTCAGGTCGACCGGCCGCGGCTCGCCAGGCCCGATCAGCAGGCCCGAGGCGTCGTGCAGGAAGGTCAGATCGCCGATCAGCGCGACGGTGCGTCCGCCGTGCGCCAACGCCGCGCCGACGGCCGTCGACACAGTTCCGTCGATGCCCGCCACACCGCGGTTCGACAGCACCTTGATGCCGGGCCGCGGATGCGAGACCAGGGCCGCGTCGCGCACCGGATTGGATGCGCCGAGCAGTAGCTGATCGCCCTCGCGCAGTGCGTCCATGACGACCGCCGCCACGTGCAGGCCGGTCGGCTTCGGGTGCCCGGCGAGCGTGGCGCGCACCACCTGCTCGGCGTTGTCGCTCACTTCGCGGCAGTGCGCGAGCCACTCCGCGCGCGGCGCTCCCGCGGTGATCGCGCGGGTGCCGGTGCCGACGACGTTGCCCGACACATCGGGCCAGCGCGGGCCGGTGGTCAACGCGAAGACGGTGACGGACGGATCGGCCAGCACCTTCGACACCTGCCGGTGCAAGGTCGGGCGACCGGTGATGATGGCCTGCTTCGGCTTCAGCAACGGCAGGGCGAGCGGGTGCAGCGCCGGGCCGTGCATGGGCGCGGTCGGCTCCGCGACGGTCGGCAGCTCGGCCAACTCGGGGCGCAGACCCGCGCCGTGCCCGGAGATCACCACGGTGTCCGGGGTCAGATCGATGTCGAGCGGCACATCCAGCGTCGCGTACTGCGTCGCCGTCCACGGCTGCCCGCCTGCGCGTCCTTCGGGACCGGCGGCCGCCACGGGGTCCGGCACCAGCGGCTCGCGCAGCGGAATGTCGAAATGCACCGGGCCCGCGTTGCCCGATCGCGTGCCGCGGGCCGCGGCGAGCACCCGGCACACCGCCGAGCGCCACACGCTGTTCTGCTGTCCGTACGGGCCGCTTCCGTTGCCACTGTGATCGACCTCGGCCAGCCCGAGACTGATGGTGGCGCGCACCTGGCTACCGAACAGACCCAGCTGCTCGACGGTCTGATTGGCGCCGGTTCCGAGCATCTCGTAGGGCCGATTGGCGCTCAGCACGATCAACGGAATCCGCGCGTAGTTCGCCTCCAGCACCGCAGGGCCGAGATTCGCCACCGCGGTACCCGAGGTCATCACCACAGGAACCGGATTGTTGCCTGCGATCGCCAGACCGATGGCGAGAAAACCCGCGGCCCTCTCGTCGATGCGCATGTGCAGCCGCAACCGACCGGCCGCGTCGGCGGCCTGGAGCGCGAAGGCCAGCGGAGCGTTCCGCGAACCGGGACACAACACCACATCGCGGACACCCCCGCGCACAAGTTCGTCGACGACTACTCGAGCCTGAGCGGTAGACGGGTTCACGGCTCCAGCCTCTCAGACAGTGTCCGCGCCGTCTCCGTCACCCTGGTCACAGTGTCTTTGGCGCGCTGGCGCGCGGGGTTCGCGGCCCTTCATGTCTCGCTTCCGAGCGGCCGAGACTCGCGACTTCGTCGCATGCGCTTCGGCCGCTCGGAAGCGAGACGGCCGCGAACGGGCTCGTAAGACTCGCCCTGGGGGTGGTTGGGAGGGTGGGATCGAGCGTTCGGAATTCGGTGTGCGCTGGGGTCGGGTGTGAGAGCGCTACTCGGGTATGTGAGCGGTTGCGCAGACGCACGGCGCATGTGTCTCGGCTACTTGGAAGCGAGACTGCCGGAAAGTGGCTCGTAAGGCTCACCCTCCGAGTGGTTGGGAGGGCGGGATCGAACCTGGATGCGCGGTGACCGCGCGATGAGCACAGTCGCACGCCGAGCTCGGGCGGCCGGGGCTCGGCGTGCGTCTGCTGCGTGCGATCAGTTCGCGTGGCGCTGCACCAGGTCGCCGAGGCGCGGGAGGGCCTCGATGACGTTCTTCTTGGCCGAGGAGCGCATCGAGGAGTACACCTTCTGCAGCGCGGGGCGGCTGGAGGCGTCGGCGCGGGCGTCGGTCACCGAGAGGAGCGCTTCGGCGACCTCGTCGGACTTGGACACGAGCAGGTCGGCGAACTGGCCCGAACCCGCGGCCTGGTACTCCTGCCAGAACGGCTCCAGCTGCTCGACCAGCTTGGGCGCCAAGGACTCCAGCGCGTCCGGCACGATGGACGGGCTGATCTTCTTCACCGCAGCGTAGCCGCCCTTGACCGCAAGGCCGGACGCCCCGCCCTTATCCGACACCTCGGCGTCCAGAACCTCCTTGGCATCGGCAAGGAAGGCCGAGCGCTTCGTGTCGTCGAGCAGGGATTCAGACAGTGCTGCAACCACTTTCAGGTTCCTCCGAAATAGATGTCGATGAACGAGCGCACGCCACTATACGCACTGGTGCGCGCGGTCACACGGGCTAGTTCCGCTCACGGCTGCCACGGCAGCAACTGCACCATCAACCCTTCGCAATCCGCAAGCAAATCGCCCTGCTCATCGCGCAATTCGGCGGTGATGAAGGTTTTGCGGCCTTCGACGCGGTCGACGCGTCCCGATACTGTCAGCGTCCGTTCCAGCGGAGTGATCTTGCGGTAATTCACGTGCAGATAGGCGGTCCGGCTGATCGGTCTTCCCGCGTAGTGCACGATCATGCCGAGCAGGTCGTCGAACAGCAGCGGAAGCACGCCACCGTGCGCCGCGCCGTTGCCGCCGAGATGAAAACGGCGAAACTCGCCCGTCATGGTGATGCCGTCCGGTCCGGCCGAGAGCACCCGCCATGGCAACAGCAACAGGCTGCCGCGCCCTGGCAGTTCCACCGCACGCCCGGCCGGGCCCTGCAATTCCGGCGCGCGATGCGGCTCCAGCAACTCGATGAGCTCGCGTGCCTGCGCCAACGCCGCGCCGAACACCTCGTCGGGCGCGTCGACCGAGACCGCCAGATCCTGCAGCGTGCGCATGGCTTCCACGAAAGGCCCGAAATTCGAACCGATCCGGGCGCGGGAAACCTTCGGGAATCCGCCGTGCGTTTCGTACCGGCTTTCGTCCACCGCGCTGCGATCGATGCGCGGGCGGATCGCCGTCCCCGGGGAACGCGGCGCATCCGATTCGGCGGGCGCCTCCGCGGCGGAATCTGGAACAGGTTTCACTCGCTCGCTCATACCTGCACGGTAACGCGTAGTTTTACACCGTCAAGTCCACGGTGGCGAAATGCACGGAAGTCGCTGGCACCGGATCTTTCGCCGCGGGCAATAATCACAAGCGTGACGTTCAATCCCAAGCTGTGGCGACCGGTCCCCGGATTCGAGAATCTGACCGACATCACCTATCACCGGCATATCGAGCAGGGCACGGTGCGGGTGGCGTTCGATCGGCCCGAGGTGCGCAACGCGTTTCGGCCGCATACGGTCGACGAGCTCTACCGGGCGCTCGACCACGCGCGAATGACTTCCGATGTCGGCGCGGTCCTGATCACCGGCAACGGACCGAGCCCCAAGGACGGCGGCTGGGCCTTCTGCTCCGGCGGTGACCAGCGCATTCGCGGCCGTAGCGGTTACCAGTACGCCGACGGCGAGACCGCCGACACCGTCGACCAAGCGCGGGCGGGCAGGCTGCACATCCTCGAGGTCCAGCGCCTCATCCGCTTCATGCCCAAGGTCGTCATCGCGCTGGTCAACGGCTGGGCCGCGGGCGGAGGGCACAGCTTGCACGTGGTCTGCGACCTGACGCTGGCCAGTCGCGAGCACGCCAGGTTCAAGCAGACCGACGCCGATGTCGGCAGTTTCGACGGCGGCTACGGCAGCGCTTACCTGGCAAAGATGGTCGGCCAGAAGTTCGCCCGCGAGATCTTCTTCCTCGGCCGCCCGTACACCGCCGAGGAAATGCATCAGATGGGCGCGGTCAACAAGGTCGTCGACCACGCCGAGCTGGAAGACGTCGCGCTGGAGTGGACCGCCGACATCAACGGCAAATCCCCACAGGCCCAGCGCATGCTGAAGTACGCGTTCAATCTGCTCGACGACGGCTTGGTCGGCCAGCAGCTGTTCGCGGGCGAAGCCACCCGGATGGCGTACATGACCGACGAAGCGGTGGAAGGCCGCGACGCGTTCCTGGAGAAGCGCAAGCCGGACTGGTCGCCCTACCCTTGGTACTTCTGACGAAGGGACTGGCCCCATGGAGATCCTCAGCAGCCGAGTGATTCTGCGGCCGGCGGACTACGCGAAAACGCTCGAGTTCTATCGCGACGGACTCGGTCTCGCGATCGCCAGGGAATACCCGGGCGGAACCGTTTTCTTCGCTGGACAGTCGCTGGTGGAGGTCGCGGCGCACGGCGGAACGGGCGCGTCGACGGCCTTCGACGGCGCTATCTGGTTGCAGGTGCGCGATGTCGACTCCGCCGCCGTCGAGCTGGCACTGAAGGGAATCCCGATCGACAGGGCGCCGAAACAGGAGCCATGGGGCTTGATCGAAATGTGGATTCGCGACCCGGACGGTGTGCCGGTGGTGCTGGTGGAAATTCCGCCCGAACATCCGATCCGGAGGGATTCCCGCTGGTCGGACGAGTGATCGACGGGCGGGGATCGGACCGAGGTCCGAATGCCGAGTTGCCAAGGGCTGCCTCGGCGAGGACGATAGCGCTCTAGCGGACGCCCGGCCGCCGATGTCCGGGCGACCGCCTTCCGCGACCCGTCCGACGAGTGAATCGCAGTCTCGATGTCTGGCTTAGCCGAGCCCCATTCCTTCGGGGCGGCCGCACGCTGCGCGCGCCGCCCCAGCAAACCGACCCGTTCCCCGCGCGACGGCGCGGGCATGACACGATCCCTATCGTGATGGAACCGAGCGACGGCGAGGTGCGGTCGTGAGTGAGCGCCAGAGCTTCAGCGAGGCGGAGTCGTGAGCAACACTTTGCGGACGCTCCCGATGCCTACCGGGTCCGGACTGGGCGACGTACTACCGCATCTGCGAGAAGCGTTGGAGGGCAACGGCCCCGCGTGGCTGCCCATCCCGACCAGCGACCGCAGGGAGGCTCGTCGGCTCAGCGACGCGCTCTCCCCCGGCGAATCGATCGACGACGACGTGGCGCTGGTGGTCACCACCTCCGGCACCACCGGCGTGCCCAAGGGCGCCATGCTCAGCGCCTCCGCGCTGCGCGCCAGCGGCACCGCGACCCATGACCGCCTCGGCGGCCCGGGCGCCTGGCTGCTCGCGCTGCCCACCCACCACATAGCGGGCCTCCAGGTGCTCTTGCGCAGCATTCTGGCGGGCGCCGAACCCACCGTGCTCGACGTCTCCGGCGGATTCCTCCCCGAGGCGCTGGCGGGCGCGGTGGCAGGCATGCGCGGCCGGCGCCGCTACACCGCCCTGGTGCCGACCCAGTTGATCAAGGCCCTCGACGCACCCGGCGCCGCCGAGGCGCTCGCCGATCTCGATGCCGTGCTGGTCGGCGGCGCGGCCACCCCGCTGCCGGTGTACGAGCGCGCGAAAGCCGCCGGTATCAACGTCGTTCGCACCTACGGCATGAGCGAGACCTGCGGCGGCTGCGTCTACGAGGGCGTGCCGCTCGACGGCGCGAAGGTGCGCATCGAAGACGGCCGCGTCCTGCTCGGCGGCGCCATGATCGCCAGCGGTTACCGAGGCCAGCCCGACCACCCCGCCTTCGCCGAACCCGGCTGGTTCCGCACCGAGGACGCGGGCACTTTCGCCAACGGCGTGCTCCAGATCACCGGACGGCTGGACGAGGCCATCCTGACGGGCGGATTGCTGGTGATCCCGCAGGTCGTCGAGGCCGTGCTGGTGACGCACCCGTCCATCAGCGAGTGCGTGGTGCTCGGCCTGCCCGACGAACGCCTCGGCCAACGCGTCGCGGTCGCGGTCGTCCCCACCGCGGGAGCCACCCCCACGCTCGAGGAACTGCGCGATCACGTCGTCCGCGAGCTCGACGCCATTGCCGCCCCCCGCGAACTGGCGCTCCTGGACGAACTGCCGCTGCACGGCCCCGGCAAACCCAACCGAGCCAAACTCCGCGAACTGCTCCTCGCCCAGTCCCCCAACTGACCTCCTCGCAGACTCTTCGTTCGCCTGTCGGTGTGATGCAAGCGGGCGTGCAATAGCGGTGTAAGGGCGGTGCAAGCGGGGGGCGACAGAGTTCGTGGCATGAAATCTTTCGCACCACATGCGGCACTGGCCGTCGAAGCCGACGCACTGGTCAAGGTGTTCGGGGAGCAGCGGGCCGTGGATGGCGTGAGCCTGGCGGTGCCGCAGGGCTCGGTGTACGGAGTGCTCGGGCCGAACGGGGCGGGCAAGACCACCACCATCCGGATGCTCTCGACGCTGCTGCGTCCCGACGGCGGTCGCGCCAGGATCTTCGGCCACGATGTGGTCGCCGAGCCGACCGCGGTCCGGTCGCTGCTCGGGCTCACCGGGCAGTACGCCTCGGTCGACGAGGATCTGACCGCCACCGAGAACCTGATCGTCTTCTCCCGCCTGCTCGGCCTGAGCCGGGCCGACTCCCGGCGTAAGGCGAGCGAACTGCTCGAGGAGTTCGATCTCACGGAAGCGGCGAACAAGCCGCTGAAGAACTTCTCCGGCGGTATGCGCCGCCGCCTCGACCTCGCGGCGAGCCTGATCGCCACGCCGCCGCTGCTGTTCCTCGACGAGCCGACCACCGGTCTCGATCCGCGCACCCGCGCGCAGATGTGGGACACCATCCGCCGCCTCGTCCGCGACGGCGCGACGGTGCTGCTCACCACGCAGTACCTGGACGAGGCGGATCAGCTGGCCGACCGGATCGCCGTGATCGACCGCGGCAAGGTGATCGCCGACGGCACCGCCGACGAACTCAAGGCCTCGGTCGGCGGTTCCTCCCTGCATCTGACCCTGGTCGACCGAGGCCAGCTCGCCGACGCCCGCCGTATCGTCGGCGATTTCCTCGGCGCCGACGCGCAGATCACCCCCGAGGCCGGTCGGCTCACCGCGCCGCTGCCGGACGCGAGCGTCACCACCGACCTGCTGGTCCGGCTGCGCGAGTGGGACATCGCGATCGACGAGATCACGGTGAGCAAGCCGAGCCTGGACGAAGTCTTCCTGACCATCACCGGCCACCCGGCCGACGACAACGAACGGAGCGCGGCATGACCACCCTCACCGCACCGACCGCCGCCACGGCGGCACCGATCCGAATCCCCGAAGCCAGCAACCGAATCGGCCTCCGCCAGACGGTGTCCAGCTCGTTCACCATGGCCTACCGGGGCATTCTCAAGATCAAGCACAAGCCCGAGCAGCTGTTCGACGTGACGATCCAGCCGATCCTGTTCACGGCGCTGTTCACCTACATCTTCGGCGGCGCCATCGCGGGCAACCCGCACGACTACCTGCCACTCATCATTCCCGGCATCCTGGTGCAGACCGTGGTGCTCACCTCGGTGGTCACCGGCACCCAGCTGCGCGAGGACATGGACAAGGGCGTCTTCGATCGCTTCAAATCGCTTCCGATCGCTCGCATCTCGGCGCTGAGCGGTGCGCTGATCGCCGACATGGTGCGCTATGGCATCGCCACCACGCTCACCGTGATCGTCGGCCTGTGCCTCGGCTACCGTCCCGGCGGCGGCGTGCTCGGCGTTCTGGTCGCCGCGGTGGTCATCGTGCTGTGCTCGTTCGCGATCAGCTGGATCTGGGCGCTGGTCGGCGTGACCGGCAAGAGCGCGGCTGGTGTGCAGGGCATCTCGATGATGGTGATGTTCCCGCTCACCTTCATGTCCGGCGCGTTCGCTCCGGCGCAGACCATGCCCGGCTGGATGCAGGGGATCAACCACGTCAACCCGGTGTACTACATGGTGAACGCGTGCCGAGAGCTGATGAACAGCAACGTCTACGGCAGCAACCTGGCGTGGTCGCTGGTCGGCTCGGCGGTCGTGATCGCCATCTTCGCTCCGCTGACGGTCAAGGCGTACATGCGCAGAGCCTGATCGACATCGCACGGCCGGAACCTCGAAAGGGGTTCCGGCCCTTTGTCGTCTCCGCTGGGCGTATCTCCGCGTTCACTCCGGCCGTGCCGCGGTTTGTGGGCTGACTTCGCCCGACTGTCGCTAAGCGTCCAGCATTCCGCTCAACTCGCGCAGCAGCGCGATGATCCGTGCCGCTCCGGTCCTGCGGCGCAGCCCGGTGGCCGCCCGCAGGGCCGCGTCCATCCGCTCGGCACCGACTCGTGATCGGTGGAAGTCCCTGTGCCGCCGCACCATCATCGAGGGATAGTCCTGCCGGGCGACGACCTTCGCCGACAGCGCGAGCAGCTCCAGACCGGCCGGGGCGTCCGGCTCGATCGCGAGCCGATGCGAGCCGACCGCGCATGCCACCGCGCCGATCTGCGGCAGGTCGTAGAACTGGGCCAGCCTGCCCGCCGCTCCCTCGGTGAGTTCGGCGGCGAGTTCCGTTGCCGCCTCGGCACGTCCGCACAGCACGTGCGCGCCGACCATCGCGCTGGCCAGCATGAGCCCGCCCGGCCCCGGCGTCAGATCCTCGTCCGGCCAGCCCAGCAGCTCCAGCGACCTGCGGTAGTACCGCAATCCGGTGTCCGTGTCGCCCTCGGCCAGTGCGAGTTCCGCGACGCCGCCCGACACGGTGGCCAGCCGATGGTTGCGCCGGACGTTCGGATCGTCGATCGGGGCGACATAGGCCGGGTCGTCGGACGCGCCGAGCGCGAAGTCCAATTCCTCGCGCGCCCGCTCCACCTGACCGACGCCGATCAACGCGACCGCGAGGTAGCTGCGGATCTCCACGGCCTCGTCGTGGGCCCGCAAGGTGCGCAGCACCGCGGCGGCCCTGCGGTAGTAGTCCACCGACTCGGCGTAGCGGGCGGTCTGGCCGCCGAGCTGGCCGAGATGCTGACAGACCATGGCGACGCCCCACAGGTCGTAGGACTCGAGCACCCGCAGGGCGCCGAGTCCGTCACGGGCCGAGCCGTGCACGTCGCCCGCGTTCTCCCTGATGTTCGCGCGGGCGATGAGCGCGGCCACCCGCACGTCCGGGTCGGGGGAACGCGCGCCGTCGGCGAGCATGCGCGCCACGCCTTTTCCGGACGCGTCCACCATCAGCAGTCCGCCGAGGAGGCGCAGCCCGGGGTTCATGCCGACAGCGGTGCGCAGCAGCACCCGGGTGCGCGCCCGCACGGTGGCCAGCGGGCGCGGATCGGCGCTCAGGAAGACCAGGTGTATTCCGATCGTCAGTCCGGCCAGCATCCGCAGATCCGCGAGGACGCCGCGCGCGGGTTCCGGCTCCGGCGCGCAGCGCAGCACTCGCGGCGCCCACGACGTCAGCTCCATGTGCGCGCCGCGCATCATCCACAGCATCGCGAGGACCGGGAACACGCGATACACCGTCGCGGCGTCGTCACGGTCCAGCGCGTAGCGCAGCACCCCCGCCAGATTGTCCTGTTCGGCGGCGACCGAGAGCACCGTCGTCACCTGGTCGTCGGTGCGGTAGCGCAGGGCGGCATCGGCCGAGTATTCGGCCGCCCACCGCGACATCCGCCGCATGACGAGCTCGGCCTCGCCGACGCTGGTCAGCTGTTCCTCGCCGAATTCACGGACCGTCTCCAGCATTCGGTACCGCGTGCCGTCCTCGTCCTCGAGCACGGTAAGCAGCGACTGGCTCACCAGGCCGTCCACCGCGGCGGCCACGTCGTCGATGTCCGGGCCGCCCGCCACCGCCTCGGCGGCGATCGACGTGAAACCCGCTGGAAAACGGCACATTCGGCGCAATGTCGCCTGTTGCGGCGGATCGAGCAGGTTCCAGCTCCACGCGATCACCGCGTGCAGCGTGCGGTGCCGTTCCGGTGACGAACGGTCGCCGCCACGCAGCAGCGCGAATCGGTGCTCGAGCCGGGACTCGATCTCCTCGACGCTCATGGTGCGGGCGCGGGCGGCGGCGAGTTCGATGGCCAGCGGCAGACCATCGAGCATCGCGCACAGCCTGGCGACGGCGTCTTGGTCGAGGCGCACCGTCGGCCGCACCGCGCGGGCTCGCGCGCTGAACAGGTCGGTGGCGGGCGAGCCCGCGGCGTCGATGGCCAAGGGCGCCAAGGGATAGACGCTCTCCGCGGTGATGGCCAGCGGGGCGCGGCTGGTGGTCAGCACGGTGAGCTGGTCGCAGCTGCCGATCAGGTCGGCGACGACCTCGGCGACGGCATCGACGAGATGCTCACAGTTGTCCAGGATCACCAGCATCGGACGGGCCGACAACGCGTCGCGCAGCCGCCTGCCCGTGTCGATTCGCCCCGGCCGCAGCAGACCCGGCTCGCGGACCACCTCGCCGATCCCGAGCGTCGTACTGATCGCCGACTCGATATCGGCCCGCGCGTCGTCGACGGAGGTCGAGCGCACCGACGCGAGCTCCACCAGCACCACGGATTCCTGCCGCGCCACCCTGGCGCCGACTTCGTTGGCCACCCTGGTCTTTCCGGTGCCGCCCGGCCCGAGCACGGTGACCACCCGCGCGGCGCGCAGCAGCCCGACGAGCTGGTCGAGGTCGGCTTCCCTGCCCAGCAGCGCGTTCGGCGCGGCGCGCAAGCCGATGGCCTCGCGCGGGGTGTCGGAGCGGGAACGGGGCTGCGTGTGCAGCGGCGACGTGCTCGTGTCCGGTGCCGGGAGGCCGACGGCTGTGACATGCGCCGACTCGTCCTGGCCGGAAGGGGTTGTCCATTCGGGGTTCTCGACGACGCTGAGCGTCACGGGCCTCCGCCCGTCGGAGGGGACGCTTCCACCGTTCGTCGTAGCTTCCGGGGCGCCCACCGCCTCACCCCGCAGGATGGCGGTGTTCAACTCCACCAGCGCCCGGCCCGGGTCCGCGCCCAGTTGATCGGCGAGGCGATTCCGGAACGCCGCGAAGGATTCCAGCGCCTCGTTGGCCCGGTCGGCCCGCGCGAGCAGGCGCATGAGGTCCAGGTGAGCGGGTTCGTCGAGTGGTTCGGCTGCCGCGCGGCGCCGCGCGATTTCGAGTGCGCCCCGAATGTCGCCACCGGATTCACGCGCCGTCAGCTCCACCGCGTCCAGCTCGGCGGCCAGCGAGGCCGCGACGCGGCCGAGTTCCTCCGCGATCTCACCGGGAGGCAGATCGGCGGCGGGTTCGCCGCGCCAGAGCGCTCGCGCCTCGCGCACCGACTCCAGGCAGGCGGCGACGTCCCCGGCCGCGAGCTCGCCGCGGGCGCGGGAAAGCAACGCACCACCGAGCGTCAGGTCGACCTGGTCGGGCGCGAAGGTGAGCCGGTAGCCCGAGGGGCCGACCTCCAGCGCTCCGTCGGGCAGCGTCGAGCGCAGCCGCGACACCTGGGTGTGCAGCGCGTTCATCGGCGCGCGGGGCGGCTGATCGGCCCACACGTCGTCGATCAGACCCGCTGCGGTGCGGCTGCGGCCGGGTCGCAAGGCCAGCGCGGTGAGCAGCAGCCGGGATCGCGTGCCGGGTACGGGTGTGAGCGCGCCGTCGCGGCGCAGCGCGACCTCGCCGAGCAGGGCCACCGCGACCGATGCGCCCGCCGACGGCGTAGCGGTGGGATTCGGGCCCTCAGGGCCGCGCCGATCTGGAAACATGCCGTGGTCATCGTATGCGAGGGAGCGGGTTGAGACTGACATCGTTTTCTTCCGTGGATTACGGCGGGCTTGCGCCTACGCTTTGCGCATGGCTGAGTTCGAAGTGGTCCGGCGGGTCGTCGTTTCGGCCGAGCCCGCGCACATCCACGCGCTCATCGACAATTTCCGGGAGTGGACGAAGTGGTCGCCCTGGGAGGATCTCGACCCGCAGCTCCAGCGCACCTACTCCGGCGCGGCATCCGGCGTCGGCGCGCACTACGCCTGGAGCGGCAACCGCAAGGCGGGCGCGGGCAGCATGGAGATCGTCTCCGACGAGGAAGGCGAGATCGGCATCCGTCTCGAGTTCCTCAAGCCCTTCAAAGCGACCAACCACGTCGACTTCGAGCTGACCCCCACCGAGTCGCGCGCCACCGAGGTGGTCTGGCGGATGACCGGCACGCAGCAGGGCCTGATGGCGCTGCTCGGCAAGGTGATCTCGATGGACCGGCTGGTCGGCAAGGACTTCGAGAAGGGACTCACCCGGCTGAAGGCGACGGCCGAAGCCTGAGCGCGGGCTGTCGGCGGGCTTCGCCCGGCTGCGCCTATTAGGCTGCGTTCATGGCTACAGCAGCGCAATGGATCGAGGGCGCACGGCCCCGCACCCTGCCGAACGCGATCGCCCCGGTCATCGCCGGTACCGGCGCCGCAGCCTCGCTCGACGCCGCGGTGTGGTGGAAAGCCGTTCTGGCGCTGCTGGTCTCGCTGGCCCTGATCATCGGCGTCAACTACGCCAACGACTATTCCGACGGCATCAGGGGCACCGACGACGAGCGCGTCGGCCCGCTGCGGCTGGTCGGGTCCAAGCTCGCCTCGCCGACGGCGGTCAAGAACGCCGCGATCCTGAGCCTGGCGATCGGCGGCGTACTCGGCCTGATCCTCGTCGCGACGACCGCGTGGTGGCTGCTGCTGGTCGGCGTGGCCTGCCTGGCGGGCGCCTGGTTCTACACCGGCGGCAGCAAGCCGTACGGCTACAGCGGTTTCGGCGAGCTGGCGGTCTTCGTGTTCTTCGGGTTGGTCGCCGTGCTCGGCACGCAGTTCGTGCAGGCCGAGCGCGTCGACTGGGTGGGTGCGGCGCTCGCGGTGGCGGTCGGTTCGTTCTCCAGCGCGGTGCTGGTCGCCAACAACCTGCGCGACATCCCCACCGACACCGAATCCGGAAAGACCACGCTCGCGGTCAAGCTCGGCGATCCCCGCACCCGCACCCTGCACATCGCGCTGCTGGCCGCGCCGTTCGTCGTCACCCTGCTGCTGGTGGTCCGCACCCCCTTCGCCCTGGTGGGCGTGCTCGCCCTCCCGCTCGCGGTGCGCGCCAACGCACCCGTGCGGTCGGGCGGCAACGGCCTCGAACTGATTCCGGCGCTGCGTGATTCCGGTCTCGCACTGCTCGTCTGGTCGGCGCTGACCGCGCTGGCGCTCGGTTTCGCCTGACCGGTCCGTCAGTCGTTGTCGGGAACGAGCACGCCGAGAACCCAGTTCACCAGCGAGATGATGATGCCGCCGAGGACGGCGGCCCAGAACCCGTTCACCACGAGGCCGTACTCGGGGGCGTCGGCGAGTTCGGTGATCTCCGCGGTGAGCCAGAGCATCAGCGCGTTGATCAACAGCAGGAACAGGCCGAGGGTCAGCACGATCAACGGCAGCGACAAAAGCTTCACGAGGGGCTTCACCAGCGCGTTGACCACGGTGAACACCACCGCGATGGCAAGGGCGACGAGAATCTCGCCGCCGGTGCCGTTCTCTTTCGGGCTCAGGATGTCGATACCGCCCACCCATTCGGCGGCCAACCATATGGCGAACGCGTTGATGATCAACCGAAGCACAAGCTGCATGCGCACATGCTAAGTCCGGTGGCCCGCCGCCGCTGGCGGGAAACAAGTTTCCGTGCTTGTCAGGCCGCACGGTCGAGCAGTGCGTGCACCTTCGGCCGCAGATCGTGGATCGGCCCGGAGCCACCGAACAAGCCGACCGTGGTCTGATTCGGCGCGCGCAGGATACCGAGCAGCACGTGCCCGGATTCGATGCTTTTGTCCTTGCGCGCGAGGGCTTCCCGGAGTGAGAGCTCGAGCACTTTCTTCGCGTCCCTGGTGAACGGGATGTGCCCGCTGGTCCACCGCGGCCGCCCGAGGAATCCGCGCCGCGGCTCGGGGAGCGGACGGTCCAGCACGTCCTGGCCGAAGCCTGCCTCCAGCGATTCGCGCACCGCGTCCAGGTCGATGCCGATCGAGCGCAGCGCCTCGGCGTCCTCGGCGCCGAGCGGCTCGCTGGGCGCTTCGACGTTCAACGCGCTCAGCACACCCTCGTGGGTGAGCCCGGCGTCCGCCAGCAACGCCTTCAGCTCGGGCTCGCCCTGTGCGAGCAGACCGAGCAGCACGTGCTCGACCTCGATGCTCGGCGACCCCAGCTCACGGGCGTCTTCCTGCGCGATCACCACGGCCGTCCGCGCCGACCTGCTGAACCGTTCGAACATCAGTTTCTGCCTTTCCGGTTGTACTTCTGGTGGACCGCCTGCTTGCTGACCTCGAGCGCGTCGGCGATCGCCTGCCATGACCAGCCCTGCGCGCGGGCATTGGTCACCTGGATCGCCTCCAGCCGTTCGAGCAGCCGACGCAGTGCGAGCACGGCGCGCAACCCGACCTTGGGATCGGGACTGCCCGCGGCGGCCGCCAGGGTGGTTGCCTCAGTCATGACGTCAATTTTGATTGACGCGCGCGGCGCGTGTCAACAAAAATTGACGCGCAATGTCGTGCGGGAGCGGCGTTTCGCTACGGGAGGAATGCCAAAGCCGGAGTTGCGCTCAGCCGTTCCAGATGCCGGTGGCGTGGAATTCGTCGAGGACGGCGGTCGGCTCGGCCAGGCTCATACCCTGGGCGGCGACCCACTCGTCGTCGAAATAGGTTCCGGCGTATCGATCTCCGCCGTCACAGAGCAGGGTGACCACGCTGCCGCTGCGCTTTTCGGCGAGCATCTCCGCGATCAGGTGGAACACGCCCCACAGATTGGTGCCGGTCGACCCGCCGACGCGGCGGCCGAGCACGTGGCTGGCGTGTCGCATGGCGGCGATCGAGGCGACGTCGGGGACCTCGATCATCCGGTCCACCACCTGCCCCATGAACGAGGGCTCCACCCGGGGGCGGCCGATGCCTTCGATCCGCGACGGCATGCCGGTCTGATATCCGGCGTCCCCGGTCTCGTAGCCGCCGTAGAAGGCGGAGTTCTCCGGATCGACCACGGCGAGCTTGGTGGCATGCCTGCGGTAGCGGATGTAGCGGCCGATGGTGGCGCTGGTGCCGCCGGTGCCCGCGCCCGCCACGATCCATTCCGGGACCGGGTGCGTCTCGAGCACCATCTGCTCGAAGATGGATTCGGCGATGTTGTTGTTGCCGCGCCAGTCGGTGGCCCGCTCGGCGTGGGTGAACTGGTCCATGTAGTGGCCGCCGCACTCGGCCGCCAGCCGCGCCGCCTCGGTGTACATGTCCGGCGGACGCTCCACGAAATGGCAACGGCCGCCCTGCGCCTCGATCAGCGCGACCTTCTGCGGCGAGGTGCTCGCCGGCATCACCGCGACGAAATCCAGACCGAGCAGCTTGGCGAAGTACGCCTCGCTCACCGCGGTCGAACCCGAGGACGCCTCCACCACCGTGGTGCCCTCGGTAACCCAGCCGTTGCAGATGGCGTACAGGAACAGTGAGCGAGCGAGGCGGTGTTTGAGGCTGCCGGTGATGTGGGTGGACTCGTCCTTCAGGTACAGCTGGATGTTCCACTCGACCGGCAGCGGATAGCGGAGCAGATGCGTGTCGGCGGAGCGCTGGGCGTCGGCGTCGATCAACCGCACCGCGTTGTCGACCCAGTCGCGCGGGGCGCTGTGGTCGCAGTACTTCACTTGTCCGCTCCGGACCCGTCCTCACCTCGCAGGCGCGCACGCAGCTGCGCCTTGTCCTTGCGGCGCTTCTCGTCGACCACCGCGATGTCCTCGTTGACCTTGGCGCGCAGCTTCTTGAACAGCGCCAGCGACAGCGGCATCGCGATGATCAGCGCGAACAGCGCGGCCACGACCAGCGGGATGTCCACCGAGACCAGTCGCGCGGCCCCCACGATCAGTGCGGTGATCACCGCGACCAGCGCCAGCCTGGCGAGCGTGTACAGCGCCAGATTCAGGGCCAGCCTGCGGCCGGGATGCGCGGTGGGCTGGGACGATGCGCCGTCCGGACGGGTGGAGTCGCTCACGTGGACCAGGGTATGCGAAGCTGTTGCCCGCCCTCGGCCCACACCCGTTCCCGAGGCCGGACGACGATCCGTTTTGTCCATTACTTCGCCTTTACCAACTGTAGGTGGTTCGCGTACCTAGGGGTCGGAGTGCAACGATGGCGCCATCTGATGAGGGAACTGTCGAGAACGGAGAGGTTTGCTATGACTGCGATCACCGTCGGCGGCCAGGACACTCTGCTGACACCCGGCCAAGTGGCTGCCCTGTTCCACGTCGATCCGAAGACCGTCACCCGCTGGGCCCATGCCGGGCGCCTCGGCTCGCTGCGCACGCCGGGCGGGCATCGCCGTTTCCGGGAGTCCGAGGTTCTCCAGCTGCTGAAGTCGCTGACCACGGAAGCAACCCCCACCCGCTGAACGACCACGACCGGCGCGGGCATCCATGCCCGCGCCCGGTCATGTCGGACCGATTCGGCTCCTGCGGTGTGCGTTGACGTCGCACGCGGCTACCCTCGATAGCAGGAGGTGAGCGAACGTGACGTATCTGTTGGCACTCATCGCCGTAGTGGCTGTCGCGGTGTTGTGCTGGAAGGCGTTCGGCCCCGTGCGTGCTGGTGATCGAATCCCCCGTTCACCCCAGCGCAAGCAGATCCTCGGGCCCGACGACGACCCGGAGTTCCTGTGGCGCATCTCGCGGCAACAGCATCCCGACGGTGATGGCACCACCGACCGCTGAATCGGGTCGGACCGCGTCCTGACGCGGGTCGTGCGCCCGGCCGGATGACTGCGCGCGGGTCGCCTGCATCGGCGGTCAGGGTTGGCTCAGCGGTGCGTTGCGGCAGACGTTCGGTCGCTGGTCGGGATTCGCCAGGTAGTGCCGCAGGAGGCTGTGGGCGATCAGCGGGTTCATGAGCAGGTGCCTGTCCGACACGGTCATGATGCCGAAATCGCCCCTGTTGATCGTCATCCGCCGCACGGTCGCGTTGACGGATTGCCAGACTTCGGCGGACGGATGCGCCTCGATGGCGATGAGGTTGTCATAGCGGCTTCCGCCCTGGCGTCGGATGCGAGCGTCGATACCAGATACCTGCTGCCACGGGATCGCGAAGACGCTGCCCGCGTTGTCGCGATACAGGATTCGCGTCGGCGTGAGCGTCAATCCCGGCACCACGCCTCGCCGTCCGCGCAGAATCAGATACGCCGACAGCAGCGCCAGCACACCGAGCGGCCCGACGAACACCAAGGCCAGCAGGCCGAGCCAGGTCCGTTCGACGACCGCGATCACCGCGTTCGCTCCGGCGACCGCGACCAGCAGCACTCCGAGCGCCGCCGCCAGCACTCCGTAGATTTTGCGCGGCGCGCGGAGCGCCAGCAACAGCCCGGATTCCCGCACCCCGTCGTGTTCGATGTCCTCCACCCGCACGCCCGCCCAGCCGCGCCGCTCGTAGTCCCGCGCGCGCTTTTCTTCCCATCGCCATCGTTCGGGCCACGCGTACTCGGCCCCCGAGATGTTCTCCCCACTCATCCGGCCGATCCTGCCACAGCGGATCCGGACGACACGATTCTTTTCGGACCTCGTGACACGCGCGCGGCCCGAGAACACGTGTGTCGCGCCGCAATTCGGAGAATCGGGCGCGCGTCCTGCTCGGTCGGCGCACACTGCTCGAACACTGGCCGAACCCGGTCATGATCGACGACGGCGTCCGTGCCGGGTGTCGGCCGCTCGCCCGCGATCGCAAGGGACCGATGGTAATGGCCGCGCCGATGTCCGAAGACGAAACATCCGCCGCGGGAGTGACGCCCGCGCCCGATTCGACACTGCCGCCCGCGACCGGAGGGACCGGGACCGGCGAACGCGACACCGGAGATGACGCCGGCACCGCGAGCGGCCTCGGCACTACGTCGAGCGAGATCAGCACCGCACCAGGCGACCTCAGCACCGCGGCGGGCGACGAAAGCGTAGCGCCGAGCGATGACAGCAGCACGGTGCCGGAGGCTCCTCCGATGGACGCACCCGTCGCGGAGGATGTGGAGGCAGCCCATGTCGCCCGCGAAAAGGCGAAGTTGGAGAAGGCCACGGCAACCTACGAGGCGTGCAGGGCGCGGGGCGAAGAGCTGGTCGCCAAGATGCGGACGGCCGCCGCCCGGTCGGCTAGCGAACATCGAGCGCACCGTGCGTCGATCGCTTGGCGCGAAAAGCTTTTCGACGCGGAGTATTCGACCGAGGACGCATCCGACTCGGTAGGCGCGGTGTGCACGCGATGGCACAGAGTCTCGGCGACATCGTCGTACTACTACAAGAATTGCCCGCGCCCCGGCTCGAATCACATCTACTCGTGGCAGAACTACCGGCACGGGGACGAGCGGTTGCGGAACTCCGATGTGTACTTCTACCAGTACGCCGCCGCCGCGGGAAAACCCGAAACCCTTCCACCGCTGCACTTTCTGATGCGCAACTCCGCCATGGCGGCCGACACCCAAGAGGTCTATCAGTATCTGATGCATCGCGATTCCGGCTCTGTCGAGGCGGGTATGCGCGAGGCGGGGACGGACGATTTCCACGCCCTGCTCGGCACCATGAACGGATCCGGACCCGCTTATCTCGTCATCGATCACGGCGAGGAGCTCGGAATAACAGGCATCAGCGGCATCGACATCGCGCACAACACGGACACCACCTATTACTTCCAGTCGGCTACATCGTCGGCCGGCTCATCGAGTTCCTCGTCGTCGAGCTCGAGCAGTTCGTCATCGAGCTCGAGCAGTTCATCGAGTTCGTCGAGTTCGTCCAGTTGAGTCGAGGCCCGTCGACCGCGGAGGTGGCGCGCCTGTTTCGATGACGCCATGATTCCGGTCTCGCGCTGGACGGGGCCGGCGAACTGGTCGTCTCGCGTGCGCCGGAGCTGCCCGCGCTGGGCGGCACCGGCGCGCTGCACTCGTTCGAGCGAACAACATCGTCGAACCAGTCGAAGACGACCGTGGCCGAGGACGACAGCGGTGGGTGTCGGCACACCCGGATCGAGTCAGCGGTCGGCGGCGGCGGAGTCCCGGGTCGCGATGATCTGGACGACTGCGGGAAGCAACAGGTGCTCGGCGGCCAGGACGCGCTCGGCCAGCGAATCGACCGTGTCGTCGGGCAGCACCGGCACTTCGCTCTGCGCGATGACCGCGCCCGTGTCGTACTCCTCGGTCACGAAGTGGACCGTCGGACCGGACACCGTATCGCCCGCCGCGAGAACGGCCTCGTGGACGGCCTTGCCGTACATGCCCAGTCCGCCGTGGCGCGGGAGCAGCGCGGGATGGATGTTGATGATGCGCCCGCCGAACTCCTCGCGCACCCGCGGCCCCAGCTTCTTCATATAGCCCGCGGTGACGACCAGAGCCGTATCGTGCGCGACGAGCGTCGCCCGCATCGTCTCGTCCAGTTCCTCCGGATCCGGATGCGTCCGCCCCGACATGTGCACCGCCGGAATCCCGGCCTCCCGCGCATACGCCAACGCCCCGGACCCACTGTTGTTCCCGATCACCAACGCGATCGCGAACCGCGCCTCCTCCTCCAGCGAGGCCCCGTGCAGCGCACGCAAATTCGACCCATAGCCCGACGCAAGCACCGCGACCCGAAGCCTCGACATACCCGCAGTCTCCCACAGCCCGAGCCGCGGCTCGACGACGGTCGAGACCCGGCCGATCAGAAATCGTGGGTTACGGCATGAGCAGCAGTTGGCCGGTCCTGGACCGAACGATGGAGAAGTGCTTGCGTTCCAGCGTGGTGACGGCGATGACGGCCGTCTGGGCGGCGATTCCGAGTCAGGTACCCAGTCGGATCAGAAGATGAACTGGCTGCCGTAGGCGGAGGTCTGCACCGTCCCCACCGCGGTACTCACCGTGGCGGTGATGAAGGGGACGGCCGAAACCGGTGAGGCACACTGGCCGACGTTCAACGCGGCGTTGTTGAAAATGAAGTGATACGGGAACACGGTCTTGTTGTCCAGGTTGGTCGTCACTGTCGTGACGGTGGTGATCTGGCCCGGCGCCAAGGTGGCTTCGAGGACCTCTGCCAGGCCCAGGGTCCCGCCGACGGTCGGTCCGAGGCTCGCGCTGGGGGCCGAGGCACTCGGGGACGTGGTGTCGACGCTCGGGGACGTGGTGTCGGCGCTCGGGGAGGTGGTGTCGGCGCTCGGGGAGGTGGTGGCGGCGCCCGCCGAGGTAGTAGCGGCGCCCGCCGAGGTAGTAGCGGCGCCCGCCGAGGTAGTAGCGAGACTCCGGGAGGTGGTGCTGGCACGCTGCGGTGTGGGCAGCGGCGTCAGCGTCGCACTCGGCGGTGTGGACACCGGAGTCACCTGTGTATTCGGTACTCGGGCGGCAACGTTCGACTGGCTGAATTCGGGGGAAATACTCGCCAACAGCCCTTGTTCTGGATCGATTCCGACGGTGAAGCCGTTGTCCAGACTGAGCGCGCAGCCGACGAGGAACCCCGCGACGGCCTCGCCGGACGTTATTCCATCACCCTCCACGTTCAGCGAGTAGTCGCCGGATAGCTGCGCGGCATGCGCGAACGTCATGAGGAAGTTCGGCATCCGGTCGCCCGGTGGGTCCACTTTGATGTTCTCCACCGATGTCGTCACATGAATCCCGGCACCGGATACGTCCGCGCCGGGCGGTTGGGCTCGGCTCGGCTCGGCGCCGGGCCACAGACCCACAGCCAGGACGGCCGCGACCACACCGGTCACGATAACGACGAATCGAGGTCGCATATCTGATTCCGTTCCGAATCGGATGTACATCAGCGGCGGCAGAATCGCATGAACAGACCGATATAGCTAATATTTGGCAAGCATAATGAGATACCGGCCCGGCTCGTTCAGGCTGCGGGGCGTGTTGCGCACCTTCCAGGGCTCAGCCATAGATTTGCCAAGCGCGGATGATGCTCAGGTTGCCTGAGGCGGCGTCGCCGCGGGGCACTATTGCGCTTCCCTGTTCATCAGCCACGGCGCCGACATCAAGACCGTGCAAGCGCGGGTCCGGCACGTCAGCGCGATCACCACGTCGCGGTACTACGCGCACCTTGGCCGGACACCGACGAGTCCACGCGGAACGCCGTGGGCGGCGTCCTCCGGGAACATCGCGAATCCACTGCGTACCGAGCCGGATTCAACCGCACCGGGAGATTCGAAGACAAGCGCTAACGCGCAGGTCGAAGCCAGTTAGTTCAGCCCCGCGTAGCTGTGCAACCCCGAGATCACGATGTTGATGATGAACAGGTTGAAGAGCATGGCGACGAAACCTGCGATGTTGATCCAGGCGGCCTTGGTGTCGCGCCAGCCGGAGGTGGCGCGGGCGTGCAGGTAGGCGGCGTAGAGGACCCAGGCGATGAAGGAGCAGGTCTCCTTGGGGTCCCAACCCCAGAAGCGGCCCCAGGCGGCCTCGGCCCAGATGGCGCCGAGGATGACGCCTGCGCCGAAGAGGGGGAAGCCGATGATGGTGGTCTTGTAGGCGAGGCGGTCGAGGGCGCGGGCGTCGGGCAGGCGGCGGGCGATCTTGCCGAGCGGGCTGTCGGACTCCTGGCCCTCGGGCTGACGCAGGCGGTACAGGAACAGCAGGCTCGCGACGCCGGACAGCAGGAAGATGCCGCTGCCGATGCTCACCACGGTGACGTGGATGGGCAGCCAGAACGATTTCAGCGCGGGCACCACGGGCGCGGCCTCCGCGTACAACACCTGCCCGGCGAGGAACATCAGGACGAGCACGGGCGCGATCAGGAACACCCAGATGGCGCGGAACTTCTGCTCGTACAGGAATCCGAGACCGACGACCAGCGCCGCCGCGCAGGCCATGGTGACGAACTCGTACATGTTGCCGAGCGGGAAGCGGTGGGTCGCGAAGCCGCGCAGCACGATCGAGGCGACGTGCAGGACGATGCCGACGATCAGCACGGAGAACGCCATGTTGCCGAACTGTTCGGCACGCGAACGGCGCGGTGGCGGCGCCACCTTCCCCGGCACGCCCGGCCCCGCGCCGCCACCGACGGTGACGAGTTCGCGCGCCTCGGCCTTGCGGGTCTGCACCGACGCGTACTGCGCGATCAGCAGACCGAGCGCGAGCACGTAGATGACGAACGCCGATTTGAAGGCGAGGTTGCTGTACCCGGCGAGGGTCTCGTCGATCGGCATGTTCACTCTCCCGTGCGTGTGGCGTCGGTCTTCACGTCGTCGCCCGCAGCCTCCAGCAGGCGCCCGCGGAGCCGGTCGAATTCGCCGCCCCAACCCGCCTGATCGGTTCTGGCGAGCCCGCCCATTTCTACTACGATGCGTCGTTGGTCAACGGTACCGGCAGGGTCGTCAGCCGGGTAGACCCGCACCCAGATCCGCCGCCGTTTCACCAGCAGCGAGACCAGCAGGCCTGCCATCATGGCCAGCGCGCTCACCAGCACCCACTGCTGGGCCGGGTCGTGCGAGACCTGCAGGTTCACGAATTCCTGCGCGCCGTCGAAGGTCACCTTCGCGCCGTTGGGCAGCGTGGTCGATTCGCCGGGGCGCAGGTTGACCCTGGCCTCCTTGGTGAGCCTGCCCTGCCGCACCATCTCCTGGTCCAGCGAGAACAGATCCTGCGATCGCCCGGTGTCGAGACCGGTGTCGCCGCGGTAGATGTCCACCGCGACGGCGGGGTCGTCCATGCTCGGGAAGGCCGAGGTGAGCAGGTTGCCATGGAACAGCGCGGTCGGCGCGAACAGACCCTCGATGGCGATCTGGTTCTTGCGGCGCTCCTCGTCGGTGGCGTACATGCCGCCGGGCGGGTCGATGCGCAGCACGCCGCTGGACAGGAAGGTCCGCGCGTCGTCGGGCCGCCACTGGATGGTCTCGGTCCTGGTCTGGCCGTTCGGGAAGGTCACGGTGAACGTCGGCGCGTACCCGTGGCCTTGGAGGTAGAGGCGATCGCCCTCGACCCGCAGCGGATGGTTGACCTGCAATGTGGCGGAGCGCCATGTGTCGGTGGCCAGATCCGGTCCGGCCTGGTAGTCGACGTCCGAGGTGAACATCTCGGCCTGTCCGGTGCGTAGGTAGTCGGCCTGGAAGTCCTTGACCCGCACGCAGACCGGCGTCATGCCGGTGCCGTCGTTGACGTTGCCCGCCCGGAAGGAGTCGAACACCGCGGGCGAGGTGGTGCAGAAGCCGGGGCCGTTGTTGGCGATCACGATGACGGTGCCCTCGTAGCCGAACAGCTTGCCCACCGCGATGGCCACCAGCAGGCAGACCAGCGCCAGATGGAAGACCAGATTGCCGAATTCGCGGGTGTAGCCCTTCTCCCCGGAGAGGGTGAGCTCGCCGGGGCGGTTGCCCGGCCGCACCTCGGTGCGCCAGCCGCGCAGCTGCCCGCGCGCGTGCTCGATCAACTGCTCGGGGGTGCTCGCCGACTCGCCCGAGTAGTGGTGCGGCAAACGGGACAGGTTGCGCGGGGCGCGCACCGGCGGGGTGCGCAGCGCCTTGTAGTGATCGAAGGTGCGCGGCAGGATGCAGCCGACCAGCGAGACGAACAGCAGCACG
The DNA here is from genome assembly GCF_057708325.1 of Nocardia sp. bgisy134. Taxonomy (NCBI): domain Bacteria; kingdom Bacillati; phylum Actinomycetota; class Actinomycetes; order Mycobacteriales; family Nocardiaceae; genus Nocardia; species Nocardia sp. bgisy134. The sequence continues at coordinate 41,585 of NZ_JBYIRW010000006.1, forward strand.
TAGACCGCGGTGAACCAGAAGCTGGAGAACACGTCGAACAGTTCGAAGCGGTCCATCCACGGTCCGAGCGTCGGGCGGTCGGCGATGTACTGTTCGACCTTCTGCTCGTTCAGGTTCCGCTGCGGCAGCAGGGCGCCGGGAATCGCGGCGAGCGCGAGCAGGAACAGCAGGACCAGTGCGGTGCGCATGCTGGTGAGCCCGCGCCAGGTGTTGCGGACGAGCGCGATGGCGCGGCCGGGTAGCGACTGCCGGGGCGGACGATGCGAGGCCGGTTCGGCCACGGGATGGTCGGTCACGGTCATATCGGCAGGGTCACCTCGGAGACGAACGCGTCGCGCACCCACGCCACGAACTGATCCCACGCCCCCGTGACCAGCGCGACGCCGACGGCCATGAGCAGGATGCCCCCGACGATCTGAATGGTTCGCGAATTGCGGCGCAGCCAGCCGACGCCGCGCAGTGCGCCCGCCGAACCGAAGGCCAGGATCACGAACGGCAGCCCGAGCCCGAGGCAGTACGCGACGATCAGCGCGACGCCGCGAACGGCTGTGGTGCCTTCGGTGCCCGCGGCCACCGCCATCACGCCGGACAGGGTGGGGCCGAGGCACGGCGTCCAGCCGAGCGCGAAGACGCCGCCGAGCAGCGGCGCGCCGACGAGGCTGGTGAGGCGGCGCGGCTCCATCCTGGTGTCGCGCTGCAAGGCGGGCACCAGACCGACGAACACCAGACCCATCAGGATCGTGACCACGCCGCCGATGCGTTGCAGCAGTTCACGATTCACGTTGAGGGTCTGGATGACGCCGAACACGGTGGCCGTCGCGAGCACGAAGACCACGGTGAAACCGGCGACGAACAGCCCGGCCGCACCGGCGACGCGCAACTTGCCCGCGCGCGCGGAAACCGCGACCGAGGAACGGCCTTTCGCCGACTCGGCGGTCGCGGGCGGGGCCTCGGCGCCGACCAGCCCGGCCAGATACGACAGGTACCCGGGCACCAGCGGAACCACGCACGGCGAGGCGAACGACACCAGCCCCGCCAGCAGGCACGCGCCGAGCGCGAGCAGCAGCGGGCCGGTCGCCGCCGTCTGCTGGAACGATTCCCCCACACTCGCGAGCACCATCACCGCACGCCCCACAAGGTCGGACGGCCCATCACTGCTCGCCCTCCTCGGCGAGTTTCGTCACGATCGGCTGCAGATCCTCCGCGATCAGCGACCGCAGGAAGACGGCCGCGACGCGATGCTGCCGGTCCAGCACGAGGGTGGTCGGGATGACGCTGGTCGGAAAATTGCCGCCGAGGGCGAGCAGGGTGCGCATGGACGGGTCGTAGATGGACGGGTAGCCGACCTTGTTGTCGGTGACGAAGTCCTGCGCCTTGTCCCGCTGGGGATCACGGACGTTGATGCCGAGGAAGGCGACGCCCTTGTCCTTGGTGGCTTCGTAGACCTTCTCCAGCGCGGGCGCCTCCGCGCGGCACGGCCCGCACCACTGGCCCCACAGGTTGACGACGACCACCTTGTCGGGGAAGTCGGCGACCGAGACGGTCTTGCCTTCGGTCATCAGATCGGGGCCGGAGAGCGCGCCGATGGTGCCGCGCGCGGCGGGCGGATCGTAGTAGATCTCGGTCTTGCCGCCCGGCGAGACGAATTCGAAGGTGCCGCCGGTGGCCACCGCGTCCGATCCGGTCGAGCAGCCCGCGAGCGCGGCCACCAGGGCCACGCACGCTACGAGCACCGGCGCGATCCGCCTGGCCGGCGTCCGTGCGGACGCGGACCTGACTGTCGCGGGGAACGACGCGGTGGCACGGATCATGCGCCGTGCACCGTGGGATCCGAACCGCCCGCGGGCTCGGAGTAGACGATGTCGACGAGCGTGTCACCCTGGTAGACCAGCGAGGTCAGCGAGGCGAGCGAGCACTGCCTGGCGCGCGGGTCGTGCCAGAGCCGCTGCCCTTGGAGGAACCGCCGCAGCGTCCAGACGGGCAGCTGGTGCGAGACGAGCACCGCCTCGCGACCCGCGGCCTCGACCCGAGCCTTGTTGACCGCGGCCAGCATGCGGTGCGCGATCTGCAGGTACGGCTCGCCCCAGGACGGGGTGAACGGGTCGCGCAGCTTCCACCAGTGCCGCGGCTTGCGCAGCGCGCCGTCGCCGACGGACACCCGCAGGCCCTCGAAGGTGTTGCCCGCCTCGATGAGGTTCTCGTCGGTGCGCACGATCACGCCGTGCTGCTCGGCGATCGGCGCGGCGGTCTCCTGCGCGCGCTGCAGCGGCGAGGCGATCACCACGGCGATGTCGTGATCGGACAGCGCCCGAGCGACCGCACCCGCCTGCGCCCGGCCGGTGACCGACAGGCTGAAGCCGGGCAGCCGACCGTAGAGAATGCCCTTCGGGTTGTGCACCTCGCCGTGCCGCAGCACGTGCACGATGGTCTCGACGGCCGGGCTCGCGTCGGCGAGGTCGGGCTCGCCGGAGCGCGGAGTGGCGGTGGTGCGCGAGGAGCGCGCGGGGGTTTCGGTGTCCTTGGCGCCGACGGCGGGCGGCTCGTCGGCGACCGCGTCGGAGAGTGTCGCGTCGGCTGCGGCGAGGTCGGCCGCGGACTGGTCGGCGGCGTTGGCCTCGGCGGTGTTCACATCGGCGTCGATCACAGCCTCGGCAGCGTTCAGATCGGCGGCCGCCTCGGCAGCAACTTCGGCAACCTCGGACTCAGCGGACTCGGCGGCCCCGGATTCGGCAGCGGCGTCGGCGATCTTGTCGGCCGCAACCGCCTCGGCATCGGCAGCGCTCACGTCCGCGGTGTTCTCGGCTGCATTCACATCGGTAGCAGCGGCCTCGACCTCTGCATCGACGGCATCAGACTCGACAGCAGCACCGGCCAGCTCGGCAGCAGCAACCATCTCAGTGTCGGCAGCGTTCGCTTTCGCGGCGGTCTCGGACTCGGCAGCAGCATCGACGGCGATCTCGGCAGCAGCATCGGTTGCGGCACCGGCAGCATTCACATCCGCGGCGGCGTCGGCAAGCTCGGCAGCGGCGTCGGCACCGGCGATCTCGTCGGCCGCGACGCTCTCAGCATCGGCATCCGCAGCACCCGCGTCGTCACCTTCCACCGGTGCGTCGGCGAGATCCAGGTCGGCGGCGGCAGCGGCCGACGCCGACGCGCGGGCGGCGGACTCCTCGGTGATCTCGGCTTCGGTGATCGCGCCGAGTGCCTCGGCCTCGCTGAACGGGGAGTCCGCGCTCGGCGGGGTGGTGGTCGTTGGGTCGGGGTCGGTCGGTAGTTCGCGGCGGGCGACGCCGGGCTTGTCGTGGTCGGAACTCACGCGCGGGATCCTTCGGGGGTGGCGGCCGCGGCCGCGTGCGCGGCGGCGGGCAGGGCTGCGGCGATTCGGTCGAACGCGTCCTCGTCGAGCGCCGCGGAGACGAACCACGCCTCGAACGCGCTCGGCGGCGCGTACACGCCGCCGTCGAGCAGCGCGTGGAAGAAGGCCGGGAAACGCCAGGTCTGGCTGGCCTTGGCGGTGGCGTAGTCGGTGACCGGACGGTCGGAGAAGAACACGCTCACCATATTGCCCGCGAACTGCACGTGATGCTCGACCCCCGCCGCGCCGAGCGCCTCGGTGAGCAGGCCGCCGAGCCGTTCGGCGTTGCGATCCAGTGCGGCGTAGACCGCGTCGTCGGCGGCACGCAGCGTGGCAAGGCCCGCGGCGACGGCGACGGGGTTACCCGAGAGCGTGCCCGCCTGGTACACCGGGCCGAGCGGGGCGAGCTGCTTCATCACCTCGGCGCGTCCGCCGAACGCGGCGGCGGGCAGGCCGCCGCTCATCACCTTGCCGAAGGTGTAGAGATCACCGGCGACACCGTCGCGACCGAACCAGCCGGAACGGCTGACGCGGAATCCGGTCATCACTTCGTCCATGATCAACAGCGCACCGTGCTCGGTGGTCAGCGCGCGCAGCCCTTCGTTGAAACCGGGCACCGGCGCGACCGCGCCCATGTTGCCCGCGGCGGCCTCGGTGATCACGCACGCGATCTGGCCGGGGTGCGCCGCGAAGGCCGCGGCCACCGCGTCGAGGTCGTTGTACGGAAGCACGATGGTGTCGCTCGCCTGCGCGCCGGTGACGCCGGGCGAGTTGGGCAGGCCGAGCGTCGCGACGCCCGAGCCCGCGTCGGCCAGCAGCGCGTCGACGTGGCCGTGGTAGCAGCCGCTGAACTTGATGATCTTGGTACGGCCCGTATAACCGCGGGCCAGCCGCACCGCGCTCATGGTGGCCTCGGTGCCGGAGTTCACCAGCCGCACCCGCTCCACCGGCGCGACGCGCTCGATGATCAACTCGGCGAGCTCGATCTCCGCCGCGGTGGGCGCGCCGAAGGACAGGCCGCCGACCGCGGCACGCTGCACCGCCTCGACGACCGCGGGGTGCGCGTGCCCGAGGATCATCGGACCCCAGGAGCACACCAGGTCGACGTAGTCGTTGCCGTCGGCATCGGTGAGCGTGTAACCCTTCGCGGAGTCGATGAACCGCGGCGTGCCGCCGACCGATTTGAACGCCCGCACCGGCGAGTTGACCCCGCCGGGGATCACCGCACTCGCCCGATCGAAGAGCTGAGCGGAAACCGGCACCGATGCCCTGGTCACGCGCGGAGAAGAACTCACGGCCTCCAGTGTCGCAGCCCCGGTGAACCCGGTCGACGACAGGGTGTAGGAGAGTGACGCGCGCCGCAGTCCGCCCGGCAACACGCCGGGCCGCGTTTGCCGCGATATCGGGCGACGCGTCCGTAATCTCTGCTGGTCGACTGCGACTACCCCTCGGGAGGCTCCTCATGCGGTTTGCCCTCGTCAGCACGGCAGCATTGGCCGTATTCACCTCCGCGGCAGCGCTATTCGGCGCTGGGACCGCCACGGCGGCCGACCCGGTCGCCGATCTGGACCAGGGCCGCATCGGCGTCCGGTTGAGCCACGAGGAGACGGCCGCGCTGGCGGGCGGCCCCGGCCCCGCGCTGATCACGATGTTCGTGCCGCTGGACCGGATCGGCGCAGGCTTGCACCAGGACACCGAGCTCTTCCGCGATCAGAGTGGCGGCGTGCGCGCCACCCTGCGCCAGGTGATCTCCGAATCCGCGAGCCACCCCGATGGTTCCGTAACCATCTATCTGAACGCGCCGGGGACTCGCAACGGCCGCGTGCTCGACATCTATCAGAACTGGTCCCGCTGAATGACGAACTCGCCCGCGGACCGAAGTCCGCGGGCGAGTAGTTCATTCGGCGACAGAGATTTCGGTTCCAGTGAGCGCCGGTACGCCTATGTGTAAACGCACGGCAGCGCGGCGGACAGGGTCTGCAACGAGCACAGGATCCCGTTCATGGCTCCCGCCGACCCGGTCTCCGGCACCAGACCGGCGACCGGCGCCGTCGGCTCCAGCGGCAGACCGGCCGGGTCCGCCAGCGCGGGCGAAGCGGCCAGACCGACCGCAGCGGTCGCGACCAGGGCCGCAACCGATCTCGTGACGAGAACTTTCACGAGTCACACCTTCCATTCGACAAGCCCACCGGCGAATACCGGTGCGCCACAGCACGAATCGTATGCGCATCGGAAGTTTTGTGAAGCGTTATCGTTTCAAATACTCGGGTTGGTGATGCCGACGCAGAACAACGCGAACCCGGTGGTGACCAGGCAGTCCAGTGGCGTGGGCAGCAACTCCAGCAGCCCGGGCGGCGGAGTCGCGGCGAACGCGGGCGCCACAGGCACAGGTGGCGGCGGGGTGGATTCGATGGGAGCGGCAGCGGCCGGTATCGCGGCGGCCGCACCGATCAGGCAACCCGCCGCAACCCCGACGGCGAGCTTCTCGGCGTGGATCGTCGGCTTCATGGTTGGGAGGTTCCCGCCCGCACGGCGGCAAAACGGGAGCGGCCGAGTTGTCCGGCCCCGCCTTACTTCTCGGCGGCGGAACGGACGGCGCGAGTGACGGCGTCGATGGCGAGCAGACCCGCCACCACGACCAGGAAAGCCGCGAGAACCAGCCACGGCGCGACATAGCGGGTCGCGTCGAAGGCGGGCATCTCGCCGAGCGCCGCGAACGACGTGGTGACGGTGCCACGACCCCAGCTCAGCGCCGCGAGCGCCAGCACGACGACGGCCGCCACGACCTCGCCGAGCGCCACCACCATGTCACGTCTCACCGGTCCGCTCCGTTCTCGCTGCGCTGCTCCTCGATGCCCTCGGCCGGCAACGCCTCCGCGCCATCGGCGGTGCGCCGCTCCTCGATGCCCCCGACCGGCAACGCCTCCGCGCCATCGGCGGTGCGCCGCTCCTCGATGCCCCCGACCGGCAACGCCTCCGCGCCATCGGCGGTGCGCCGCTCCTCGATGCCCCCGACCGGCGATGCCTCCATGCCATCGGCGCTGCGCTTTTCCTCGTCATGGGCGCTGCGCTTTTCCTCGACGCCCTCCGCCCGCTGCAGCTCCGCATCATCGGCCTTGTCCTGCGCCTCGACGTCCTCCGGCCGCAGCGCCGTGGCGAGCGCGGTCCGCAGACCGCGGTGATCGCGCGCCCACGCCTGCACCAGTCCGCCGTCGCCCAACCGCAGTCCGATCCCTTTCCGCCTGCGCGGCACACCGCTCAATTCGCCGAGCGCCCGCGCCGACTCCCACTCCTCATCGTTCCAGGAATGCTCGTCGCGCTCGGGCAACACGGCGGTGACGCCGGTGAGCGGCAGGGTCTCGGTGCCCTGACGCAGGGTGGACTCGGTGAGTTCGACGCTCACATGACGGCGGCCCGCGACCACTTGCAGCGCAACGAAAGCCGCGATGAGCGCCCCACAGAAGATCAGGGCGAACCAGTGCACCGGACTGGACGTGACCATTTCCAGTACCAGAACGAGAAGACAGAGCAGCGGGCCGTAAGCGACCGCGCGCCAGCGCGCACCCGGCTCCACGAACAGCACGGCGTCGCCATCGCTCACGCCGCGCTACCCATCAGATCGCGCCTCCGACGCAGCCCGGCGCCGGGTCGTCCCGCCGGTGAAATCAGCCGACCAGACCGGGCAGCAGCAGGACCGCGACGGTGACCAAGCCGAACAGGATCAGCAGGCTCAGGACGAGCAAGTCTCGTCGCATGCTCTGCGGCTGCTGGATCACCACTCGCATCTATGCCTCCGATCTCCCGGAGCCAACTGGATGACGCCCTCACGCAACGCAAGACAACGCATGACCAATAACTACCGGTTCCCATGATTACTGTGACAACCCTCACCATACATGTCCGCGCTACCGCGACAAACTCGATGCGGCCACCGTTATTCGTTCACCGGAGGTTGTTCTGGAAGTACTTCGTCGAGTCGGGACGGAAGCTGAGGAACAGTGCGCCGCCCGCGAGCACGCCCTGCACGATCGCCGCGCCGCCCGCGACCAGCGAGGCCGCGCCGGTCACCGCGTCCAGAGCGAACAGCGCCGCGACGGCGCCGAGCACCAGCCACACGGCCAGCACCGTCAGTACGGTGCGCGCCCAGAGCTTGCCGCGGCCGAACTGGTGTACGACCGCGAAAGCGCCCGCCGCCAGCGCCAGACCGGCGAGCACCATGACGACCAGCATCAGCGACACCAGCAGCTCGGCGGTGGCCATGGCGAAATTCGGGTCGCCCACCTTGCCCTGATCGAACATCCGCTGGTCGAGGTCCTCGCGCTGCTGCAACGAGGTCAGCACCGTGCCGACCAGCTGCACGACACCGAATCCGATGATCCCCCACCACAATTGGCGAGCCGTACGGATGTCTTCGGGCATCGGCGGCCGGTGCGGGACCGGCAGCACGCCCATCGGTCTCGGGGAGTTCGTCACGACAACCAGTGTGCGGCCTCGGTTGCCCAGTAGGTGAGCACGATGTCCGCGCCCGCCCGGCGGATGCTGGTCAGCGATTCCAGCACGGCGGCGCGGCGGTCGATCCAGCCGCGCTGCGCCGCCGCCGTGATCATCGAGTACTCGCCGGAGATCTGGTAGGCCGCCACCGGCACCGTGGACCGGTCGGCGACATCGCGCAGGATGTCCAGGTAGGACATGGCGGGCTTGACCATCACGATGTCGGCGCCCTCGGACAGGTCGAGCTCGAGCTCGCGCAGCGACTCCCTGCGGTTGGCCGGGTCCTGCTGATAGGTGCGGCGGTCGCCCTCCAGCGACGAGCCGACGGCCTCGCGGAACGGACCGTAGAAGGCCGAGGCGTACTTCGCGGCGTAGGCCAGGATGGCGGTGTCGGTGCGGCCGACCGCGTCGAGGCCGCGCCGGATCGCGCCGACTTGGCCGTCCATCATGCCGCTGGTGCCGAGCAGGTCGGCGCCCGCCTCGGCCTGCGAGATCGCCATGTCGACGTAGCGGTGCAGGGTCGCGTCGTTGTCCACCGCGCCGCCCGGCGCGAGCACGCCGCAGTGGCCGTGGTCGGTGAACTCGTCGAGGCAGGTGTCGGCCATGACCACCGTCGCGTCGCCGACCTCGTCGGCCAGCGCGCGCAGGCCGCGGTTCAGAATGCCCTTCGGATCGCTGGCCTGGCTGCCGGTGGCGTCCTTGTCCTCCGGCTTGGGCACGCCGAAGAGCATGAGCCCGCCGACGCCCGCCGTGACGGCCTCGACCGCCGCCTTGCGCAGCGAGTCCATCGAATGCTGGTAGACCCCCGGCATCGAACCGATCTCCCGCGGTTCGTCCAGCCCGTCGGCCACGAACATCGGCAGCACCAATTGCCGTGGTTCCAACGTTGTTTCGGCCACGAGACGGCGCAGAGCGGGAGTACGGCGCAACCGCCGCGGGCGGTCCATTCCGGTCATGAATCGCACGATACGCCTGCTCGGGGAAGGTGTCGCGAGCGCACCGGACGGGGGTGATCCGGCCCACCTCCGGCTTCGGGCCGGGACCGCCCCCATCGTCGTGAGCCGCGGCGAATCGGGTCGCGCATGGGACGCGACGGCGGCGGCTCGCTCCCACGGTCGCGAAATTGTGCGTCATCCTGAAGTCGGGGCACGCACGGACCTCGGAGGCAAGGCGATGACGGGTTACGACCGGTACGGATCGCGGGTGGCGGCGTTGCGGCGGTTCGCCGACGGCGGGGACGTGTGGGCGATGGAGCGGCTGGCCGAGGCGCTACGGGAGGCGAACGACCCGGGCGGCGCGGAACACTGGCTGCGACGGGCGGCGGAGCTCGGCAGCGGTTCCGCGCTCGTCCCGCTCGGCGAGCTCGCGGTGGCGGACGGGCGCGTGGCGGAGGCCATCGAATGGTGGGAGCAGGCCGTCGCCGCCGGTTGCGCGGGCGCGGATCTCCAGCTCGGGGCGCTGTATCTGGAGCGAGGGGAACTGGACGCGGCCGAGCGCTGGTTGCGACCGGCGGCGGAGGCGGGCGCCCCGGAGGCGATGACCAATATGGGCGTGATCGCGCACCGGCGCGAGGACGACGAGTCCGCCGTGCGCTGGTATGAGCGCGCCGCCGAGGCCGGAAATCCCACAGCAATGCGAAGTCTCGGTGTGCACCTGGCCCGCGCCGGTGCGTTCGAGCGCGCCGTCGAGCTGCTCGCCGAGGCCGCGCGTCGTGGTCGCCGCGACGCCATGGCGGTGCTCGGCGCGGCGTATTTGGATCGCGACGAATTCGACGAAGGCGAGCGCTGGCTGCGCCGAGGCGCGGCGGCGGGCGATCCCGAGTCGATGTTCCTCCTGGCGATGACGTTGCGGGACCGCCGAACCACCAGCACGCCGAACGGCGCCGCGTCTGACGAAGCCATTTACTGGCTCCGGAAGGCAGCCGATCTCGGCCACCCCGAAGCCCTTCGGCTGCTTCTCGACTCGTGACATCGCCGTCGCCCTGCCTGCCAGAGCATCGAGCGATCGTTCGGAGACGGCAGGCAGGATCAGCATTCCGTGCGCACCGACCGACGAGCCCGAAAAGTGTTGCAGCCAGCGGTTTTTGTCGGTGGGCACGGGTAGAATCGAAGCTGTGTTCGAGGGGATCCGCCGGGTTCCCGATCGCGAGGGGAGGACGCACATGCCCGCGACCGAAACCGCCCGAAAGTCCACGATCATCGCCCCGTACCGGCCGCTCGAGAAGCGGCCGCTGCCGCCGGGACGCCCGCGCAAGTGGTACGTCACGCACAACCGCAGGCTCAAGGCGATGCGGCTGAGCATCGCCCTGCTCGACTCGGGGATCTACCTGCCCACCCAGGCGAGCAACGAGAAGATCCGCAACACCGCCGAACTCGTCGGTATCCGCCCGCCCTCGGACACCACATGCCGCCTGGTGCGCACCCTCCTGCGTTACAGCCGATGACTGCGTCCGGCCCACGGCCGGGCGCGAAAGCGGAACGCCCACAACGAGGTGGGCGTTTCGCCGCGTGCGAGCTCCGTCAGCGCGGACGGACCGAAACGGTTTCAGCCGATGGGCGGCGTGAACAAACACCGCGGTGGGTACGGCATTGATGTACTGCTGCCCGGCAACTCGACGAAGCAGGCCAACAGCCTGACCAAGGTGCTGGATACGGCACTGGAGCCGGTCGCAGAACCCGATTCCAAATCCGCGGCCGAACCGGTCCCCGCCACGGGCGGCGCCACGGCGGGCGCCGCGCCGGCGGGTGCGGCCGAAGCGGCACCGATGGTCAACGAAAGCAGGCCAATCGCAAGAGTTTTCGTCATCAACTGGGGCATGGCGCTACCGCCTTTCCAAGAACACTGTCAATCGTGTAATCGGTGACGGTAGCGCTGTCCAGCAAAAGTGAAACGCCCACATTTCTATGGGCGACCGGCGAAGCTGTCCCCTACCAACGGGAGGCTCCTCGGGGCGCCGCGGCCCACAACGCGAAACGCCCACCGTGGGGCGGGCGTTTCGCCGCGCCGATCACCTTCCCGGGCGCGGAGCGGACGGCACCTACCCGGGCGCGGAGCGGACGGCACCTATCGGCTACGCCGGCTCTTCTTGCGCGGCGGGGGCAGCAGACCCTCGGCGCGCAGCCGGGCGGCGTGCTCGGCGAGCGCCTCGACCAGCGGGCCGACCTGCGCGGTCTCGGGCTGCACGTCCACGCGCAGGCCGAACTCGATGGCCGTCTCGGCGGTCTTCGGGCCGATGCAGGCCACGATGGTGCGTGCGTGCGGCTTGCCCGCGATGCCCACCAGGTTGCGCACCGTGGAGGACGAGGTGAACAGGACCGCGTCGAAACCGCCGGTCTTGATCATCTCGCGGGTCTCCGCGGGCGGCGGCGAGGCGCGCACCGTGCGGTAGGCGGTCACGTCGTCGATCTCCCAGCCGCGGTCGCGCAGACCCTCGGCCAGCGTCTCGGTGGCGATGTCGGCGCGGGGCAGCAGCACTCGGTTCACCGGATCGAAGACGTCGTCGTACGGCGGGAAGTCGGCGAGCAGGCCCTCGGAGGACTGCTCACCCGAGGGCACCAGCTCCGGGTTGATGCCGAACGAGCGCACCTTGTCGGCGGTGGCCTCGCCGACGCAGGCGATCTTCACGCCGCTGAACGCCCGCGCGTCCAAACCGAATTCGGCGAACTTCTCCCACACCGCGCGCACCGCGTTGGTGGAGGTGAACACCACCCACTGGTAGCGGCCGTCGACCAGACCCTTCACCGCGCGCTCCATCTGCGCGGGGCTGCGCGGCGGCTCGACCGCGATGGTCGGCACTTCCATCGGGATGGCGCCGTGGGTGACCAGTCGCTCGCTCATGTCGGCGGCCTGATCCTTGGTGCGCGGCACGAGCACAGTCCAGCCGTACAGCGCGCGCGACTCCCACCACGACATCTTCGACCGGGAGGCGACCGCCTTGCCGATGGTCACCACCAGCGGGCCGACCAGCTCGGAGGCGGCGCTGTTCAACGTGGCCAGGGTGGCCTCGATGGTGCGCTGCTGACGGGTGGTGCCGCGCACCGTCACCGCGACCGGGGTCTGCGGCGCCATGCCGTGCTCCACCAGGGCGCTCGCGGTCTCGGCCAGGTGACCGGAGGTGGCGTGCAGCACCAGCGGGCCGGGCGCGGCGGCCAGCGCGGCCCAGTCGACTTCGCCGCGCACGTCCGCCTCGGTGTGGCCGGAGCCGAGCGCGATGCCCGCGTAGCTGGGCACCGCGGAGCCGTTGGGCAGGCCGGGCAGCACCTCGAACACCATGTGCGAGCGGGTGACCGTGGTGACCTCGGTGATCACCGAATCGGCCGTCAGCGGATCGCCCGCGACCACGCGGACCACGTCGTGGCCGCTGCGGGCCTCGGCAATGAGCGTCTTGGCGACCTCGGCGGGCTCACCGAGGGCGGGGCGCACGTCGACCGGCCGCGTGCCGTCCTCGTTCTCCTCGACCGCGGTGCCGATCAGCGCGAGCACACCCTTGTCGACGTCGGGATCGGTGAAGGCCAGTGTCGCCCGCCCGAGCACCTCGCGCGCACGCACTGTCAGCAGCGCCGGGTCACCGGGACCCGACCCGACGAACAAGATCCGACCGGGGTGCTTCTTGGTGGCTCGGCTCATTGGCTGTTCTCCATTGGGCTGGGATTACTGATACGACCTTCGGTCGCGCCCGGTCGCGACCGCTGCAAGTTCGGGACGTCACCTGGGCGCTCGGCTCTCGCCTCGGCGGTGTCGTCTGTTCCGGGTGCGCCGAGCAACTCGCGGGCCCCCAGCTCCAAGAGCTCTTTCGCGAGTGCGCGGCCGAGCCGATCGGCCTCGGCGGGCGCTCCGACCACCGAGGCGCGCAGCACCTCGGACCCGTCGGCGGCCGCGGCGCAGGCCCGCAGCGAGAGCTCGTCGACGATGCGACCGTCGTCGTCCAGCGACTCGACGACCTCGGCCAGCGCGCCGATCGGCGCGGTACATCCGGCCTCCAGCTCGGCGAGCAGCGACCGTTCCGCGATGACGGCGGCCCGGGTGGCCGCGTCGTCGAGCCGGGTCAGCGCGTCGATGGTCGCGGCGTCGTCGCTGCGGCATTCGACCGCGAGCGCGCCCTGCGCCGGGGCGGGCAGCATCTGCACCGGCTCCAGCGCCTCGGTCACGGCGTCGAGTCTGCCGATCCTGGACAGTCCGGCTCTGGCCACCACCACCGCGTCCAGCTCACCTTCGGTGACCTTGCGCAGCCGGGTGTCCAGGTTGCCGCGCAGCGGCACGATGTCCAGACCCAGGCCGAGCGCCGCCAGCTGAGCCGCGCGGCGCGGCGCGGAGGTGCCGATCTTGGAACCGGCGGGCAGCTCGCCGAGCACCAGCCCGTCGCGCGCCACCAGGGCGTCGCGCGGATCCTCGCGGGGCGGGATGGCGGCGATGGTGAAACGCGCGTCCGGCGCGGTCGGCAGGTCCTTGTAGGAGTGCACCGCGATGTCGATGGTTCCCGCGGCCAGCTCGTCGCGCAGCGCCGAGGTGAACACGCCGACGCCGATCGTCTGCACCGGATCGGAGGATAGATCGCCCGGCGTCTTCACCACGACCAGCTCGGCCGGATGTCCCGCGGCGATCAGCGCGTCGCGCACGGTGCCCGCCTGGGTCATCGCGAGCAGACTGCCTCGGGTGCCGATGCGCCACGGCGCCCGGGTGCCGCCGGCTGTCATGTTGTCCTCTTCCTGAACGACTGTCATGCCGACTTGCCCTCCTCGCCGAGATGTCCCGCGGTGAAGTCGTCGGCGAGTCCGGCGCCGAGTTCACCGGTGATCGTGCTGATTTCCATCGGCGCGGCAACAGCTTGTGCCGCACCGGGCTTGAGTTCGAACAGTTCGCGTAGCGCCTCGGCGTAGCTGTCGCCGCCCGGCGTCGACGCGAGTTGCTTCACCCGCACCGTCGGCGCGTGCAGCAGCTTGTCGACGACCCGGCGCACGGTGCGCGCCACCTCGTCACGTTCCGGATCGGCCAGGCTGGGCAGGCGCGAATCCAGCCGCAGCAGTTCGGCTTCCACCACTTCGGCGGCGCGCTGGCGCAGGGCGGCGACCGTCGGGGTCACCTCGGCCATGCGCTGGCCCGCCAGGTACTTGGCGAGTTCGTCGGCGACGATCGACCTGGCGGCTGCGGTGTCGTCGGCTGCGGCGCCCGCGGCCGGATCGCGCTGCAAGGTCTCGATGTCGATGACCGCGACGCCGGGCAGACCGGCCACGGCGTGCTCCACGTCGCGCGGCAAGCCGAGGTCGCAGAACACCAGCGGACGTTCCGTCGCCGGGAATTCGGCGCGATCGCGGTCGGCGAGGGCGCGGTGGGTGTCGGCCAGCGTCACCACGGCGCCGACCGCACCGGTACAGGTCACCACCACATCGGCGGCGGCCATCGCCTCGGTGAGCCGGGAGAGCTCGAGCGCCGAGGACTCGACGCCGTAGGAGCCCGCGGTCTCGGAGAGCCTGCGCGCCCGGTCGATGGTCCGGTTCACCACGATGATGCGGCCGATGCCCGCGCGCGACAGATGCGCGACGGCGAGCCCGCCCATCGCGCCCGCGCCGACGACGACGGCGGTGCGACCCGCGAGTTCGCCGAGGACCTGCTTGGCCCGATCCAGCGCGACCGACACCACGGACGCGCCCGCCCGGTCGATACCGGTCTCGGCGTGCACCCGCTTGCCGACCCGCAGCGCGTGCTGGGCCAGCTCGTGCAGGGTGCGCCCGACGGCCTGCTGGGCGTCGGCGGTGGCATAGGCGCCGCGGATCTGGCTGAGCACCTGCTGCTCGCCGACGACCATCGAGTCCAGCCCGCTGGCCACCGCGAACAGGTGCTCGGCGGCGGCCTCGCTGTAGCGCACGTAGGCGTGCTTGGTGAGATCGGTCAGCGGCAGCCCGGAATGCTTGGTGAGCAGGTCACCGACCTCGGCGAGACCGCCGTGGAAGGCGTCGACCACCGCGTAGACCTCGACGCGGTTGCAGGTCGAGACGATCATGGCCTCGGAGATGTGGCTGGAGGCGAGCATGCGATCGATCAGCTTGGGCCGGTCGGCATCGGTGATGGCGACCTTCTCCAGCACTGCGACGGGAGCGCTGCGGTGCGAGATCCCGACGAGTAGAACGCTCATGCCTTCGCCTCGCTGACGCTCGGCTCCGGCATGCGCGAAGCGCGCTGGCACATGATTCGCTCACTACGTTCACTCATGCCAGCGCCTCACTGATGCTCGGCATGCGTGAGGCACGCTCGCACAGAATTCGCTCGCTCATGGTGCAACCACCGATCCCTTGCTGCTTGGCTCCGTTGCCGAATGCGAGGTCGTCGAGTGCGTGAGGGCCGGATGGCCGGCCGGAGAGTGCGGAGTCGGCACGCGGCGCGCGATCCGCCCCGAGCCCGCGTGCGCCACCTCGGGCAGCTGCTCCGGCTCGGCATTGCGGGTCCGTTCGAACGACAACATCTGCATTTCGACCGCCAGGTCCACCCGGCGGACTTCCACCGTCTGCGGCGCGATCAGCCCGCACGCGGAGAAGCTCAGAATCGACTGCAACCCGGCGGCGACCAGCTGGTCGCAGACGTTCTGGGCCGCGTCGTCGGGCACCGCGATCACCGCGATGGTCGGTTTCAGTTCGGCGATGCCCGCGGCAAGACCCGCGGCGTCGCGCACGGTCAGTCCGGCAACCGACAGCCCGACCACCCCGGGATCGGCGTCGAAGAGGCCGACCACGCTGAATCCGCGCCGCCGGAAACCGCCGTAGCCGACCAGGGCCCGGCCCAGATTTCCGACGCCGACCAGCACCACGCGATGTCCACCGGACAGACCGAGCACGTCCTCGATCCTGGTCCGCAACTTTGCTACGTCATAGCCGACACCCCGGACGCCATTGGGGCCCAGGAACGACAAATCCTTGCGCAACTTCGCCGAATTGACACCCGCCGCGACAGCCAGTTCCTCACTGGATACGATGAGCACACCGTCGTCGGCCAACATGGCGAGAACCCGAAGATAGGTAGCCAGCCGCGCCACGGTGGCCTGCGGGATGTCTTTCTGCAGAGCCCTGCCGGAGACGCCGCCCGGCGCCTCATGCTGCTCTGTCACGTCGTCGGCTCCTCGTTCCGGCCTGCGCACAGGTCCGGTTCGTCGTTCGACCTCGAGCCCGGCGGCGGTCCGGTGCCATGGTCGAAGTATCGGATTTCAGGGCGCTCCGCAGCCTCGGCATGCGGGTCGCGTGCCACCACCGTAACCGCTTGTGAAGCCCTGCACAAAGTCGGTGAAATTGGCCTCATTTTCCGCCGCGACCAGCGCAGCGGCCGAATCGGACACGGATCACACCGATCAGCGACCCAGATCAGCCCGCAAACGCGCCTCGTCGACGTCGAAGTAGCTGTGCTCGCGACCGTCCACAAGCACGACGGGCAGCCGGTCGCCGTACTCCGCGCGCAGGCCAGGGTCGGTTTCCGCGGCGACGTCGACGTCGAGGGCGCCGGGCTCGATGCCGAAATCCGCGCAGATCGCCCGCAACTGCTCCAGTGCCGTGGCACACAGCCCGCAGCCGGCTCGGGTCAGCAAAATCACTTCGTGCGCGGGCGGCGCGGCGGCGCTCTCTGTGGGATTGGTCATGGCCGATATTAAATCCCCTCGCCACTCCCTTCGGTGCGCGTGGTCTTTCGGGTGACTGTCGGTGAATCCGGTTAGTGTGGACGTGGTTCGCGCGAACGGGCGGAGGTACTGGTGCCGGAACGATCGAGGGTGGAGAGGGCCGGGTTCATCGCGGGCCGGTTCGGCGAGTTCCCGGTGCGGTGGCATCTGGGCCCGCTCGGCCAGGGGCTGCAGGACCAGCTCGCGCGCATCTCCCGCAGTCCGTTCGGACCGAGCGAGGAGGAGGTCCGCGCGAATCTGGCGGGCGAGGCCAGCGCCGACGCGGCGCTGTCGCTGCACGAATCGGAGCTGGCGACGGCCGAGCCCACGGGGCTGGAGGTGCCGCGCGATCTCACCGCGGCGGCGTTCTTCGACGTGGACAACACGATGGTGCAGGGCGCCTCGATCGTGCATTTCGCGCGCGGTCTCGCGGCGCGCAAATACTTCAAGACCTCCGACCTGGTCGACGTGGCGTGGAAGCAGGTGAAGTTCCGCGTCACCGGCAAGGAGAGCAGCACCGACATGGCCTCGGGCAAGGAGAAGGCGCTCTCGTTCATCGCGGGCCGCCCGACCTCCGAGCTGGCCGCGCTCGGTGAGGAGATCTACGACGAGATCATCGCCGACAAGATCTGGCCGGGTACCCGCGCGCTGGCGCAGATGCACCTGGACGCGGGCCAGCAGGTCTGGCTGGTCACCGCGACGCCGGTGGAGCTGGCCCAGGTGATCGCCAAGCGCCTCGGCCTGACCGGCGCGCTCGGCACCGTGGCCGAGAGCGTCGACGGCAAGTTCACCGGGCGGCTGGTCGGCGACATCCTGCACGGGCTCGGCAAGGCGCACGCGGTGCGCACGCTGGCCATCCGCGAGGGCCTGAACCTCAAGCGCTGCACCGCGTACTCCGACAGCCACAACGACGTGCCGATGCTCTCGCTGGTCGGCACGGCGGTCGCGATCAATCCCGACTCGGACCTACGCGAGCTGGCCAAGAACCGCGGCTGGGAAATCCGCGACTTCCGCACCGGCCGCAAGGCGGCCAAGATCGGCGTACCGACCGCACTGGCACTCGGCGCTGCGGGCGGCGCCGTAGCCGCGGCGGTCACCCGCAGGCGCGACCACTGAGTTTTCGGCGCGCCAGCGCGCCAAGAACACAGCGCTAACCGGTGAATGCGTTGCGGCGCTTGGTGAGCAGTTTGTAGAGCGTCTGCTGGATGGTCTCGCGGACCTGGTCGGTGACCTCGAACATGGTCATCGGGTCGTCGGCGGCCTCCGGCTCGTAGGCCGTGGTGGCGATGGGCTTGCCGAATTCGATGTACCACTTCGAGGGCAGCGGCACCGCGCCGAGCGGGCCGAGGTGCGGGAAGGTCGGCGTCACAGGGAAGTACGGCAGACCGAGCAGTCGCGCCAGCGGCTTGATGTCGGCGAGCTTCGGGTAGATCTCCTCGGAGCCGACGATCGAGCACGGGATGATCGGCACGCCGGTGCGCACGGCGGCGGCGACGAAACCGCCGCGGCCGAAGCGCTGAAGCTTGTAGCGGTCGGAGTACTGCTTGCCGACGCCCTTGAATCCCTCGGGGAACACACCCGTCAGTTCGCCGGAGCGCAGCAGGCGCTCGGCGTCCTCGCGGCAGGCCAGCGTGTGCCCGGCCTTGCGTGCCAGCACGCCGAGGAACGGCATCTCGAAGATGAGGTCGGCGGCGAGCAGACGCAGCGCGCGCTGCTTGGCGTGGTGGTCGTGGATGGCCAGCTGGAGCATCAGGCCGTCGACCGGCACGGTGCCCGCGTGGTTGGCCACCACCAGCGCGCCGCCCACTTCGGGGATGTTCTCCATGCCGTGGACCTCGACGCGGAACCACAGGTCCGACAGCGGGCGCAGCGCGGGCAGGATGACCGATTCGAGCAGGTGTTCGTCGAAGCCGAACTCGTCCACCTGATAGTCGCCGGTCAGGCGGCGGCGCGCGAAATCGGCGGTGCGGCCGATCTGCTTGCCGACCTCTTTGCGAATCAGGTCGGACAACGATTGCGGCGCCTGCGGCACGGCCGACGCGAGCCGATCCGTCAGGGACGTGACCCGGGTCGGCTTCGTCTCCCCCGGCGTACGGTCCGGCCAGCGACGAGTGCTGGTGCGCTGCCTGGTTTCGATATTCAGATCATGAAGTTGGATGACTTTCGCCACGTCGTTCATTGGTGTGCTCCCGTACCGGCCCCTATGAGGCCGAGCAGTTTCTTTTCTGCGGCATCGATCCACGCTGGATCGAAGACGGGCCGCAACGCTGCGCCCCCGATGAAGTCGTCGAACGCCTGAACCGTTGTCCACCGCGGTTCGAAGCCGAGTTCGGCTCGCATTCGCGTGGTGTCCAGGCCACAGCCGAAATGGAAGTAATCGAGTTGTTCGCCGGTGAATTCCCGCATCACCGGCCCCATCAACGCGCGGCCTGCGGTGCGGAACACCGTGAACGGCACAGGCAGCTCGATGCGCCCCGCCCTGCGCACCGCCTGCGACAGCGTCAACGCACCATCGCCCGCGATGTTGTAAGTACCGCCGGGGGCCGTCTGCGCCGAATGTGCCAGCGCGGCCACCGCATCTTCTTCGTGCAACAGCTGCATTCGAGGGTCCCGTCCGAAGACGGTCGGCGTTACGGGTGAACGGAGATACTGTACGCCGCGCCCGGCCAGTCGCGGGCCCACAATCGGCGCAAAACGCAGAATCGATGCCGCGATATCGGGACGGCGCCGCGCGAGCCCTCGGACGAAACCCTCGATTTCGATCATGTCGCGCGCAAACCATCCGCGCGGCGGCGTGCGGGCGCTCATTTCCTCGGTGAATTTCGCCGGATCCTTGGCGCTGCACCCGTAGACCGCCGAGGTGGAGCGCACCACGACCCGCCGCACCGACGGCGACTTCTGGCAGACCGCGAACAGCTGCATCGCGCCGAGCACGTTGAGGTCTTTCATCACCGCGCGACCGCCGCCGGACGGCGGCTTGGCCAGCATCGCGGTGTGCACGACGGTGTCGACCTCGTTGCCGCCGATCACCTTGCGGATCAATGGATTTCGAATATCGCCACGCACGAACTCGGCACGTCCCATTCGGCGCCGCAGTTCCCGGCTCGGGGTCATGCTGTCGACGGCGAGGATACGCTCGACAGCGGGATCCTGGGCGAGCTTGGCCACCACGGCGCTGCCGAAGAAGCGGCTTGCGCCGGTCACCATCACAACCTTGGGCGTGTGCCCGTCTCTTATGTCAGATCCCACCGCAGCACCGGTTCCCACCTACCAGGCCCCCATTTACATTTATTGGCGGTTCCAGAGTAACCGCTACCGTCTGGGTCGCCGAGGTTATTAACCAGGATCTAACGATGACTTCAGTCACCGGATACATCGAATAGGTTTCAAACTGAACTATTTCAAAGACTGAGGCCCGCCACCGGGAGGTGACGGGCCTCGTGTCGCACAGGCGCCGGCCGGACGATGTCCGCCCTACCGGCGCGCATGCTCACTTGCCGAGTTTGCGCCGCTGAACACGCGTGCGGCGAAGCAGCTTGCGGTGCTTCTTCTTCGACATGCGCTTGCGGCGCTTCTTGATCACAGAACCCATAGGGTGTCCTCGCGTTCTCTCTACTCGGCGCGCACGCATGGCGTACGCCTAGCTGATTTCGGCATCCGCGCCGCCAGCGGCCACCGGACACCACGAACTGGCGCCGCAGGCAGGCGAACACGAACCGAGGGTTCATCCTACCGGTATCCGATGGGGGCCCGAGCAAGGGCCCTCGCGGTCGAGGGCGCCGTCATCCGCGGGCCGCCGCGCACCGCCACGGGGCCCTTTCGGGGGCGAAACCGCCTCAGCCTGCGTCGAAGTAAGACGTCTCCAGGTAATCGTGCACGGCTTTGGCGTGCACGCGGAACGACCGGCCGACGCGCACCGCGGGCAGTTCGCCCGAATGCACCAACCGATAGACCGTCATCTTGGAAACCCGCATCAGACTCGCCACTTCGGCGACCGTCAGGAATTGAGTGCCACCGCCGAGTATCGACTGGCCGGACGATCCCGAACCACTTTGCGCTCTACCTCCGCCCCGGCCACCGGATGGGCCGGACGAACCTGGTGACGTCCCCGAGCTATTTGCAGACATCTTGTTGGAAGACATCATTGCACCATTGACCTCCGGCACGTCCGCGCCGCCGGCTTCCCCACCGGCGGAACAGACACGCACGTGCTCCTTGAAGCTTAGCGGGGCCAGTGGGATTGCTGCGACGTGTGTGAGAAATCAGCTTCTGACGCCCGGTTTGCCCCGAGGGGAACGGTAGATGTACGGCCGGGCGTTATTCCGCCGACGCGCCCTGTTCCGCCGACCTCCGCTTGGCCGCGTGCAGCGCCTCGAGAAACGCCGAGCGGACGCCGCCGCGTTCGAGCTCGCGCAGGGCCGCCGCGGTGGTGCCCGCGGGTGAGGTGACGGCCGCGCGCAGCTCCACCGCGCTCTGGCCGGACTCGTCGAGCAGCGCGGCCGAGCCGACCATCGTCTGCACCACCAGCTGGGTGGCCACGTCCCTGGTCAGGCCGAGCCCGACGCCCGCGTCCACCATGGCCTCGACGACCAGCAGGAAGTAGGCGGGGCCGGAGCCGGATACCGCGGTGACCGCGTCCATGTGCGACTCGGCCACGGTGACGACCTTGCCGACCGCGGAGAGCACCTCGGTGACCAGCTCGAGCTGCTCGGCCTTGGCGTAGCGACCCGGCGCCAGCACGCTCATGCCCTGACCGACCAGCATCGGGGTATTCGACATCACCCGCACCACCGGGAAGCCCGCGGGCAGCTTGGCCTCCAGCCGCGCCGTCGGCACGCCCGCCGCCAGCGAGACGAGCACCTGGTCGCGGTCGCCCGCGTTCAGCTCGGCCTTGCCCAGTTCGGTCAGCACGACGTCCACGTCGCCCGGCTTGACGGCGATCACCAGAAGGTCGGCGCCGACGGCCGCGTCGGCCGCCTCGCCGGTGACCCGCACGCCGAACCGGTTCGCGATCAGCTCCGCCCGATCGGCGTGCTTCTCGACGACGACCAGATCCTTGCTCGCCCTGCCCGACTCCAGCAGGCCGGCGATCAACGCCTCCCCGATTCGGCCTCCACCGATCACCGCAATTCTCGTCATGGACGTAAAGATTAGTGTGCGCGTCAGCGACGTTGCGGAATCAGTGCGAGCTGACGGCTCTGCGCGACCACCGCACCCGTGCTGTCCAGGATGAGTTGATCCTCGTCGAACATGCGTCCGCCCACCTCGTGCGAGGTGGCGATGATGCGCAGCCAGCCGGGTGCGGGCCTGCGCCGGAGGTAGGTGGTCATCTGCACGGTGGGCGCCCAGCCGAACTGGCCGAGGTTCGCAGGCACCGGCGGGCTCATGTCGGCCGCCATCATCGCGAAGTACATGGACACGTCGGGATCGCGCTGATCGGCCTCGAACGGACGCATCCACAGCCGCAGCCGCGGCTCGCCCTTCGCGCCGTCCAGGAACTTCGCCCACTTCCGGTCCAGGTAGAGGTCGGCGCCCTTGGCGACGTGCACGATCTTGCCCATCGGGGAACCCTCGTAACCCATGGCGTCAGCGGCGGGTTCGGCGGACATGTCGCTGTGCTCGGCGGCGTACAGCGGTTCGATGTCGTCGAGGTGACCGAAGGTGAAGGCGGTGCGCACCATGGCGCGGCCGTTCTGGCTGAGGGTGGCGTCGGCGAGGCAGATCTGACGTCCGACCTTGCGGATGCGCACCTCGTACTCGACCTCGCCGGGCACGGGGGCGCCGAGGAAGTCCGAGCTGGCGGCGATCGGCGCCATCTCGGTGAGCGTCGGATCGGAGGCGCGCAGCCATCGGGTGGCGGCCGCAGCGCTCGCGGCGACCATGGTGCCGCCGTGCACCTTCTCGCCGATGGTCCAGATGTCGTCGATGACGCCCGCGTAGCGTCCGACGCCTGCCTCGGCCGAGAGCAGCTCGGTCAGCGCGCACACGGCGCCGAACGGGCCGTCCGTCGCGGTCGATTCGACCGTGTCGGCTGTGAACTCCAGCGTCATCGTCACTCCTGTCGTGCTACTCAGACGTTCGTACAGCGTACAACCCTTGATCGCTGGGACGGCATTCCCGGGAGCGGGCTGGATCGATCTCACACCGGGCGGACGCGGAAGCGCGTCAGAGCTGATTCGCGTGCGCGGAGGCCGACGCGGGCGTGGGGGCCACGCCGTTCAGATGCAGCCGGGCGAAGGCCAGCGTGCGGTGCAGCATCGCGGCGCGATGGGCGGTGGTGCGGGCGTTCTGGGTGTTGATCTCGGCGACGGCGTGCCCGGAGAAGCCGGTGCTCACCAGCTGCGCGCACAGTTCGGCGCAAGGCTGGGTGCCGTCGCCGGGCACCAGATGTTCGTCATGGGCCGCGCCGCGGCCGTCGGCCAGGTGCAGGTGGGCGAGGCCCTGTCCCATCCTGGCGGCCAGCGCGAGCGGATCGGCGCCCGCGGTCGCGGTGTGCGAGAGGTCGAGGGTGTAGTGCCGGAAGCCGGTATCGGTCGGGTCGTAGGACGGGCTGAAGGCGGTCAGGCCCCAGCCAGGGCCGCCGCGCCGCTCCAGCCGCTTCGCCGAACTCGCGCCACGGCCGAACAGCGAATCCGCGCGCATCGGGAACATGTTCTCCACCGCGACGACGACCGGGCTGTGCTCCTCCAGCTCGGCGACCTGCTCGGCGAAGCCCTCCGCGTAGCGCCGCTGCCAGCGGAACGGCGGATGCACCACCACGGTCGCCGCGCCGAGCGCCTCGGCGGTCCGCACGCTGCGCTCCAGCTTGGCCACCGGGTCCGCGCCCCACACGCGCTGGGAGATCAGCAGGCACGGCGCGTGCACCGCGAGTACCGGAACGTCGTACTTGCGGACGTAGCTCTGCACGGTGGCGATGCTCTGGCTGGCGGGCTCGGCCCACACCATCAGCTCCACGCCGTCGTAGCCCAGCTCGGCCGCGTACCGGAAGGCCGCCTCGGTGTTCTGCGGGTAGACCGAGGCGCTGGAGAGGCCGACCAGGATGTCGCGGCCCGGCGCCCCGGACGATCCGCCCGGCGCGCCGGCCGCCGGATCGCCGGTCTGATCGGGCGCCGGTCCCCCGACCGCGCTTCCGATCCGAGTGTTCTCCGCCTGCCCGATGGTCCCCACAGCCGCGCTCCCTACTCAGTTCGTACTGAGAAGAAAGGCTAGCGGTCCCAGCGTGACGAAGATGCCCACAACGACGGCGATCACCGTGCTGAGGATGTCGTCGGTCCGGCGCAGGATCCGAACCAGGGCCACCAGACCGAGGATCACGATCATCGCCAGGGCCAGCGCCACCCAGGGGAGCATCTCCCACATCCGCTCGAAACCTTTGAACAGCAACATTCCGGCGACCGCGGCGCCGGTACTCTGCCCGCCGAGAACCATCCACTGCTTGCGGTTGGCGTCGTACTCGGCCTTGCGCGCGGTGCGGGAGCGGCGCGTCGACGGCCGCTTGGCCGGCGCCGCGGCACGCGCCTGCGGCTCGTCCTCGTCGTCCTCCTCGTCGTCGAGCAGGAACGGGTCGTGCACATCGGTCAGGCCCTCGTCGAGCGCGACCTCGGCGCGACCGCCGCGCGACCGACCGCGACCGGCGCCCGCGCGTCCGGCGCGCTCCACGCCGTCGCGCAGCAGATCGCCCGCCACCGTCGAGCCGGAGACCAGCTGCTGATCCTGACTGGCCAGCGACCACGCGGCCGTCGGGATACCGCCGGACCCGGGTTCGGAATCGGTCTTCTGCGGCTCCGGCTTGTGCCGCCGCGCCGACCACGAGGGCACCCCGCCCTCGGAGCGAGGAGATCTTCGCTGCTCCTCGCGCGGCTCCTGGCTCGGCGCGCGCCCCGACGGCTTGCCGCGGTCGGGCAGCGGCGAGAGCGGCAGGGGCGCGGAGTCGGGGGCGAACCCGTTCGACGGGGGCGCCCACGCCGCGGTCGACGGACCGGTCTCCTCGGCCTCGGCGGCCCTGCGCCGCGCGGCCCGGCCGCCGCGGCCACCGCGATCCTGCCTGTCGCCGCCGCGGGTCCCTGGCTCGTCGAGCGCGGGGCGTCCGTTGCGCGGAATGTCGAAGTCGACCGGATCGCGCAGCGGCGGGCCGACCACGATGGTGGAGTCTTCGTCCGGGTCCGGTTTGCGTCTGCGTCCGCTGCGCTTCGGAGCCGGCGCCTCGGCCAGTGCGTCGGCGCCGTACGGCGACCCGGCCGCCAGCGGGTCCGGCGCGCTGTGCCGGGAGCCCGGGGACATGTCGCGTCCGGGCATGACCAGGTTGGAGCGTCCGGGCGGCGGATCCGAGTAGGACGGCGTCGCCGGGTAGGGCGTCGGCTCGGGGTAGGACGGTGCCGCCGGGTAGGGGGCCGGCTCGGGGTAGGACGTCGCTTCCCGGTAGGGAGCCAGCGGGTCGTACCTGGTGATCGGGCCGGACATCGGGGAATGGTTCGGCAGCTCCGCGACGGGATCCGGAGCGGCGAACGACATCGGCTCCGGCGCAGCGGGTTCGAAAGCCGGGGGCTCGAAAGCGGTCGGCTCGTAAGATGCGGGCGCGTAGGAGGCGGGCTCGAACGACGACGGTTCGTGCGCGGGCGCTTCGGCCACCTCGTCGTCGGGTGCGGCGTGCGCGGAGTGGCTGCCGCCGTCACGGATGACCGGAAGGTCGCCCGTCAGCTCGGCGACGGAGATGCCGCGGCCACCGCGCCTGCGCCGGCCACCGCCGGACGACGCGCCCTGCTGCCCGTTGCGAGCCAGCAGTTCGGCGACCGATAGCTGCTTGGATTCATCACTCATACCTGCACCTCGCTGACGCTCGGTTCCGGCATGCGCGATGCGCGCTGGCACATGATTCGCTCACTGCGTTCGCTCATGCCTGCGCCTCGCTGGCGCTCGGCTCACTGCGTTCGTTCATGACGACACCGTTCCGATCGGACCGGCGAGCGCGTCACCGCCGGGCGCCGGCTTGCCTGGTTCGGCCGCCGGGCCCGTCGAACGCGATGCTTCGGGTCCACCGTTCATATCGGTATCCAGTTTGCGCAGGATCAGCCCTTCTCGCAGTGCCCACGGACAAATCTCGAGGGTATCCAGCGACAGCGCCCGCATACTCGCCTCCGCGACCAATGCGCCAGCCACCAATTGCTGTGACCGATCGGAACTTACGCCTTCCAATTCTGCACGGTCCGACGCCGTCATCCGCGAGATGAAGGCAATCAGTTGGCGCAGACCTGAGCTGGTGAGTGTACGACGCACCCGGGTGCCCGCCGCGGAGGGCGCCGCTCCGGTCAGTCTGGCCAGCGATCGGAATGTCTTCGACGTGCCGACGGCGAGATCGGGCCTGCCCGCCTCGATCAGCTGTTTGGCGGGGGTGACGAGTTCGGCGTCGAGCCAGTCGCGCAGCACCGCGACCCGGCGTTTGCCCGGCGGATCCTCGCGCAGCCACTCCCTGGTGAGCCTGCCCGCCCCGAGTTGCAGCGAGAGCGCGACGTCGGGCTCCTCGTCGCCGCCGTTGCTCATCTCCAGTGAGCCGCCGCCGATATCGAGGTTGAGGATGCGGCCCGCGCTCCAGCCGTACCAGCGGCGCACCGCGAGGAAGGTCAGCCGGGCCTCGTCGACGCCGGTGAGCACCCGCAGCTCGACGCCCGTCTCGGCGCGCACCCTGGCCAGCACCTCTTCGGAGTTGGCGGCCTCGCGCAGCGCGGAGGTGGCGAACGGCATCAGCTCCACGCAGCGGGATGTCTCGGCGATGCTGGCGAATTCGGCCACGGTCTTGATGAGCCGCTCGGCGCCCTGGACGGTGATCCGGCCCGCGTCGTCCAGGTTCTCCGACAGCCGGAGCGTGGCCTTCGTCGAGCTCATCGGCATCGGATGGCCGCCACGGTGCGCGTCCACCACGAGCAGGTGAACGGTATTGCTTCCGACATCGAGTACCCCAAGCCGCACATGAACACGGTACTGGGTCGACCAGCACTTCAGGCCAGGCGATCGAACTGTTAGCGTCTGCAGGTGTGACGGTAGGCGCAACCGCAAGCAGCCAGACCCCGCCCCGACCAGCGGCGAAGATCGACCCCGCGCCGGAGGTCGATCTCGATTTCCCGCGCGAATGGATCGAGTTCGTCGATCCAGCAAATGACGAGCACCTGATCGTCGCCGATATGACCTGGCTGCTGTCCCGGTGGACCTGCGTCTTCGGGACGCCCGCCTGCCAAGGCATCATCGCCGGTCGCCCGGACGACGGCTGCTGTTCACACGGCGCGTTCCTCTCCGACGAGGACGACCAGGAGCGTTTGCGTAACGCTGTGAAACTGCTCACACCGGACGACTGGCAGCTGATGCGCGAGGCCGAGAACGCCAAGGGCAAGGTGACCAAGAAGGGCTACCTGGAGCTCGACGAGCTCGAGGACGAACCCGCGCTGCGCACCCGGCGCTTCGACGGCGCGTGCATCTTCCTGAACCGCCCCGGCTTCGAAGGCGGCGTCGGCTGCGCGCTGCACACCATGGCGCTGCGCCGCGGCATCGAGCCGCACACCGTGAAGCCGGACGTCTGCTGGCAGCTGCCGATCCGGCGCACTCAGGAATGGGTCGACCGTCCCGACGGCGTGCAGATCCTGCGCACGGTGATCACCGAATACGACCGGCGCGGTTGGGGTCCCGGCGGCCTCGACCTGGACTGGTACTGCTCCGGTTCGCCCGACGCGCACGTGGGCGCGCGGCCGGTCTGGCAGTCCTACGCGCCCGAGCTGAAAGAACTGCTCGGCGAACCCGCCTACGGCGAGCTGGCCAGGCACTGCAAGCGCAGGGAGGGACTCGGCCTGATCGCGGTCCATCCCGCGACGGTGCACGCGCAGCGCAACGCCGAGCAGCGAGCACACGGCACGGCCTAGCCCTCCACGCCGCACGCCCTAGCGGACGCTTGTCCAGTTTTGCGAAACGCCAACATTTCACACATTCGGTCGCTTACTGTGCGGAGGCCCACATCCAGTGGGCAGCACAGGAGAACACCATGAGTATCACCACGCCAGGCCTGGTCGGGCGCCGGATCGGCACCGGACTCGCGGGCTTCGCCGCGGCGACGGCCGTCGCCGTCTTCGCGGCGCCGCAGGCGCACGCCACCGTCGACTCGATCACCGTGTCGGGCACCGACCACACCATCGACACCACCTACACGCTGCGCGCCGAGCTCAGCGGCGCGGGCATCGGCCTGCTTGTCTATTGGTCGGACAACGGCGATCAGATCACCGGCCCGAAGGTGCCGTGGCCGGTCGGCGAATCCTCCGTCAGCTGGACGCCGAAAACGCCGGGGCAGCACCTGATCACGGCCTCGCAGGGCGGCAGCACCAAGACCATAGTCGTGCAGGTGACCGACCCGAGCGACCCGGGCGACCCCGGCGACCCGGGCGACCCCGGAGATCCCGGAAATCCGGGCGGGGGCACCGGCAGTGCGGGAACGGGCAGCGCGGGCAAGCTGCTCGGCAGCCTGTTCGGACGCTGAGTCCCGGTTCTTCCGAACGCATTTCGGCGCGGCCGAACTCACGCCGAAATCTGAAATATCTCCGCTTCAAAGAGTAGGGTCCAGTCGATCGACATGGTCGGCACAGGAGGAGCACCATGACATCACTCAGCATCATCCGGCGCGGGGCGGGCGCCGGACTCACCGCGTTGGCCGCCGCCGTCACCGTGCTCGCGGCGCCGTCGGCGTATGCGGCCGTGCAGTCGGTCTCGGTCGAGGGCAGCGACCACAAGGTCGGCACCACGTACACCATCACAGCCGAGGTCGGCGGCGCGTCCGGCGGCCTGCTGGTCTACTTCAGCGACAACGGCGAATTCATCGGCGGGCCAAAGGTTCCGTGGCCGCCGGGCAGCGCGACCATCGAATGGAAGCCGAGCACGCCCGGCCAGCACATCATCACCGTCGAGCAGGGCGGCACCACCAAGTCCATCGTGGTCGAGGTGTCCAAGGCGAGCAGCGGCGGCACCGGAAGTTCGGGCAGCTCCTCCCTCAGCGGCACCGGCAGCGCGGGCAAGTTGCTCGGCGGACTGCTCGGCAGCAGCTGAAAGACTCGGTGTGCAGACCGTGACTTCGCGGTCTGCACACTCCCCTGACCAGCGCGGGTGAGCCGAGCACACCCGGCAGGTCATCTGTTCGCCATGCGCGCGTCACCCATTTCGGGTTTGATCTCGGTTCATGAAGAAAGCGCTCACCCTCGCAACCCTCGTCATCGGCGCGACCATGGCCATGGCCGGCGGCGCCCACGCCGAGCCCGACGCGGATCCGACCAAATTCTCGGACTTCACCGCCACTTTCGTGCCCGCGACCGATCCGTCCGCGGTGAATGCCGCGAAAGAGGGCAAGAACGTCATCATGAGCCCCTACGGCACCGGCCGCACCATCGCCTGCCGCGGCAACGGCACCAGCGTCCCGCTCTACGACTGCATGCAGGAAGACGATCTCGGCTGGATCACGCTGCGCAAGACCGACGTTCCCGGCATCGGCCCGACCTGGGTCTACCTCCCGTAGGAAACGCCGCAGACGGCGTCCGCCGATCGGACGCCGTCCGGGCAAGATCCGCCGACTGCCAGTGCGGCGGCGGTACGCATCGAAGACGTTGCCGGACAACGTCCGCCACCAGACCGCGCACGGCCGGAGCGAAGGCGGAGGTACGCCTTCAGGGGGCTCGCTACGCACACAGCATGAACGGGCCCCGGTTCCGCGCTCGGGGTGAGGACGTGGAACCGGGGTCCGTTCGCTGTCTCGGCGCTCAGGCCTCGAGCTTGTACCCGAGACCGCGCACGGTCACCAGGTGCTCGGGCTTGGCCGGATCGGCCTCGATCTTCGAGCGCAGCCGCTTGACGTGCACGTCGAGGGTCTTGGTGTCGCCCACGTAGTCGGCGCCCCAGACCCGGTCGATCAGCTGGCCGCGGGTCAGCACCCGGCCGGAGTTGCGCAGCAGGTACTCGAGCAGATCGAATTCCTTGAGCGGCAACGTCACCGGCTTGCCGTTGACCAGCACGGTGTGGCGGTCCACGTCCATCCGGACCGGACCGGCCTCCAGCACGCCGTTCTCGCTACCGCCTTCGAGCTCTTCGCCAGAACCGCGGCGCAGCACCGCGCGGATGCGCGCGATGAGTTCACGCGCCGAGTACGGCTTGGTGACGTAGTCGTCGGCGCCCAGTTCCAGGCCGACCACCTTGTCGATCTCGCTGTCCCGCGCGGTCACCATGATGACCGGCACGCCGCTGCGGGTGCGCAGCTGCTTGCACACGTCGGTGCCGCTCATACCCGGCAGCATCAGGTCCAGCAGGACGATGTCGGCACCGGAGCGGTCGAATTCGGCGAGCGCGGACGGGCCGTCGCCCACCACGGTGACCTCGAAGCCCTCCTTGCGCAGCAGGAACGCGAGCGGATCGGCCAGCGACTCCTCATCCTCGACGATCAGAACACTCGTCATCTGCGTGCCTCCACACCATTCGGTCTGCCCGTCCCCTGGGGGCGCGGGCCGGTTTCCTTCGTGCTCACCACGGGGCCTTCGGCTTCCTCGTCGCTGTCGGTCTCGAGGTGGGCGGGTATTCGCAGGGTGAACGTCGACCCGGTGCCCAGCTTGCTCCACAGGGTGATCTCACCGTTGTGGTTGGCCGCCACGTGCTTGACGATAGCGAGCCCCAGGCCGGTACCACCGGTGGCGCGCGAACGCGCCTTGTCGGAACGGAAGAACCGTTCGAACACCCGCTCCTGGTCTTCCTTCGGTATGCCGATGCCGCGGTCGGTGACCGCCATGGCGACATGGTCGCCGCGCAGCGACCGGCTCACCGAGACGTGCGAACCGGTCGGCGAGTAGGCGATCGCGTTCTCCACCAGGTTGGACAATGCGGTGACGAGCAGCGTCTCGTCGCCGAGGACCTCGAGCCCGCTCGGCCGATCGGTGCTGACGGTGATGCCCGCCGCCTCGGCCGCGGTGCGCGAGCGGTCCACCGCCTGCATGACGACGGTGTCGACGTCGACGACCTCGAGTTCAGGCAGCTTCTCCGCGCCCTGTAGTCGCGAGAGCGCGATCAGCTCGGTCACCATCTTGCCGAGGCGGCGGGATTCGCCGAGCACGCGTTCGCCGAAGTGGCGCACCGCCTCGGGATCGTCGGCGGATTCCAGCAGCGCCTCGGCGAGCAGGCTCATCGCACCGACGGGGGTCTTGAGCTCGTGACTGACGTTCGCGACGAAATCGCGCCGGGTGGCCTCCATGCGGGCCTGCTCGGAATCGTCGTCGGCGAACAGCACGGTGAAACCGGTCTCCTCCAGCGAGAGCGGCCGTGCCACCCCGCGCACCGCGATCCTGCTGCGGCCCGGCATCGGGTTCTTCGCGGTCAGGTCGAATTCGGCGGACTCCCCGCTGCCGAGCACCTTCTCCACCGCGGCCCACGCGCGTTCGTCGAGCAGGCGGTTGCGGACCAGGCCGAGTTCCTCGGCGCGCGGGTTCACGAGCACCACGTCGCGGTACTGGTCGACCACCGCGATGCCGCTCTCGGAGGCGAGCACGATCAGGTCGAGCACCTGCGACATGGTCAGCCCGGAATCGGCCTGCCGACGGGCGGCCTGACGGGCGTTCACGTACGGAATCAGCAGCCCACCGACTGCCAGGCCGACGACAGCCGCAAGAACTGCCAACAACACGACCTGCGGAACACTCACACTTGAATCGTACGGTCGCCAACCGACCGACCAACGCCGGGTTCACGAAGTTTCATGCAGGTCATAGGGCATTCCAGGGCCGTTAGCCGTGTGTTTACGCATTGTTCCGACTAGGGGTGGCGTCGCGCGTCGCCGCGAGCAAGATCAGCCCCGGCCGGTGGACGAGATCGATGGCGGCGGTCAATCCCCCTCCCCCGCGAGGGCCGCGTTCACCGCCCTGCCGTGCTTGTCGACCCACTCGCCGAGCGCGTAGATCGGCCCGAGCAGATCGTGGCCCGCCACCGTGAGTTCGTACTCGACGCGCGGCGGCGCTTCGGCGTAGCGGCGGCGGCGCACCAGCGTGAGTTGCTCCATCCGGCGCAGGGTCTGCGTGAGCATCTTCTGACTGATCCCGCCGATCGCGGTGCGCAGCTCGCTGGGACGCATCGGCCCGTCCCTCAGCATGTAGACGATCACCGGCAGCCAGGAGTTGCCGAACAGGTCGACGCCCATCCGCGCGGGGCAGTCCGATTCGTAGTCGCCGTAGGGCGGGTAGTCGATCCGGACCGGTTCCGCCTCGTTCGGCATCGGAACGCTCGCCACGGGTTCATGCGCTGTTGTGGGGTCCGGGTCGTGGAACCGGGTCAGCGGGGACTGGGCAGCGCCTTCCGGCTGCGGTGCCATTGCTGCGCGGGACATCGGTCCGGCGTTCGCGCTGCCGGTGTCGGCGGGTGACGCGGTCATGTGTTCAGCATGGCACCGCCGTTGGGCACCCGGAGGTGCCTATCGAACTCTCTACCGTCAGAACCACATTCGACAACGAGGAGTTCACAATGCGAATCGGAATCATCGGGACGGGCGCGATGGCGCGGGCGCTCGGCGGCGGCTGGGCCGCGGCCGGGCACGAGGTCCGCTTCGGCGCGCGGCGCAGCGAAGGGGCTGTCGAACTGGCCGACGCAGTTGGTCACGGCGCACGAGGCGGGAGCATCGACGAGGCGGCCGGGTTCGGGGAGGCGGTGCTGCTCGCGGTTCCGGTCGACGCGCTGGACGCCGTCCTCCGATCCACCGGCCTCGACGGCCGCGTCCTCATCGACTGCACCAACGCCTTCGAGCCCGACGCCGCCGCACCCGACGGCACGATGAATTTCGTCCTCGGCGAGGACGCGGTGGCCGAACGCATCGCCGCCACCGTCCCCACGGCACACGTGGTGAAAGCCTTCAACATCTGCGCGGCCGAAGTGTGGGCGGCGCAGGAGCGCGCTTTCGAGGGCAGCCCGCTCTCCGTTCCCGTCTGCGGCGACGACCCGGATGCCGTACGCCTCGTCGCCGGTTTGGCCGAGGACCTGAAGCTGCGGCCGTTTCCGGCGGGTGGGTTGCATCGGGCTCGGTACTTGGAGGCCGCTTCGGTTCTGACGGTCGGGCTCTGGTTCGCCGGGCACGACAGCCGGGCGATGCTCCCACCGCTCGCCGCCGCGTTTGCCGCGCGCGATTGATGGGAGGCAGACGCCTGGTGAGGCACCTTCTGTTTCGAAGACGCCCCTCGGGAGACGGGATTCACCAACCGTGATTGCCGCGTACCGGAATGTTCACGAAGCTCGGGCGCTCCGGGTCCAGCTGCACGTGCTGCGGCTTCAACTCCGTGTCGAGCAGCATCGGCAGGACCGGCAGGCCCTTGGGGAAGTTCCCCGCGAACACGTCCACCCGCAGGCGGTGGCCCGGCTGTAGAACCGCCTCGGTGGCGCTGAGCGTGATGTCCAGCGTGGCGGCCTCACCCGGCACGGTCGGCTGCCTGGTCTCCAGCGAGGTGAACGGCCGCGGGTCGGTGTAGTCGCCGTTGGCCGAGCGGGTGCTGTTGGCCTCGTCCACCTGCCGCAGCGAGGCCATCAGCTGACCCGAGGTGAGCACGGTCGACTGGCCGTCGGGCGCGACGTCGTTGACGGTCACCGTCCAGTAGCCGTCGGCCGCGTCCTGAACGGTGTTGAGCCGCACCGCGATCGGGCCGGAGATGGTGGTCGTGTCGGCCACCGGCGCGCTGGTGAAGGTGAGCGCGTTCAACTCCGCGATACGGGAATCCTTGGCACAGCCGTCGATGATCGACAGGATGCCCGCGCTGCCCTGCGCGGCATCGTTGGAGCACACGGTGGTCAGGCCGGGCCCGACCGTCAGCCGCGCGGTGTCGGCGTTCGCGTCGCCGGTGAGCGAGCCGTCGTAGACGCTGCGCGCGGTGCCGCTGGGCTCCGCGGACAGGTACATGCGGCGGTGCTGCGCGGCGGCCTCGCCGACGGCCGACGCGCCGAAACCGTTCTGGGTGACCCATCCGCCGCCCTGCTGACGCAGGGTGACCGGGCCGTAGCTGTCGATGCCGTTGTCGATGCCCTTGAGCCACTTGTCGAACCACGCGCGCTGCAACACGTCCAGCCGCGGCGGCAGGCCCGGCTTGCCGTACTCGTTGCCGGAGTTCACGTGATAGGTGTTGCCCATCAGCAGCTGCTTCTGACCAGCGGGCAGCGGAATCTCGTTGTAGATCTGGGATTCCGAGTAGGTGAACAGGTCGTGCCAGCCGCCGACGACGAAGGTCGGCACCTGGATCTGTCTGGGATCGCTGACGTAGTCGCCGCGTTCGGGGCTGTTGTGGCTGAGCAGGCCGAGCAGGCGCGGGTCGGCGTCCTCGAAACGCGTTGCGGTGTAGGCGTTCAGGAACACGTCCATGAAGGTGAGCGGGGAGGCGGCTCGATCGGCGAGCCATTCCCAGTCGAACTGGCCGTTCACGATGGACTGGAGATCCGGCGCCCACTTGAGGGTGTTGATCGCGGTGAGCCACAGCGGGATGAAGTTGAAGCCGAAGCCGCCGCCGGGCGCGAGCACGTCGTTGACCAGGTCGCTGCCCGGCACCACCGGGAAGATCGCCTTCAGCGCGGGCGGCTGCTGCGCCGCGGCCTGCACCTGGTTGATGCCCGAGTAGGAGATGCCGTTCATGCCGACCTTGCCGTCCGACCACGGCTGGCGCGAGGCCCAGTCGATGACCTCGAGGGTGTCCTGCTGCTCGCGGGCGCGGAGCATGTCCCACTCGCCCTGCGAGAAGCCGGTGCCGCGCACGTCGACGACGACCTGCGAGTACCCGCTCTTGATCAGCTGGCGGTCCACCGTGAAGTTGCGCAGTTCGCCGCCGCCGAAAGCCTTGGTGAGGTCGGTGACGCCGGACAGCGGGGTGCCGCTGAAATCGATCTGCCGGAACAGCTCGAGCAGCGCGTCGGACAGCACCGGAACGGACTGCGCGTGGTCGGCGAGGTTCGACACCAGCTTGGTGTAGGGCGTCAGGTTGACGATGGTCGGCGTCGGCGCGTCGATCGGTCGTCCGGAGGCGTCGGCGGGCCGGTAGACGTTGCCCTTCAGCACCGTCCCATCGCTCATCGTGACCGGCACATCCCATTCGATGTGCACGTTCGGGTACTGCTGGGCGCCGTCCTCCGTCGCGGTCCACGCCGCTCCGGCGGCGCCGCCGTCGGGACCGGTCGCGGCGGGCGCGGCGGTCGCGCCAGTGGCGAGGAAAGGAACGAGCACGGCGGCGGCGAGCGCCGCGACTGTGGCCCGTAACGCGTACTTCATCGGACGTGATCCACCTCTCGGACTGGTCGAACGTCCGGAAGCATACACAACTTACCAGTCGGTAAGAACTCCCGGATTCACGGAGAGCTGATGGAATCGCAATTCACATATGCCTGACAGCACGCGATAGCCACTGGGTATGTGGGTCTTCGCGAGATCCGTGCGCCGGAATGAAGGTTTACCGCATCGGCCGCGGCCGCGCGCATGTACACGCCGGAGAGCGGGCCGAAGCGCGGCGATTCTCGCCGAGAACACAGGCATGGCGGCGCCCGGATCGACCGCCCCGCCGAACGAGAAATGCGCCGCGGTCGATTACCGACCGCGGCGCATTCTCGGTTTCGTACTACTTACCGCCCTGGCTCGCGACGGCGGCCGCGCCCGCCGCGGCGGCCTCCGGGTCCAGGTACTCGCGCGGACGCACCGGACGCAGGTTCTCGTCCAGCTCGTAGCGCAGCGGGATGCCGGTCGGGATGTTCAGGCCTGCGATGTCGTCGTCGGAGATCTGGTCCAGGTGCTTGACCAGCGCGCGCAGCGAGTTGCCGTGCGCGGCGACCAGCACGGTCTTACCGGTGAGCAGCTCCTTGGAGATGGTCGACTCCCAGTACGGGACCATCCGGTTCACCACGTCGAGCAGGCACTCGGTCTTGGGCACCTCGATGCCCGCGTAGCGCGGGTCGCCTTCCTGGCTGTACTCGTTGGCCGGGTCGATCGGCGGCGGCGGGGTGTCGTAGCTGCGACGCCACAGCATGAACTGCTCGTCGCCGTACTTCTCGCGGATCTGCGCCTTGTTCTTGCCCTGCAGCTCGCCGTAGTGACGCTCGTTGAGCCGCCAGTCGCGCACCACCGGAATCCAGTGCCGGTCGGCCGCGTCCAGCGCGATATTCGCGGTGGAGATGGCACGACGCAGCACCGAGGTGTAGACGATGTCGGGCAGGATGCCGTGCTCGGCGAGCAGCTCGCCCGCGCGCTTGCCCTCGGCGATGCCCTTGTCGGTCAGGTGCACGTCCACCCAGCCGGTGAACAGATTCAGGGCATTCCATTCGCTCTCGCCGTGGCGCAGCAGCACGAGGGTGTACGTCATGACGGTCATCCTGCCACGCGCGGCCTTCGCGCCCGAGCCCTGGTCAGGGTGCCGGAGCGAGGGCAGTGAGCAGTCCGGCGCCGACCAAGGTGGCCTGATCGCCCAATTCCGAAGGGACCACGCGCAGGTCGCGGAGAAAGTCGATGCGGGCGTGCGCGCCGAGCGCCTCCTGTAACGGTCGCCACAGTGGCTCGCCGGACTGGGCGAAACCGCCGCCGACGACGACCAGGTCCACGTCGAGCAGCGCGGCCGCCGACGAGATCACCTGTCCCAGCGCGATTCCCGCGCGCCGCAGCGCCGCCTTGGCGATCCGGTCCCCCGCCTGGGCGTCGACGGCCAACTCCACGCCGGTGTTGCCCTCCCAGCCGCGCTCGCGCGCCCACCGCACCGAGGACGGGCCGCTGGCCACCGCCTCCACGCAGCCGACGCCGCCGCAGGCGCAGGGATCGGTCGACCCCGGGACGATCATGTGGCCGATGTGACCGGCATTGCCGGTGTGCCCGACCGCGACCATGCCACCCACGACGACGCCGCCGCCGATGCCGGAGGACACCGTCATGGCCAGCGCGTCCGGCGTCTCCCGCGCCGCGCCGAAATGCCGCTCGGCCAGCGCGAGGCACACGCCGTCGATGGCGAAGCGCACCGAGGCGTCCGGGAACACTTCCTGCACCGCGGGCACCAGCGCGAATCCGTCGCGCCACTCCGGAATGTTGAGCGGGGTGGTGATGCCCGCGGGCGCGTCCACCGGACCGCACGCGCCGATGCCGACGAGGTCGATATCGGACCCGTTGGCCGCCGCGAGCAGCAGCCCGCGCACCGCGTCCCACACGCCGGTCGGCGGCACCTGGATGCGGCCGACCTCGTGCGTCATCCCGTCGGCCCCCACCAATCCGACCGCGATCTTGGTCGCGCCGATGTCCAATGCGAGAACGGTCATCTGAAACCCCCACTTCCCAACGCCACCGGACCGCCGCGATGGCGCGACGGTCCGGTGCCGAATGATCTTGCTGTGCGGTCGCCAACGGTAGTTGCCCGACGGCCGACCGGCACCATCGGTCTCCACGCCCGGCGGTCGACGAACACCATCGGCCTCCCCATCCGGCGGTAGTCGAGCATCATCAGCCTCCACATCCGGCACACCATCGGACCTCGCGCCCAGCGGTAGCCGGACGTCATCGAACTCAGCACGCGACACGCAATCATCAGCCACGGCAGTCGACAGTCGGCAGTCGGCAGTCGGCAGTCGGCAGTCGAACACCACCAGGCCTGGCGCCCAGCGGTTCCCAGACACCATCGGGACTGAGTACGCGGCAGGCAATCATCAACCACAGCCTTCGCGCGCTCGGCGAGCACAGCCAACCCTTCGGCGAGCACCATCATTCTCACCTCCCAGCGCGGCCGGCCAGCATCTCCAGCCCCAACACTGGGCGGGCGATGGGCACGATCAGGCTTGGCGGGGGCACGCTCAGCGCTCAACGGGCACCGTCGGATCCCGCGTCCGGCGGCCTAGTTGTCCAGCGCCCAGTGCGCACCGCCAGGCTTCGCGCCCAACGGTCGGCGCATCATCAGGCAGTCAGCATCTGGCAGCGCGAGGCACCGTCAGGCTTGGATCGGCGGGCATCGCCAGCTCGCGTCAGAAGGTTGCCGCGCACCATCGGGCTCACCGCCGAGTGGCTGCCGGACCCCAATCGGGTGCGGGCGGTCAGGAGTTCTCGGAGGATTCCACCAGGTGCTCGAACGCGCGCAGGTTCTTCAGTGACTCGCCGCGGGAGACCCGCCACTTCCATTCCTTCCGAATGGATTCCGCGAAGCCGAGTTCCAGTAGCACGTTGAAGTCGGCGTCGGCCGCCTCGAGCACCTGGCCGAAGATGCGATCGAGCTCGTCCTCGGTGACGGCGTGCGTGGCGATGCGGCCGACCAGGTAGATGTCGCCGACCCGGTCCAGCGTGTAGGCCACGCCGTAGAGGCGGCGGTTGCGGCGGAGCAGGAATTTGTAGACGCCCTCGAAGTTCTCGTCGGGCTTGCGGCAGACGAAGGATTCGACGCGCACGCCGTGTTTGCCGACGGTGAGCATCAGCGTCGTCTTCAGTTTGCGCTCACCGGGCAGGACGACGACGAAGACGTCCTCGCTCGGGCGGGTGTACTCGATCTCCCGGTCCCGCAGTGTCTCGTCGATCAGCCGCGCGGTGGCCTGGGTATCGGTCATCGGTGCACTCCCATCCTGCGCCGCCACAGCGCCCGCGATCTGACCTGTCCGCCCTCGCCGAGGAGCGTGGCACCGGACAGGCTAGTGCGTTCCGTCGCGAGCGGGCCGTCGAGCACCGTCGGCCGGGCGCCGCCGGACTCGCCCGCGCCGAAATCGGACAGTGCGGCGGCGTAGCTGGCGAGCAGACCGTCGGCGGTGTGCTCCCAGGAGAAGTTCGCGGCGTGCTCGACCGCACGGTCGCGCATCGCACGCAGCCGGCGCGGCTCGTCCAGCAGCGTGCCGAGCGCGGCGGCCCAGTCCGGGATGCGGTGACCGGCCACCAGCAGTCCGGTCTCGCCATGCCGGACGGCGGTGCCGAGACCGCCCACGTCGGCGGCGAGCACCGGTGTGCCGGTGGCCTGCGCCTCGATGGCGACCAGGCCGAAGGACTCGTTGTAGCTGGGCACAGCGACCAGGTCGGCGGCGCGGTACACCTGGACGAGCCGGTCCGGCGGCTGCGGCGGCAGGAAGGTCACGCGGTCGGTGATGCCGAGTTCGGCGGCGAGCTCGATCAGCGCGTCGGGACGCTCGAGGCCGGAGCCGGACGGCCCGCCGACGATCAGCACACGCAGGTTGCGGGCGGGATCGGTGCGCAGTAACTCGGCGGCGGCGCGCACGAGCACGTCGGGCGCCTTGAGCGGTTGGATGCGGCCGACGAACGCGACGATCTTCTCGTCGGCGGCCAAGCCGAGCTCGGCGCGGGCCGCGGCCTTGTCGCCGGGGCGGTAGCGGGCCAGGTCGGCGCCTGGCGGCACCACGTCGATGCGTTCGGC
Organism: Nocardia sp. bgisy134; assembly: GCF_057708325.1. Classification (NCBI taxonomy): domain Bacteria; kingdom Bacillati; phylum Actinomycetota; class Actinomycetes; order Mycobacteriales; family Nocardiaceae; genus Nocardia; species Nocardia sp. bgisy134. The sequence continues at coordinate 80,451 of NZ_JBYIRW010000006.1, forward strand.
GTCGGCGCTGTAGAGCTCGACGAGCTGACGCGCCTCTTCGGCGGTGTTGGCGACCATACGGTCGGCCTCGGCGATGACCTGTTTCTCGCCGATCTCGCGGGTGGCGGGCTCGGGGCAGTCGCCCTCGGCCAGCGCGGCGTTCTTCACCGCGGCCAAGGTGTGCGCGGTGAATACCAGCGGCACCCGCCAGCGATCCCTGGCCAGCCAGCCGACCTGACCGGACAGCCAGTAGTGCGAGTGCACCAGGTCGTAGTGGCCGGGCTGGTGGCGCGCCTCCTGACGCAGCACCTCCGCGGTGAACGGGCACAGCTGAGTGGGCAGGTCGTGCTTGTCGAGCCCCTCGAACGGGCCCGCCACCACATTGCGTACCAGCACGCCCGGTCCCGCCTCCTGTACCGGAGGCACGTTCGAGGAGGTGGCGCGGGTGAAGATCTCGACCTCGGTCCCGCGTCGTGCCAGCTGAAGAGCCGTTTGCAGCACATAGACGTTCATGCCGCCCGCGTCGCCGGTGCCCGGTTGCGCGAGCGGTGAGGTGTGCACCGACAGCACGGCTATCCGATTCGGCCGTAGGTCTGCACGTTGACTCACACCATCCATAGTGCACGGTGGCTAACCGCTCCCGACGCCGCCTACCGGCCAAGTGAGAGTCATCACACACCGCGAGCCGGTGGGCTCGCCGAACGCGTTGACCTGCGATTCGAATGTATGTGCGTACCGAAGGGCTACAGGCTGTCGGCGAACTCGGTGACTTCGGCGACGAAGCGCGGGCGGTCCTCGATGAACAGACCGTGTTGCGCATCCGGCCAGAACGAGGTGCGCGCGTGCGGGGTGTTCTCCGCGATGTAGCGGCCGTTCTCGACGGGCACCACCGGGTCCGCTTCGCCGTGCAGCACGAGCACCGGAATGTCCAGGGCGCGAAGGGTTTCGGTGTTGTCGACGGAACGGTAGAACAGCGCCTTGCGCACCGAGGGCGGGGTGGACAGGCTGATGCCGAAGAGCCGCTGGGCGTCCACGCCCTTGTCCGGACCCGGACCGGTATTGGCGTTGCCGAACACGGCGAAGGCCCTGGTGGCGCGGCCCGCGCTGGTCTCGAAGACGCCGGGGATGGCCTGCTGCATGGCCGTTCCGGTGGCCGCGCCGGGCACGTCGCGGCCGATGTTGGCCATCGAGCCGGTGAACACCACGCCCGCCACCGCGCCCGTGCCGTAGGCGGTGAGGTAGTCGCTGATCACGATGCCGCCGTAGGACCAGCCGAGCAGCACCGCGCCGGACGCGATCCCCTCGGCCGCGAGCACCGCGGCGAGGTCGGCGGCCCAGTTCTTGGGGTCGTCGTAGCCGATCTCCGGGACGCCGGAATAGCCGTGACCGCGCAGATCGACCGCGATCACCCGGAAGCGGCCGGCCAGATCGTCGGCCGCGCCGCCCCAGCAGCGCAGGCTCGCCGACCAGCCGTGGACCAGGACGAGGGGCCGCCCGTCGGAGGGGCCGTCGACCCGATAAACGATGGTGGTGCCGTCCGCGCTGACCGCTTCCCGAAGTGCCATGGCACCCAGCGTAAGGGCGCGCGCCGACGATCCGCGCGGGGTGATCCGCGCGACAGCGCGCGGCACCCGCAAACACTCCGCACATAAGATCGCCCCCATGAGCAATCGCACCGCCGTCGTCACGGGAGCCAGTTCGGGCATCGGGGAAGCCACCGCGCGGGAACTCGCGGCACAGGGCTACCACGTGTACGTCGGCGCGCGCAGGCTCGACAGACTGAAGGCTCTCGCCGACGAAATCGGCGGCACGGCAATGGAACTCGACGTCACCTCGGAGGAGTCCGTCGCGGCGTTCACCGACGCGGTGCCGACGGTCGACGTGCTGGTCAACAACGCGGGCGGCGCGAAAGGCCTTGCGCCGGTGAGCGAGGCCGATCTCGACGACTGGCGCTGGATGTGGGAGACCAACGTGCTGGGCACGCTGCGCGTCACGAAGGCGTTGCTGCCCAAGCTGATCGCGTCCGGCGACGGCCTGATCGTCACCATCACCTCGGTCGCCGCGTTCCACACCTACGACAACGGTTCCGGTTACACCTCGGCCAAGCACGCCCAGGCCGTGCTGCACCGCACCCTGCGCGGCGAGCTGCTCGGCCAGCCGGTGCGGCTCACCGAGATCGCGCCCGGCGCGGTGGAGACCGAGTTCTCGCTGGTGCGTTTCGACGGCGACGCCGAGCGGGCGGCGAAGGTGTACGAGGGGATCGATCCGCTGGTCGCCGCGGATATCGCCGAGATCGTGGGGTTCGTCGCCTCACGGCCGCCGCACGTGAATCTGGACCAGATCATCGTGAAGCCGCGGGATCAGGCCGATCCGGGACGATTCGCGCGGCGTTCCTGAGCCGCTCGCTCGCCGCGCGCGGCGGCGGGCCCGCCGATGCTGCGGGCGGACGAGTCCAGGGCGCACGACCGACGGCTCGATGGTGTCCTTATTGCCGGAAATCATCCACAAGATCGTTTGCTGTGAATTCGCCGAGTTGCGGAGTCGCGGTTAGCATCGGATGGTTTTTCTGAAATTCGACTACACCAGATTGGAGTTGTTCGACTCATGCTCAAGGGCTTCAGAGAGTTCCTGATGCGCGGCAATGTCATCGATCTCGCCGTGGCGGTCGTGATGGGCACCGCGTTCACGGCGGTGGTGACCGCGGTGACCAAGGGCGTCGTCAACCCGTTGCTCGCCGTTCTCGGCAACGCCAACGAACTCGGCCTCGGCTTCCACCTGGTGCCGAGCAAGCCCGCGACGTTCATCGCCGTCGGCCCGATCGTCACCGCGATCATCGACTTCGTGATGATCGCCGCGGTCCTCTACTTCGTGCTCATCCTGCCGATGAAGACCCTGAAGAACCGGTTCGGCACCACCAAGGCCGCCGAGCCCACCGAAATCGAACTGCTCATCGAGATCCGCGACCTGCTCGCCAAGCAGAGCGCCGACGCCCGCGCCACGCAGAACGCCGAAACGCTGGCGAAGCTCGACCGGGTCGACCCCACAGTCGGCAGCTCGCAGCGGTAGGGACGATCCCGGCCGGAGGTGCGCCTACCGCGGCGGACCCGGCGTGACCGGCGTCGCGGAGACGACCGGGGCCGCGGAACCGTCCAGCGCGGACATCGTCTTCCAGGTGGCCCAGTCGATGGTCCAGTCGTAGAGGTCGCCGTCGGCGGCGGAGAGAGCGATCGAGGTGCCGGTGACCTCGACCGGGTCGCCGTAGAGCGCGGTCGGGAAATACGCCTGGGCGTCGGCGGGCGAGAGGTTGATGCAGCCGTTGGTGACGTTCGCCGAGCCCTGCGCCGACAGGGATTCCGGGTTGGCGTGGATGAATTCGCCGTTGTTGGAGATGCGCACCGCCCACCGTTCCCTGACGTTGGTGTAATACGGCGGATTCGACATCAGGAAATCCTCGTACTTCTCGGTGACCACGTGGACGCCCGAGCGCGTCACATTGCGCGCCTCGTTGCCCTCGCCGTAGCTCACCGCGAAATCGAAGACGGTCTGCCCGTCGCGCACCACGCGCATGCGATGGCTCGGCGCGTTGGCCTCGACGATCTGGCTGCGGCCGATGCGGAAATCCGAGGTGAGGTCGGAGTAGCCGTAGTGGCCGCCGCCCAGGTCCAGTCCGTAGAACTTGGCCGCGACGTGCACGGTGGTGCCGGGCGTCCAGTACTGCTTCGGCCGCCAATGCAATCGCGAGCCGCCGTTGTCGTCGGGGAACCAGGCCCATGCGCCCTCGGTGGCCGGATCGGTGGTGACGGTCAGCGCCTTCTCCACCTCCGCCTTGTTCGTCACGGGGGACTTGAACTGGAGGATGATCGGCGCGGCGATGCCGACCTCCTGGCCGTCGCCGATATTGACCGTCGCGGGGACGGTGCTCTTCGGGGTGAGCGTGTGGAACGAGCCGTCGATCGGGACGGACTTGCCGTTGGCGCCGACGGCGGTGCCCGACCAGGTGTAGGCGGCGTCGTAGCCGAGCGGTTCGGTGATGCGGAAGGTGCGCCTGTCCTGGCTCAGCTCGCCCTGCACCTGCTTGCCCGCCGCGTTGGTGAGCGCCACCTGGTCGATCACTCCGTCCGCGACCGTCACGGAGACGGGTGCGACCGGGTTGACGTCCTCGCCGTCGTCGGCGGGTGTCATGGTCACTTCGGCCACCGGACCGGATGCGGCGCCGGGCTTGCCGTCGCCGCCGGCGGAGCAACCCGCCACCAGCGCGATCACGACGAGCAATACGGCCGACACGGCGGCCATCGGTCGACGGGTCACGGGACGCTTACTCACCGCATCGAATCTACGCCTGGCTAACGATCGTGCTGGTCATCGCGCTGCGCGCCCGCTGTTCCCCCGATCAGAGCGTGACACCGACGGTGACGGGTTCGGGTTCGAGCCGGATGCCGAAACGCTCGGCCACGCCGTCACGCACGACGCGGGCGAGCGCCACCAGGTCCGTGGCGGTCGCGGCGCCGCGATTCGTCAGTGCCAGTGTGTGTTTCGTCGAGAGTCGGGCCGCGGCGTCGGGGCCGGGGAAGCCCTTGGCGAAGCCCGCCCGTTCGATGAGCCAGCCCGCGGAGAACTTCACGCCGTCCTCGGCCGGATAGGTGGGAATCATGACGTCACCCACATGGGCCGTGATCGCGGCCCGCACCTCGGGCACCCGCGCGTGCGGAACCACCGGGTTGGTGAAGAACGAGCCCGCGCTCCAGGTGTCGGGATCGGCGGCGTCGAGCACCATGCCCTTGCCTGCCCGCAGGCGCAGCACCGCCTCTCGCACCAGCGCCGCGGGCTTGGTCTCGCCCTCCGCGGCTTCCAGCACCCTGGTCAATTCGCCGTAGCGCAGCGGTGCGCTGGTTCCGCCCGGGTTCAGTGCGAAATCCACCTCGAGCACCACCGCGTCGTCGCGGTGCTTGAGCACGCTGGTGCGGTAGCCGAAGCCGAGCTCGGCGGGCTCCACCCAGCGGATCTCGCCGCTCGCCCGGTCCAGCAGCCGCACCCGGCGCAGCAGATCGGCCACCTCGACGCCGTAGGCGCCCACGTTCTGCACCGGCGTCGCACCCGCGGAACCCGGTATGCCGGACAGGCATTCGAGCCCGCCGAGACCGGCCGCCACGGTCGCGGCGACCACCGCATCCCAATTCGCGCCCGCCTCGGCCACGACGCCGTCCGCGCCGATCCGGACGTCCTCGGTCGCGATACGCACCACCACGCCGTCGAACCCGGCGTCATCGATGAGCAGGTTCGAGCCGCCGGCGAGCAGCAGCACCGGAACGCCCGCCGCGTCCAGCGCGCGCACCGTCGCCACCAGCGACTGCGTCGAGGCGCATTCGGCGACGAGCGCGGGACCGCCGACCCGCAGCGTGGTCAGCTCGGCAAGCCGCACCTCGTCGCGCACCAGCGCGCCGGTGTCGGCAAGCACATCGCGCGCCCGATCGGTCGCCACCACACGTGAAGTTCGCACGCTCCAGACGGTAGCGTGTCCAACCATGGCTACACCCTTGGCGTTCACGGCCCGCTATTCCCACTCGGTCGCCGCCGTGCGCGCGGCCTTCGGCAACGAGCAGTACTGGAAGGACCGTATCGCCGAGGTCGGCGGGCCGAACGCTCGCCTCGAGTCGGTCACCGTGCAGAGTGACCAGGTGCGCGTCGAGATGGTGCAGGCCATCGCCGCCGAACAGCTGCCGCCCGCCATCACCGCCGTGCGCCCCGGCGACCTGATCATCCCGCGCACCGAGAACTGGACCGGCAACACCGCCGACTTCGACGTCCGCGTCGAGGGCGCCCCCGCCACCATCCGCGGCGCCATCACCCTGACCGGCGACGGCACCTCCGCCACCACCACCGTCGAAGGCACCATCGAAGTCAAGGTCCCCCTCTTCGGCGGCAAGATCGAATCCGCCATCCAGGAACGCCTCACCGAACTCCTCCAGTCGGAAGAAGAGTTCACCAACATCTGGCTCACCCAGCACTGAGGACCAACTGGCCGAGGCCGTCAAGCGAAACCCTCAACGCGGTGGTCGCCCGCGTCGAACACGTCTTACTCGATGACCTGGCCGATCTCGACCACATCACCGCCCTGGGACGAGTCATGGGCTGGATCGGCGCCCCGCAGGACATCGCCTCCACCACGGCCAAACGCCTCGACTGGCCCGTGTTGACGCTCGAGGCTTCGCGCTGGCAGCCGATCGATCAGAAGCTGCCGTGGCAGGTGCCGGTCGTCGAGTCGAAGGAGCCCTGAAGACAAGGCGCGATAGCGCGCCAATCCCCGCCCTCGACCTGGGTAGCCACGGCACAGCTGCCGAGTCTCCGCATGGCGATGGCGGCAGGCGAAATCCCGCCGCCGAGCAGGCACAGTGCCACGGCGCACGCCGACCCCAAACGCAGCATCCCTGCCCCTGCCGACCACCCCCAGGGCGAGTCTTACGAGCCCGTTCGCAGCCGTCTCGCGTCCGAGCGGTCGAAGCGCATGCGACGCAGTCGCGAGTCTCGACCGCTCGGACGCGAGACATAAAGGGCCGCGAACCCGCGCGCGCCAGCGCGCCGACAACTCAGTACCCTTTCCCGAATGGCACGCCGACTGGACTACTCCGCCCGCTACCCGCTGCACACCACCAAGGAGCTGTACGCGGCGCTGTCGACCCGTGAGTACTGGGAGGCGCGGGTCGCCGAGATGCGGAAGTACACGCCGGACAACGAGGTGAGCAGCCTCGAGGTGAGCGATTCGGGGATCGAGGTCGTCCTGCGTCACACCCTGCCGCGCGAGATGCTGCCGGAGATCGCGCAGACGGTGATGCGCAAGGACATGATCATCACCCGCAAGGAGAGCTGGGGCCCGTACAACGGCGAGGAGACGGTCGGCAAGTTCTCGGCGTCGATTCCGGCCGGGCCGGGCAGCCTGGGCGGCACCATCAAGCTGTTCCCCACCGAGACCGGCTGCACCGTCCGTTTCTCCTCGGAGGCGAAGGTGTTCATTCCGATGGTCGGACCGCGGCTCGAGCAGCTGATGCTGGTGAACCTCGTCGATCTGTTCCGCGGCGAGGCCGAGGAAACGGTGAAGTGGCTGGAAGAGCGAAACCCGACCAGCTGAACAAACCGATAGGCACGATCACCAGGGGGACCACCGGCGTCAACCGGCTGCGGCGCAGTGACCGCTGGCTGATGCACGACGAGTTGGTCACCGCGCGCCTGTCGGCGGCGCTCGATCCCTTGGTGGTGGATCTCGGGTACGGCGCGAGTCCGTGGACCACTTTCGAGCTGGCGGCCAGGCTGCGCACTGTGCGCCCGGACGTGCGGATGGTGGGTCTGGAGATCGATCCGGACCGGGTGGTGCCGGGCCGCGACGGCGTCTCGTTCGCCAGGGGCGGTTTCGAGCTGGCCGGTCTGCGTCCCGTACTGGTGCGCGCGTTCAACGTGCTGCGCCAATATCCGGAGTCCGCGGTGCCGGACGCCTGGTCGACCATCCGGTCGGCGATGGCGCCCGACGGTCTGCTCGTCGACGGCACGTGTGACGAACTCGGCCGCCGCAGCGCCTGGGTGCTGCTGGACCGCACCGGCCCGCTGTCACTGACGCTGGCCTGGGATCCGTTCACCGTCGAACGGCCTTCCGATATCGCCGAGCGGCTGCCGAAGGCGCTCATTCACCGCAATGTGCCCGGCGAGCCGATCCACGCCCTGCTGCTGGCCGCCGATCGCGCGTACGCGCACGCCGCGCCGCTCGCGCCGTTCGGGCCACGCGTCCGCTGGCGCGCCGCCGCGGAACAGCTTCGCGCGCAGGGCTTTCCGGTGCGCGACTACCGCAGGCGCATGCGCGACTGCGTGCTCTCGGTGCCGTGGTCGCTCGTCGCGCCCCGTCAGTGACCGCGTTCGGCCGAGCGCAGCAGCCCGCGCAGGTGTCCGGTGACGATCGCGACGGGCAGCAGAGACCGCGGCTCGAATGGCAGCCGCCAGAGCCCGCCGTGCGCCGCGCCCGCCGCGAAGAGGGATTCCGGGTTCGGATCGGCCGGGGCCGGGTCGTTGAGGTCGGCGACCAGCTTGGCGGCGAGCAGGGTGCGGGCGGTGTCGGGTTCGAAGATCTCCACGCCGTAGCGGTGCGCGCCGCGGCAGGCGGCGGCCAGTGAGCGCTGGGACAGCACCCCGCGAGTCCAGGTCGGCGGCGCGACGGTGTAGGAGACCAGGTGGCCCGCGGCCCGAGCGGAGAGCGTGCGCCAGCGCAGGATCCGCTGGGCGAGCGCGTGATTCGGTCCCTGAAATGGAAACAGCGCGTCGGTGACGGACCAGTTCGCGCCCGTGCCATCGGCCACCACGGTCCGATAGTTCGGCTGGTAGAGGGCGGATCGGGTCAGCACGCGCAGTGCGTCTCGACCGAGCCTCTGCGGCCCGCGCTCGTGCAGACGCGAATGCGCTTGCGCGAAGACCGATTCCGGCACCGCGTAGCAGTCCGTCGGCGAGCCCGCCCCGGCCAGCGCGGCGTCGGGCCGCGCGGCGAGCAGGTCGGCGGCCAGCAGATCGAGGGCGGCGGCGAGCCTGACACCGCCGGGGCCGCGGCGCGTCACGTACCCGCCGAACACCGGAAAGATCTCGCCGGGCAGGTGTTCTCGGATCCAATGCACCAGGGCGGGGAACTGACTGGTGATGTCGGCGCCGGGTTCCCCGTCGACCAGCGGATAGCGCAGCACGCCCGCGCCCGCCTCGGCCTCCCGCACCAGCTCGTGCCAGCGCGCGGGACCCGGTCGCGCCACGGCGAGCACGTCGGCGCCCCAGCGCAGCAGCGGGCGCAGCGGCGTCAGCTCCCCCGCGCCTGCGACCACCACCCGAAATCCCGGCAGCGCCAGCCACTCCGGATGGTCGATCACCCGTTCCACCGCGGCGGCGAAACCGGGTTCCACGATCCCGCGCTGCCGCCAGTCGGTGAGCTTGCGTTGCAGCGCCTCCTCGGCCAGCACCGCGCCGCCGAACGGAACCTCCAGGCGGCGAGCGATTTTCCCCGCGCCTCGGGCGGTTCCCGTGTCGAGCCCGCCGTCGGCAGCCACCGCTCCGATCTCCACCCCGCGCAGCGGCTCCACGCTGTACCCGGCGACGAACCGCAGCAGATCGCGTGTGGCGCGCAGTCCTTCGCCCGCGATGCCCACCGACGCGTCGGTCGCGCTGGCCGCCAGCGCGGTCATCCCCCGAAACACCGAGCGATACTGGCGCGACCAGTCGCGGCAGGTCTCGACCCACTGCGCGAGATCGGCGTCGTACCGGCGCACGGCGTCGGCGATCACGGCGGTGGCGAACATGTCGCCGACCCGATCGGGCGCTCCGGACGGAAAAACCAGATCCCACCTGCCCGTACCTACCGACCCCATGATCAGTCACCCTGCCACGATCGCGCGCCCGGCAAAACCGGACGAACCCGGAATTCATAGCAGGACCGGATGATCGCGGCCACGCGTCTCACAGCCCCGTCAGCGCGCGATGCACCCTGGCCGCGGCCCTCGGTGGCAGACGCACACTGGCCGAACGGATTTCCGAGCCCGCGCACCGGCGGATGGCGACCGCGTCGCCGACCACCTCGTCCAGCGCCGCCTGCCCGATGTCGGCCTCGGCGAGATCGAGCACGGTGCGCACCGGCGTCGTCACCAGGAACGCGCCCGCCGATTCCACGTCCGAGCCGATCAGCGGACGGCGCAGCACCACGAGTCGCGGGGTCACCGGCGGGCGACCGGCGCCCACCGACAGATGCAGAAACCGCGGGCGCAACCGCCCCATACCGTGCAATTCGGCCGCGCTCTGGTGCGAAACGGCGGCGGCGCCGTCGAACCAGGCCGCCCACATCGCGTATTCGTCCAGCGGCCCCTCCGGCCATTCGGTCAGCCGCAGCATTCCGACGCCGGCCCTTGTCACCGATCCGTCCCCCAGCCCCGCCCGCACCTTGGCCTCACATCCCGTGCGCAACACCTGGCGTGTGGTGAAGAATCCGGCGTGTCGCCCGGCCAGCCTGCGCAGCACACGCCACCCTTGGTCCACTGATTCGGGTGCGCGGCCCGCCGCATCGCCAGCCATGCAGACCAGGCTACGCTCGAATTCTGTGTCACATGTCACATTCGAGACCCTCAACGCGCCCACAGAGCGCACACAGAAACGTCGTGAAGAATCGTCCGCATGAGTACGAAGCCGTCCACCGCGCTGAAAGTCAGCAGGCGCACGCTGGTGATCGCCCTGGTCGTGGTCGCCACGTTGCTCGTCACGATCCTGGTCGGCGGCGAGGCGTACGCGCGCCACGTCGTCTCCCGTTGCATCAGCAGCCAGTTCGAGAAAGAGATGGGCTCACAGATCGAGGTGGGCTTCGGCGCCAAGCCGATGCTGATCACCTGGCTGGACGGGAAGGTCTCGTCGGTCACCGTGGACAGCAAGGACAACAAGTTCGGTCCCGCCGTCGGCATGGTGGTGCACGCCGAGTTCAACGACCTCGAAGGCGTGAACAGCGGCAACGGCGGCGGCAGCGTCGGCAGCTCCTCCGCGGACGTCACCTGGAGCAACGAGGGCATCCAGGAGACGCTGGGCGGCATGGTCAGTGGCGTCCGCTCGTCGTCGGCCACCGGCATGATCACGCTCGACGTGCTCGGCGGACTCGCCCAGCTACAGGTGCATCCCGAGGTACGCAACGGTGCCGTCGAGGTGCAGACCAAGTCGGCCGAGCTGCTCGGCATCGGTCTGCCGACCGATCTGGTCGAGGGCATCGTCGACGTCATCACGCAGAGCCTGCAGAGCTACCCGATGGGCCTGAAGGCCACCGAGATCAAGGTGACCGACAACGGCGTCGCGGTGCAGCTGGCAGGCGGTCACACCGAACTGCCCGCCGCCGACAACAGCAACAACGCCGAGCTGCGCTGCTGATCTGCGACGACGAAACATCCTCCGCTCCGGCCGTTTTCCGCGCACACGCGCGGCGGCCGGAGCTCAGGCGGGGAAACCCTCCAGCACCGCACGGGATTTCGACAGACCGAGCCGGGTCGCGCCCGCGGCGATCAGCTCGGCCGCCGCCTCGGCCGTGCGGATGCCGCCGCTGGCCTTGATCCCGAGCCTGCCGCCGACGGTATCGGCCATCAGCCGCACCGCGTGCGCGCTCGCGCCGCCCGCGGGATGGAATCCGGTGGAGGTCTTCACGAAATCGGCGCCAGCGCGCTCGGCGACGCGGCACACCTCGACGATCGCGTCGTCGGGCAGTGCGGCCGATTCGATGATGACCTTGAGCACCGCGCGATCGGCGATGGCCTCGCGCACCGTGACGATGTCGGCGAGCACGGCGTTGTACTCGCCCGTCAGCGCCGCGCCCACATCGATGACCATGTCGACCTCGGCAGCGCCCTGATCCACCGCGAGCCTGGCCTCGGCGCCCTTCACCAGCGAATGATGTTTGCCCGAGGGGAATCCGGTGACGGTGGCGAGCACCAGTCCCGGCGCGCGCACCGGAAGCATCGACGGCGACACGCAGATCGCGTAGACCCCGAGTGCGCGTGCCTCGTCCACCAGCGCGGCGACCTCGGCGGGCGTCGCCTCCGGCGCCAGCAAGGTGTGATCGATGATGGCGGCCACTTCGGCCCTGCTCAGCGACGCGGAATCAGACATGTTTCGAGAGTCTGGCACACGCGAGGCGAATTCCGTTGCGTGCCTGGCGAGGCGTAACGCACACTCGTATGTGTCGGTGGATCCGCGGGCTCCGGGAAGCTCGGCCACCTGACGAGCGTTGTGCGGAGGGCCCAACTCGTTCGGGAGGAGACGACACCGTGCTGATCCGACGCGAACGCGCCGAGGACGCTCCCGCCGTCGCGTCGGTGCACCGCAGCGCCTTCGGCGCGCTGTACGCACGCGAGCACGCAGGACGCGCCGCCGGGACACCGCCCGGTGGTACCACAGGTCCGTCACCCGGCGAAGCCACCGGGCTGTCGCCTGCCGAACCGCCCGAGGTCGATCTGGTCGCGCGGTTGCGCAGCGACGCGGGCTGGATCCCCACCCTGTCGCTGGTCGCGGTGGAGTTCGACACGGTGATCGGGCACGTCTGCCTCACCCGCGCCGCCGTCGGCCCGTTCCCCGCGCTCGGCCTCGGGCCGTTGGGCGTGCACGCGGAGCACCAGGGCGTCGGCGTCGGCTCCGCGCTCATGCACGCGGCCCTCGGCGCGGCCGACGCGCTCGACGAACCGCTGGTCGGCCTGCTCGGCAGCCTCGACTACTACCCGCGGTTCGGGTTCGTGCCCGCCGCTCGTCTCGGGATCGCCCCGGACGAGCCCGACTGGGTGTCGCACTTCCAGGTCCGCCCGCTCACCACCTACGAGGACCAGATCACCGGCGAATTCCATTACGCCGAACCGTTTTACGAGCTCTGATCAGATAGCCCGGAATTCGACGACCCGAGACGCCGCGGCCCCCTCCCGGCGAACGCCGGGCATCCGACGAGAGGCCGCACAGAACAACCGGTCCTGGTGCATCGCGTGAAGCGGAACCTGGGAGGATGGGCCGATGAGTTCCGCTCCATCCGCCCCGGACGATCGCCGTTTCGTGCTGACGCTGGGCTGCCCGGACCGACCCGGCATCATCGCAGGGATCACCTCGTTCATCGCCGAGTTCGGCGGGTCGATCGTGGAGGCCGGTTACCACTCGGACACCGACACGGGCTGGTTCTTCACCCGGCAGGCGATCAAGGCCACGACGGTGCCCTTCGGCATCGCGGAACTGCGCGACCGGTTCACCGCGATCGCCGACCGGCTCGGCCCGGAGACGGAGTGGCAGCTGCACGACACCGGCGAACGCCGCCGCGCGGTGCTGCTGGTCAGCAAGGAGGGCCACTGCCTGCACGACCTGCTCGGCCGCGCCGCCTCGGGTGAACTACCCGCCACCATCGAGGCCGTCATCGGCAACCATCCGGATCTGGCGGCGATGACCGAGGCGCACGGCGTGAAGTTCCATCACGTGCCGTTCCCCAAGGATCCGGCCGAGCGCGGCCCCGCCTTCGAGCAGGTGCGCGAACTGGTCGACGCGCACGATCCGCACGCGGTGGTGCTGGCTCGCTTCATGCAGGTGCTGCCCGCCGAACTGTGCGAGCACTGGGCGGGCCGGGCCATCAACATCCACCACAGCTTCCTGCCCTCGTTCGTCGGCGCCCGCCCGTACCACCAGGCTTTTGCCCGCGGCGTCAAGCTGATCGGCGCCACCTGCCACTACGTGACCGCCGAACTTGACGCGGGTCCGATCATCGAGCAGGACGTGATCCGCATCGATCACGCCGACGAGGTGCGTGACATGGTGCGCCAGGGTCGCGACATCGAACGCGTGGTGCTGGCCCGCGGCTTGCGCTGGCACCTGGAGGGCCGGGTGCTGGTGCACGGCCGCCGCACCGTCGTGTTCAACTGAACCGCCTCCGCGGCGACGTCGGTACGCACCGGACCCCCCTCGCGCGGCGGCCCCGATCGGAGACATCGTCGGCTCCGGTCGGGGACAGCGCGGGATCGGCCTCGGATCAGCCGACCGCTTCGGTGCGCGCGGGTGTGTACACCGAGTCGAGCACCCGGGCGAGTTCCTCGTTGAACCGCTCGAACATCTCGACATTGCCGAGGTGGCCGGTCTTCAGCACCTCGTAGCGCTCCAGGCTGCCTACCGACTCGAGCATCTCGGCGATGATCTCCGAGTGCAGCGGCGGCGTCATGTCGTCGGCGGATCCGGCCAGGATCGTGGTCGGCACCACCAGATTCTTGGCCGATTCGCCGAGATCCATGATCGCGAGCAGCCTGCCGAATTCGGCGCGCACCAGCGCGGGACACGAACGCACCACGGCCATGCTGTAGTCCACCAGATCGCCGGTGGAGTCCAGGCTCATGATCTGGCGGGCGAAGACCCATTTGACCGGCTTGATCGGCGGAAACACGATCGGCGTTCCGAGCCCGAGCTTGCCGATGACGTGCGGCAGCGATACGCCGGTGCGATTCCACGGCAGCGGCCGGTTGAAGAACGGCACCACGGTGGTGGTGGCGACCAGGCCGTGCGGCGCGGTGTTGGTCAGCAGCACCGCCTCGGCGCGCCGGGTGACCTCCTCGGGGTAGCGCCCGGCCCAGGCTTGCAGCGTCATGCCGCCGAGGCTGTGGCCGACCAGCACGGCCTTGCGGCCCGCGGGAAGGGCGGCCCTGAGCACCGCGGCGAGGTCGTCGGCCAGCAGATCCATGGTCAGCGGGGACGAGCCGCGCTCGCTCGCACCGTGTCCGCGCTGGTCATAGGCGATCACACGGTATTCGCCAGCGAAGGCGTTGATCTGGGCGTTCCAGTACTCGATGGCGCAGGTCCAGCCGTGTACCAGCACGATGGCGGGAGCGTCGACCGGACCGTACGCGTGCACCCGCAACTTCGTGCCGTCGGGCGCGGTCACCGGGATGACGTCACCCGGGACGGTGGGCGGGTTCAGCGCGGCGATCGAGTAGGTCCGCGCCCTGAGGTTGGCGCGATGTACCTCGAGCAAGCTCCGGACCTTCCCCGGAAGCTCCGCCAACGCGGGCGGCAACTGTGCACGCATTCGGACACTCCTTTGTGTTACTGATAATTACAGTAACCCGAAGTACCGCCTGCTAGCTAGTGCAAGCACAAGAAAATCGCCGCCGCCCGGTCGGAGGGCAGCGGCGATCAGAGCGCCTACCAGCGGAGGCGCGAAGTCTGCTTGCTGATGCAAGCACGAGAAATTCGTCTATCGGCGCGTCGACAGCGCCGGGCGGTGACCGCCGACGGGCGAGTTACCAGCGCGGTCCGCGCTGGATCTCGTCCACCTTGGGTCGTACGTCGGCCAGGTAGATGCCCGTCGCGATGATCGCGACGAAGGCAAGCAGTCCCAGTCCGGCGGGCGAGAGCAGCAGAAGCAGCAGCGACACGCCGAGGATCGCCAGCCAGATCGGCTTGGTCTGCTTGTCCACCGCAGTGAAGGCGTCCGGCCGCTGGCGAATGGCGTGAATCAGCGCGAAGATCGTCGCGCCGAGCGCGACGAGCCACAGCGCCAGCAGGATGAGTCCGGTCAACCCTTGCACGGTATTCACCTGACCCATGATACGAGTGACGCCCCCGCACAGCAGGCTGTGCGGGGGCGTCCAGGCGTGTCCGACCGGCGCGTTACGCCTTCTTCGGCGCGGCCTTCTTGGCGGGAGCCTTCTTCGCGGCGGGGGCCTTCTTGGCCGGAGCCTTCTTCGGCGCGCCGTTCGCTTCGGCCGGAGCGGTCTCGGTGGTGACTGCGACGACCTCGGCCTCGACGACCGGTTCGGCCTCCGCGTCGGCCTCGTCCTCGACGGCCTTGCCCGAGCGCCCGATCAGGCCGTTGACCCGGTCGAGCACCTCTTCGGCGCGGCCTGCCGCGTCCTTGTACAGGGTCTCGACGCGGTCGATCTGGTCCTCGACCCGCTGGTTGGCGCGCAGCCGCTCGACGGTCTCCTCGCCGCGCACGGCCAGGTCGGCGTACAGGTCGACGACCTTGTTGTAGTACTCCTCGGCCAGCTTGCGCAGCTCCTCGGAGGTGAACTTCTCGCGCAGCTCGGCAAGGTCGTCCGGCAGCTCGGAAGGCAGGCCGGCGAGCCGCTCGCGCAGCGTCTCGAACTGGGCCTGCACGTCGGCGGGCACGTTCGCGAAGCGCTCGCGCGCCTCTTCCACCCGGCCGGGCACATCGGCGGAGGCCGCGCGCTCACGCACCTGGGTGACGACATCCAGGGCGGCGGTGTAGACGGCATCCCCGGCGCCGACGGCGGCGAGCAGAGGCTTGGTGACGGTTACGGTCTTGTCGGTCATGGTGTTTCGTTCTCCTGGCGTGGCGGAGTGTCGGTTGTCGTGCGCGGAACGTCGCTGTCCCATTCCCCCCCTGGCTCGTTCCCTCCGTTTTCCCGGCGAAACGATTCATAGATCTCCAGGAGCACCTGCTTCTGCCGTTCACTGATATCGGTGTCGGCAAGCAAGGCGTCCCGGACCGGACTGTGCGGCCGCTGCTCGAGATAGCCAGCCCGTACGTACAACACCTCCGAGGACACCCGCAGCGCCTTCGCGATCTGCGCGAGTACCTCGGCGGAAGGATTGCGCAATCCGCGCTCGATCTGACTGAGATACGGATTGCTCACCCCCGCCAGCGCGGCGAGCTGACGCAGCGAGACTTGCGCCGCCTCGCGCTGCGCCCTGATGAAACCTCCGATGTCGTGCGCCGCGTTCGCGACGCGACCCCCTCGTTCCCCGACGCCGGCCGATCGCTCGGCCGAACTGTCGGTGTACTCGGCGGAAACCTCGGGATGGTCTGCCATCACTCACCTTCTGGCGGTTGTACGGGTTCAATTCTAGGGCAGGGTGCTAACTCTTGCAAGCACGCTGTTAGCACACCTTCGGCGTGCCGCTCTGTCAGCCTTGGAACAACAGCTGCGAAACCGTGTAGATCACCAGACCGGCCAGCGATCCGACGACGGTTCCGTTGATTCTGATGAATTGCAGGTCACGTCCCACTTGCAATTCGATCTTCTTGCTCGCCTCTTCGGCGTCCCATCGGGCCACCGTGTCGGTGACCAATGTGGTGATCTCGCTCGCGTAGTTCGACACGAGGTAGCGCGCCCCGCGGTCGATCCAGCCGTCCACTTTCGCTCGCATCTCGGCGTCGTCGCGCAGCCGCTCACCGAGCTGCTGCACATTCTCCCCCACCTTGCGCCGCAGCGTGCTGTTCGGATCGTCGGCCGACTCCAGGATGAGCCGCTTGGCCGCGCGCCAGGTCGCCTCGGCCATGCCGGTGATTTCCTCGCGGCCCATGATCTGCGATTTGATCCGCTCCGCCTTCTTGATCATCGCGTCGTCGTACTGCAGATCGTGGGCGAATTCCTCGAGGAACCGATTGGCGGCCAAACGCACCTCGTGCTCGGGATTCGACCGCACCTTCCAGGTGAACTCGACGAGCTCGCGGTAGATCTTTTCCGAAAGCAGAATGTTCACGAATTTCGGAGCCCACTGCGGCGCATCGCGCAGCACGATCCGGTCGATGGTCTCCTGGCTGCCGAGCGCCCACTGATGTGCGCGTTCGGCGAGCATGTCCAGCAGCGGCAACTGCCGATTGTCGGCCAGCAACTCGGCGAGCACCCGGCCGATCGGCGGCCCCCACAGCGGTTCGGCGATGCGCTTGACGATGGTGTTGTCGATGACCTGCTCGACGTCCTCGTCGCGCAGCACCCCGACCACCGCGCGCAGGATCGTCGAACTCTCCTCGGCCACCCGCGCGGCATGCTGCGGGTCGGCCATCCAGCGGCCGACGCGCAGCGAGATCTGAGCCGAATTCACCTTGGCCGAGACCACCTCGGGCGCGAGGAAATTCGTGCCGACGAAACTGCCGAGGCTGGCGCCGAGCTGATCCTTCTTCTTGCGGATGATCGCCGTGTGCGGAATCGGCAGGCCGAGCGGATGCCGGAACAGCGCCGTCACCGCGAACCAGTCGGCGAGCGCGCCGACCATGCCCGCCTCCGAAGCGGCACGCACATATCCGACCCAGTCGCCGCCCTCGCCGCGCGATTCCAGCCAACGGCAGAACAGATAGACCGCGGTGGCAAACGCAAGCAGACCGGTGGCGACCGCCTTCATCTTCCACAGGTCGCGCCGCTTGGCGGCCTCGTCGACGAAGAACCCGGTCGGCGCCGCCGGGGTGGGCGCGTCGATGACCGCGATAGTGCCGGGGGCTTTCTCCATGTCTCCATTCTGCGGTGCCACGCGCGGGAGACCGGACGGCGCGTGGCGCATCGATTCTGTGGTTCCCGCCGCATCCGGCCCCCATTTGCGCCTATGGCGGCTGGCCTGGACTTAAGCTGGTGGTCCACGACCAATACAAACAAGGGAGCCAACGCTGTCCACCGAAGACCTTGTCGACATCGGTGAGCTCGCCGAGCGACCGGCTGCGGTGCGCACCGGCCGGATGGACGGCCGCAAGCGCCGTTGGCGTCAGCACAAGATCGACCGCCGCGAAGAGCTCGTCGACGGCACTCTCGCCGCTGTCCGCACCCGGGGCAGCAACGCGGGTATGGACGAGATCGCCGCGGAGATCGGCGTCTCCAAGACCGTGCTCTACCGGTACTTCTCCGACAAGAACGACTTGGTCCACGCGACCATGCAGCGGTTCATCGAGACCACGCTGATGCCGCGGGTGTACGGCGCGATCAGCCTCGACGCCGACGAGTTCGAGCTGGTGCGCACGGCGCTCGCGGCCTACGTCGGCACGGTCGACGAGGACCCCGAGGTGTACCGCTTCATCATGGGCAGCGGCTCGGACGCGTCCTCGCTGGCCGAGTTCGAGAAGCTCTTCGCCGAGGTGGTCTCCACGGTCATCGCGGACAAGGCCGATGCGCTCGGCCTCGACACCACGGGGTCGATGCTCTGGTCCTACGTGCTGGTCGGCGGCATCCAGCTGGCTACCCACTGGTGGACCACCGACAAGTCGATGTCCCGCGAGGAAGTCATCGACTACCTGACGATGATGGCCTGGAGCGCCATCGAGGGGCTGGTTCGCGCGAGCGGCTCCCGTGAGAACTTCAACAAGCAGCCGCATGTGCTGCCCATCCGGGAGAAGGACGCCTCCGAGTAGGAGCGGGCCACGCGAACGGACCTCGGGGTACGCCGATCGGCGCTGCCGCTTGAAGTCCGTCCATAGCCGCGCGCACGGCCGGGAGCGAAGGCTGACTCCACCTGTCTGTGACGGCGGGTTCGACAATGCCGCTCGGTTGGTTAGTCTGAACGCGAGCGGTGCCACAGTGGGGTGGGTCACCGCCCCACGTGGCCACGCAAGCTCGCGCCTGCGCGTCGCGTCGGCCCGACCGCGGCACCAATGGAGGTACCTCGATGGCGAAGCATGTGCCGACTTCCCGGCTTGCTCGTGGCACCAAGCTGGGTGCGGTGGCCGCCAGTTCCGTGATCCGGACGCAGCGCACGCGGCTTTCCATGCGAGGTAGATCCGAGGCCGTGCGCGCCAAGATGGCCGAGGAATCCATGATCCGCACCACCGAGCAGGTGGTCATGGTGCTCGGCACCATGAAGGGCGTCGCCATGAAACTGGGACAGATGATGTCGGTGCTCGATCTGGACCTGGTGCCCGAGGATCATCGCGAACGTTTCCAGAAGCGGCTGGCCGTGCTGCGCAATGCCGCGCCGACCGTCTCGTTCGAGGCCATGCGCCAGGTGATCGAGGAGGACTTCGGACAGCCGCTCACCACGATCTTCGCGCAGTTCGACCCGGAGCCGATCGCGGCCGCCTCGATCGGCCAGGTGTACCGGGCCACGCTGCACGACGGCCGGGTGGTCGCGGTGAAGGTGCAGTACCCGGGCATCGACGCCGCGGTGCGCGCGGATCTGAAGAACCTCAATATGTTTCGCAAGGTGCTCACCTCCGCCATGCCGTGGGTGACCCCCGCGGTCCTGGACGAGCTGCGGCTGAACATGGAGGGCGAGCTCGACTACCGGACCGAGGCCGTCACCCAGTTGCAGATCGCCGAGCTCTACGCGGGGCACCCGTTCATCGCGGTGCCGCGCTCGCTGCCCCAACTCAGCACGACGCGGGTGCTGGTCAGCGAATACCTCCCCGGCAAGGGCTTCGAGGAGCTGCGCCAGTTCCCCGAGGTCGAGCGCAACCGGCTCGGCGAGATCATCTACCGGTTCTACGTCGGCTCGCTGTTCAGCTTCAACGAATTCTGCGGCGACCCGCACCCGGGCAATGTGCTGCTCGCCGACGACGGCCGCGTCGGCTTCCTCGACTTCGGCCTGTTCAACCGAATGGACCCCGAGCACGTGCGCTTCGAGACGATCTGCCTGCGCGCGGCCGCCGAGGATCGCGCGGAAGACCTGCGCGACTTGATGATTCAGCGCGGCGTGATCGACTCGCCGGAGGAGATCGGCGCCGAGGAATGCCTCGAATACGTGCTGGCAGCCTCGGAGTGGTGCCTGGTCGACGAAGATCTGACCATCACACCGGAACTGGCCAGCGGCGCGTTCCTGCTCGCGGTCGACCCGCGCGCCAGCGAGTTCGCCGGGATGAAACAGCAGAACCTGCCGCCGGAGCACCTGTTCTCCCGGCGCGCGGACTTCCTCACCTTCGGCATGCTCGGCCAGCTCAACGCCACCGCGAACTGGCATCGGATCGCGCGCGAGTGGCTCTACGACGAACCGCCGGTCACCGAACTGGGCAAGGCGCATCAGCAGTGGCTGGCGGAGAACCCTCCGCCCGCCCCGACCAAGACCGCGCGGTCGCGGACCGCGACCGCATCCAAGAAGACCGCGGCGAAGACGACGCGGCAGCCAAGGACCGGGCGAAAAGCTTGAGTCACAGCGATCGCCACGGCATCGACCAGGAGTGAATGACCTATGGCAGACAACCGCGAATTCGATATCGCCCTGTTCGGCGCGACGGGTTTCGTCGGCAAGCTCACCGCGCAATACCTGCTCGACGCGGCACCCTCCGACGCGCGCATCGCGCTGGCGGGCCGCTCGCTGGACAAGCTGACCGCAGTCCGCGCCGAACTCGGCCCGAAGGCCGCGTCGTGGGATCTCGTGGTGGCCGATTCGACCGATCAGTCCGCGCTCGACGCACTGGCCGAGCGCACCAAGGTCGTGGTGACAACGGTCGGCCCGTACCTGCGCTATGGCCTGCCGCTGGTCGCCGCCTGCGCGAAGGCGGGCACCCACTACGCCGACCTCACCGGCGAGCCGCTGTTCATCCGCGACGCCATCGACAACTACCACGACGAGGCCGCGCGCACCGGCGCGAAGATCGTCAATTCCTGTGGGTTCGACTCGATTCCGTCCGATCTGAGCGTTTACCAGCTGTACCGCACGTCCGTCTCGGACAACACCGGTGAGCTGACCGACACCACGCTGATCGCCTCGCTCAAGGGCGGCGTCAGCGGCGGCACCATCGATTCGGGCCGGGCCATGATGGAGGCCATCGCGGCCGACTCCAGTAAGGCCTCGGTGCTTTCGCACCCGTATTCGCTGAGCCCCGACAAGTCGATGGAACCCGACGTCGGCCGTCAGTCCGATCAGGCGTTGCAGCGCGCTAGCAGCATCGATCCGAGCCTGGACGGCTGGGTGAGCACCTTCGTGATGGCCACGCACAACACCAAGGTCGTGCGGCGCAGCAACGGCCTGCTCGGGTGGGTGTACGGCAAGAACTTCCGCTACCGCGAGGTGATGAGCGCGGGCAAGTCGGCGGCGGCGCCGCTGGTGGCGGCGGGCGTGGCGGGCGGCATCGTGGCGACCATGGCCACCGGCGCGCTGCTGTCGCGGGTGTCGGCGGGCCGCAAGCTGCTCGACCGGGTGCTGCCGAAGCCGGGCACGGGGCCGAGCGAGGAGGCCAGGCGCAGCGGCTGGTTCACCATGAAGACGTACGCGCACACCACCTCCGGCGCGAAGTACGTGGCGACGTTCCACGGCAAGGGCGACCCCGGCTACCAGGCCACCGCGGTGATGCTGGGTGAAGCCGGGCTGTGCCTTGCCTTCGACACCGGCAAGCAGCCGGAGCTGTCGGGCATCCTCACCCCGGCCGCGGCCATGGGTGACGCGCTGACCGACCGGCTGCGCGCGGCGGGCATGACCATCGAGGTGCGGCGGGCCTGAATCAGGCTGCCGCATCACGATTCTCAGCGTCGAGGAGCTGTTGTGCAGTACGAGTCCGCGAGGGCGGCGCGGTGAACCTGGCGCGCCGCACCATGAATCATCCTGCGCTGGCCGCCGTGTACCAGCGTGCGTGGCGGCCGACGCTGTTCTACTTGGCCAGCGGTCGCAGCACCGCGTCGGATCGCCGCGACGCGGTGCGCACGCTGCGCTTGGCCGGGGACAAGAAGGTGCTCGACATCGCTTGCGGTCCGGGCAATTTCACCAGGCACCTGAGCGAATCGCTGTCCGAGGGCGGCTTCGCGGTCGGCGTGGACTATTCCGAACCGATGCTGGCGCGCGCGGTGGTCGACAACGCCGGTCCGCGGGTCGGCTATCTGCGCGGGGATGCTCGCGCGCTGCCTTTCGCCGACGGCGTCTTCGACGCGGTGTGCTGTTTCGAGGCGCTCTATCTGATCCCCGATCCGCTCGCCGCCACCCGGGAGATGGTGCGCGTGCTCGCCCCCGGCGGCCGCATCGCCATCACCACCAGCCACCGCGCCGACACCCCGTTCGGGCAGGCGAGCCGAATCGTCGGCGGCTGGAGCGGTTTGCGGGTGTTCGATCACCAGACCTTCCCGAACCTGTTCCGCGAACTCGGGCTGGTCGAGATCGATCAGAGCGTGCACCGGCTGCTTCAATACGTCAGCGCGACCCGTCCGGCTTGAGCGAAAAGCCAGGGCGGATCGAACTTTCGGCTAGCGCGTTCCGGAGCCGCCTGTGGCACACAGTGTCTCGGACGGGTCCGGCTTGCGCGAACCGAAGCCTCGGTCAGTCGGGCCGATCGTCGGCAGACACTTGGATTCCGCTGAGCTCGACCATCCGTTGCAGCACAGCGGGCGCGACCGCGAAATCGAGTTCCGTGCCGCCATTTTCGAAGACATAGGTCAGGTAGTCGTCGCAGTGCAACGTGGCGCGCCGGACCGAGCAGTGCTCGCCGACGACTACCCAGCCACCGATGGTCAACTGATCGAGCATCGCACCTCCCACCCTGCGGCCTAGTCCATTCCCTAGCAAAGCGGACTATTCCAGGCGTCATTCCGCCTTGTCAACGGCATCACGGCGCGTCATCGACCGCGTGTCACGCACCGCGAACGGAATATTCCTGGCGGAATACCCAGGACTCGGGCGGATAGATGCCCTCGTCGAATTGCAATGCAGCGCCGTCGGCGTCGAGCGCGGTGAGCCGGTACACCAGCACCGCGGAGGTGCGGGCCAGCCGCAACCGCTTGCGCTCCTCCGAGGTCGCCAAGCGGGCGCTGACCTCGTCGAACACCGACGCAACCCGGCGACCGGTCACCGCCTCCAAATAGGTTGCGGTACCACCGGGCAGCCGCTGGATATCGAGCAGGCGGTCGGCGACCCCGGCCAGATCGCCGGGAAACCAGGACGTGGAGAGTTCGGCGTCGCCGTTGTCTCCGGTGACCAGTCGCCTGCGGGCGATCACCTCGCTACCGGCCGCGAGGCCGAGCGCGTCGGTCACGTACTCCGGGCCGCCGACGAGTTCGGCGGCGAGGATGTCGACCGGCTCGCTTTCGGCGTACATCGCGCCGTACTGCCGTGCCCGCCCGGCGGATTCGCGCACCAGCGGCACCGCGTCCGGACCGCGCACGAAGGTGCCCGACCCGCGCCGGGATTCCACCAATCCCTGCTGGCGCAACGTATTCAGCGCCTTGGCTGCCGTCGGCCGCGCGACCTTCCACGCGACGGCGAGCTCGCGTTCGGAGGGCACCTCGGCGCCGGGAGCGAGTTCGCCACGCTCGATCTGGTCACGGATGTACCCCGAAATCTGCTGATACTTCGGGAGTACTTCTTCGATGTCGGGCACCGAACGCCTTCCGCTCCGGGATCTGCCAATACTTCCGGTCAGTGTAATCAGCTCGCGAACCACGCCAGGTGGCCGACCGTGCGCCACATCACAGCAGGTGCGCGGGGGAAAGCCGGCAACGGGGTTGGTTACCGAGCGGTAGAGTGCCGACCAGTATGGCCGTGGGTGTGGACCGAACAGAAGGGGGCGACCCAGATGGCGGTGCCGGATACCGGACAGGGGCTGGCCAGGGGGCTGTACGCGGCGGCCATCGGCGCGGACGGCGGCGAGCGTTTCGAGCTGGCCGAGGACGTGGCCGAGAATCTCGCCGCCGCCTGCGACCGGCTGGTCGACGACCTGCGAAAGGCCATGGCCACAGGACATTCGGTCACCGAGGTCGCCGGTTTTCCCGACCTGCCGACCGGCCGCTGCCTGGCCGCCGGGTTCGGCGACAAGGGCAGGCAGTTCCTCGATACCGTGGCCGCCTTCCAGGAGACCGCGCTGCTCTTCAAAGCGGCGTATCTCGCGGCGGGCCGTAAACTCGCGGACGCGGAGGCGGCGAATCGAGCCGCGCTCGAACTGGTCACCGAGTACCTGGATCCGCGATGACCGCGTGCGAGTCCGGAATGCGGAGGTGGTGACCGTGGTGGACGCCGCGGCCAGAGCTGCTGCCGACGAGATCAGGGTGCAACAACGCGCACTCGCCGCGTCCGCCGGAACCTCCAGCGGCGGAACGGATCCCGCCTACGCGCCGGAGCGGGAGCGATTCGGCGCCTACACCCACGTGGAGATATGGGACCGGGTGCACGAAGCGCTCGATCCCGGCGCGCTCGGCGAGACGGCCGCGGCATGGCAAGCCAACGCCGACGCGGTCGCCGACGCCTTCCAGAGCTTCGCCGACACCGCCAATCGCGAATTCGCCCGCTGGTCAGGGCGATCCGCCGAGGCGGCACAGCGCGCGACGCGCGAGTTCATCAGGGCGGGCGCCGGAGCGCACGACGTGTGCCGGGCGGTGCAGCGCCTCATGGAGCTCAATCGCGATGCGGCGCAGACGATCCGCGCCGCGATCCCGCAACCGCGGCGCTATGCGCCGCTGGACGACCCGGCCGCGGAGGCCGTGTCCGGCGGGCGCCGCAGGATGGACCACGACCTGGCCGCCGCGACGGCCGAGGCCGACGCCCAGGACACCATGACCTACGTCTACACCCCGACCATGCCCGCCTCCGGCGACAGCGTGCCCCGGTTCACCCCGCCGCGCGCCCCCTCCGACGGCGGGGGCGGCGCACGGTGAGATGGGTCCTCACCCCGGACGAATTCACGCATGTCTGGGAAAGCGAAACGAACCTGGACAGGCGACCGTATCCGATCAACATGGTGCCGTCGTCCACCGTGCGCACCGAAACCGAGTACGCCGCATTGCGTTTGCCACAACGGTTCGCCAGGCAGGCCGATCCGGACCTGGCCGCGGCGCTGATGCTGTGCGCGCGCACCGACGCCACCACCATCACCCTCTCCGGCGAACGCAGCGCACCGGGGCGCAACGGCAGCGCCTCCGATGGCGATCGCATCCTGGCGTTCGCCGCGGTGGTGCACAATCACGCGGGCGTGCTGGTCGCCGCGCCGGACAAGGTGACCGTGCAGATGTGTCACGCGCGCAACCTCGGCCAGCGCCTGGTGCAGGTGATCGGCTCGGCGCAGCCGGGACGGCTCGGCGCGATGCGCGAGCCGCAGGACGCGGTGCTCACCATCGAGTCGGCCGACACGCCCTCGGCCAACGGCCAGCGCGGCGCGGCCCGCTTCCGGCAGACGTTGCGCAAGCCGGTGGATTGCCGCGGGTTCATCACCGTGACCGTGGACCCGGACAATCCGATGTCACCTCCGACGCGCCACCGCACCTGGCTCGATTTCACCGGCGACGGCCGCTACCTGCTGACCACCTCGCACGATCTGATCCTCACCCCGGTCACCGACGACGATTTCGCCGTGCAGTTGCTGAGGCTCGCACAGATCCGCTGACGCCGAACGCCGCTCCGGGCGCGGACAGACGTGGTAAGTGTGGTCGATGGTGAAGCACTGGTCTGTCCCGGTCACCGAGGCACTGAAAGCCGACGGTTTGCGGATCGCGGAACTGGCGACCTCGTCGACACCCGGATTCACCGGGGACAAGAAGAATGCCCAGAAGTTGCTGATGCAGCGCGGCGAGGCGCTCTCCGTGCTTCAGGAGAAGCTCTACGCCAACGGGCGCTCCGGCGACAAGCGCAGCGTGCTGCTGGTGTTGCAGGGCATGGACACCGCGGGCAAGGGCGGCATCGTCCGGCACGTCATCGGTTCGGTGGACCCGCAGGGCGTCGACCACGCGGCCTTCGGCGTCCCGACCGACGAGGAGCGGCGGCACCACTACCTGTGGCGCATCCGCAACGCACTGCCGCGCGGCGGCCAGATCGGCGTCTTCGACCGCTCGCACTACGAGGACGTCCTGGTGGTGCGGGTGCACGAGCTGGTACCCCGCGAGGAGTGGGAGCCGCGCTACGACGAGATCAACCAGTTCGAGCGCGAGCTGATCGGCCAGGGCATCACCCTGGTGAAGGTCGCCATGTTCGTCTCGCTGGACGAGCAGAAGAAGCGGCTGTGCCAGCGGCTGGAGCGCCAGGACAAGTACTGGAAGTTCAACCCCTCCGACATCGATGAGCGCGCCTACTGGCCCGCCTACCACGAGGCGTACCAGGCCATGCTGGATCGCACGTCCACCGCCGACGCGCCCTGGTACGTGCTGCCCGCCGACCACAAGTGGTACGCCCGCCTCGCGGTCACCGAACTGCTCATCGATGCGCTGGAGAAGCTGGAACTCGACTGGCCCGCGGCGAATTTCGACATCGCCGAACAACTCCGCCGCTTGGAGCATGCCTAGCCTCGGACCCGATACTGCTCCAGCCGGAGATCCTTGCGCACACATCACCAACGCCTTGGGCACCTCCTCGCCCGCCCCGTCCCGTACGCCGATGACGGCCTCGTCGGCGACGGCGGGATGAGTGAGCAGCGGGCCGTGACACGCTGGTTTCTGCACAGCTGGGTGTTACGAAACCGATTGCTACGAAACGGGCGTCCGCGGAGATAACAGAACACACCGAGGCAATCGGTCGACCCGAACAGGTCCGCCTCGGTGCCCCATGCGGCCCCCGTCGTTCCCCTCCCGGCGGGGGCCGCCCGCCGTGCGCCTCAGATCCGGCGCATCACCGAGACGACCTTGCCGAGAATCACGGCCTCGTCGCCGTCGATGACGTCGTAGGCCGGGTTGCGCGGTTCCAGGTAGACGTGGCCGGTGCGGCGGCGATACACCTTGACGGTGGCTTCCTCGCCGATCATGGCGGCCACGATGTCGCCGGAGTGCGCCTCGCTCTGCTGGCGCACCACCACCGTGTCACCGTCGCAGATGGCGGCGTCGATCATCGAGTCGCCGCGCACGCGGAGCGCGAAAACCGTTCCGCGACCGACCAATTCGCGCGGGAGCGTCAATGTCTCGTCGGTGTGCTGCTCGGCCGGGATCGGTGCGCCCGCGGCGATGTCGCCGACCACGGGAACGGTGACCGCGGCGTCGGAGTGCTCCGCCCGCGCCGCGCCTTGGAGGAACAACCGCACGTCGATCGGGCGCGCCACCGCGGCGCCGCGGCGCAGAAAGCCCCTCTCCTCCAGGTTCTTCAGATGTTTGGAGACCGAGGACGCCGACTTCAGGCCGACCGCATCGCCGATCTGCCTGGTGTTCGGCGGATACCCGTATTCGACGACCCAGTCCCGGATCACGGCAAGGATGCGCTGCTGGCGCGGCGGCAGCGTCGAAGTGTCGAGATGCTCGAAGTCGTATCCGGTCACCCGGGGAATGCTAAGGGCGGGCTCGGACAAACCCCGCACGCGACGCCGGGCGGCCGGTCCGGAGCCGGGCGGCCCCCAGCGCGCGGCCCGTGCCACGCACGTTGCAGCGACGCCGGGCGGCCGGTCCGGAGTGCCGAGCGGCCCGAGACGGTGCAGCGTCCTGCGTTGCGGCGGGAGCACCGCGCGATCAGGCCGGGCCGGGCCGGTGCGCGGTGAGCACCGGCTGAAAGAAGCCGGTCTCCTCCGGCGCATGCCAGGTCGGTTCGGCGAAACCCGCCTCCACGACGAACTCGGTGAGCTGCGCCCTGGTCAGCGCCCAGTACCGCGCGCCGCCCACCCGGACGGCCCAGCCGTCGCCACCCTCGGTGAGGCGGAACATCTCGAAGTCGTAGCGTTCGCCGTCGTCGTCCCAGTGCCAGAGCTGGAAGGTGATCGCGCGCCCCATGACCGACTCGATCGATTTCGGCGGCTGCCCAGCCGGTTTGGCGGCGCGCAGCGCGTCGTAGTCGCGGGTCGTCAGCACCAGCAGACCGCCCGGCCGCAGCACCCGCCACATCTCGCCGAGCGCGGTACCGACCTCGACGGCCGTCAGCAGATGCGGCAACGCGTTGTCGGCACACACCACGGCATCCGCCCACCCGCCGTCGAAGGGCAGCGCCCGCATATCGCCTGCTAACGTCGGCAGCCGCAACCCCCGGGTCCGCGCCTCCTCGGCCGCCCGCGCCGCCGCCACCGGACTCAAATCCATCCCCACCACGGCATGCCCGCACGCCGCCAACCCGATCGCCTGCGTCCCGATCCCACACGCCGCGTCCAAGACGGTCGACGGCCCCGCCCCCAGACGCCCCCGCAATACCCGATCCAACGCCCGCCCCTGCCCCGCGACCGCCGCGGGCCAGTCCTGGTAGAGCAGGTGGTAGTCCCCGGCCAAATGGTCGTAGAAGTCGCGCGCGGTATCCCCGGACATGGCTCAACGGTAGACGGCGAGCGCCGGCGTCCGGGCGCGACAACGCTGCCATCAGTAGGCCGCCCACAGTCGAACGAGCCGTGGCCACGCCAGTACCCTACGTAGTACCCTACATTCTATGAAGACCAAGACGAGCGTGTACCTCGAATCCCAGCAGGCGGCCCGTCTCAAGCAGGCGGCGGAGGAGTCCGGGCGGTCGGAAGCCGATCTCATTCGAGAAGGGATCGACCTCGTTTTGCTCCGCACACACCGGGTTCGCCGAAGCAGGCCATGGCCGTCATTCGACTCCGGGGATCCGAATTTCGCCGCCGACAGTGAGGAATCGCTCGGCGAGGCCTACGGGCGATGAGCTTCTTCATCGCTGACACCTCGGCGATCATCGCGGCCTACGATCGCGCCGCCGAGCTGCAGGATCGCGCGCGCGAATTCCTGGCCACCTCAGTGGCCGTCGTCTCGCCGCTGGTGCTCGATGAGATCGATCATCTGCTGATCGCCCGATTCGGCAAAGACCGTCGCATCGCCGATCTCGTCCTCGACGATCTGCTCACCTCTGCCGAGGAAGGCGCGGTACTCGTCCCACCGATCGATCATGACGATCTTCGAGCGTCGCAGCAGATCATGGGACAGTACCGCGGGCTGCGACTCGATCTCGCCGATGCGGTCAACGTAGTGCTCGCCGAGCGCTACCTGACCAACGACATCCTGACATTGGATGAGAAGGACTTTCGCGCCATCCGGCCACTGACGCCTGCCCACCCCTCGTTTCGGTTGCTGCTCCAAGACGCTTGAGCCGTCGGCGCCGTCGTGGGCCCGCGACGCCGTCGGCCTCGGGCTGAGCGGAGCCGAGGCCCGCTGAGCCTCCGCACGCGACATTTCGGAATCTCTCAGGTTGACGCACGATGATGTGGACCATGCCCGCTCGACGAGGAGTTCCGGAACTACCATCGTGGCGGCAGGCGAAACCGGCAGGCGAGCGAAAGGCGTGGTGAACGCACGGTGAGCAACAATCCGGGACGGACTAATCCGCTGCTGAAGGCGGAGCGCGCCGACCGCAACCGCAAGATCCTCATCCAGGTGGCGGTGGCCGCCGTGCTGATCGGCCTGGTGGCCGCGATCGGCATCGGACTCGCGATCAAGAAGGCGGAGAAGGACGATCCCGGTCCCACCCCGACCATCGCCGCGGCGCAGACGCCGGGCGCCGTCGGCGGCTCGATCACCGACAACGGCTCCATCCGGATCGGCAAGCCCGAGGCGAAGGTCACCGTCCGGTTGGTCGCCGACCTCCAGTGCCCGGCGTGCAAGGCCTTCGAGGCCACCTACGGCAAGGTGCTCGAGGACGCGGTGAGCACCGGCACCGCCGCGGTCGAATACAACATCATCTCGTTCCTGGACAAGGCCTCCACGACCCAGTACTCGACCCGCGCGGCCAACGCCTCCTACTGCGTCGCCGAGCAGGATCCGACCAAGTACCAGACGTGGCTGTCGGCGATGTTCGCCCAGCAGCCGCCGGAGGGCGGCAACGGCCTGCCCGACGAGAAGCTGATCGAGATCGCGAAGTCGGTCGGCTACACCGACGCCGTCGCGAGCTGCATCACCGACGGCACCTACGAGAAGTTCGTCGCGTCCACCACGAACAAGGCCTTCGACGGCGGCATCCAGTCGACGCCGACGGTGTTCGTGAACGGCAAGCAGGTCAACCCGAGCGCGCTCGAGCAGACCATCGCCGCGGCGGCCGCGGGCCAGTGATCGCCGCGCCACCCCGGTCCGCCTGGCTGCTGTTGATCTGCGGCCTCGCGGGCTGGCTCGCCTCGATGGCGCTGACCATCGAGCGGTTCAAGCTCTTCACCGATCCCGGCTACCGTCCCTCGTGCAGCATCAATCCGATCCTGTCCTGCGGCTCGGTCATGGTCACCGATCAGGCCTCGGTGTTCGGGTTCCCGAACCCGCTGCTCGGCATCGTCGCGTTCTCCGTCGTGGTCACGCTCGGCGTCCTCGCGGTGGCCGGGCTCGGGTTCCCGAAGTGGATCTGGGGCGGCCTGTGGCTGGGCACGGTCGCCGGCATCGGCTTCGTCTGCTGGCTCATCTTCCAGAGCCTGTACCGCATCAACGCGCTGTGCCCGTACTGCATGGTGGTCTGGGCGATCGTCACCCCGCTGTTCGCGGTGGCCACCGACCAGCTGTGGGGCGAGTCGCGCGGCCCGCTCCGCGTGCTCGCCGAATGGCGCTGGACCATCGTCGCGCTCTTCTACGCGGTGGTGCTGCTGCTGGTCTTCCTGCGGTTCCAGGATTACTGGCTGAGCCTGTTCTGACCCTGCCGCCTGTGCTGACGCGCTCGCGTCAGTTCGGCGCGCCCTTGCCGAGCACCACGGTCACCGTCCGCTCGACGCCGCCCACGCCGATCACTCCCAGGCGCACCGTGTCGTCGGGCTTGCGCACGTTGATCGCGGCGCGCAGAGCCCGAGCGGTGGTGACCGCCTTGCCGTCGATGGACGTGATCACCTCGCCGTCGGCGAGTCCGGCGGCAGCGGCGGGACTGCCGTAGATCGCGACATCGATGCGCGCGCCGCTCGGCTTCGCGTCGGAGATCAGCACGCCGAGCGTAGCCGTCGGGCCGATGTGCACCGTCTCGGTCGGCGTGCCGGAGCGGATCTGGCGCACCACCCGCATGGCGGCGTCGATCGGCACCGCGTAGCCGTTGGGCTGCCGATCGACCGCCCGGTCGCGATCGCCCGACGCCGCGGTGATCACGCCGACGATCGCACCGCGCCGATCGGCCAGCGCTCCCCCCGACTGCCCCGAACTCACCGCGGCCGCGATCTCCAGCATCCCCGACAGCGCCTTGCGGGAGAGATCGGCCGAGTTCAGCGCGACGATCGTGCTGTCGAGATCGGTGATCTTCCCGGCGATCGCGGTCGGCGGGCCGCCCGTGCCACCCGCGTTGCCGATCGCGAGCACCTCGTCGTCCAACCGCAGATCGGCGGCACTGCCGAGCTGCGCGATCGTGAGTCCGGCGGCGTCGGCCAGCTCGAGCAGGGCGATGTCGGCGCTGGAGTCGTAGCCGAGCACGTTCGCGGAGTAGACCTCCCCCGTGCCGACCGACGTCACGGTGACCGATTCGGCGCCTTTGACCACGTGATGGCTGGTCAGTACCTGTCCATCGGCGGTGAGCACGATGCCCGAGCCCGCGGCCCCCTGACCGAACATCTGGGCGGCGGTGCTGATGTTCACCAGGGCCGGTTTCACGGCGGCCGCGACGGCGACCGGGTCCATCGGCGGGGCGGCTTCGTGCTCCATCGGCGCGACGACCGAGCCAGGGCCGGTGAACGGCCAGCCCGGCAGCTCACCGCGATACCCGAGGAAGCCGGCGAGGCTGAGCAGGGCGACCACGATCAGCGCCAGCGCCCGCCCGCCGCCGCTGCCGCGTCGTCCGTCGTCCATGGCACTCCCGCCTCTGCTACGCCTGACGAATTCCATTGTGGCCGGAGATCTTCACCGTAGATCAGGATTTCCGGCCGTCGCACCCGCCGAGGGTCGGAAAACCGGGCAGGATGGACATCCCCCGCGCTCCCCGGGGCAAACCCGTCTCGGCAAACACGCGGCGTCGCGAAGCCGTATAGGTTGGCAATCCGCGCATGCGACGGTAGGCATGTATTCATGAGCACTGTTGCCGCCGCCTACGCCCTGCCCGCTCCCGACGGAGCCTTCGAGAAGGTCACCATCGAGCGCAGGGAACTCGGTCCGCACGACGTGCTGATCGACGTCAAGTACGCGGGCATCTGTCATTCGGACATCCACACCGCCCGCGACGAATGGGGCGGCACCCGCTACCCGTGCGTGCCGGGCCACGAGATCGCGGGCCTGGTGGCCGCGGTGGGTTCTGCGGTGAGCAAGTACAAGGTCGGCGACCGGGTCGGCGTCGGCTGCATGGTCGACTCCTGCGGTAAGTGCGGTCCGTGCCTGGCCGACGAGGAGCAGTACTGCCAGGTCGGCGCCACCATGACCTACAACTCCGCTGTCGCGCCCGAGGTGCAGCCGGGCGGCTACACCATGGGCGGCTACGCCACCCGGGTCGTGGTGACCGAGAACTTCGTGGTGTCGATCCCGGAGGGCATCGGACTCGACGTGGCCGCGCCGCTGCTGTGCGCGGGCGTCACCCTGTTCTCGCCGCTGCGGCACTGGCAGGCCGGGCCCGGCAAACACGTCGCGATCATCGGCATGGGCGGGCTCGGGCACATCGGCGTGAAGATCGCCGCGGCGAT
This sequence comes from Nocardia sp. bgisy134, assembly GCF_057708325.1. Taxonomy (NCBI): domain Bacteria; kingdom Bacillati; phylum Actinomycetota; class Actinomycetes; order Mycobacteriales; family Nocardiaceae; genus Nocardia; species Nocardia sp. bgisy134. The sequence goes on from NZ_JBYIRW010000006.1 coordinate 113,017, forward strand.
GGGCGCGGAGGTCACCGTGCTGAGCCACTCGCTGAGCAAGCAGGACGACGGCAAGCGGTTCGGCGCGGACCACTACTACGCCACCGGCGACCGCCAGACCTTCCGCGAACTGCGCGGCCGCTTCGACCTCATCCTCAACACGGTCTCGGCCGACCTGCCGCTGGACGACTACATGAAACTGCTGAACCTGGACGGCACCCTGGTGATCCTCGGCCTGCCCGAGAACCCGTTGAGCGTCAAGCCGTTCACCCTCGCCGGCTACCGCAGGTCGCTGTCGGGCTCGATGATCGGCGGTATCGCGCAGACCCAGGAGATGCTGGACTTCTGCGCCCAGCACGGCATCGGCGCCGAGATCGAACTGATCTCCGCCGACGAGATCGACAACGCCTACGACCGCGTCGTCGCCAGCGACGTGCGATACCGCTTCGTCATCGACACCGCGACCATCTAGGAGTACTTCCGGCGGGCACGGGTTCGCGCCGCGCTGGCATGTTGCGGGCGGCCGGACGCGCAGCTCAGTACCGTGGTTTTGTGTCCGCGGATGACCAAGACTCGACCACGCCGAAGTCCGGTGCGGATTCCCACGCGCCCGGGTCCGAGAAGCCGAAGGCCGAGGCGTCGACGTCCGACGTCTCGAACGCGCCGCCGCCGTGGCTGTTGCGCGCCTTCCTGCTCGCCGCCGCCACGGTCGCGGGACTGATCGTCGGGTTCTGGGTGCTCCAGCGGCTGCAGGGTTTGCTGACCGTGCTGATGGTCTCGCTGTTCCTCGCCTTCGCCATCGAGCCCGCGGTCAACTGGCTCGCCGCGCGCGGGGTGCGGCGCGGCATCGCGACGGGCGTGGTGTTCCTCGGCCTGTTGCTGATCGTCGTCGGGTTCCTGTGGACGCTGGGCTCACTGCTCGTCAATCAAGTGACCACGCTGGTGCAGAACGCGCCCGAATACGCCGACCGGATCGTCGACTGGGTCAACAACACCTTCCACACGGAACTGTCCGGCACCGACATACAGAAATACGCGACGGAGTGGAGCGACCAGATCGAGGGCTATCTGGTCGGCCTCGCCGAAAATGCCTGGGGCATCGGAACGGCCGCCATCGGCGCGCTCTTCCAGGGGCTCGGCGTCTTGCTGTTCACCTTCTATTTCGCCGCCGACGGACCGCGCTTCCGCAATGCCGTGTCCTCGCTGCTGCCGCCGCATCGCCAGCGGCACGTGCTGCGCGCCTGGGACATCGCGGTCGACAAGACCGGCGGCTACATCTATTCGCGCGGCCTGCTCGCCGTCTGCTCGACGCTCGCGCACTACGTGGTGCTGCGGATACTCGACGTGCCATCGGCTTTCGCGCTCGCGCTGTGGGTCGGCGTGGTCTCCCAGTTCATTCCGACCGTCGGCACCTACCTGGCGGGCGCGCTTCCGGTGATCGTCGCGATGGTGAACGGCGGCCCCGGCGACGCGCTGTGGATCCTCGGCTTCATCGTCCTGTACCAGCAGTTCGAGAACTACGTGTTGCAGCCGCGCATCACCGCCACCACGCTCGACATGCACCCCGCGGTCGCCTTCGGCGCGGTGATCGCGGGCGCCGCGTTACTCGGGGCCACCGGCGCCCTGCTCGCCATCCCCGTCACCGCGACCGTGCAAGCCTTCGCGGGGGCCTACATCCGGCGCTACGAGGTGGAGACCGACGTCGAATCCCCGGCCCCCGAGCCGCCCAAGCGCAACGGCCGGAACCGGCTGCGGGAATTGATGGTCCGGATTACCCGCGCCTAGCACTGAAGGGTCCGTCGTCCTCCGTCTTGCGATGCGGCGACCGAACACAGTCCCGCGTTTACCGATGCTCCGGTGCGTGTCCGGGCGGCCCAACTGCGCGCGAAAGCAGATCGGAGCGGCAACCGTACAACGGGCCGCCTTCTGTTTCGCTAGGGAAGGCGGCCCGTGCCGTCCCCCGCCGCGACCAAGCGCATGACCGCGTCCACCGACGCTTCGGCGAGTTCGTCGTCCAGCGGCAGGTGGCCGAACAGCGCGCGAAAGTAGATCGGAGCGGCGACGGCGTCGAGGACGAAGTCCATATCGATGTCGGGGCGGACCTCGCCGCGCCGGACCGCCGCGCGTAGTGCGATTTCCGTGGTCTGCCGCCGGGGCTCGAAGACCGTGGCCAGGAAGTGCTCGCGCAGTTCCGGATCATTGCCCAGATCGGCGAGCAGCGCGGGGAGCACCCGATCGAGCGAGGTATCGCGGAGCGCAGCGACGAGATCGCGCATCGCCGCGGTCAGATCGGCGCGCAGGTCGCCGGTGTTCGCGGTGGGCCGCAGGCCGAGGAGATCGGCGACCACCGCCACCACCAGGTGCCGTTTGGAGGGCCAGCGCCGGTAGATCGCGGGACGGTGAATTCCCGATCTGGTGGCCACCCCGCCGATCGAGAGCTCGGCATATCCGTTCTCGCTCAGCAGTTCTCGCGCGGCGATCAGCACCGCCGCATCGATCCGATCGTCGCGCGCGCGGCCTGCCATCAGAACACCGGCCGCGGCATCAACATGACCAGCCAGCCGTCCGGATCGGGAAAAGCCAAGCCGCCGTGCGCCGCCCAGTACGGATTCTCGACGGGCACCGGCTCGACGCCGAATTCACCGAGCCGCTGCGCGACGTCGTACATCTGCGCCTCATCCTCGAAACAGAGGACTAGCAGATTCTCGGAACTCGGTGCGGCGCAGGGACTTCCGTCCACATGCGAGGTGAACTCGAGGTGATACTCGGCGCCGGGCAGACCGAGCATCACACCGTCGTACCCCGCGTGGTTCTCGAATCGGTACAGCTCGCGAAGGCCGAGCCCCTCGACGTAGAACCGCACCACCTCGTCCAGCCGATCCGTCGGCCGCGCGACCCGTACCTGGGCCACCCGTAGCGAATCGGGCCACGCTCGTTCATCCACAGTCATACCCAAATAATACGGTACGGACCGTACCGAAATAGCGGGTTGCGACCGGAACGGAAGCTTCACCTTGGTGGGATCGAACCACTTGGAGGGTGCGCTGGCGTGCACCCTGGGTGTCCTTTCGACGCGATCCGGCGTCGAGCAGTCTGGACGGCGTCATCACGACAGCGGGACCGCCCCGCCACACCGACACGAAGGAGCACCCTCGTATGACCTCGAACCAGCGCTCGACCCGCCGCACCCACCGGTTCGCCCGCGCCATGGCTATCGCCGCGGCGCCCGCCCTACTGGGCGCGGGCCTGCTGACGGCAGGCGTGGCCCAGGCTGGTCAGGACGCCAATCTGGCGACCTGTACCTGGCCCAACCTGGTGTGCGGAGGGCAGGTCGATCTGACCCCCGGCGGCCAGACCGACCTCACCCCGGGCGGCCAGACCAACCTCACTCCCGGCTCATCGACCGAGAATTACGACTCCTACGGTAACTACTACTACTACTGATCACGGTGCCTGCGTGCGGCTCCGCCGCGCTGGCGCCACTCCCTTGGCAGCGAGAGCAATTGCCGACCCACTCGGCTGAGGTACACACCGTAGCGAGTTGAGGTCCCCGCCGCAGAGGCGTGAAAAACAACGGGCCGCGTTTCCATTTCGTGACGGAAAAGCGGCCCGTTTCGGCTGACTATTCGGCCGTCGGCATGCGCCGCCGGATGCGCCGCGCGGCGGCGACCAGATTGCGCAGCGAGGGCTCGAGCTGCCAATAGTGCCGGGTCTTGAGTCCGCCGTCCGGATTGGCCCACAGCCGTTCCGGGGTGACAGCCTCGGCCGCTGCCGTGAGCAGTTCGTCGAGCTCGTCGATGTCCGGGATACGGGCCGAACGGCTTTCGTACACACCGGGACCGACACCGTGGCTCAGGCCGTGGCCCGACGCGCAGTCCTCCTTGAGCGCCTTGAGCACCCATTCGATGGAGCGAGTGGCGACGATCGCGGTGACGTCGGCGTCGAGCTGATCGATCGCCTCCACGACCTCGGCGCGACCGGAATAGCCGATGTGCGTGTGGATCTGGGTCTCCGGCCGCACACCAGAGGTGGCCAGCCGGAACGCGCCGACCGCCCAGCGCAGGTACTCCGCGCGGCCGACGTCGCGCAGCGGCAGCATCTCCCTGATCGCGGGCTCGTCCACCTGGATGATGGCGATGCCCGCCTTTTCCAGATCCACCACCTCGTCACGGATCGCCAGCGCCACCTGGTCGGCGGTCTCGTGCAGCGGCTGGTCTTGCCGCACGAACGAACGCGCGATCATGGTGACCGGGCCGGTCACCATGCCCTTGACCGGCCGGTCGGTGAGCGACTGGGCGTAGGTGATCCACTCCACCGACATCGGCGCCGGGCGCGAGACGTCGCCGTAGATGATCGGCGGTCGCACACAACGGGATCCGTACACCTGCACCCAGCCGAAGTGGGTGGTCGCGAAGCCGTCGAGCAGCTCGGCGAAGTACTGGATCATGTCGTTGCGCTCGTGCTCGCCGTGCACCAGCACGTCGAGGCCGATGTCCTCCTGCAGACGGATGGTGGCCTCGATCTCGGCCTCGATCCGCTTGCGGTACTCGTCGTAGGACAGCCGTCCCTCGCCGAGTTCGTACCGGGCCTGGCGAATTCGGTCGGTCTGCGGGAACGAGCCGAGCGTGGTGGCGGGCACCGGAGGCAGGTTCAGCTTGGCCTGCTGGGCGATTCGGCGCTGCTCGTAGGGCTCGCGCTCGCGCATCTGCGGCGTGATCGCGTAAACCCGTTGGCGCACCGCGTGCTTCTGCTTGAAGTGCACTTCCGTCGGCCGCTTGCGCCACTTCTCCGAGGGACCCTCGGTGAGCGCCTTGGCGAGCGAAACCACCTCGCCCACCTTTTGTTTCGCGAAGGCGAGGCGATCGGCGACGTTGCCCTCGATGTCGTATTCGACGAGCAGGTCGTAGGGCACGTGCAGCAGCGTGCTTCCGGTGGAGACCACCAGATCCGGGCACACCTTGGCCAGTTCGTTGAGGTACTCCAGCGTCACGAAACGGTCTGCGCGCCACACGTTGCGGCCGCTGATCACGCCCGCGTACAGCCGCTTGCGGCGGATGCCGGGCACCTCGGCGAGATCCTCGGGGCGGATGCGGTGGCTGGCCAGGTCCAGACCGATGGCCTCGACATTGGACGCGGCGAGGATGGCCAGCGCCGGTCCGAAATCGCCGTACTGACCGGTGACGAGCATGCGTGGCCGCAGCGGCGCCTTGGACAGCCGCTGGTAGGCCAGCTCGAACGCGGCCAGCTCGGCCTCGCTGCGCTCGCTGGTGAACGCGGGCTCGTCCAGCTGGACGCAGGTGGCGCCGCGCTTGGCGAGGATCTCGAACAGCTCCTCGTAGACCGGGAGCAGCTTGTCGAGCAGGGTCAGCGTGTCGAACTCGGCCTCGCCGGGCACCTGCCCCGCCTTGGAGAGCAGCAGCAGCGAGAGCGGGCCCAGCATGACCGGACGTAGCTCGATGCCGCGCTCCTTGGCCCGGTCGAACTCGTCGAGCAGAGCTTCGGGATGCAGCGAGAAATCGGTCTCGGCGTCGAGTTCGGGCTGGCGGTAGTGGTAGTTGGTGCCGATGTAGCGCACCAGCTCCAGCGGCGGCAGGTCGGGCCGCCCGCGCGCCATCAGGAAGTAGAAGTCCAGCGGCTCCATCACGTCCTGGTAGGGCTGGAACCGCTTCGGCACCGCGCCGAACATCAGCGCGTTGTCCAGCACGTGGTCGTAGAAGGAGAAGGTGTTGCCCGGCACCTGGGTGAGCCCGGTGGCGGCCAGCTCGCTGAACTGCTGTTCCTGGATGTCGCGACCGACCTCGAGCAGTTCCTCACGCGAGAGCGAGCCCCGCCAGTAGGACTCCAGCGCCCGCTTGAGTTCCCGGTGCGGTCCGATCCTGGGATACCCCAGAATGCTCGACCCGTAGCCATCCGTGACGTTGACCATGCGCGGCAACTCCCTTTCGATCACCTGCGCGATATCCGCTCCGCACGGCGGACGACGCACAACACTGCGCTTTCCGGTGTCCGGCCGAGCCGTGCCAACGGCCCGGCATCCTTGCAGCCTATGCCGATTACTACTGCTGTCACTGCGAAGCGCTGGTGGCGGCGCCTCACCTCATTCGGCCCGACCATTGATCGACCGCACATCCACAACACACCCGGCCACCTCAGGGGAGAGTCTCAGGCCGTCAGACTCGGGCTGGCACGACCTCCGACCGATCGCACCATCCACGCACTCCCAGCCACCCCCAGGGCGAGTCTTACGAGCCCGTTCGCGGCCCGTCTCGCGTCCGAGCGGTCGCGACGCATGCGCCGCAGGCGCGAGACGCGACCGCTCGGACGCGAGACACCAGGGGGCCGCGAACACGCGCGCGCCAGCGCGCCAAAAACACAGCCCGCAAACCCGCCCTGGATCACCGAACCATCAACACAGCTAGTTCCCAGGAAAGGTCCAGCATCCTCGCAGATACCTGGCGCACCATGAACTCATGACTGGTGCGCCCGCGGATCAGTCCCCCGAGGCCAGAGTGCTGGTGGTGGACGACGAGCCGATGATCCTCGAACTGCTCTCGGTGAGCCTGCGCTACCAGGGCTTCGAGGTGGAGACCGCGAGCGACGGCGCGCAGGCGCTGGACCGTGCCCGCAGCTTCCGGCCGCAGGCCTTGATCGTCGACGTGATGATGCCTGGCATCGATGGCTTCGGCCTGCTGCCGAGGCTGCGCGCCGACGGCATCGACGCGCCCGTGCTCTTCCTGACCGCCCGCGACGACGTGCAGGACAAAGTGGCGGGCCTGACCTTGGGCGCCGACGACTACATCACCAAGCCGTTCAGCCTGGAGGAGGTGGTGGCCCGGCTGCGGGTGGTGCTGCGCCGCGCCGGGCCCTGCGAATCCGCGAAGGAGAGTTCGCGCATTCGCTTCGAGGACATCGAGCTCGACGACGACACCCACGAGGTGTGGAAGGCGGGCGAGCCGGTCACCCTTTCCCCCACCGAGTTCACCCTGCTGCGGTATTTCATGGTCAACGCGGGCACCGTGCTGAGCAAGCCGCGCATCCTGGATCACGTATGGCGCTACGACTTCGGCGGCGAGGTCGGTGTTGTGGAGACCTACGTGTCGTATCTGCGCAAGAAGGTGGACACCGGCGAGCAGCGACTGATCCACACCTTGCGTGGTGTCGGCTACGTGATGCGGGCGCCGCAGCGCGGCCGCCCGCTGGGCCCGTGAGTATCGGCTCGGTGCGCGCAGACGCCGATCGGAAAGCGCCCGCCGCCAAGCGAACTCGCCCTTCGGCGCAGCGGCGCGCCGCCCGCGAAGCAGGCCGGGCGCGCCGGGCGCGGGAAGCGTTCGCGCAGCGGCTCGGCGCCATCCCCTTGCGGGTGACGCTGGTGGTGGCCCTAGTGGTGTTGGCGGCGCTGGGCCTGCTGGCTTCCGGCTGGGCGGTCACGTCGTCGCTGGAGGTGTCGCTGCTGAACCGCACCGATCAGCAGTTGCACGATGCCGCGATGACCCGCGCCAGGACCGCGCGCCCGCCGCTGCCGCCGCCGACTCCGCCGCCGGATCAGCGCACCGCGCCGAGCCCGTTCTACATCGTCACCGAGAACAAGAACGGCACAGGCACTTTCGTGTTGCAGCCGTTCAATGTCGACGCCACCCCCGATTTGCCGAATCCGCCTTCTCTCGAGCCGGTGACGGTGGGTTCGGTCGGTGATTCCGACGTCCAATGGCGCGTGGTGACCGTGCACCACCAGGACACGATCACCACGATCGCGTTGCCGCTCACCCACAATCAGCAGACCGTCCAGCGGCTGGTGACACTCCAGCTGGTGATCGGCCTCGCCGTTCTCGCCGCGCTCGCGCTGGCCGCGTATTTCGTGATCAGGAGCAGCCTGCGCCCGCTGCGCCGGGTGGAGAACATCGCGGCGGCCATCGCCAGGGGGGATCTGCACCGCCGGGTTCCGGTGCGCGGCACCAACACCGAGGTGGATCGGCTGTCCCGTTCGCTGAACGGCATGCTGGCGCAGATCCAATCCGCGTTCGCGGCGACCGAGGCCTCGGAGGCGGCGGCGAAGAGCTCCGAGGCGAAGATGCGCCGCTTCATCGCCGACGCCAGCCATGAATTACGAACCCCGATCACCACCATTCGCGGTTTCGCCGAGCTGCACCGGCAGGGCGCGGCCACCGATCCCGGGATGTTCATGGACCGGATCGAACGCGAGGCGCAGCGGATGGGCCTGCTGGTGGAGGATCTGCTGATGCTGGCCCGGTTGGACGCGCAGCGCCCGCTGGAGAGCGGCACGGTGGATCTGCTCGCGGTCGCCAGCGACGCGGTGCACAACGCCCGCGCGGTCGCCGCGGCCGCCGATCCGGACGGCCCGCGCCGCCCGATCGCCCTCGAAGTGTGTTCCGGTTCGGGAACTTTGGAAATCAACGGCGACGAGGCCAGGCTGCGCCAAGTGCTGGCGAATCTGCTGAACAACGCCCTCACGCACACCCCGCCGGACGCCTCGGTGACCGTTCGTCTCACGCCCGGCGACGACGACGTGCTGCTCGAGGTGGCCGACACCGGTCCCGGCCTGCCGTCCGAGGAGGCCGAGCGGATCTTCGAGCGCTTCTATCGCACCGACATCTCGCGCGCCCGCGCCAGCGGCGGCACCGGTCTGGGTCTGTCCATCGTGCAGGCGCTGGTCACCGCGCACGGCGGCGACGTGCGGGTCACCAGCACCCCGGGCGCGGGCGCCACATTCACCGTGCGGCTGCCCCGAGACTCCTAGAGCGGCGACTCCTGGATCGAGCGACTCCTAGATCGGCGTCACGGAGTCGACGAGCCAGCGGTCGTCGGTCTTGTCCAGCGCGACCCGCACCCGGCTGCCGGTGGTGGTCCCCTGCGGCGACTCCTTGCTGGTGGTCACCTGATTCAGGTACAGCAGCACCACCGCGTGGTCGCGGTCGGCGGAGACCACGCCGCTCGCCTGGGTGGTGGCCCGCACGGTGAGCTGCTTCTCCTTGGCGCCCGGCGCGATGGCCTGGCTGATCAGCTTCAGGTAGTCCTCGCGAAAGTCGGCGGACAGGTTGTCCGCGGCCTTCGGCAGCACGGTGTCGACGCTGCCGTAGTCATAGCTGAACATGGCCGAGACCGTCCGGTCGGCCGCGGTGACCGCGTCCTGCCTGGCCTGCTCGTCCTGCCGGTCCGACCAGTACCCGAATCCGTTGATGGCCATGACGATCACCGCCGCCAGCGCCACCGCGCCCGCGGCGCCCGCCGCGATCAAGCCCCGTGTTCCGTTCATGCCACGAACTCCACATTCGAGGCGGACAGGCCGGAGTCGGTGCGGGTCACGGTGACCCGGAACCGGTAGAACCGCGTCTGCGGCTCGGCCTGGCCCGCGTTGGTCAGGGTCTGTTTGGCGGCGACGAGCACCTTCGCGGAATCGTCGGCGTCGCTTTCCAGCGCGGCCTCGACGATCTCGCCGTTGGAGACGACCTTGGCCTGCTGCACGATGCTCAGGAACGGATCGACCCGGCCGTCGAATTCGGTCTTGAACTGGCCGGAGGCCATCGAGAGGATCCGGTCGATGTCCTCCTTGGCGGAGTCGGCCCTGATGGTGGTCAGATTCAGAATGGCCTGCCGCGCGGTCTGCACGTAAGCGGTGCGGCGCTCGTCGCGCTCGCCGGCGGCCCTCGCGACGAAGACCGAGGCGACCGCGCCCCCGACGAGGGAGAGGACGAGGACCGCCGCGACGGCCACCGCCACGATGCTTCCGACGACGGACCGGTCGCCGCGCAAGCCTTCGGCGGTGTCGTCCCCGTCGGTGGAACCGGAGGTCTCATCCGAGGACGTCGCCGTCTCGGCCTCGGCCTTACCGAGGTCGGCAGACGGCGCACCGGCGGATTCCACACCCGCCGAAACCTGCACCGGGTCGGCAGCACCGCTGTCCTTCGGCTCGCTCTTCGTCAGCGCGACGGTGTCGGCGTTTTCCACAGCCTCGGCGATCTCGGCGATCTTCGCCTGCCCAGCACTGTCAGCACCTTTCACCGCGCTGTCGGCATTCTTCGCCTGCCCGGCGCTCTCAGCATCTTTCGCCGGCCCCGCGCTGTCAGCATCTTTCGCCGGCCCCGCGCTGTCAGCATCTTTCGCCAGCTCGGCGGTGTCGGCATCCTTTGCCTGCTCAGCGCTGTCGGCATCCTTTGCTCGCTCCGCGCTGTCGGCGGGCTTCGGGCGGTCGGCGCTCTCGGCAGCTTTCGCCTGCCCGGCGCTCTCGCCGGCCTTCGCCTGCCCGGCGGCCTCGGCATCCGCAGTCCGCCCGACACTCTCGGCAGCCTTCACCCGCCCGGCGGTCTCCTCGCCGCCGAGCCGAGCGGCATCCGTCGCCGACTCCTCCGTCACCGCGTCGGCGCCCTCCACGGGCGGGCCCGCCGAGCGAACGGCCCGCCTGCGCGCGCGATGTGCATCTCCGCTGATTTCACTCATCGTTGCTGCTCCTCGAGCATCGCCTGCCAGCTCGGCGGTACCGTGCCGGAACCGCCGGGCCCGACATCACCTTGTCGGTAGGTGCGACCGTCGGTGCCTATGTACACGCCGGTAGCCGGATCGTAGGACTTGGCGGCCGCGGGCGTACTGAACGACGCGGGAGCGACCTGAGTGTCCTCGGGCGCGGGACCGCTCGCGGGCGCCACCGGCCGCGGCGGACCGAACGGCGGGTTGTCGCCGATGGGAACGTAACCGGTGCGGCACAGCTCCGGCGTCGGCGCGCGCACGCCCGGGTACTCCATGCACGGCGTGTTGCGGATACCGCGCACCTCGATGGGCGAGTCCTGCGGAATCTTGCAGTAGAGACCGGGCGGGGTCGGCACGGAGTTCAGTTCGCTCGGCGAGCGGCGCTCGTCTTCGGGCAGGAAGCCGGTGGTGCAGGCGGGCGGATCGTTGATGGTCATCATGAAGTCGACGAGCACGCCGTACTCGACCGGTCCCCGCACCGCGGTCATCAGCGCGGCGACCAATGGCGGGTACACGACCAGGATCTGCTCGAGGCCCGCGTGGTAGATCGTGGTGACCTGCCCCAGGCTGACCAGGTTCGAAAGCAGCAGCGGCAGCGTCGGTTTCAGATCCTGGAACTGCGTGGACACGCGCTGCAAGGCGGCCGGGCCGTCACGCAGGATGTTCGTCAGCGCCGGATCGTGCGCCCGCAGCTGATCGGTCACCGTGGCCAGGTCGGCGGTCCACGACCGGATCGCCGCGTCCGAGCGGATCTGGGTGTCGAGCAGCGGGCCGATCTGCTCGATCAGTTTCTTGGTCGGCTCGCTGCTGTTCTGCGCCTCCTGCACCAGCAACGAAGCGGAGTCGATGAACCGCTGCAGGTCGGGTCCCGCGCCGTTGAACGCGCGGAAGGCCTCGTCGATCACCTGCCGCAGCCGGGTATCGGCCACGCTGGAGAGCAGGCGGTCGGTCTGATCGAGCAGCGTGCCGACGTCCTGCGGCAGCTTGGTGCGCTCCTGCGGGATCACCGCGCCCGCCGCGAGATTGCCGCCCCTGGGGCTTTCCGCCGGAATCAGGTCGACGTACTGCTCGCCGACCGCCGAGACGCTGCGCACCCAGGCGTCGACGTCGGACGGGACCTTGTAGTCGCTGTCGATGGACAGCTTCGCCTCCACGCCCTCCGGCGTGAGCAGGACCTCCTGCACCTTGCCGACATTGGTGCCGCGATAGGCCACGTTGGCGTGCGGGTAGAGGCCGCCGGTCGCGGCCAGCTGCACGGTGACGTCGTAGCGCCCGATGCCGAACATGGCGGGCAGCTGCACGTAGGTGCCCGCCATGATGGTCAGGCCGATGACGGTCAGCACGGCGAAGATGCCGAGCTGGACGCGGACGAATCGGGTGAGCTTCATCGGCCCGGACTCCCTTGCGGCGCAGTGTCTCCCGCTCCCGGCAGCGGCACGGTCAGGCCGGGAATGGCGGGCAGACCGGGGATCGGCGGCAGACCGGGAATGGTCGGCGTCGGCTGGCCCTGGGCGGGTGGCTGCAGCGGACCGGTCGCCGGGTTGCCGCTTTCGCTGGCGGTGGGCGGCGCGAAGCTGCCGACGATGCCCTCGACGCCGCCGAAGCGGCCGCCGAGCGGGGTGCCGGTGAGCCAGTTCGAGTCCAGGCGCTTGCCCGTCATGTCCACCGTCATGAACAGATTCAGGTAGTCGCCCTTGATCGCCTTGTCGATGTTCTCCATCGGGAACGGGAAGGTGAGCAGGATCTTCAGCGACTCGATGAGGTTGTTTCCGGTGTCGGACAGCTGCCGCAACACCGGCTCCAGACTGGCCAGGTTCGCCTTCAGGTTCTCGCCGCTGGTGCTGATCACCCGCTGCGTCACGTCGCTGAGCTCACCGAGCGCGGTGAGGGCGTGGGTGATGTTCTCCCGCCGGTCGGCGAGCACCGTCAGCGCCGGATGGATGCGCTCGATCGCCGAGCCGAGCACGGCGCGCTGCTGGGCGAGCTGCCCGCCGAGCCGGTCCAGCCCGTTCAGCGCGGCGATGATGTCACCGGTCTGCGCCTCCAGGTTGGTGGTGAGCTCGTTCAGCTGCGGCAGCAGGTCGCGGATCGCGTCCTCGCGTCCGCTCAGCGCGGAATTCAGTTCGCGGGTAATGGTTTCCAGCTGTGCTACGCCGCCGCCGTTGAGCACGACCGACAACGAGGAGAGCACCTGCTCGGTGGTCGGGTACGCCCCGGCACGGTCCAGCGGGATGACGTCGCCCGCCTTCAGCTGGCCTTCGGGCGGCACGTCCGTCGGCGGGGCGAGCTCGATGTGGTTGCTGCCGAGCAGACTGGTCTGACCGATCTTGGCGGTCGCGTTGGCGGGCAGTTTCACGTTGCCGTCCAGCGAGACGGTCACCAGCGCGTGCCAGTTCTGCACCTCGATGCCGGTCACCGTCCCCACTGGGACGTCGTCGACGCGCACCGGCGAATTCTGGGTCAGCGTGGTGACATTCGGCATCTGAATACTGACCTGGTACGAGCCCTCGCCGGTGCCTTCGGCGCCCGGCATCGGCAACGAGTTCAGGCCGTCCCACTGGCAACCGGTGGCGCCGAGGGTCAGCGCGACGCCCATCGCGAGGACGGCGGTCTTGCGCATCGGTCGCATCATCGACCTCCTCCCGGAATGGCCAGGCCCGCAAGCCCGTTCGGCACGGTGATCGGCGCGGGCTGCGGCGTCTGCACCGGAACGCGCTCCTCCAGGCTGGGCGGGCTGTAGACGATCTGGTTGGGGAAGGCGTGCACGCCGGTGGCCGGGTTCAGCATGATCGGCGCGTAGTTCATGGCCAGCGAGTCGATCACCGGCGCGAGGTAGGTGGCACACAGGTCGGCGGAGCGATCCGAATCGTTCTCCTCCAGCGCGCGCACCGAGCCGCACAGGAAGCTCAGCGGGTCGGCCGTGTTGTTCAGCGCGACCGCGCCGGTGATGGTGCCCTGGGCCGGCTTGTAGAGCTGGTAGAAGTTCACCAGCGCCGTGGGACCCGAGTGCAGCACCCGTTCCAGTTCGGGGCGCTTGTCCACCAGGATCTGGGTGGCGTCGGACAGCCGCTGCACGCCCTCGGTGAGCTCGGCTCCGCTGCCGTCCAGGAAACGCTTGACGTCCGCCATCGCGAGGTCCAGATTGTCCAGTCCCGCACCGAGATCCGCCGAGACGCCGGCCAGCACGGAGGACACCGAGGCGAGTCTGCCGCCGAACTGCACGATCTGCTCGTTGCTCGCCGAGAGCACCTCGACGAACTGCTGCAGATTGCGGATGGTGCCGAACAGGTCGGTGCGGCCATCGGAGAGGGTGTTCAGGGTGGCGGAGAGCTCGCGGAGGGTCTCGCGCATCCGGTCGCCGTTGCCGTCCAGGTTGTTCGCGGCGGTGTCGATGAAGCGCCCGAACGAGCCCTGTTCGTCGTCGCCCACCGGGCCCAGAGTCGTTGCCAGCTTGGACAACTCGGCCTTGATGTCGTCCCACTCGACCGGTACGGCGGTGCGCTGGATCGGAATGGTCGCGCCGTCGGCCAGCTTGGGCCCGCCGGTGTAGGCCGGGGCCAGCTGGATGAAGCGGGCCGAGACCAGCGAGGGCGAGATGATCACCGCGCGCGCGTCGGCGGGGATGTCGATGCCGCGGCGGATGGTGAACTCGACCCGGACCTGATCGCGACCCGGCTCGACCTTGTCGATCTCGCCGACGTCGACGCCGAGCACCCGCACGTCGTCGCCGACGTAGAGGCCCGTCGTCGACGGGAAGAACGCGGTGACGGTGGTGGTCCCGATCTTGGTGATGCCGCGATACGCGCCGACCGCCACCAGTGCGGCGACCAGCACGCCCGCGACCACCCACGCCCAGCGCGGGCCTTTCTGAACAACCTTCGGCATTTTCATCGCGGCGGCTCCTGGACCGCAGGCCCGATCGACGGGGGCGGGTTCAAGAAGAAGTTGCGCAGGTCGTCCGGCAGGTGCTGCGGCCACACCAGCGCGTCGACCAACGGCTGCAGACCGACGGAGGTCGCGTTCACCACGTAGGCGTTGAACCACGGACCGTTGCCGACCTGCTCGCCGAGCGCGGCGGCGAACGGGCCGAGCCCGTCGAGCGCCTGGGTGAGGTTGTCGCGGTTGCGCTGAAGCAGGGCGAGCACCGAATTGAGCCGGTCCAGCGCGGGTTTCAGCTGCGCCTCGTTGTCGGCGACCAAGCCGGAAAGCTGCTGGGCGAGCCCGTTCACGTACACGATCAGCTGTTGGATCGCGGTGCGGCGGCGGTCCAGCTCGCCGAGTAGTTCGTTGCCGTCGAGCAGCAGCGCGTTGATCTGGGCGCTGCGGTCGGACAGGATCTTGGTGACGTTCTGCGCCCGCCGCAGCAGTTCGGAGAGCGCCTCGTCGCGCGCGTTGATGCTGCGCGAGAGCTGAGTGACGCCGTCCAGCGCCGCGCGCAGCGGGGCCGGGGTGTCGGCGAAGGTCTCCGAGAGGGCGTCCAGCGTCTCGTCGACCTTCACCATGTCCAGGCCGTGCACCGTGCCCGCCAGATCGCCGAGCGCTTCATTGAGCGAGTACGGCGAGGTGGTGCGCTCCAGCGGAATGGTGTCGTCGCGGCGCAGCGCGCCCTGGCCCTGCGGCAGCAGCTCCAAGGATTTGCGCCCGAGCACGGTGTTGGTCTTGATGGCCGCGGAGGTCTTGTCACCCAAGACGATCGATTCGTCGAGAGTGAACTTCACCAGTACCTTGGCGCCCGCCAGCTCGACATCGTCGACCCGGCCCGAGCGCACGCCGGCGACCTGCACCGGGTCGCCGGGCGCCAGCCCGCCCGCGTCGGCGAAGTAGGCGGTGTAGATCGCGCCGCCGCGGATGAACGGCAGCCGGTCGAACTGCAAGGCCGAGAGCGCCACCGCGATCGCGACGACGATGCCGACGATACCGATCGTGACGGCCGGGGATCGCTCGTTCATTCGGGGGCGCACCTTCCCGTCTCCTGTCCGCCGGGCATGTTGATGTGCAGCGGTTGTCCGTTCGGTCCGTCGACGATGAAGTTCGTGCTGCATATGTAGAGCGCGAGGAAGGAGCCGTAGGAACCGATGCGGATCAGCTTCCGGTAGGTCTCCGGCAGCCGCTCCAGCACCCACTGGACGGTGTCCGAGCCGTTGTCCAGGTTGGTGGCCAGCCTGCCGGTCTGCTCGATCGTGCCGCGCAGGTCCGGGCGGGCCTGGGCGAGCAGGTCGGTGAGGTCGCCGGTGGCGCCCGCGATCCTCGGCAGCGCGTCGCCGATCGGATCACGGTCGGCGGCGAGGCCGCTGACCAACCGCTGCAATTCGGTGAGGGTGGTGTCGAACTGCTCGCCACGCTCATCGATGGTCGCGAGCACGGCGTTCAGGTTGTTGATGACGCTGCCGATCAGCGCGTCGCGCTCGCCGAGCGTCTTGGCGAACGAGCCGCCGCTGTTGAGCAGCGAGACCAGCGTGCCGCCTTGGCCCTGGAAGATCTGCAAGAGCGCGTTGGTCAGGTCGTTCACCTGGCCAGGATCGAGCCCGCGCAGCAGCGGTTTGAAGCCGCCGAGCAGCATGTCCAGGTCCAGCGCGGGCGCGGTCTTGTCCGTGCCGATGGTGCCGCCCTGGCGCAGCTTTTCGGCCGAGCCCGGCCCGTCGAGCAGCTCCATGTACCGGTCGCCGACCAGGTTCTCGTATTTGATCGTCGCGCGGGTGCTGGTGAGCAGCTGGTGCTTGCGGTCGACGTCGAACTCGACGTGCGCCAGGTTGTCCTTGCCCACCTTCACCGAGGTGACCGAGCCGACCGGCACGCCCGCGATGCGCACCTTCGCCCCGGGCAACATGCCCGAAGAGCTGGTGAACACGGCGTGGTATCCGTATTCCCTGGCGAAGCGCATCTGGCTGAACACGATGGCCAGTCCGGCGAAGACCAGCGTCATCACCAGGGTGAAGATGGCCAGCTTCACCGTCGTCGCGGTGTTCTTCACGGCGCGCTCACCCCCGGAAGCCCGGCGAACAGCAGCTGGAACACCTTGGGGCCGTTGAATTCGAGCTTCATCGACGGCACGTAGGGCGTGCCCTCGTTGGTATCGGTGACGATGTAGTTCGCGTGGCTGCCCGGCACCCGGTTGTCCAGCCCCTCACAGCGCGGGCCGCCGGTCGCGTTCACCTTCGGCAGATCCTCCGGAAACTTGTACGGCTCGGCGCCGAACATGAAGTTGGTGTTCATCGTGACGCCCGGCTGCAGACCGCCGAACATCATGTTGGCAATCGGCATCAGCCGCCCGATCGCGTTGATCATGCAGTGCAGGCCGGGCGCGTACTCCTCGAGCAGGCCGGTGGTCGGGCGCAGCAGATCGAGCGCGGTGCCGAGGTTGTTCTCGTTCTCGCGCAGCACCGAGCCCGTGGTGTCGGCCAGGCCGACCAGGTTTGCGAGCACGTCGTCGAGGCCCTGCTGTTCGTCGACCAGCGTCTGGCTGGTGGCTACCGCGTTGTCCACGGTCCGCAGCAAATCACCCACGGTGTCCGCGTACAGGTTCGACACGTCGGCGGTGGCCGCGAAATCCTGTTGCAGTGTCGGCAGCGTCGGGTTGATCTCGCGCAGGTAGACGTCCAGGTTCACCAGCAGCTCGCCGAGGGTCTCGCCGCGGCCCTGCAGCGCGGTGCCGAGGGCGGAGAGCGTCGCGTTCAGCTTCTCCGGCTCCACCTTGGCCAGCACGTCGGACAGATGCTGGAACAGCGTGTTGAACTCGACGGTCACCTGCTCGGCGACGACGGTCGCGCCCGGCTGCAACGATTTCGACGATGCCTGTTCCGGCACAACGAAGTTGACGTACTTCGCGCCGAAAACGGTGGTGGACCTGATGTCGACGCCCGCGTTGGCGGGCACCATCTTCAGCAGTTCGGGGTCTATCGCCAGCTTCAGCTCGGCGCCGTCGTTGTGCTGGGTCACCTCGGAGACCCGGCCGATCTCGACCCCACGCAGCTTCACCTTGGCGTCCGGGTCGAGCACCAGGCCGCTGCGCGGCGCCTCGACCAGCACCGTCGCGGTCTTGGTGAACCCGCCGAGGAACATGGTCAGCGCGATCGCCACCACGGCGACCAGCACGAGCACCATTCCCAGGCCGGCGAGTTTGTATTTGATCTTCTCCATACCGCCCTACCCGGAAAGATGAAAGTTGCCGGAGGTGCCGTAGATGGCCAGCGAGATCAGCAGAGTCACCGTGACCACCGCGACCAGCGAGGCCCGCACCGCGTTGCCGACAGCCACACCCACGCCGACCGGTCCGCCCGCGGCGAAATAGCCGTAATAGGTGTGGATCATCATCACCGCGAGTGCCATGAAGATCGCCTGGGCGAAGGACCAGAGAATGTCGCTGGGGATGAGGAACGTCGAGAAGTAATGGTCGTAGACGCCCGCCGACTGCCCGTAGATCACCACGGTGGCGAACCGCGCCGCCACGAACGAGGCGATCACGGCCAGCGCGTAGAGCGGCACGATCGCGATCATCCCGGCCAGCACCCTGGTGCCGACGAGGAACGGCACCGGCCGGATCGCCATGGTCTCGAGCGCGTCGATCTCCTCCGAGACCCGCATGGCGCCGAGTTGCGCGGTGGACCCCGCGCCGATGGTCGCCGCAAGGCCGATGCCCGAGATCACCGGCGCCGCGATGCGCACGTTGATGAACGCGGAGAAGAAGCCGGTCAGCGCCTCGACGCCGATATTGCCCAGCGAGCTGTAGCCCTGCACAGCGATGGTGCCGCCCGCGAACAGCGTCAGGAAGCCGACGATCACCACCGTGCCGCCGATGACGGCGAGTGCGCCGGTGCCCATGCTGATCTCGGCGATCAGCCGGATGGTCTCGGTTCGGTAGTGGGTCAGGGCGCGCGGCATCGAGGCCAGCGCCTGCGCGTAGAACACGGCGTGCTTGCCCACCGAGTCCAGCGAGTCCGACATCCGGCGCGCCCGCCGCACCGTGCGGGGAAACCGGGACTGGATCACGAAGGCCATCGCGTCACCGCACCGTGAACTTGATGCCGACGGCGGTGACCACCACGTTCACCACGAACAGGGCCATGAAGGCGAAGACGACGGTCTGATTCACCGCATCACCGACACTCTTGGGACCGCCTTTGACGTTCAGGCCGAGGTAACAGGCCACCAGTCCGGCGATCAGCCCGAACAATCCGGCCTTCACTTCGGAGATGATCAGCTCGGGCAGATGGGTGAGCAGCGTGATGCCGTTGACGAAGGCGCCCGGGTTCACGTCCTGCAGATAGACCGAGAACAGGAAGCCGCCGACGATGCCGATCGTGCACACCAGGCTGTTGAGCATGAGCGCGACGAACATCGAGGCCAGCACCCGCGGCACCACCAGCCGCTGCACGGGGTTGATGCCGAGGACGCGCATCGCGTCGATCTCTTCTCGGATGGTGCGCGCGCCCAGGTCCGCGCAGATCGCGGTGGCGCCGGCGCCCGCGACGATGAGCACGGTGACGATCGGTCCGACCTGGGTGACCGAGCCGAAAGCCGCGCCCGCACCACTGAGGTCGGCCGCGCCGATCTCGCGCAAAAGAATGTTCAGCGTGAAGCTCACCAAGACGGTGAACGGGATCGCGACCAGCAGGGTCGGCACGATGGACACGCGCGCGATGAACCAGGACTGATCGATGAACTCACGCGCTTGAAAGGGCCTGCGGACGCTCGCGCGGGCTACCTCGGCGGTGAGTTCGAAGAACCCACCGACGGCCCGCAACGGGACAGCAAGGACCTCGTTCATCCGCGATCCTCCTAGCTCAACTGCACGTACTGCTCATGGCGCGACACGGCACCATGGCCGCGTCGCCGGATTGATTAGAACATGTTCACATGGTCGCCGTGCCGTTTTCGTCACATTTGAACTGCACGTTTTCTAGATGACGGACCTCGAATATGAAACGTGTGTCATACGTAGGCGGTGACGCCTTTGTGAGGCGTCACACACCGGTCACCCATGTCTACCAAGTGCTGGACTCATGATCAACAGCTGGACAGTTGATCAGTTAATCATCGACGACCGAGGCGATCGCCCGGCGATCAGCCGAGTTCGGTCACCGAGGAAGCCGAGAAGGTCTGCCCGGCCGGGCGCTCGGCGAAGTAACCGGAGAGCGTGGCCGCGAGGTCGGCGGAGTCCCACGCCGCCCCGGCGGCGTCGAAGCGCCGCTCGACGACGGGCGCGGCCATCAGCGCCACCATCGGTCCGTAGACCACGAACAACTGCCCGTTGACCGAATCGGCCGCGGGCGAGGCGAGGTAGGCGACCAGACGCGCCACATGATCGGGCGAGAGTGGATCGATTCCGGCTTCGGGGGCCGCACTGAACACGGCTTCGGTCATCGCCGTCCGCGCACGGGGCGCGATCGCGTTGGCCCGCACGCCGTAGCGCGAGAGCGCACGCGCGGCCGAGAGGGTAAGGGCGGTGATGCCCGCCTTGGCCGCACCGTAGTTGGCCTGCCCCTCCGGGCCGAGCAGACCCGCCTCGGAGGAAGTGTTGATCAGGCGGCCGTAGACCGGCGCGCCCGCCTCCTTCGACTTGACACGCCAGTAGGCGGCGGCATTGCGGGACAAGAGGAAATGCCCGCGCAGGTGCACCGCGAGCACCGCGTCGAAGTCCTCGTCGGACATGTTGAACAGCATGCGGTCACGCGTGATGCCCGCGTTGTTGACCACGACGTCCACGCTGCCGAACGCCTCGTTGGCGGTGCGAATCAGCGCGTCGGCCGTGGCGCGCTCCGCGATACTGCCCGCGACGAACTCCGCCTTGGCTCCCAGCGCCCGGATCTCGGCCAGCGTCTCGGCGACCGCGTCGGATTCCGCGAGGTCGTTGACCACCACCGACGCGCCCGCGCCCGCCAGTGCGAGCGCCTCGGCCTTGCCGAGTCCCGCGCCCGCGCCGGTCACGATCGCCACACGGCCCGCCAAGCTCAGATCAGTTTCGTTCACCGGCCCGACTTTAGAACGTGTTCCAACCTACTGGCAAGAAACTTTCACAGAAGCTTCAGCGCGGCTTTCGGGCACTGCGCCACCGCATCCTCGACATCGCCGAGGCGGTCGTCGGGCACCTCGGCGGTCAGGATGTGCAGCTGGTCCTCGTCATCGAGTTCGAACACGTCGGGGGCGATTCCGACACAGATTCCGTTCGCCTCGCACAGATCCCGATCGACACTGACCTTCATGGAAACTCCTTATCTGCGACTCATCTCAAAGCCTACAAGCCTGCGCGGTCACACGCGCCGCCATCGGCCGGATTCCTGGGCAATACTGGAACATGTTTCAGTCGATATGCAATCATCGGGACAAGCGAATCTAACGACATGAGGTTTTGCCATGCGCATTGCGTACACGCCGCAGCAAGAAGAGCTCCGCGCCGAGTTGCGCGACTACTTCGCTCGGCTGATCACACCGGAGCGCCGGGCCGCGCTGAGCGCGACGACCGGTGAGTACGGGCACGGCAATGTCTACCGCGAGGTCGTCCAGGAGATGGGTCGCGACGGCTGGCTGACGCTGGCCTGGCCCAAGGAGTACGGCGGCCAGGACCGGCCGACCATGGACCAGCTGATCTTCACCGACGAGGCCGCCATCGCCGGCGCGCCCGTGCCGTTCCTGACCATCAACTCGGTGGCTCCGACGATCATGCACTACGGCAGCGAGGAACAGAAGAAGTTCTTCCTGCCCAAGATCGCCGCGGGCGAGCTGCACTTCTCCATCGGCTACTCCGAGCCGGGCGCGGGCACCGACCTGGCCAGCCTGCGCACCTCCGCGGTGCGCGACGGCGACGAGTACGTGATCAACGGCCAGAAGATGTGGACCAGCCTGATCGCCTACGCCGACTACGTCTGGCTCGCGGTGCGCACCGACCCGACCGCCAAGAAGCACAAGGGCATCAGCATGCTCATCGTGCCGACCACGGCCGAGGGCTTCTCCTGGACGCCGGTGCACACGATGGCGGGGCCGGACACCAGCGCCACCTACTACCAGGACGTGCGCGTGCCGGTGAGCTCGCTGGTCGGCCAGGAGAACGGCGGCTGGGCGCTGATCACCAACCAGCTCAACCACGAACGCGTCGCGCTCACCTCGGCGGGCCCGCTGACGGTCGCACTGAACCAGACCGTCGAGTGGGCCCGCACCACCAAGGCGGGGGACGGCTCGCGCGTCATCGACAAGGAATGGGTGCAGCTGAACCTGGCCAAGGTGCACGCCAAGGTCGAATACCTCAAGCTGCTGAACTGGGAGATCGCCAGCCGCGCCGACGCGGGCGGCGACGCGGCGCCGCGCCCGTGGGACGCCTCGACCTGCAAGGTCTACGGCACCGAGCTGGCCACCGAGGCGTACCGGCTGCTGATGGAAGTGCTCGGCCCGCAGGCCTATCTGCGCCAGGACTCGCCCGGCGCCGAACTGCGCGGACGCCTGGAGCGTTTCCACCGGGCCGCGCTGATCCTGACCTTCGGCGGCGGCACCAACGAGGTGCAGCGCGACATCATCGCCATGACCGCCCTCCGCCAGCCTGCCGCGGCGCGCTGAGCAGAAAGCAGAGAGACCACCATGGATTTCACCCCCACCGAAGCCCAGCTCGACCTGGCCCGCCTGACCGGCGAGGTGTGCGGCAAGCTCGTCACCGCCGACCGGTTGCGCGCACTCGACGTGGCGGGCCGGTTCGACGAGCCGCTGTGGAAGTCGTTGGCCGAGACCGGCGTGCTGGCCGCGGCGCTGCCGGAGAACGTCGGCGGCAGCGGCCTCGACGCGCTCGAGCAGACCGCGGTGCTGCGCGAACTCGGCAAGTCGGTCGCCGCGGTGCCGTACCTGTGGTCGATCGTGGTCGGCGCGGGCGCGCTGGCGCGGTTCGGTTCCGAGGAACAGCGCGCGCTGGCGACGCGGGCGGGCGAGGGCGGCGCGATCCTCACCGCGGCACTGGCCGAGGAGCACAACTACGAGCCCGCCAAGCCGACCACCGTCGCCCGCGAGAGCGGAGGCGCCTGGCGGTTGACCGGCGCCAAGACCACGGTGCCCTACGCCGACCGCGCCGCGCGAATCCTGGTGCCCGCCACGGTCTCCGGGGTGCCCGCGGTCTTCCTCGTCGACCCCGCCGACGCGTCGGTGCAGGTCACCGCGCAGCAGGTGGTCGACCTCAGCGCGGAATTCGGCGTCGAATTCACCGACACCCCGGCCGAATTGGTCGGCACGGTGGAGGGCGGCGCGGATCTGCTGGACTGGATCCTCACCCGCGCCTGGCTCGGGCTCAGCGCCCAGCAGCTCGGCACCGTCGAGAAGGCGCTCGACCTGGTGGCCGACTACGCCCGCGAGCGCGAGCAGTTCGGCAAGGCCGTCGGCAGCTTCCAGGCCGTCGCACAGCGCCTGGCCGACGCCTACATCGACGTCCAGGGCCTGCGCCTCGCGGTCACCCAGGCCGCCTGGCGGCTGGCCGAGGACCTGCCCGCCGCCGAGGCCGTGCACACCGCCAAGTTCTGGGCCGCCGACGCGGGCCACCGCGTCGCCCACACCGTCGTGCACGTGCACGGCGGCGTCGGCATCGACCGCGACCACATCGTGCACAACTACTTCACCGCCGCCAAGCACAACGAATTCGCCCTCGGCGCAGGCACCGACCACCTCCGCGCCCTCGGCGCCCTCCTCGCCAACCCATCCTGATCCGAACCACCCTGACATCGGCCCGTCGGCACAACCGACGGGCCGATCGCCGTTTCGGGCCGAGAGCCTTCGAGCGCGGGTGCTACACGGCGGGTGGGGTGGAGGTCAGGTAGCGCTGGAGGGTGGGGGCGATGTCGGCTATGAGCTGGGGTGGGGTCATGGCGACGACCGGGGGGATTTGTAGGACGTAGCGGCACAGGGCCAGGCCGAGGAGTTGGGTGACGATGAGGCCACCGCGGCGGGGGGCGTCGGCCGGGTCGCCGAAGCGCAGCACCGCGGGCAGTACCTGTTCGGCGAAGATCACGCGGAAGCGGTCGGAGACGGCGTCGTCGGTGATGGACGAGCGAAGCAGGATCAACAGGACGGTGTTCTGCCGATCCTCCCAGATCGCGAGGAAGCGGCGGATCAGCAACTCGCCCAGCGTGTCCGGCTCGGCGGCGGCCAGATCGGGCAGCTCCAGATCGATGTCGACGGCCGCCGCGAACAGGCCGTCCTTGCTGCCGAAATAGCGCATCACCATGGACGGATCGATGGCGGCGTCGGCGGCGATGGCGCGAATGGTGGCCTTGCGGAACCCTTCGGCGGCGAACCGCGCCCGCGCTGCGTCGAGGATCGCGGCGCGGGTCGCGTCGGAGCGACGGGCAGGGGCGTGATCGGACGACTCTGTCATGCCAACAATTGTAGGCCAACAACTGTTGACATCTGCGCGCGTACCGATCTATCGTTATGACAACAAGCGTTGGCCTACAGATGTTGACCTAGGAGCCACCATGAATGCCCCGCTCCCCCGCACCACCTCCGTACTCGTCGTCGGCGCCGGACCCGCCGGACTCACCGCCGCCATCACCCTCGCGGACGCGGGCGTCGACGTCGTCGTGCTGGACCGGCTCGCCGAGGGCGCCAACACTTCCCGCGCCGCCGTCGTGCACGCCCGCACCCTCGAGGTGCTCGCCGAGCTCGGCATCGCCGACGAACTGATCCTGCGCGGCATCCAGGTTCCGCGTTTCACCGTGCACGACGGCGCGCGCACCCTCGCGACCATCCACTTCGGCAAGCTCCCGACCCCGTACCCGTACACCCTGATGACCCCGCAGGACACCACCGAGGCGGTGCTCCTCGAGCGCCTGCACAAGGCGGGCGGGCAGGTGCACCGGCCGTACGTGGTCACCCGGGTGGTGCAGGAAAACGACGGCGTCACCGTCGAATACACCGACGCCGAGGACACCACGGGCACGATCCGCGCCGACTACGTGATCGGCGCCGACGGCATGCACAGCACCGTGCGCGAACAGGCGGGCATCGGCTTCACCGGCGACACCTACCCGGCCTCGTTCGTCCTGGCCGACGTCCGCATGGCCTGGCCGATCGCCAGGGACGAAGTGGCGCTGCACCTTTCGCCGGAGGGCGTCACGGTGGTCGCGCCGCTGCCCGACGACGCCGAACCCGATCGCTACCGGGTGGTCGCCACCGTGGCCGAAGCGCCCGAACACCCCACCGCCGAGGACATCCAGGCGATCCTCGACGCCCGCGGCCCCGGCGGCGACGTGCGGGTGCGAGAAGTGCTCTGGAGCTCGCGATTCCGCGTGCACCACCGGGTCGCCGACCGCTACCGCGCGGGTCGCGTCCTACTGGCGGGCGACGCCGCGCACGTGCACAGCCCGGCGGGCGGGCAAGGCATGAACACCGGTATCCAGGACGCGGCCGCCCTCGGCCCGTTGCTCGCGCGGGTGCTGGCCGGCGAGCCGCAGACCCTCCTGGACGAGTACGAGGCCACCCGCCGTCCGGTCGCCGTGGAAGTGGTGGCGTTCACCGACCGCATGACGAAGATGGCCACGCTGCGCCCCCGCCTCGCCAGGCTCGCGCGCAACACCGCGCTTTCGACGCTGAGCCGAATCCCCGCGATTCGCACCCGGCTCGCCTTCCGCTTGGCCGAGCTGACGAACCGCTGACCGAAAGACGCACTCGGGCCTCGATATTCGGCACACGGCAAAGGGCCGCCGCGATGATCGCGGCGGCCCCTTCCTGCCCTCGTGACTACTTGGCGCTCGCCTCGGCCTGCTCGTCCGCCGGGCGCTCCTCGGTCTGAGCCTTCGCCCAGCGGTAGTCCGGCTTACCCGCGGGCGAACGCTTGATCTCCTCGACGAACCAGAGGCTGCGCGGCAGCTTGTACGGCGCGATCTCCTTGGTCAGCACCGGACGCAGGTCCTCCAGGGTGGGCCGGTTGTCGCCGCGACACTGCACCACCGCGACGACGCGCTGACCCCAGCGCTCGTCGTCGACGCCGACCACCAGCGCGTCGAAGATCTCGGGGTGCGATTTCAGCGCGCCCTCGACCTCCTCCGGGAAGATCTTCTCGCCGCCGCTGTTGATGCTGACCGAACCGCGGCCGAGCATCGTGACGGTGCCGTCTTCCTCGACCCGCGCGTAATCGCCGGGGATCGAGTAGCGAGTTCCGTTGAACTCCTTGAACGTCGCGGCCGTCTTGGCCTCGTCCTTGTAGTAGCCGAGCGGAATGTGCCCCTTGCGCGCGAGGATGCCGATCTGGCCGGATCCGGCCGCCACCGGATTGCCCTGCTCGTCGAGCACCTCGGTGGAGGCGTCGATCTTCACCCGCGGCCCGCCGGTGTGCGCCGCGCCCTTCGCGACCATGCTCAACCCGCCGAAACCGGTCTCGGACGACCCGATCGAGTCGGTGATCATCCGGTTCGGCAGCAGATCGAGCAGCTTCTCCTTGATGGCGGGCGAGAACAGCGCCGCGCTACTGGCGATCGCGAACAGCGTCGAGAGATCGTAGGGCGCATCGGTTTCCGGGTTGCCCTCGATCAGCGCGTCCAGCATCGGCCTGGCCATGGCGTCGCCGGTGATGAAGATGAGGTTGATGCCGTGGCGGTCGATGTGCTGCCACACGCCGTGCCCGGTGAACTCGGGGATCATCACGGTCTTGCCGCCGCCGAACAGGCTCTGGAAGGTGGCCCACTGGGAGCCGCCGTGGATCATCGGCGGGATCGGGAACCGGGTCATCGGCGGGTTGGCCGCGCCCAGCTTCGCCAGATCCCATTCGTCGGCGACGTATTCGCCGGTGAGGAAGTTGATGCCGCCGCCGAGCACGCGCCACACGTCCTCCTGCCGCCACATCACGCCCTTGGGCATGCCGGTGGTGCCGCCGGTGTAGAGCATGTACAGGTCGTCCGGGGAGCGTTCGCCGAAATCGCGCGCGCCGGAGGACTGCGCGAGGGCCGCTTCGTATTCCACCGAATCCGCTGCGGTGGGGATGGCGCCGGTCGTATCGTCGTCCACAACGATGACGGTGCGCAGTTGCGAGATCGCGGGCCGGACCGCGGCCACCTTGTCGCTGTAGCGGCGCTCGTGAATCAGCGCGACCATGTCCGAATTGTCGAAGATGTATTGCAACTCGTTCTCGACGTATCGGTAGTTCACGTTGATCATCACGGCCCGCGCTTTGAACACCGCGACCATGGCCTCGGCGGCCTCGATGGTGTTGCGCGAGTAGATGCCCACCTTGTCGCCCGGCTGTACGCCTTGTTCCAGCAGGTAGTGCGCCAATTTGTTGGCGCGCTCCTCCAGCTGTGCATAGGTCACCTCACGGCCGTCGTCGGCCAGCGCGACGCGATCGGGCATGAGGTCGATGGCATGTTCGACGAGGTCGGCTATGTTGTGGCTCACACGCTAAAAATAGAACGTGTTACTGTTCTTGACAAGGCTCGAAAGTCAGGAGATCAGCAATGCCGCACTGCCTCGTCGAGAAGCGCGATCACGTTCTCATCGTCACCATGAACCGGCCGGAGGCCCGCAACGCGCTGTCGGCCGAAATGATGGCGATCATGCGCGACGCCTGGGACCAGGTGGACAGCGATCCGGACATCCGGGTGGCGATCCTGACCGGCGCGGGCGGCGCTTTCTGCGCGGGCGCGGACCTCAAGGCGATGACCACTCAGCACCCCGGCGATTCGTTCAAGGGGGGCGGCTGGGACCTGTCCAAGATCGAGGCGCTGCTCAAGGGCCGCAGGCTCACCAAGCCGCTGATCGCGGCGGTCGAGGGCCCGGCCATCGCGGGCGGCACCGAGATCCTCCAGGGCACCGACATCCGCGTGGCGGGCCAGAGCGCGAAGTTCGGTGTGTCCGAGGCGCGCTGGGGCCTGTTCCCGCTCGGTGGCTCCGCGGTGCGCCTGGTGCGCCAGATTCCTTACACCGTCGCCGCCGACATCCTGCTCACCGGCAGGCACGTCACCGCGGCGGAGGCCAAGGAGATCGGCCTGATCGGGCACGTCGTCCCGGACGGCACGGCGCTGGACAAGGCGCTCGAACTGGCCGACCTGATCGCGGCCAACGGCCCGCTCGCGGTGCAGGCGATTCTGCGCACCATCCGCGACACCGAGGCCATGCACGAGGAAGAGGCCTTCAAGATCGACGCCCAGCTCGGCGCCGAGGTCTTCAAGTCGGCCGACGCCAAGGAAGGGCCGAAGGCCTTCGCGGAGAAGCGCAAGCCCACTTTCACCGGTCGGTGAGCGAATACGGCTCGGCCCCCGGCGCGTTCGCGCACGGGGGCCGCGTTGTGTTCCTGCGTCAGTTGGCGCCCGGGTAGTCCATCCAGAACGGCTCCCACTGGTGGCCGTCGGGGTCGATGAAGGTACGGCCGTGCATACCGACCTCGGCCTCCTGGGCGCGCTTCTCCTCGTTGACTTCCTCGGTCGCGCCCGCGGCCACCGCGGCCTCGGTCAGCTGGTCGACCTCCTGCGCGCTGGACAGCGAGAGGGCGTAGCCTGCGGCCGCCGTCGAGACGGTGTCCGCGATCGGGCGCGTGCTGAAGGTCTTGAAGTATTCCCTGGTCAGCAGCATCAGACAGATGTTGTCGTCGATGACTATGCAGGAGGCGTTCACGTCGGTGAAGTCCTGGTTCACCTTCCAGCCCAGTGCCTCGTAGAAGGCCTTCGACCGGTCCAGGTCGGTGACCGGAAGATTGATGAAGATCATCTTGCTGCTCATGTTCTCGTCCTCTCGGGGCGCATCGGCGTGTTCACACATAGAGACGGACCCCGCGGCGCGAACTCATCGCAGCGGCGATCTGTGATCGTCGTCACTCGAATTTCGCCGATCTTGGTCGGCCCGCGACCTGGTTTTCGGGCCTGTTTTGTGTCAGTGGGCTGTGGCATGGTGGCACCCATGAGCGACTCGTCGAGCCCGTCCACCACCCTCTCCCCCGACGTACTCGCGTCGTTCGAGAGCCACCGGCGGGAGCTGTGCGCCTACGCGTACCGCATGCTCGGTTCCTCCTTCGAGGCCGAGGACGCGGTGCAGGAGACTTTCACCAGGGCGTGGAAGTCCTATGACTCCTTCGAGGGCCGGGCCAGCCTGCGGTCCTGGCTGTACCGCATCGCCACCAACGTCTGCCTGGACATGCTCGACGGTCCGCAGCGCCGGGCAAGGCCGATGGATCTGTCCGGCCCGGGTAGGCCGGATTCGCCGCTGCCCGCGCCGCAGCCGGACTACGTCTGGATCGAGCCGATCCCGAATGCCCTTGCCTTCGGGGCGGATCCGGCCGAACACGCGGCCACCAAGGACACCCTGCGCCTGGCCTTCGTCGCGGCATGTCAGCATCTGCCCGCGACCCAGCGCGCCATCCTGATCATGCGCGAGGTGCTGCGCTTCTCGGCGAACGAGACCGCCGAGGCGCTGACCATGTCACCCGCGTCGGTGAACAGCGCCTTGCAGCGCGCCAGGGCCACCATGTCCAAGGTGCAGCCGACCAGCACCGACGGCTACGACGAATCCGACGACAATCAGCGCAAACTGATCGATGACTTCGTCGCCGCCTTCGAGGCCTACGACATGGACACGCTCACCACCCTGCTGAAAGCCGATGTGGCACTGTCCATGCCGCCCTTCGAGCTGTGGATCTCCGGCCCGGACAACGTGGCCGCGTTCATGCTCGGCACCGGCAGCGCCTGCGAGGGATCCCGGATGGTCCGGCTGGAAGGCGCGAACGGGTTGCCGGCTTTCGGCCACTACAAGCCGACCGAGGAGCCGGGCGTCTTCGTGCCGTGGTCGATCACGGTGCTGGAACTGGACGGCGACACGATCGCGGGACTGAACTTCTTCCTGGACACGGAGCGGCTGTTCCCGATGTTCGGGTTGCCGATGGAGTTGCGCGAAGCTGTTGCGTGAGGGGGTTTGCCAAGGGTTGGGTTTCGCCGGTCGACAGTTGGGTTCCGGTGGATGCCCAGGGTCGGGCGGTGGGACCGGCGGCCGGGTTCCACGTTGTCGGCACGTTAGTCGAACGGCCGATCGCGCGACGTGAACCCAGGTTGAGCTGGTCCAATTAGCTTGCCTACCAACGTTTGCCTCGAAGCGGTGCTGGGCACGTCGAGTGCCGTACCCGACGATCCGCCCGGACCAACCCACTACGTACGCGAACCGAACGCGCCCGAAGGCCACCTACCACGTACGCGGGCCAACGAAGCGCCCCGAAACAACCCGACGGCGTACGCGAACCAGCGACGCGCCCGAAGGCCATCTACCGCCTAGGCAAGCCAACGACGCACCGCGAAGACCAACCCCGCCACCGGCGCGAGCCAACGACATCCGCCCGAAGGCACAATCGCACCTACACAACCCAACGACGCGCGCCCCGAACCCCTACGACGCCGACACGTACCTGTCCCGCAACTTCCGCTTGTACAACTTCCCATTCGGGTCGCGGGGCAGCTCCGGCAGGTAGTCGATCGAGCGCGGCATCTTGTACTTCGCCAATCGCGTTGCGGCGAAGGCGAGTATGTCGGCGGTGAGCGCTTCGCTGGGCTCCACGCCGTCCACCGGCTGGACCACGGCCTTCACCTCCTGACCCCAATCCGGGTGCGGGATACCGAAGACCGCGACGTCGGCGACCTTCGGGTGGGTGATGAGCACGCCCTCGATCTCGGCGGGGTAGATGTTCACGCCGCCGGAGAGGATCAGGTCCGAGCGGCGGTCGCACAGGTAGAGGTAGCCGTCCTCGTCGAGATAGCCGATGTCGCCGACGGTGAACAGATCGCCGACCCTGGCGTCGTCGGTCTTGGCCTTGTCGTGGTGGTATTCGAAGCTCGACGCGCCCATCTTCATGTACACCAGGCCGGTCTCACCCACGGGGACCTCGCTGCCGTCCTCCTCGCTGAGCACCTTGATCACCGACCACGGCCACGCCTTGCCGACCGAGCCGGGCTTGCGCAGCCAGTCGGCGCCGTTGATCACCGTGCCGCCGCCCTCGGTCGCCGCGTAGTACTCGGTGACCGTCGGGCCCCACCACTCCAGCATCTGGCGCTTGGTCTCCTGTGGACACGGCGCCGCACCGTGCACCATGCTGCGCAGCGAGGACACGTCGTACTTCGCGCGCACCGCCTCCGGCAGCGCAAGCAGTCGGTGGAATTGGGTGGGCACCATGTGACTGTGGGTGACCCGGTACTTGTCGATCAGGCGCAGCATCTCCTCGGCTTCCCACTTGTCCATGAGAACGAGCTTGTGCCCCAATTGGATCGAAATGGTCGCGAAGTTCAGCACCGCGGTGTGATACAGCGGCGACCCGCAGATGTGCACGTGATCGTCGTAGGGCGCCAGCTCGAACAAGCCGAAGAAGGCGTTGGTGTGCGGCGGGACCACGTCGGGATCGGCGCCGGTCAATGGACGCCGAACTCCCTTGGGACGCCCCGTGGTTCCCGAGGTGTAGAGCATCGGCGCGCCCGTACTGCGCTCGGACGGACGACCGGTGTCGGCCGCGCCGAGCCAGGCCACCGACTTGAAGCCCTCGATCTCACCGACCGAAAAGCGCGCCGTCGGAGGCAGACCCGCCTCGTCGGCGGCGGCCTTCGCGGCGGCGGCGAACCGGTCGCTCGCGAAGAACGCCTTCGCCTCGCTGTCCTGGAGGATGTAGGCCACCTCGGGGCCGGTGAGATGCCAGTTCACCGCCACGATGTAGAGCCCCGACTGGTAGGCCGCGAAGTAGGCGGCGACCGCCTCGACGCAGTTGTGCACCATGCTCACCAGCACGTCGCCCGTCCGCAGGCCGAGGGCGCGCAGCCCGGTGGCGTAGCGGTCGGCGAGCGTGGCCAGTTCGTGATAGGTCACCTCGCGGCCCGAGGGATCGACCATGGCGATCCGATCGGGTTCGGCTTTCGCGATGTTCCACAGGCCGAGAATGTTCACCGACTCCTGCGCAGGGGGATTGTGCGGAGGCGGAGCGGACGGGGCGGGTGAGGCAGTCACCCCATTGAATTTAGAACGCGTTCTACTGATCGACAAGGGGTGCGAGCCGGTGCAATTGCTCGATATCCGGAACCGACACGAGCATCATGGTGACGCCCGCGGCCTCCCAGACCTTCAATTGCTCACGCACATGACCTTCGTCACCGATGATGGCGGTGTCCAGGATCAGCTCGTCCGGGACCACGGCCGCCGCCTCGGCCTTCTTGCCCGCCTGGAACAGCCTGCCGATCTCGTCGACCTCGCGCTCGTAGCCCATCCGCCGGTAGACCTGGGCATGAAAGTTCAGCTCCGGCGCACCCATGCCGCCGATGTAGAGCGCCATGATCCAGCGCATCCGTTCCAGCTCGGCGCCGGGGTCGTCGGTGATCACCACCTGGCAGCTGGCCGCGATCTCGAAGTCCTCGCGCGATCGGCGCGCGCCCACCCTGGCGAAGCCTTCGTCGAGCCAGTCGTTGTACATGTTCGCCAACCGCGGCGCGTAGTAGATCGCCAGCCAGCCGTCGGCGATCTCGGCGGTGAGCGCCACGTTCTTCGGACCTTCCGCGCCCAGCCAGATCGGCAAATCCGCACGTAGCGGGTGCACGATCGGCTTGAGCGGCTTACCGAGCCCGGTCGCGCCCGGCCCGGTGTACGGCAGCGGGTAGTGCGGTCCGTCGCTGGTCACCGGCGCCTCGCGCGCGAGGATGCGGCGGATGATGCCGACGTACTCGCGGGTGCGCTGCAAGGGTTTGGCGAACGGCTGCCCGTACCAGCCCTCCACCACCTGCGGACCGGATACCCCGAGCCCGAGGATCGCACGACCGCCGCTGAGGTGATCGAGGGTCAGCGCGTGCATCGCGGTCGCGGCGGGCGTGCGCGCCGACATCTGCACCACCGAGGTCCCCAGCCGAACCCGCTCGGTCGACGAACCCCACCAGGTGAGCGGACCGAAGGCGTCCGAGCCCCACGATTCGGCGGCGAAGACGGCGTCGAAGCCCGCCTTCTCGGCCGCCACGACCAACTCCCCCGCGTTCCGCGGCGGCTGCGCCATCCAATATCCGAGTTGCAATCCGAACTTCATGGTCGTCCCTTTCCTTGGCAACTTTTACGCGCACGGCCGGAGCGAAGGCGGAGGCACGCCCTTGCCACCAGAATAAGAACCTGTTCTACTCGATAGCGTGACTAAGGGGAATACCGCGTCCGGCGTATTCACGGGTGGGGGCCCGACGAGATGAGCACCGCCGCGAGCTGGGCGGGACGAACCCGGCCCACCGCGTGGCGCGAGGACGGCCGCCGGAACCGCGGCGGGTGATGAAGAGCTGAGAGAAGGTCGGAATTGGACACCAGCACGGCACCCGATGTGCTGAGCGCCCCGCTGCGGGCGCGATTCGACTACACACGGTCGGTGGGACCGACCATCGGCAGATTCCTGACCGGTCTGCGGAGCCGCAGGGTGGTCGGCGTGCGCGGGTCCGACGGCCGGGTTCTGGTGCCGCCGCCCGAGTACGACCCGGTGACCAGCCAGCCGCTGACCGAGTTCGTCGACGTCGCCGACACCGGCACGGTCGCCTCCTGGACCTGGGTGCACGAGCCGCTGCCCGGCCAGCCCTTCGACCGGCCGTTCGCCTGGGCGCTGATCCAGCTGGACGGCGCGGACACCAGCATGCTGCACGCCGTCGACGTCACCGCGCCGGACGAGATGCGGACCGGCATGCGAGTGCGGGCGCGGTGGGCCGCACAGACCGAAGGCAGCATCAAGGACATCGTCTGCTTCGAGCCGGGCGAGCAGTCCACCGCCGAGCCCGCCACCGAAAGCGGCGAGCCGGTCACGATGATCGTCACGCCGATCGATCTGTCCTACAAGCACACCGCTTCCCCGCAGGAGACCGTCTACCTGCGCGGACTCGCCGAGGGCAAGCTGATCGGCGCGCGCACCGACGCCGCGGGCAAGGTGTACTTCCCGCCGCGCGGGGCCAACCCGACCGACGGCAGGCCGACCGACGATTACATCGAACTCTCCGATCACGGCACGGTCACCACGTTCTGCATTGTGAACGTTCCGTTCCTCGGACAGCGCATCAAACCGCCGTACGTCGCGGCCTATGTGCTGCTGGACGGCGCCGACATTCCGGTACTGCATCTCGTACTCGGCTGCGACGCAAGCGAAGTGCGGATGGGCATGCGCGTGAAAGCGGTGTGGAAGCCGCGCGAGGAGTGGGGTCACGGTCTGGAGAACGTCGACCACTTCGAGCCGAGCGGCGAGCCGGACGCCGACTACGAGACCTACAAGCACCACCTGTGAGAGGCGCTTACGTTGACTGACAACGCCACCGACATCGCGGTCGTGGGCTTCGCCCACGCACCGCACGTGCCGGAGACCTTCGGCACCACCAACGGTGTCGAGATGCTGGTGCCCTGCTTCCAGCAGCTCTACTCCGATCTGGGCATCACCAAGTCCGATATCGATTTCTGGTGCTCGGGCTCCTCCGATTACCTTGCCGGACGCGCCTTCTCGTTCATCTCGGCGATCGACGCCATCGGCGCCGTGCCGCCGATCAACGAGTCGCACGTCGAGATGGACGCCGCGTGGGCGCTGTACGAGGCGTTCGTGAAGCTGAAGTCGGGGCAGGCGCGCACCGCGCTGGTCTACGGATTCGGCAAGTCGTCCGCGGGCACACTGCGCCAGGTGCTCACCATGCAGCTCGACCCCTACCTGGTCGCTCCCCTGTGGCCGGACGCGCTGTCCATCGCCGGTCTCCAAGCGCGGGCCGGACTCGACGCGGGCCGCTGGACCGAGCGCGATATGGCCGCGGTGGCGGCGGGCGCTTCCGGTGACGTCGAAAGCTTGCTCGCCACACCGTATGTGGCCGATCCGCTGCGCGCCCACGACTGCGCGCCGATCACCGACGGCGCGGCCGCCATCGTGCTCGCGGTCGGCGATCGCGCCCGCGAGCTGTGCGAGCGGCCCGCCTGGATCACCGGCATGGCGCACCGCGTCGACACCCCGGTGCTCGGCGCTCGCGATCTCACCGCCTCGCCCTCGACTTCCGCTGCGGCACAGGCGGTTACCGGCGGCGACCTGAGCGGCTTCGACATCGCCGAACTGCACGCGCCGTTCAGCCACCAGCAGCTGATCCTCGCCGAGGCCATCGGGCTGAAGCCGGAGACCACCTTGAATCCGTCGGGTGGCGCACTGGCCGCCAACCCGATGTTCGCGGCGGGCTTGGAGCGCATCGGTTTCGCGGCCGAAGCCATCATGGCGGGCACCGCGAACCGCGCGCTCGCCCACGCCACCAGCGGCCCCGCGCTGCAACAGAATCTTGTGACCGTTTTGGAGGGGCAGGTATGAGCGAACGAAGTGAGCGAATCATGTGCCAGCGCGCCACGCGCATGCCGGAGCCGAGCGCCAGCGAGGTGCAGGCATGAGCGAACGAAGTGAGCGAATCATGTGCCAGCGCGCCACGCGCATGCCGGCGCCGAGCGCCAGCGAGGTGCAGGCATGAGCGAACGAAGTGAGCGAATCATGTGCCAGCGCGCCACGCGCATGCCGGCGCCGAGCGCCAGCGAGGTGCAGGCATGAGCGTTCCGGCCGCGGTGCTCGGCACCGGACAAACCCATCACGTGACGAAACGAACCGACGTCTCGATGTCGGGCATGTGCCGCGAAGCAATCGATCGCGCGCTCGCCGACGCCGGGCTCACCATCGCCGATATCGATGCGGTGGTGGTCGGTAAGGCGCCGGACCTGTTCGAGGGCGTCATGATGCCCGAACTGCATATGGCCGACGCGCTCGGCGCGACCGGGAAGCCGCTGCTGCGCGTGCACACCGCAGGCTCGGTGGGCGGTTCCACCGGCGTGGTGGCCGCCAACCTGGTGCAGGCTGGCGTGCACAAGCGGGTGCTCGCGGTGGCGTGGGAGAAGCAGT
Organism: Nocardia sp. bgisy134; assembly: GCF_057708325.1. Lineage (NCBI taxonomy): Bacteria > Bacillati > Actinomycetota > Actinomycetes > Mycobacteriales > Nocardiaceae > Nocardia > Nocardia sp. bgisy134. The sequence goes on from NZ_JBYIRW010000006.1 coordinate 148,301, forward strand.
CGGAGTCGAATGCCATGTGGGCGTTGTCGATTCCGGTGCCGTTCACCATGCCGGTCGGCGCGGGCGCGGGCGGCTACTTCGCCCCGCACGTGCGTTCCTACATCCGCAGGTCCAATGCGCCGTCCCACATCGGTGCGATGGTCGCGGTGAAGGATCGGCGCAATGGCGCCAAGAACCCGCTCGCCCACCTCCAGCAGCCCGACATCACGCTGGAATCGGTGCTCGCCTCGCAGATGCTGTGGGATCCGATCCGCTTCGACGAGACCTGCCCGTCCTCGGACGGCGCGTGCGCGATCGTGCTCGGCGACGCCGAGGCGGCCGCGGCGGTGGAAGCCGAGGGCAAGAAGGTGGCGTGGGTGCACGGCACCGCGATGCGCACCGAGCCGACCACTTTCGCCGGGCGCGACCAGGTCAACCCGCAGGCGGGCCAGGACGCGGCTGCCGCGCTGTGGAAGGCGGCGGGCATCACCGATCCGCTCGAGGAGATCGATGCCGCCGAGATCTACGTGCCGTTCTCCTGGTTCGAGCCGATGTGGCTGGAGAACCTCGGTTTCGCCGCGCCGGGCGACGGCTGGAAGCTCACGGAGAAGGGCGAGACCGAGATCGGCGGACGCATCCCGGTGAACCCGTCGGGTGGCGTGCTGTCCTCCAACCCGATCGGGGCTTCCGGCCTCATCCGGTTCGCGGAGGCGGCCAAGCAGGTGATGGGACGGGCAGGCGACTACCAGGTCGACGGCGCGCGCAAGGCCATGGGCCATGCGTACGGCGGTGGATCCCAGTACTTCTCGATGTGGGTTGTCGGCGCGGAAAAGCCTCGCTGACGCTCGGCTTACTCCGCACCGACCGACGTTGGAGGTCGATCGGGGGCGCTTCGCTTCCCCGATCGACGGATACCTGCCATCAGATACGGAGCTCCTATGACCACCACTACCGAGCATCCCGCCCGCCTCGCCGGACTCGCATCCCAGGCCGCGGTGCGGGCACGGGACAAGGACGCGTGGCTGGATCTGTTCGCCGCCGACGGGATCGTCGAAGATCCCATCGGCCCTTCGGGTTTCGACCCCGAGGGCAAGGGTCACCGCGGCCGTGACGCCATCGCGGCGTTCTGGGACAAGGCGATCGCGCAGACCGAATCGATCGAGTTCCTCTTCGACGATTCCTTCGCCTGTGGCAAGGAGGTGGCCTTCACCGGCACCATCCGCACCCGCATCGGCGGGCATCAGATCGACGCCGAGGGCGTGTTCACCTACAAGGTCGACGACGCGGGCAAGATCGCCGCCCTGCGCGCGTTCTGGGAGGTCGACCGGGCGATCGCGACTACCCGGCGCGTCGACTGATACCGGCTGCCCCTGCTCTCGGGCAGCAGACGAAAGGGCCCTCGAACCGGCTGGGTACTCCGGTTCGAGGGCCCTTTTCGCTCGGTCAGTGCGCGACCGGGCAGCCGCCCTTGGTCTTGTAGTCGACCGGGAATTCCTTGATACCGTTCAGCCACCCGGACCGCAGGCGCTTGGCGTCGCCGAACTTCGTCATATCGGGCAGGTGGTCGGCGATCGCGTTGAAGATCAGATCGATCTCCAGACGGGCCAGGTTCGCGCCGATGCAGAAGTGCGCGCCGGTGCCGCCGAAGGACAGGTGCTGGTTGTCCTTGCGGGTGATGTCGAACTTCTCCGGGTTCTCGAAGACGTCCTCGTCGAAGTTGGCCGAGCGGTACAGCATCACCAGCCGCTGCCCCTTCTTGATCTGCACGCCGCCGAGCTCGGTGTCCTCCAGCGCGGTGCGCTGGAAGGAGGTGACCGGAGTCGCCCAGCGGATGATCTCGTCGGCCGCGGTGGCCGGGCGCTCCTTCTTGAACAGCTCCCACTGGTCGGGGTTGTCCAGGAAGGCCATCATGCCGTGGGTGATGGCGTTGCGGGTGGTCTCGTTGCCTGCGACCGCGAGCATGATGACGAAGAAGCCGAACTCCTCCTCGCTGAGCTTGTCACCGTCGATATCGGCCTCGATCAGCGTGGTCACGATGTCGTCGGCGGGACATGCCTTGCGGGCGGCGGCCATCTGGTAGGCGTAGCCGAGGATCTCGGCGGACGCGGCCACCGGGTCGGCGTCGTTCTCCGGGTCGTCGTAGCCGGTCATCTGGTTGGACCAGGTGAAGACCTTCATCCGGTCTTCCTGCGGAACGCCGATCAGCTCGGCGATCGCTTGCAGCGGCAGCTCGCACGCGACCTGGGTGACGAAATCGCCCGCTCCCGATTCGGCCGCGCTCTTCACGATCTCCTCGGCCCGCGCCGAGAGTTCGGCGCGCAGGCCGTTGATGGCGCGCGGGGTGAAGCCGCGCGAGATGATCTTGCGAAGCTTGGTGTGCTCGGGCGCGTCCATGTTGAGCAGCACGATGCGCTGGAGTTCGATCTGCTCGCGGGTGATGTCGTCGTTGAAGCGCGGGATCGCGGTGTTCTCGAAGCTGGAGAACACCTCGCTGCGCCGCGACACCTCCTTGACGTCGGCGTGCTTGCTCACCACCCAGAAACCCTCGTCCTGGAAGCCACCGGTCTCGGGCGACTGCGGGTTCCACCAGATCGGCGCGGTGCGGCGCAGTTCGGCGAATTCTTCGACCGGAACTCGCTCGGCGTAGATGTCCGGGTCCGTGACGTCGAACCCTTCCGGCAGATTCGGGCGGGCGTTCCGAGTCTCAACCACCAGATGTCTCCTTCGACAAACTGAAACACGTTCTACAATCAATTGCAGCACAGCCGGAAGGACTAGTAAAGAAGCGCAGTACATCCGGCTGGCACACGTTTCAGTTTTGGTCCCCAGAGGAAGGTTCAAGATGGGCACACCCGTCATCGTCGAGGCCGCTCGCACTCCGATCGGCAAGCGCGGCGGCTGGCTATCCGGCCTGCACGCCGCCGAACTCCTCGGCCTGGCCCAGCGCGGACTGCTCGAGCGCGCTCACCTGGACCCGGCCCAGGTGGAGCAGGTCATCGGCGGCTGCGTCACCCAGGCGGGCGAGCAGTCCAACAACGTCACCCGGGTCGCGTGGCTGCACGCCGGACTGCCGTGGCAGGTCGGCGCGACCACGATCGACGCGCAGTGCGGTTCGGCACAGCAGGCCAACCACCTGGTGGCCGGCCTCATCGCCGCAGGTGCGATCGATATCGGCATGGCCTGCGGCGTTGAGGCGATGAGCCGAGTTCCGTTGGGCGCCAACGTCGGCGAGCACGCCGGTCCGCGCAGGCCGGCGTCGTGGAATATCGACCTGCCCAACCAGTTCGAGGCCGCCGAGCGAATTGCCAAGCGGCGCGGCATCTCTCGCGCGGACGTCGACGAATTCGGCGCACGCTCGCAGCGGCTGGCCGGGCAGGCGTGGGCCGAAGGACGCTTCGATCGCGAGGTGCTGTCGGTCACCGCGCCCGCGGTGGACAAGGAAGGCAACCTCACCGGCGAGAAGCTGGACGTGGCCCGGGATCAAGGTCTGCGCGAGACCACCGTGGAGGGCTTGGCCAAGCTGAAGCCGGTCCTGGAGGGCGGCGTGCACACCGCAGGCAGTTCGTCACAGATCTCCGACGGCGCGGCCGCGGTGCTGCTGATGGACGAAAAGGCCGCGCAGCGAGCGGGTTTGCGCCCCCGCGCGCGGATCGTGACTCAGGCACTGGTCGGCGCCGAGCCGGAATTCCATCTCGACGGTCCGGTGCAAGCTTGCACTCGCCTACTGGAGCGTTCCGGGATGAGTATCGGCGACATCGACCTTTTCGAGATCAATGAGGCATTCGCTTCGGTCGCACTTTCGTGGGCTTCTGTACACCAGTCGGACATGGACCGGGTGAATGTCAACGGCGGCGCGATTGCTCTCGGCCATCCGGTCGGGTCCACCGGATCCCGGCTCATCACAACGGCTTTGCACGAACTGGAGCGGACCGGCGGCAGCACGGCAATGGTGCTCATGTGTGCCGGTGGCGCACTGGCGACAGGTACGATCATCGAGAGGTTGTAGCAACTTCAACTAATTCCACTCCCATTTGTTGAACGTTCATCCCAGAGCCCGCAAAACGTGTCGTACGCCACACAGTGACCAGTACGGCCGACTAGATGAGATGTCAGCTATCTTGTCGCTAACATCGCCCTGATCGGGAAGACCCCCGCGACGGGCCAGAACCGGGTCGTACCGCGCCTCCACTAGAGACGTTGGCGCGACCCGCAAACGCAACCGTCCCAGTAGCTTCGCCGACCGCTCACCTAGAAGCTTCAAGGAAATCCTGAATCAGGCGTAGGTTTTCAGTTACTGAGCCGCTAATATCAATGATACGTATCCGAGATAACGACTGTTAGTACAGCGAAGGGAATTGGGCGGCTCACAATGGCTGATTTCGCGGCGCGGCTGAACAAGCTGTTCGAAACCGTGCATCCCCCGGGGCGCAAGCCGCACACCAACGCGGAGGTTGCGGCTGCGCTGACGGCCTCCGGGCATCCGATCTCGAAACCGTATCTCTCGCAGTTGCGGTCGGGCCAACGGACCAACCCGTCGGACGAAACGGTGGCTGCACTGGCCAAGTTCTTCAAGGTCAAGCCGGACTACTTCTTCAACGACATCTATGCCGCCAAGATCGATCACGATCTTGAGCTGCTGTCCCAGCTGCAGGGCTACGGACTGCGTCGGCTGTCGAGTAGGGCGTTCGATCTTTCCGAAGAATCGCAGAACCTTCTCACCTCCATGGCGGAGAAGTTGCGGGCGAGTGAGGGCTTGCCCGAAATTCCTCCGGACGGAACCGAATAAGGTTCTCCCACAGCGCAGCACAGTGCGGCCATCGGTCGCACTGTGCTGCGTTGTGCGCGAACCAGCTCCCGAGGACGGGCAGGCCGGCGCGGCACACGGGTTCCCGCCGAATCCAATTCGGCGGAGTGCGCGCATTCTGTAGCGTCCGCGGATTGCGCGCCGATTCGGATTCCACGCCGTGCAAGAACGTTTGAAAGTGCACCGCTCGATCCATACCGAGCGGGTTGCGATCGCCATTGTGCAAACGCATGCCACACCACAGAAGACAGAGCGAGCAAGTTCCTCGTTCGGTCGATAGCCCCGATTTCCAGGGGCGCATTACATTCCACTGATGGACACGGGTCCAACTTCGATCCCGCGGCCTTATCGTCACGGTGACGATGCCCTCACAGGTCGACGGTGCGCGCGGTGAGCAGTGTAGTCATCCATCCGAGTCGATGTCATCGACGGGTGACCGGGAACACCGATCATCGAAAATCGTGGTGCGGCACGGAGAACGGCGGCCGTCACCACATGCGACGGCGACACCGATGGATGATCACCCGCGTCAGGTCATCGAGAAACCGGCTCCTCCGAGTGCGCGCCTGCGGTGGACTCGTAGGCGCGCGCGATCGCCTGTACCCAGCCGCGCGAACCGACACCCTCCGGCGGCGCGATCCATCGAGCGTCTATCACGATGTCGCCCAACGGATTTCGCGCCCACTCCGCCACCTCGTCGGCGCGCTCGGCGATGGCGTCGGGCGGCGTGCCCGCGGCCACCAACTCGACACCGCCACCCGATTGCAGGTAGAGGGCGTCCATGATCTGGGCGACCTGGTCCGAGGCACGCAGCTGCGTGGAGGTTCCGGTCTGATCGTGCGCCACCACTTCGGGGAACCGGCCGACCATCAGGCGGTGCAGCGACCGAATCTGGCGCAGCAGCACTCTGGCTCGCACCCACAGCTCCACCACGATCCACACCGCGCCGAAAGCGACCAGCAGCGCGGCGATTTCCCACGCGGGCCAGTCCCACGCCGGTTGACCCGCGGGCGCGCGCGGCTCGTCGGTCAGCGCGCGCCGCACCTGAAGCACCGCGAGCACGCCGACCAACGCGGTTCCCCCGGTGTAGATGGCGATGCCGCGGCCGAGCGTCGTCCAGTCCAGGTTGCGCAATCCGGTCACGACGATGAAGATCGCGCCGAGCACGACGAGCAGCCAGCCGAACGTGTACGACCACGACAGCGCGATGGCCACCGCGGTCGTGCCCGCCGCGTAGATCACCATGCCGATCTGGCGCAGGTTGCGCCGCGAGACCACCGGCCACGCCGCGGCGGCCACCACCGAGGTGGCCGTGACGAACGCGAGCCACGCCGAGAGCACGACGCCGTCGGACAGCAGCCCGGAGCGCAGACCATGCGGGCGCAGATTGTCCACGGCGAGGGCGATTTCGGGCACCGCGACCGTCGCGCCGAGCGCTACCGCGGCCACCGCGACGACGATCGCCACCCGCGCCGTCGTCGCGGGTTTCACCAGCACGCGCCCCACGCGCGCGCCCGCGGCCACCCAGACCAGCATGGCCGTCAACCAGAACGTCATCCGAGTGCCTCATCGAATCGAAGGACCGAGACGCCCGCGCCTCGGCTGTTGAAGACGCGCAGCCGGGTCATCAGCATGGCGGCGAAGGTCTCGGCCTCCCATTCGGCCAGCTCGTCGGCGCCGTCGTCGACGATCTGCTGATGGGCGCGCTGGCTCAGCATGTAGGCGATCAGGTCGTCGCCGGCCTCCAGTGTCACCTCCGGTGCGGGCGCGCCCTCGTGGTCGAAGACGATGTGGCCGAGTTCGTGGGCCAGCGTGTGATCGCGGCTGGGCAATGTGGCCGCCAGCACGATGACGTCCCGGTCGGGATAGAACCTGCGCTGGCCGCAGACACCGGGACCCAGCTGGGCACTGGCGATCTCGATTTCCCGCTTACGCTCGTTGGCGATCGCGGCGACCACCTCGTCCAGGGTGGTGGCGTCGTAGTCGGCGGCCACGGCGCACACCGCGTCGACCGCGGCCGCCACCCGCCGGTAGGACCGGGAACTGCTCTGCGTCCTGCTCTCACTCATGCCTGACCCTTCACAACCTCGGGCCGAAGAACTGGGCGCGGGCGGCGTCCACCTTGGCCTGCGCGGCGGAGGCGCTCTGGAAACTGACCACGCCGGAACCGGTTCCGGCGAGCGCGAGGGCGACGAGGCCGCCGACGACCGAGAGCACGTTCGGTTCGGGCAGTCCGTTGTCGGCGCTCGTCGGGCGTACGTCGTGGTTCGGATTCGCGGGCACTTGCGGCGCGGGAGCGGGCGGCGGAGTCTGCTCCGGAACCGCCTTCGCGGCGGGCGGTGCGGCGACCGGGATCGGAGCGAGCTGTGGAGCCGGGCCGTCAGGGACGGGCGGAATGACGAGGGGCGCAGCAGGAGTCGCCGGGACGGGCAGTGTCGGCAGCGGGATCAGCAGGAGCAGCAGTGGGGAGGCGGAGCCGACCGCGGCCGAACCGACGGCGGCGGAACCGACAGCCGCCGACCCCGGACCCGCCGAACCAACACCGGCCGAACCGACACCCGCGGAACCAACGCCCGCCGAACCGACACCCGCGGAACCAACAGCGGCCGAACCGACACCGGCCGAACCGACAGCCGCGGAACCGACAGCGGCAGAGCCGACGGCCGCCGAACCGACAGCGGCAGAGCCGACGGCCGCCGAACCGACAGCGGCAGAGCCGACGGCCGCCGAACCGACAGCGGCAGAACCAACGGCCACCGAACCGACAGCTGCCCCCAGACCCGCCGAACCGGTACCGAGCAACGCAGCCAATCCGGCTGAGCCGGTGCCCAACAACGCACCCAATCCGGCCGACCCGGTACCGAGCACAGCGGCCAACCCGGCGGAACCGGCCGCACCGGCCGAGCCCAATCCGGCTGAGCCCAGTCCGGCGGAACCCGCGGCGGCGGCGGAACCGAGTCCAGCGGAACCCGCGGCGCTTGCCGAGCCGACAGCGGACGAACCGATCTCCTCGGCGGTGGGTTCGGGAGTCATTGGCACCAGCGGCAATCCGGGGCCCGTGATGGAAGCGCTCGACGCGGGGACGCGCGGCTGACCCGGCTCCTCGGGCGGTATGCCACCCGGTTGCGCGAGGGCGGCAACGGAACCGAGTAGCGCAAAACCGGTCACAGCTCCGGCTAGTGCCACCGCACGGAACGTGCGACCAACGGCCATGCGCCAGCCTTCCCCTCTTCGTACAGCGCAGCTATATGCCCGGTCGCAACACCTCATCCGGACTTTTGACGGACGGGTGCCCATAGTAAACCCCCGCCCTGAAAGGCGCAGGGAAAGGATGGCAGCGCACAGCGGCGCCCCGAGGGGACAGGGCTCGCGTCACATGGCGTTAGCTCGAATTTCACTGGGCGAGCCCAGGGCCCGCCCAGCAAACAGATCGATCAGGCTCCGTACACCGGCTCCGGCGGCGCGGCCTTCGCGATGAGGTCCGCGACGACCGGGCCGAGCTCGACGGGCTCCCAGCGCGCGCCGCGATCCACCGCGACGCCGTGCCGCCAGCCGTCGGCCAGCGCGACCTTGCCGCCCTCGACCTCGAACATGCGGCCGGTGACACCGGCGGACTGGGGGCTGCCGAGCCAGACCACCAGCGGCGAGATGTTCTCCGGCGCCATCGCGTCGAACCCGTCCTCGGGCTTGGCCATCGTCTCGGCGAACACGGTCTCGGTCATCCTGGTGCGCGCGGCGGGCGCGATGGCGTTGACGGTCACGCCGTACCGGGCGAATTCAGCGGCGGCGGTCAGGGTCAGCCCGGCGATACCCGCCTTCGCGGCGCCGTAGTTGCCCTGGCCGACGCTGCCCTGCAGGCCTGCGCCGGAGCTGGTGTTGATGATGCGGGCGTCGACCGGACGGCCCGCCTTGCTCTCGCCGCGCCAGTATTCGATGGCGTGACGCATGGTGGCGAAATGGCCCTTGAGGTGCACTCGCACCACCGCGTCCCACTCGTCCTCGCCCAGGTTGACCAGCATCCGGTCGCGCACGAAGCCCGCGTTGTTGACCAACACGTCCAGCCCGCCGAAGGTATCGACTGCCTGCCGGATCAGGTTGCGCGCGCCCGCCCAGTCCGCGATGTCGTCGCCGTTGGCCACGGCTTGGCCGCCCATCGCCTCGATTTCGGCGACCACCTGCTGGGCGGGCGTCTCGACGGTGGCAGCGCCGTCGAGGGCGGAGCCGAGGTCGTTGACCACCACGCGCGCGCCCGCGGCCGCGAAGGCCAGCGCGTGCGCCCGGCCGATACCGCGGCCCGCGCCGGTGACGATGACGGTGCGCCCCGCACAGATCTGCTCGCTCATTACCTGTTGTCCTCTTTCGTTCTGTTCGGGATCAGGCCCGCTGCTGGTCGTGCTCCGCGGTGGACGCGGCAAGGAAGGCGGGGCGCTCGCCGCCACCGTGCACCGGCAGCGAGGCGCCGCTGACGTAGGCGGCGAGGGGCGAGGCCAGGAAGGCGGCGGCGCGGCCGATGTCCTCGGGACGGGCCATCCGGCCGAGCGGAACCGTCGCGGCGACGGCGTCGACGCCCTCGCGGTCGCCGTAGTGCATTTCGGTGAGCTCGGTCTCGACCAGGCCGACCACCAGCGAGTTCACCCTGACCTTCGGGGCCCACTCGACGGCGAGGGATTGGGTCAGGTTGTCGATGCCCGCCTTGGCCGCGCCGTAGGCCGCGGTGCCCGGGGAGGGCCGATGGCCGCTGACGCTGGAGATCATCACGATCGATCCGCCGTCGGACTGTTCCTGCATGACCGCGTTGGCGGCCTGCGAAACCAGTAGCGGGGCGAGGAGATTCAGCTCCACGATCTTGGCGTGGAAGTTCTTGCTCGCGGTGGCGGCGAGCGCGAAGGGGGCGCCGCCCGCGTTGTTCACCAGGTGATCGAGCCGCCCGTGGCGGGCGAGCACCGTGTCGATCATGCCCTGGACCGCGTCGCCGTCGCGGACGTCGCACGGCAGGTATTCGATCTCCCGGCCGTCGTGGACCACCGGGGCGTCGGCCGGGCGCCGGGCGCACGCGACCACCGTCGCACCCGCCGCCAGGAATGTCCTGCTGATCCCCGCGCCTACACCGCGCACTCCGCCGGTGACCAAAACGACGCGATCGGTCAGATCGATTTCGAGTCCCACCGTGCTAACCTACCAAGCAACTGCTTGCTTTGCCAATGCCCGGCGACATCCGGCACGCACCACGAGCTCAGAAACGAAGGACATGCGATGGGGATCAACCGTCACTCCGAATCAACCGGCATCACCGTCGTCACGGTCGACTACCCGCCGGTCAATGCCATCCCGACCGACGGCTGGTTCGCCATCGCCGACGCCGTCCGCGCGGCAGGGCGCGACCCAGAGACCAAGGTCGTGGTACTGCGCGCGGAGAACCGCGGCTTCAACGCGGGCGTCGACATCAAGGAGATCCAGAGCAAGCCGGGCCACCAGGCGCTGATCGACGCCAACCACGGCTGCTTCGAGGCGTTCGCCGCGGTCTACGACTGCCCGGTGCCGGTCATCGCGGTGGTGCAGGGCTTCTGCCTCGGCGGCGGCATCGGCCTGGTCGGCAACGCCGACGTCGTCATCGCCTCCGACGACGCCACCTTCGGCCTGCCCGAGGTGGACCGCGGCGCGCTCGGCGCGGCCACGCACCTCTCCCGGCTGGTCCCCCAGCACCTGATGCGCGCGCTGTTCTACACCGCGAGCACCATCACCGCCCAGCAGCTGCAGCACTACGGCTCGGTGTACCAGGTGGTGCCGCGCGCCGAACTCGACGCCGCCGCCATGGAAGTCGCCAAGAACATCGCGGCCAAGGACGGCCGGGTGATCCGGGCGGCCAAGCGCGCGCTCAACGGCATCGACGTGCAGGACGTGCACCGCAGCTACCGCTACGAGCAGGGCTTCACCTTCGAACTGAACCTGGCGGGCGTCGCCGACGAGATCCGCGCCAGGTTCGAAGACGACCTCGCGGCGCGCAAGGCCGGCGAGTAGCCCGCCCACGGATACAGGAGAACACATGCGGGACAAGCGAATGTCGCTCGACGACGTGGTCGGCGAGCTGCGCAGCGGAATGACCATCGGCATCGGCGGCTGGGGTTCCCGGCGCAAGCCGATGGCGCTGGTGCGGGCCATCCTGCGCTCGGACCTCACCGATCTGACCGTGGTCAGCTACGGCGGCCCCGACCTGGGCCTGCTCTGCTCGGCGGGCAAGGTGCGCAAGGCGTACTACGGGTTCGTGTCGCTGGATTCGGCGCCCTTCTACGATCCGTGGTTCGCCAAGGCGCGCACCGAGGGCGCGATCACGGTCCGCGAAATGGACGAGGGCATGGTCAAGTGCGGTCTACAGGCCGCGGCGGCCCGGCTGCCGTTCCTGCCGATCCGCGCCGGGCTCGGCTCCGCGGTCATGGATTTCTGGGAGGGCGAGCTGAAGACCGTCGCCTCCCCCTACCCGGCCGCCGACGGACGGACCGAAACGCTCGTCGCCATGCCCGCGCTGAATCTCGATGCGGCGCTGGTTCATCTGGACCTCGGCGACAAGCACGGCAATGCCGCCTACACCGGCGTCGACCCCTACTTCGACGATCTGTACTGCCTGTCCGCCGAGCGCCGCTACCTGTCGGTGGATCGGCTGACCGAGACCGAGGAGCTGGTGAAAGCCGTTCCGCAGCAGGCGATCATCCTCAACCGGATGATGGTCGACGGCGTGGTCGAGGCCCCGGGCGGCGCGCACTTCACATTCTCCGGCAGCTACGGCCGGGACGAGAAATTCCAGCGTCACTACGTGGCGGCCGCCAAGACGCCCGAGTCGTGGGCCGAGTTCAAGGCCACGTACCTCGACGTCTCCGAGGACGAATACCAGGCGGCCGTCCGCGCTTTCGCCACGCAGGAGGGCTGACCCGATGACCGACACCACCACGAGCACCCTCGCCGAAGTGTGCGTCGTCGCCTGCGCGGAGATCTTCCGCGGGGCGGGCGAGATCATGGCGAGCCCGATGTCCCCGGTCACCACGATCGGCGCGCGACTGGCCCGGCTTACCTTCGAACCGGATCTGCTGCTCTCCGACGGCGAGGCGCTCTACCTGGCCGAAACGCCCGCGCTCGGCGCGAAAGCCCCCATCGAGGGCTGGATTCCGTTCTCCAAGGTCTTCGACGTGGTCGCCTCCGGTCGACGGCACGTTGTCATGGGCGCCAACCAGATCGACAAGTACGGCAACCAGAACCTGTCCGCCTTCGGCCCGCTCCAGCGGCCGACCAGGCAGATGTTCGGCGTGCGTGGCGCGCCGGGCAACACGATCAACCACGCCACCAGCTATTGGGTGCCCAGGCACACCAACCGGGTGTTCTGCGAGCAGGTCGACATCGTCTCCGGCGTCGGCTACGACAAGATCGACCCGGCCAACCCGGCTTTCCGCTTCCACCACCTGCACCGGGTCGTGAGCAATCTGGGCGTCTTCGATTTCGGCGGGCCCGGCCACACGATGCGCGCCCTCTCGCTGCACCCCGGGGTGAGCCCGGAAGAGGTCGCCGAGAACACCTCGTTCGAGATCGCCGGGCTCGGCGAGGCGGGCGAGACGCGGCTGCCGAGCGCGGAAGAACTGCGGATCATCCGGACGGTGCTGGATCCCAAGGGCATTCGCGACAAGGAAGTGGCCGCATGACCGAGTCAGGGCCCGGAGGAGGCAGCCTGCGTAACCACGTAGGGCCCCTCGGGCATGCACGAAAGGACACCGCGTGACCGGACGCCTGCACACGCCGCTGACCGAATTGGTCGGCGTCGAGCATCCCGTCGTACAGACCGGCATGGGCTGGGTGGCCGGCCCGAGCCTGGTCTCGGCCACCGCCAACGCGGGCGGCCTCGGCATTCTCGCCTCGGCGACCATGACCTTCGCGGAGCTGGAAGCGGCGATCGCGAAGACCAAGTCGCAGACCGACAAACCGTTCGGCGTGAACATCCGCGCCGACGCCACCGACGCGGGCGAGCGCATCGACCTGCTGATCAGGGAGAAGGTGGCGGTCGCCTCGTTCGCGCTCGCGCCGAAGAAGGATCTCATCGCCAAGCTCAAAGACGCAGGCGTCGTGGTGATTCCGTCGATCGGCGCGGCCAAGCACGCGGTGAAGGTGGCCTCCTGGGGCGCCGACGCGGTGATCGTGCAGGGCGGCGAGGGCGGCGGGCACACCGGTCCCGTCGCGACCACGCTGCTGCTGCCCTCGGTGCTCGACGCAGTCGACATCCCGGTCGTCGCGGCGGGCGGTTTCTTCGACGGGCGCGGCCTGGCGGCGGCGCTGGCCTACGGCGCGGCGGGCGTCGCGATGGGCACCCGCTTCCTGCTGACCCAGGAGAGTTCCGTGCCCGACGCGGTGAAACAGGAATACCTGCGCAGGCAGTTGCAGGACACCGTGGTCTCGTTGAAGGTCGACGGCATGCCGCATCGCGTGCTGAACACCGAACTGGTGCAGCGGCTGGAGAATTCGGGCCGCTGGCGTGGCTTGGCCGCGGCGGTGTCGAACGCGGCGCGGTTCAAGAGCATGACCGGCATGAAGTGGTCGACCATGGTCAAGGATGGCCTCGCCATGCGAAAGACCAAGGACCTCAGCTGGTCCCAGGTGATCATGGCCGCCAACACCCCGATGCTGTTGCGCGCCGGGCTCGTCGAGGGCAACACCCAGGCGGGGGTGCTGGCCGCGGGTCAGGTCACCGGCATCATCGACGACCTGCCGACCTGCAAGGAGCTCATCGATCACGTGGTCGCCGACGCGCTGGCGCGGATCGAGGCGATGTCGGCGCTCGCCGGTCGAACGGCTACTCACTGACCCCCGATCAGCATCGACCTACAAGGCCGCTCGATCCCCGATCGAGCGGCCTTGTCATGCCCTGAACCGGCGGGCCAGGCGCGTCGGCGCGATGCGACCGAGCCCGCCGGCACAAGGACCTCGCAGCGGTTTCGCACGCTCCGCAGCCGGTATACGCCCTGCGAGGCGTGTGGAGCATATGCGTGGATCTACTATCTGCCGGTGGGGTTGCGCCGCCTACGCTGACGTTATGGCTTCCACCGTTTGGGCGATCATCACGACGACGCCGAAAATCCGCAGACGCATCGGAGTTGGCATGCGCGCCGCGGAGGACTGACCACAGCGATCACAGCCGTGCCCACGGGTGTCTGCCTCGGCCGCCCAGCCAACCGCTGCCCGCGACCGACGGGCGCATCACCACGAAAACCGCTCCGGGCGAATGGCATTCGCCCGGCGCAGATCGCGATCGGTGCTTACAGGCGCTCGATGATGGTGGCGTTGGCGGTGCCGCCGCCCTCGCAGATGGTCAGCAGGCCGTAGCGGCCGTTGCGGCGCTCCAGCTCGTTGAGCAGGGTGGCGAAGAGCTTGGCTCCGGTGGCGCCGAGCGGGTGGCCCAGCGCGATGGCGCCGCCGTTGACGTTGACCTTCTCCGGGTCGGCGCCGGTCTCCTTCAGCCAGGCGAGCACGACGGGAGCGAAGGCCTCGTTGATCTCCACCACGTCGATGTCGTCGATGGTGAGACCGGTCTTCGCCAGCGCCCACTTGGTGGCCGGGATGGGCGCGGTGAGCATGAAGATCGGGTCGGCGCCGCGCGCGCTGACGTGGTGGATGCGGGCGCGCGGGGTCAGGCCGTATTCCTGCACCGCCCACTCCGAGGCGAGCAGGGTGGCGCTGGCGCCGTCGGAGATCTGGCTGGCCACCGCGGCGGTGAGCGGGCTGCCCTCGGCGAGCGCGGGCAGCGAGGCCATCTTCTCCAGCGAGGTCTCGCGCGGGCCCTGGTCGATCCAGAAATCGCCGACCGGGACGATCTCCTTGTCGAACTTGCCTTCCTTGATGGCCTGGCGGGCGCGCTCGTGGCTGCGCAGCGCCCACTGCTCCATGTCCTGGCGGCTGATACCCCACTTCTCGGCGATCAGCTGCGCGCCGCGGAACTGGGAGACCTCGTCGGTGCCGTACCGGTGGTCCCAGCCCTGCGCGCCGACGAACGGCGACTCGAAGCCGTACTCCTTGCCCGCCAGCATGGCCGCCGAGATCGGGATGGCGCTCATGTTCTGGACGCCGCCTGCGACGATCACCTCGGCGGTGCCGCTCATGATGGCCTGCGCGCCGAAATTGATGGCCTGCTGGGAAGATCCGCACTGCCGGTCGACGGTGACGCCGGGGACTTCCTCCGGGTAGCCCGCGGCCAGCCACATGGTGCGGCCGATGTTGCCCGCCTGCGGACCGACGTTGTCGACGCAGCCGACGATCACGTCATCGACATTGATCGGGTCGATCGGGTTGCGGTCGAGCAGTCCGCGCAGCGCGGCCGCACCCAGATCGGCCGGATGCACACCGGCCAGCGCACCTCCGCGCTTGCCGACGGGGGTGCGCACCGCGTCGATCACGTAGGCGTCCCGCAGCGGGGTGTAAGGGGGACGGTAGTCGTCGGAGCCTGCGGAGACGGCGGGGCGGGTAGGCCCAGCGCGGCGGGCGGAAGGTGCAGACATGGGGTCTCCTAGTCGGTGTGCTGCGAGGCGGTGAGCCCGTCGAGCACGATGGTGAGGTACTGCTTTGCGAGGTTTTCGACGGTGATGGCGCCGCCCGGCTGGTACCAGCGCACGGCGACCCAGACGGTGTCGCGCAGGAAGCGATAGGCCAGTTCGACGTCGAGCTCGGGACGGAAGCTGCCGTCCTCGACACCGTTGGTCAGCACCCGGTGCCAGAGCTCGCGGAACTCGCGGTTGTACTCCGCGATGTAGGCGAAACGCTCCGCGTCGCGCAGGCGTTTGGCCTCGGCCTGGTAGATCGCGACCGCGGCGTGGAAGCGGTCGAACGACTCGTAGGACGCGATCACCAAGGCTTCCAAGGTGTCTCGCGAGCTGAGGCCGGAGCCGACGATCTCGCGGTAGCGGCCGAACAGGTCGTCCAGGAAGCCGCGCAGGATCTCGTCCACCATCGACTCCTTGGAATCGAAGTGGTGGTAGAGGCTCCCGGATAGAATCCCCGCCGCGTCGGCGATATCGCGCACCGTGGTCGCGCGCAGTCCACGCTGGGCGAACAGGTCGGCCGCCAGCGCGAGCAGTTCGTTGCGTCGTGCGGATTTCGAGGCGTCAGGTGCGGTCACGAAGGCCATAATACAACCAAGCATTTGCTTGGTGGTAGTAGGCAACGGCACATCCTGATTCGGCGGGTTTCGGTGGTGCGCTAGCGCAGGGAGTAGCGGATCGGAGAGGAGACCGAGAGGTCGGCGAGGAGGCGGTCGCAGATGACGACCGGGGAGATGCCGGCGCGGGCCATGCGGGCGACTAGCGCCAATCTTCGCTCCGGCGTGTCCCATTCGACGGTCAGTGGCCCGCGGCCGGGGCCCGCGTCGACGGTCGCCATCACCCTGGGCGGGCCGTACGGGACCGGTTCCTCGATGAGCTTCAGCACCATGCCGCGCTGCCAGGCGTGGTAGGCGTCCATATCGGCGCCGACCACCAGTTTGTCGGTGGCCGCGCACAGACCCTGCGCGATCTCGTCGGCGACGGCGCCGCGGTCGAAGTGATGTTTGCGGCAGCGGCGCAGCACCTCGATCAGATCGGCGCGGACCTCGCGCAGCAGCGCGGTCTGGCGCTGTCGCCGCCGATCCTGGTCCGAGGGAACCCCGGCGGGAGACCGCAGTCCGATCCGGCTGGCGCGAGCGTTGTCGCGCACCATGTCGGCGCGCAACGCGGCTCTCGGGTCTCGTTCGACTTCGCTCTCGTCGATCGCGAACCGCTCGAGAATCTGCGCGGCCCGGCACGCCGTCGCCCGCGCGGACTCGTGGTTCATGAGCTCGGCGCCGAGCGTCAGGGCAGCGAGAACCATGCTGTCCAGCCTGCGCCTGGCCAACACGACCTCGCGTACGACATCGAGTTCTAGTTGTTCGCGGGCAGGTGGGCGATCCGGGCCCATAGCCAACGCCCCTTACGAAATTGCGGGATCCGTCCTTCCCCAGCATGGCACACCCCAGCCCCGCGCGCGCCACCCTTTTTCACCTGATCGGGCGCCCATTTCCGGGGAGGGAAGCGGACGCCCGAAGGCGATCTCAATCGGGCGCCTCAGGCCCGCTGACTGCTCACCGAAACGACCTCGCCGGTGAGGTAGCTGGTGTAGTCGCTGGCCAGCATGGCGATGGTCGCGGCCACCTCCCACGGCTCGGCCGCGCGGCCGAAAGCCTCTCGTTCGGAGAGCTGATCCAGCAGCTCCGTCGAGCTGACCTTGTCGAGGAACGCGTGCCGCGCGATGCTCGGCGAGACGGCGTTGATCCGCACGCCGAGCTCGGCGGCCTCGACCGCGCTGCACCGGGTCAGCGCCATCACACCGGCCTTGGCCGCGGCGTAGTGCGCCTGCCCGTACTGCGCGCGCCAGCCGAGGACGCTGGCGTTGTTCACGATGACGCCGCCGTGGCCCGCCGAACGGAAGTAGGCCAGCGCGGCGCGGGTGCACCGGAAGGTGCCGTTGAGCGTGATGTCCAAGACGCGGTCCCACTGCTCGTCGGTCATGTCGACCACCGGCGTCTCACCGCCGAGGCCCGCGTTGTTGACCATGATGTCGATGCGGCCGAGCACTTCCGCCGCGCCGCGCACCAGCGCGTCCACCTGCTCGGTGCTCTGCACATCGCAGGCGATCGCGGCGACCCGGCGATCCGGGAACTCGCCCTTCAGCTCGACCTCGGTCTCGGCGAGCCTGCGCTCGTGCCAATCGGAGACGACCACGTCGGCGCCCTCGGCGAGCAGCCTGCGCGCGGTCGCCGAGCCGATGCCGGTCCCGGCGGCCGCGGTGACGACGGCGACGCGTCCGGTCAGCAGGCCGTGCCCGGCGACGGGCTCAGGGGCGACCGAAAGGGGCCGCGCCGTCACGGCCGGGCCTCGCGCGGCAGACCGAGCACGCGCTCGGAGATGATGTTGCGCTGCACTTCGTTCGAACCTCCGTAGATGGTGTCGGCGCGGGTGAACAGATACAGCCGCTGCCATTCGTTGAGATCGTCGTCCTCGTCGGCCACCAGGCCGCGCGCGCCGAGCACGGCCATGGCCAGTTCGCCGAGGCCGCGGTGCCAATTGGCCCAGAGCAGCTTGGCGACCGAGGCCTGTCCGCCGTCGTCGACGCCGGTGCCTTCCATGGTGCGCAGCGCGTGCGCGCGCAGCACCCGCAGACCCACCCAGGCCCGGTCGATCCGGTCGGCGATGAGCGGGTCGTCGGCCACGCCGATGCGGCGGGCCAGCGCCTCGATGTCGGCCAGTTCCCTGGCGAAGCGGATCTGCTGGCCGAGGGTGGAGATGCCGCGTTCGAAGGTCAGTGTGCCCATCGCGATGCGCCAGCCGTCGCCCGGCGCGCCGACGACCAGGTCGGCGGCGGTGCGCGCGTCGTCGAAGAAGACCTCGTTGAATTCCGAGGTCCCGGTGAGCTGGATGATCGGGCGCACCTCGATACCCGGCTGCTTCATGGGAACGAGCAGGTACGACAGGCCCTTGTGGCGGGACGAGCCCTTCTCGGTGCGCGCCACCACGAAGCACCAGTCGGCCACGTGGGCCAGCGAGGTCCAGATCTTCTGGCCGTTGATGGACCATTCGTCGCCGTCGAGGTGCGCGGCGGTGCTGATGGCGGCCAGGTCCGAGCCCGCACCCGGTTCCGAGTAGCCCTGGCACCACAGCTCGGTGACGTTGCGGATGCCGGGCAGGAAACGGTCCTTCTGCGCCTGGGTGCCGAAGGCGAGCAGGGTCGGGCCGAGCAGCTCCTCCCCCACGTGCGAGACCCGCGCGGGCGCGTTCGCCTTGGCGTATTCCTCGTGGAAGATCACCTGCTGACGCACGGTGGCCTCGCGACCGCCGTACTCCTTGGGCCAGCCGAGGCAGGTCCACCCGGAGGCGGCCAGGTGCCGGTCCCAGGCCAGGCGCTCGTCGAACGCCTCGTGTTCGCGGCCTGGACCGCCTAGTCCGCGCAGTTCGCGGAATTCTCCGTCGAGATTCTCGGCCAGCCATTCCCGCACTTCGGCGGAAAACCGCGCGTCCTGCGCGGCAGTGTCGGAATCTGAGGTCTGGATCGCAACCACGACGGTAGGATAACCTACCAAGCACTTGCTTTGTAGAGTGCATGCATAAGTACTCGCGTGAACGGTGAGGAACGCCCGTGACAACCCCTGCACAAACGACACCGATGGCCCTGCACGATGCCGCTCGGACGTTCGGTGCCGCCCCGGCGCTCGCCGACGGCGACGTCCGTCTCGACTGGACCCAGCTGTTGGCCGTGGTCCAGCAGACGGCGCGTGCGCTGATCGCCCGCGGCGTGCAGTCCGGCGACCGGGTGGCCATGTGGGCGCCGAACACCCACCACTGGGTGGTCGCCGCGCTGGCCGCGCACTACGCCGGCGCGGCGCTGGTACCGCTGAACACCCGCTACGTCGCCGACGAGGCCGCGGACGTGCTGTCGAGAGTCGACGCGAAGGCGCTGTTCATCGCGGGCGCCTTCCTCGGCCGCGACCGGCTGGCCGAACTGCGCGCCGCCGCGCCGGAATTGGCGATTCCGACGATCGTGGTGATCCCCGTCGAACCGGGCGGCGAGACGACGAGCACCGATCCGAGCGTGCTGAACTGGTCGGATCTCGCGGTGATCGCCGAGACCGTCCCGGTCGAGGACGCCGAGAAGCGCGCCGCCGCCGTCGACGCCGAGGACATCTCCGACATCCTGTTCACCTCGGGCACCACCGGCCGCAGCAAGGGCACGCTCGTCGCGCACCGGCAGGCGCTGTCGGTGGTGCGCGCCTGGGCCGAGTGCACCACCTTGAACAGCGACGACCGCTACCTCGTCGTCAGCCCGTTCTTCCACAACTTCGGCTACAAGGCAGGCATCCTCGCCTGCCTGGTCACCGGCGCGGCGATCATCCCGCAGGCCACCTTCGACGTGCCGCAGACGATGCGGCTGGTCGGCCGGGAGAAGATCACCGTGCTGCCCGGCCCGCCGACGATCTACCAGACCATCCTGGACTTCCCCGACCGCGGCTCCTACGACCTGAGCACGCTGCGGGTGGCCGTCACCGGCGCCGCGACGGTGCCGGTGGTGCTGGTCGAGCGGATGCGGTCCGAGCTCGAATTCGCCGTCGTCATCACCGGTTACGGCCTGTCGGAGGCGGCCGGGTTCGGCACCATGTGCCGCGCCGACGACGACGCCGAGACCGTAGCCAACACCTGCGGCAGGCCCATCGCGGGCTTCGAGCTGAAGCTCAGCGAGGCGGGCGAGGTACTGCTGCGCGGCTCGAACGTCATGCTCGGCTACCTCGACGATCCGCAGAGCACCGCCGAGACCATCGATGCCGAGGGCTGGCTGCACACCGGCGACATCGGCGCGCTCGACGAACGCGGATACCTCAGGATCACCGACCGGCTCAAGGACATGTACATCTCCGGCGGCTTCAACGTCTATCCGGCCGAGATCGAGCAGGCGCTCGCCCGGCTCGACGGCGTGGCCGAGTCGGCGGTCGTCGGCGTGCCCGATACCAGGATGGGCGAGGTGGGCAAGGCCTACGTGGTGCGCAAGTCGGGCTCGTCGCTCACCGAGGACCAGGTGCTCGCTCACGCCACCACCGTGCTGGCCAACTTCAAGGTGCCGCGCTTCGTCGAATTCCGCGACCAGCTGCCCTACAGCGCCGCCGGGAAAGTGCTCAAGCGTCAACTACGTGAGGAGAAGTCGTAATGTCAGACCAACCGGAGAACGGCGCCGTGCCGGACGAAGGCGAGGTCGTCACCTACGAGCGCCGCGGCCGGGTCGCGATCGTCACGATGAACCGGCCCGACTACCGCAACGCGCAGAACTCGGTGATGACCTACGCGCTCGACGCCGCCTTCCAACGCGCCGTCGAGGACGACGAGGTCGGCGTGATCGTGTTGGCGGGCAACGGCAAACACTTCAGCGCCGGGCACGACATCGGCACACCGGGCCGCGACCACCACGTGCGCTACGACAACAAGGCCGTCCTGTGGTGGGACCACGTCGACAAGCAAGGCGGCGACCAGCGGTTCGCCAGGGAGTCCGAGGTGTACCTCGGCATGTGCCGTCGCTGGCGGGAGATCCCCAAGCCGACCATCGCCATGGTGCAGGGCGCCTGCATCGCGGGCGGGCTGATGCTGGCGTGGGTGTGCGATCTGATCGTCGCCTCCGACGACGCGTTCTTCTCCGATCCCGTGGTGCGCATGGGCATTCCCGGCGTCGAGTACTTCGCGCACCCGTGGGTGATGGGCCCGCGCGCGGCCAAGGAGTTCCTCTTCACCGGCGATCGCTTCGGCGCGGCGCAGGCCAAGGAGTGGGGCATGGTCAACCGGGTGGTCCCGCGCGCCGAACTGGAGGCCGAGACCATGGCGCTGGCCGAGAAGATCTCCGCCATGCCGCGTTTCGGCCTCGCGCTCACCAAGAAGGCGGTCAACCAGGCCGAGGACCTGATGGGCATGCGCACCGGCATGGACTCGGTCTTCGGGCTGCACCACTTCGCGCACGCGCACAACGCCGAGGTCGGCGCGGACTCACTGGGCGGCATGAACGCCAAGACGATGAAGGCCAGTGCGAGCACGGCCGAACAGAACAGGACGACGTAGTGGATCTGGATCTGGACCAGGCGACCCAGGAATTCCAGCGGGAGGTCCGCGAATTCCTGGCCGCCGCGAAACCCTCGGCGCCGCTGCCTTCGATGGACACGAAGGCCGGGTTCGAGGCGCACCGCGACTGGGAGCGCACCCTGGCCGACGCGCGGCTTTCGGTGGTCTCCTGGCCGCAGGAGTACGGCGGGCGCGACGCCTCGCTGCTGGAGTGGGTGCTGTTCGAGGAGGAGTACTACGCCGCCGGTGCGCCGGGGCGGGTCAGCCAGAACGGCATCTTCCTGCTGGCGCCGACGTTGTTCGAGCACGGCACCGCCGAGCAGCTCGACCGCATCATGCCGCGGATGGCGCGCGGCGACGACATCTGGGCGCAGGCCTGGTCGGAGCCCGAGGCGGGCAGCGACCTGGCGGGCATCCGGTCGACGGCGCGCCGCACCGAGGGCGGCTGGCTGCTGAGCGGCCAGAAGACGTGGAGCTCGCGAGCGGCGTTCGCGGACTGGGCCTTCGGCCTGTTCCGCAGCGATCCCGAGGCGGAGCGGCACAAGGGCCTCACGTACGTGATGTTCCCGCTCACCGCCGACGGCGTCTCGGTGCGGCCGATCCCGCAGCTGGACGGTGAGCCCGGCTTCGCCGAGATCTTCCTCGACGACGTCTTCGTGCCGGACCGCGACGTGATCGGCGCGCCCGGCGAGGGCTGGCGGGTGGCCATGAGCACCTCGAGCAACGAACGCGGGCTCTCGCTGCGCAGTCCCGGCCGGTTCACCGCGACCGCGCGACGGCTCGCCGACCTGTGGCTGGACAGCGGCGATCGCACCAACACCGCCCAGCGCGA
Organism: Nocardia sp. bgisy134; assembly: GCF_057708325.1. NCBI lineage: Bacteria > Bacillati > Actinomycetota > Actinomycetes > Mycobacteriales > Nocardiaceae > Nocardia > Nocardia sp. bgisy134. The sequence goes on from NZ_JBYIRW010000006.1 coordinate 170,541, forward strand.
TGCCGTGGTCGACGCGTGGATCCGCAGCGAGGCCTACCGCTTGCACACCTTCGGCACCGTCACCCGGTTGAACGAGGGCGGCAAGCTCGGCGCGGAATCCTCGATCACCAAGGTGTTCTGGTCCGAACTCGACATCGCCATGCACGAGACCGCGCTCGACGTGCTCGGCCCGGCGGCCGAGCGGTCCGGACCGTGGACCGACGGCTACCTGTTCTCGCTGTCCGGCCCGATCTACGCGGGCACCAACGAGATCCAGCGCAACATCATCGCCGAGCGCATCCTCGGCCTACCCCGCGAAGCCCGGCGGGAGAAATGAGCATGATCATGCAGGTGACATCCCTCGCATTGCGACACCGCGGGTACGCCCAACGTTTGGTTTCGAGCGAAGCGAGACCGAGCATCGCCGTTCGTGGCCCGGCTCGGCGTTCGGCTGCCGCCGCGTACGCGACGAAGGAGCAAGCGGCGGTGGCCGAACGCCGAGCCACCCGAGGGCCACGACGCGCCGCCGAAGGCGGCGCCATCGAACACAGGAACGGCCGATGAGATTCGCGCTGAGTCCGGAACAGACCGATTTCGCCGCAAGCCTGCGCAAGCTGCTGGACGCCGGGCGCACGCCGACCGCGGTGCGCGCCTGGGCGAGCGGCGATTCGCGGCCAGGCCGCGCGCTGATCGGGCAGCTGGCGGGCGCGGGCGTGCTCGGCCTCGCGGTCGACGAGGCGTACGGCGGTGTCGGCGCCGATCCGATCGACCTCGTGGTCGCGTTCGTGGAGATCGGCCGGTCCGCCGCGCCGGGACCGTTGGTCGAGACCGCCGCCGCGATTCCCGTTCTGCTCCAGTCGCTTCCGAAATCCGACGCGGCCGAGCGCTGGCTGCCCGGGCTCGCCGAGGGCACCGCGCTCGGCACGGTCGCCTTCGCCACCCCTGGACTCGATCCGGTCGCGCTCGACGCCGACGCCGCCGATGTGACGCTGCTCGTCGACGGCGGGCAGGTGTTCCTCGGTGAGCGCGGCGCGGCGATCCGCTCGGTCGACCCCGCGCGGAAGTTGTTCGCGGTGACGGCCGCCGAGCTCGTCGCCACCGACGACCGGGTGCTGGAGGCGGGCGCGGTCGCGTTCGACACCGGCGCGCTCGCCGCCGCCGCCCAGCTGCTCGGCGCGGGCCGGGCGCTGCTGCACGCGGCGACCGAATACGCCAAGCAGCGCAAGCAGTTCGGCAAGCCGATCGGCGAATTCCAGGCCGTGAAGCAGAAGCTCGCCGATGTGCTCATCGCGCTCGACCTGGCCGAGCCGCTGCTCTACCGCGCCGCGCTCACCATGGGCGAGCCGACCCGCAGCCGTGACGTGTCCGCCGCGATACTGGCCTGCGGCGACGCCGCGCACACCGCCGCGCGCGCCGCGTTGCAGGTGCACGGGGCGATCGGCTACACCGCCGAGTACGACCTGTCGCTGTGGCTGACCAAGGTCACCGCGCTGCGCGCCGCGTGGGGAGCGCCGGATCTGCACCGCGCCAGGATCGCCCGCGCCCTGCGCGACGAGGCCGTCCGGGACCGTGCGCTGCGAGGCACCGCATGACCGCCGCCGAACACCAGGAATTCGCCGCCTCGGTACGCGCGCTGCTCACCAAGCACGCGGGACGCGACGCGGTGCGCGCCGCGATGGACACCGAACTGGGCTACGACCCGAAACTCTGGCGGCTGCTCTGCGAGCAGATCGGCGTCGCGGCGCTGGCCGTGCCGGAGGAGTACGGCGGCTTCGGCGCGTCGCTCGTCGAATCCCTGCTCGTGGTGGGCGAATTGGGCCGGACGCTGGCGGGTGTGCCGATGCTCGGTTCGGCCGTGCTCGGCGCGCAGGCCGTGCTGCTCTCCGGTGACGAGGAAGCCTGCGCCCGGTTGCTGCCCGGCGTCGCGGAAGGCACGACCACGCTGGCGGTCTGCTGGGCGAACGCGACCGGCTGGGATACGCCTGGCGTCCACGCCGAGGGCGAGTCTCTCTCCGGCACGGCGCATTACGTGCTCGACGGGGCCCACGCGGACACGCTGATCGTGCTCACGCCGACCGGGTTGTTCGAGGTCGAGGCCACCGCGGCGGGCATCACCCGGCGTCCGGTCGCGACCATGGACCCGACGCGCAAGCTCACCGAGATCGGCTTCGACGGTGTGGTCGCACACAAGCTCGGCACGAACGATCCGGATGCCGTCGCGGCGCGGCTGCGCGAGATCGGGTGGGCCGCAGTGGCCGCCGAGCAGGTCGGCGCGGCGGAGCAGTGCCTGGAGACGACGGTCGAATACACCAAGTCCCGGGTGCAGTTCGGGCGAGTGATCGGCAGTTTCCAGGCGCTCAAGCACCGGATGGCCGATATGTACGTGCTGCTGGAGTCGGCCAAGTCCGCGTCCTACGCCGCCACCGCCGCGGTGGCCGCCGACCTGCCATCGGCCGCCGAGGACGTGTGGGTCGCGCGGGTGCAGTGCTCGGAGGCGCTCACCGAGATCGTGTCCGAGACCGTGCAATTGCACGGCGGCATCGCCATCACCTGGGAGCACGACGCGCACCTGTTCTTCAAACGCGCGCACGGCGACGCCCAGCTCTTCGGCACGCCCCACCGCCCCCTCACTCACAGCAACTGAACCAATCCCGAAGGCCCCGGCTGTCCGCCGGGGCCTTTGTCATTCCCAGTGGCTGCTCACCTCGGTTCGCACAGGCACTGTCCGTGTACGAAACCCGCGCGAGACCGGTGTGTCGGCGACGGTGGGCTATCTCACGGGTAATAGATAGTTAGCTTATGTAATAATATTTCCGTGCAGCATGCTCCCGTGACGACTTCAGACATCGTGGTCGATCTTCTCGTGACCGCGGGCAGGCTGACCCGGCTGGCCGGGGTGATCGGCGACGACGATCTGCCGCGCGCCGTCCTGCGGGCCCTTGCCGTTCTCGACGAGCGTGGCGCGGTGCGGGTCAGCGAATTCGCCAGGATCGACCGATGCTCCCAACCGGCGGCAACGGCGCTGCTCGGCAGGCTCGTCGAGGACGGATTCGCGACAAGGACCAAGGACCCCGAGGACTCGAGGGCGGTCGTCATCGACCTCACCCCGGCCGGACGCGAGCGACTGGCACAGGCGCGCGCCGCCTACGGCACGGCCATGGCCTCCCGGCTCGCCGAATTCGACGTCGAACGACTCGCGCGAATGGAAACCGATCTGAACGAACTGCTGGAAGCGCTGAAAAAGAGTGCGCCCCAGCACTATCCGTCGAGGGAAAACCGATGAACACCCTAGTGGACACCGGCGCCGCCACCGGCGCGCCAGCGTCGACCAAACAGCCCAAAGCGGTCTGGGCGGTCGCCTTCGCCAGCGTCATCGCCTTCATGGGCATCGGCCTGGTCGACCCGATCCTCGAGCCGATCGGCGAACAGCTGCACGCCTCACCGTCGCAGGTGTCGCTGCTGTTCACCAGCTACATGCTGGTGACGGGCGTGGCGATGCTGACGACCGGCGTGGTCTCCAGCCGGTTCGGCGCGAAGAAGACACTGCTGGCGGGCTTGGCCATCATCGTGGTGTTCGCCGCGCTGGCGGGCATGTCCGACACTGTCGCGCAGATCGTCGGCTTCCGCGCGGGCTGGGGCCTCGGCAACGCGCTGTTCATCGCCACCGCGCTGGCCACCATCGTCGGCGCGGCCAGCGGCGGCGTCGCACGCGCCATCATCCTGTACGAGGCGGCGCTCGGCATCGGCATCGCGACCGGCCCGCTGGTCGGCGGCGTGCTCGGCGGAATCAGCTGGCGCGGCCCGTTCTTCGGCGTCTCGGTGCTGATGGCCATCGCGTTCGTCTGCCTCGTCGTCCTGCTGCCCGAGGGCCCGAAGCCCGCGCACCGCACGTCGCTCGCCGCGCCGTTCCAGGCGCTGCGCCACCGCGGCCTGCTCACCGTCAGCATCACCGCGCTGCTCTACAACTTCGGCTTCTTCACCCTGCTCGCCTACACCCCTTTCCCGCTGGACATGGGCACCTACGCGATCGGGTTCATCTTCTGCGGCTGGGGCATTCTGCTCGCGCTGGCCTCGGTCTTCCTCGCGCCCGGTCTGCAACGCCGCTCCGGGACGCTGCCGATGATGGCTCTCGCGCTCGGACTGTTCGCGGCGGACCTGGCGGTGATGGCGCTGTTCGCGGAGAACAAGACGGTGCTGATCGTCGGCACCGTGCTCGCTGGCCTGTTCCTCGGCGTGAACAACACCCTGATCACCGAGGCCGTGATGATCTCCGCGCCGGTGGAGCGGTCCACCGCCTCGGCGGCCTACAGCTTCGTCCGGTTCGCGGGCGGCGCCGCAGCGCCGTGGCTGGCAGGCAAGCTCGGGGAGCACAGCATCGCGCTGCCGTTCTGGGTGGGCGCGGCCTGCACCGCGGCGGCCGTCCTCGTCCTCGTCGTCGGGCGCGCCGCGCTCGCCCACATCGACGACCACGATCCCGCGCCGCACTCGGTGGAGGAGGCGCAGGCGATCACCGTCGGCGACTGAATTCCGATACCTCACGGGCCCCGCTGTTCCGGCGGGGCCCGTGGGCGTTTCGCGATCCGACGCCCCGGAACCTGTCACCTGGTCGGCGTACCGTCGAGAATATGACCGAAGAGCAGCGAGGCCGCGTCAAGATCGCGACCAGCCAGAAGCGCGTCCGGGTGTACCTCGGCGGGCACCTGGTGGCCGATACGGACCGCCCGGTGCTGGTGTGGGAGATCCCCTACTACCCCACCTACTACCTTCCCGTCGCCGATCTGCGCGCCAAACTCGAGCCGAACGGCGAGACCACCCACTCCCCGAGCCGTGGCGAGGCCATGGTGTACGACGTGATCGTCGACGGCGTCACCGCGGCCGGCGGCGCCCTGCGCTACCACGATTCCCCGCTACCGGAACTGAACGAACTGGTGCGGCTGGACTGGGACGCCATGGACGAATGGTTCGAAGAGGACGAGCCGGTGTACGTCCACGCGCGCGATCCGTACTCGCGCATCGACATCCTCGGCAGTTCGCGGCACATCCGGATAGAGATCGGCGGCGTCGTCGTCGCGGACTCCCACACCCCGCGCATCCTCTTCGAAACCGGCCTTCCCGCACGCTATTATCTGCCCCTCACCGACGTCCGCCTCGACCTCTTGCACCCCTCCGACACCCACTCCCGGTGCCCCTACAAAGGCACCGCCGACTACTGGACCGTCCGCATCGGCGAGAAGGAATACCCCGACTTCGCCTGGATCTACCGCACTCCGCTACCAGAGAGCCAGAAGATCGCGGGCCTGGCCTGCTTCTACAACGAGAAGGTGGATGTCTGGATCGACGGCGTCCTCGAAGAACGCCCCCGCTCCCCGTTCAGCTGAAAACCTCGACGCCGTATATATCACCTGATATCTTCGATATACGCGGAGATATCAGGAGGTGCGTCATGGCACGGACAGTGATCGACCTCGATGACGAACTCGTCGCCGATGTCGCCAAGGAACTCGGCACCGGAACGAAGAAGGACACCGTCAACGCGGCTCTCCGGGAAGTCCTGGAAAACCGCCGCCGCGCACTGGCTCTCACCCGGCTGCAAGACGCCGTCGCGGAGGGTGCTTTCGATCTGGACATCCTCGAGAACAAGCGGAACTACCGGCGGTGAGCGCGGCGCGCTTCCTCCTCGACACGAGCGCACTGGTTCCGATCATGCGCCAAGACCCGGAGGCCTTCGCCTGGCAGCGCGCCGTCGCCGCGGGACTCGTCGCCATCTGCCCGATCGTGGAACTCGAATTCTTCTACACCGCCCGCTCCCACGCCGACCGCGAACGCACGATCGACGACATGCGCGTGCTCTTCGGCTGGGAGCCGGTCGACGACCGCGCCTACACGCGGGCCTGGGAAGTCCAGGGCGAATTGACCAAACGCGGAAAGCACCGCAGCGCAGGCCCGGTCGACCTCGTCCTCGCCGCGACCGCCGAACTCCGCGGCCTCACCCTCCTGCACCGCGACCACGACTTCGACCAGATCGTCGCGATCACCGGCCAAGACCACCGCTGGCTCGGCACCGGCGACAACGACCTGGACTGACCTGGCCCGGTATCAGCCCCGCTGAGGAATGCCTCGCCACCGCGATGCTCGGCGATGACCACCCTGGCGCCCCGGGAGAACCAGCGGCTAAACCCAGAGGAACCGGCGTGACAGCCGCACCCAGCTGACCAACTGCACGAGGTACAAGAGAACGCCGCCGGACCAGGCGAGCCAATGCCATACGGTCCGCAGGGTAGGCGCGGCCCAGATGAGGCCGACCAATGGCACGATCGGAATGATCAGCATGAAGGCCATACGCATAGGGAATTGGCTCCACCCGGTCTGGTAGACAGTCGCCCGGATATAGTCCTCCCATCCGAAAACACGCTCGTCCCCGGACTTTTCGACGATGACCGGACGAAGGCGACCGTTGATGTACTCGCCCATGTGCTGCGCGTGGATCGTGTAGGTCTGGTAGAGCAGGCCGAGGGCCACCGACACGTAGGGGATCGCCAGCAGCAGTTGCGGCGCACCCCGCTCCGACAGCACGAACGCGGCGATCGCGGTGCTGAGCGTGATGTTCAGATTCATAACGGTCCGCTGGCCGCGTCCGATTTCGTCCAGCTCGTTGCGCAACGCGACGAATTCGGCCAAGGCGGCGTCCAGTACCCGCCGCGCCGAATCGTCCCGAGCATTCGTGCCCATGGGATCTCCCCTCCCCGAGCGGGCGGCGACCCATTCGCACCGCTCACACCATGATGCCGGACAACTTCCCGACTGGGGTTCACTTTCCGCCCGCAGTCGTCGCCGAACAGCGAGCACGATGCAGGGGAACTGCTACCGCGGCATCACACGGCGATCGGGGGTTGGGTCGGGGTGTGGCGGTATTGGCCTGGGGCCTGGCCGTATTCGCGTTTGAAGGCTTTGGCGAAGGCGAATTCGGAGGTGTAGCCGACTCTGCGGGCGATGGTGTGCAGGGCGGCGTCGGTGTCGCGGAGGAGGCGGGCCGCGGTGAGCAGGCGCCAGCGGGTGACGTAGGAGAGCGGGGGTTCGCCGATGGTGGCGGTGAAGCGGCGGGCCAGGGTGGCGCGCGAGACGCCCGCGATGTCGCTGAGGTCGGGCACGGTCCACGGGCGGGCCGGGTCCTCGTGCACGGCGCGCAGCGCGGCGGCGACGGCCGGATCGGCGAACGCGCCCGCCCATCCGGTGGTGTGGGCGTCGGCCTGTTCGTCGAACCAGGCACGCAGGATGAACAGCAACATGGTCTCGAGGAGCGTGGCCACCGCGGCATCGCTGCCCTGACGGGGTTCGGCGATCTCGGCGAGGAGCAGGTCCACCGCGCCGCGCAGAGCCGGGTGGCGGCCGGGGCGGGCGGGCAGATGGATGAACTCGGGCAGTTCGTCGAGCAGCGGGTGCGATCGCTGCCTGCCGAGTTCGTAGGCGCCGCAGAGTAATTCGGACCGAACGCCGGGACCGGGAAGTTCGCGCGGCTCACCGGGCAGCGCGGTTTCGGTGACGGGCGAGTCGAGACTGTCGACCAGATCGTGATCGGCGCCGCGCGGCATGAACAGCACGTCGCCGACGCCGAGCGCCAGCGGCTCGCCGCCGGGCGGGACGAGCCAGCACGACCCGCGCAGCACGACGTGGAATCCGGCACCGGGCACCACCGGATAGCGACGGCCCCACGGCGCGTGCCGGATGAACAGACCGGAGGCGGGATTGCCCGTGCGAATCGCGGCGATGGTCTCGCTGAGAACGTCCACGACACAACCATACGCTCAAATAGTGAGCGTTTCAGATATAAGTACGAGCATCTAAGCCATTCATATGCTCACATTGCCGCAATAAGTTGTGAATCATGACAACGCAGACCAGCTCCCCCACCATCGCCGTCTACGGCGCCACCGGCCACACCGGCAGCTACCTGCTCGCCGAGCTGCACCGCCGCGGCCTCACCCCGATCCTGGTGGGCCGCAACGCCGATCGCCTGCGTGCCGCCGCCGTGGCCGCGAATCTTCCGGACGCCGAGATCCGCGTCGCCGAACTCACCGACCACGCCGCCCTTGTCGCCGCGTTCACCGGCGCCGACGCCGTGATCAGCAGCCTGTCGGCCTACGTGCGCAACGGCGAACCGGTGCTGGCGGCCAGCATCGCGGCGGGCGCGCACTACACCGACATCTCCGGCGAGCAGCTGTTCTTGAAGAAGGTCTTCGACGACTACGCCACGGCGGCGGAAGCGGCGGGCGTCACCGTCGTCGCCGGCAGCACCGACAACAACGTGCCCGCCGACCTGCTCGCCCACCTCGTCGCGCGCCGGGTGAACGGCCCGGCCGAGATCGTCGTCAGCCACCTGAGCAAGAGCAGGGGCAACGGCTCGAAGGGCAGCGCCAAGACCGTGTTCGCCAGCCTGGACTGGTTCCGCGACGGCGGTTGGCACTTCGCCGCCGGAGAACTCAGGACCGGCTCCACCGCAAAGCATTCCGAGATGACCTTCCCCGGCGAGTCGGCGCCGACCTCGGTCGGAAAATTCCCGCAGCCACCGGTGCTCACCATCCCGAGGCACACCGAAGTCGCGTCCGTCGAGGGCGTGCTGGCCGCGGACATCCTCGCCACCCTCGGCTCGTTCACCGAGCAGCTCATCGAGCAGATCCCGGATGCGCCGAGTTCGGACCTGCGCTACGAGGTGATCGTGGACGCCCACGGCACCGACGGCCGCGTGGTGCGCGGTGTCGTCGAGGGCGTCGACTCCTACCGCGACTCCGCGCTGCTCGCCGTCGAGATCGCGACCAGGCTTGCCGCGGGGACGACGAAGCCGGGCGCACTGGCGGTGGCCGAAGCGTTCGACCCCGCGGAGTTCCTGGATTCCCTGGCCCGCTTCGACATCACCTGGCGCATAGAGGAATTCTGACCTCAGGCCGTGGCGAGTTCCGCCAGAGCACGTGGAGTATTCGCTCACCGCGCTCGGGAAATCGTTGGAAGAACCGCTTGCCGCGATCTGCGTGTGGGCGGTCGAACACGGCGACGGGCATAGAGTCGGGGTATGACCGACGACCGGCCTGCCCTGGCCATCGCACTCGACCTGGCGCCACACCCCGAGGGGGGCTGGTATCGCCAAACATGGCGAAGCCCAGTGGAATTCACGCCACCCGGCTATCCGGGAGCGCGAGCTGCCGCCACGATGATCCATTTCCTGCTGATGCCGGGAGAACGCTCGGCCCCGCACACGGTGCGCTCGGACGAGCTGTGGCTCTGGCACCGCGGCGGACCACTCGCGCTCGACATCGGTGGCGAGGAAGTCGTCCTCGGACCCGATGTCGAGCGCGGTCAGCTGTTGCAAGCCGTGGTCCCCGGCGGAGTAAGCCAGGCGGCGCGGCCGCTCGGCGACGAGTACGTCCTGGTCAGCTGCCTCGTCGCGCCGGGCTTCGACTTCGAGGACTTCCGGCTCGACTGAGATTTACTTCGGAACGTCGATCACGCCCTCGTCGACCGCCCACTTGATGGTCTTCTCCAGCTGCGGGCAGGTGTCGGGACGACCCGGACGGCTGCCCGACGCGGCGAGCTCGGCGAAGACCGGGCAGTGCGTTTCGGGCGGCTCGGTCCACTGCACCGAGGTCTGGTGCGAGCTCGATTTGCGCACCAGCACCTCACTGCGGCAGGCCTGACACCGCAACGGCGTCAGGCCTTCCTCCAGATAGGTCTGCTTGTCGACCACGGTCTGGGCCTGCACCGCCGCCCGCCGCGCGGGCTGATCGGCGAAGTCCGGCGCCTTGGCCCAGGTCGCAGCCATCAGACGCCTGCCTCGGCTTCCTTCGTCGCCGCTTCTTCGGCTTCGTGCTTGCGCCGCAGATTCTCCGCGACCTCGGCCTCCCACGCCTCGTTCGCCTTGGTGGTGTCCACCTCGAACTCGAAGCGCTGGGTCATCTTCTCGGTCACGTCGGCGACGTCGACGTAGAACTGGTCGTACCAGCGGCGCAGCTGGTAGACCGGCCCGTCCTCCTCGCACAGCAGCGGGTTCTCGACCTTGGACTTGTGCTTCCAGATCTCGACGTCCTGCAGGAAGCCGACGCTGATGCCCTCGGTCATCTTCTCGGCCAGCTTGTCGGCCATCGCGCCGTCGACGCCCTTCGGCTTCTCCAGCGAGATGCCCCACTGCAGGACGAAGGAATCCTGTGTCACCGGGTAGTGGCAGTTGATCAGGACGCTCTTGACCTCGTAACCGCTGTAGATGTTGACCAGCGGGTTGATCATGTACGAGGGCCCGAAGTACGAGGCTTCCGACTTCAGCAGGGTGTCGCCGCCGTACTTGGAGGCCATGCCGATGTCGGGACGGCCCTTGGTCTCCAGGAACTGGGTGGCGATGTGTCCTTCGAAGACGTTCTTGAAGTACGTCGGGAACGCGAAGTGGATGTAGAAGAAGTGGGCCATGTCGACCACGTTGTCGATGATCTCGCGGCAGTTGGCGCCCTCGATGAGCATCGAGTTCCACGTCCAGTCGGTCCACCCGCTGTCGAGCTCGTCGGTCGGGTTGCCGTTCGCGTCGGTGTACGGACCCTCGATGTGCGGGATGGTGATCTCCGGCGGCGGCTCGTTGCCCTCGTGGTCGTGCCAGACGAACAGCTGACCGTTGCGCTCGAGCGTGGTCCACTTCCTGGTGCGCGCGAGCGGGGGGACGCGGCGCGCGTAGGGGATCGAGCTGCACTTGCCGTTGACGCCGGACCAGCGCCAGTCGTGGAACGGGCAGGCGATGTCGTCGCCCTTGACCTCGCCCATGCTCAGGTCGCCGCCCATGTGCCTGCAGTAGGCGTCGAGCACCCGCAGTTCGCCCGCGCTGTCGGCCCAGATCACCAGTTTGGTGCCGAACACGTTCACCGCGTGCGGCTTACCGTCCCGGTACGTCTTGGCCAGGCCGAGGCAATGCCATCCCCGTGCATAGCGGGTAGGCGCCGAGCCGACATCCAGCTCCCTGGGCTTGCCACCGCTCCCTTTGGGGGTAACTGCCATCGCGATTCCTCCTCCTTCTGTACTAGAACACGTTACAAAAATGTCGCGTTCCATGCCAGCGATTCGGGTCACTTCCTGCGCATGTCCATCCACGACCTGCGATGAACGCCGGTTCTCGACATAAATAAGAACCTGTTCTAGTCTCAGAGGCAAATGAGTACCGGTTACCAATCCGACCAGGCAGGAGCAGGTCCCGAGATGACGCAAGAAGTGACCGAGCGGGTCGAAGCGCTGTTGCCGACGCTGCGTGAGCGCGCGCAGGAGGCCGAGGACCTGCGGCGCATCCCCGACGAATCGATCAAGGCGCTCCAAGAGACCGGCTTCTTCCGGCTGCTACAGCCCAAGCAGTGGGGCGGATACGCCGCCGATCCGGTCGTCTTCTACGACACCGTCCGCAAGCTCGCCAGCGCGTGCGGGTCCACCGGCTGGGTGGCGGGCATCGTCGGCGTGCACAACTGGCACCTCGCGCTGTTCGACCAGCAGGCGCAAGAGGACGTGTGGGGCGAGGACACCGAAGTGCGGATCTCCTCCTCCTATGCCCCGATGGGCGCGGGCACGGTCGTGGAGGGCGGCTACATCGTCAAGGGCGCGTGGGCCTGGTCCTCGGGCTCCGACCACGCCACCTGGGCGGTGCTCGGCGGTCCGGTCATCAAGGACGGCAAGCCGGTGGACTTCGGCAGCTTCCTCATCCCCCGCACCGAGTACCGCATCGACGACGTATGGAACGTGGTCGGCCTGCGCGGCACCGGCTCCAATACCGTTGTCGTGGAAGACGTTTTCGTGCCGAAGCACCGGTTCCTCAGCTTCCGGGCGATGAGCGAGCTGAAATCGCCCGGCCTGGAGCAGAACCCGGATCCGGTTTACAAGATGCCGTGGGGCACCATCCATCCCACCACCATCTCCGCGCCGATCGTCGGCATGGCCTACGGCGCCTACGCCGCGCACGTCGAGCACCAGGGCAAGCGGGTGCGCGCGGCCTTCGCAGGCGAGAAGGCCAAGGACGATCCGTTCACCAAGGTCAGGGTCGCCGAGGCCGCCAGCGACATCGACGCGGCCTGGCGCCAGCTCTCCGGCAACGTCGCCGACGAATACGCGCTGCTGACGGCGGGCAAGGAGATTCCGTTCGACCTGCGGGTGCGGGCCCGCCGCGACCAGGTGCGCGCCACCGGACGGGCGATCGCCTCCATCGACAAGCTCTTCGAAGCCTCGGGTGCCACGGCGCTGGCGAACGGCACTCCGCTGCAGCGCTTCTGGCGCGACGCGCACGCGGGCCGGGTGCACGCGGCCAACGATCCCGAGCGGGCCTACGTCATGTACGGCACGCACGAGTTCGGGCTCCCGGTCACCGACGGCATGGTGTAGGCGGCATCGTGACCACCACTGCTGAACTCACCTTCGAATCGACCTCGCGTTACGCGCAGGTCCGGCCGGATCTGCGCCTGCACTACCACGAGGCGGGCAGCGGCAACGGGCCGACGATCGTGCTGCTGCACGGCGGCGGGCCCGGCGCGTCGTCCTGGTCGAATTTCGCACGGAACATCCCCGTGCTGGCGCAGAATTTCCATGTGCTCGCGGTGGATCAGCCCGGTTTCGGCAAGTCGGACAAGCCGGTCGATCATCCGCAGTACTTCGCGCACTCCGCGTCGGCGCTGAAGGATCTGCTCGACCACTTGCAGATCACCGACCGGGTGCACATCCTCGGCAATTCGCTCGGCGGCGGCGCCGCGGTCCGGTTCGCGCTCGACTACCCGGACCGCGCGGGCAAGCTGGTGCTGATGGGCCCCGGCGGGCTGAGCCTGAACGCCTTCGCGCCGGACCCGACCGAGGGCGTGAAACTGCTCTCGCGCTTCAACTTCGAGCCGACCAGGGCGAATCTCGAAGCGTTCCTGCGGATCATGGTCTTCGACCAGAAGCTGATCACCGAAGAACTCATCGACCAGCGCTTCGAATCGGCCAAGACCCCCGAGGCGCTGGCCGCGACCCGCGCGATGGGCAAGTCGTTCTCCGGGCCCGATTTCGAGCTCGGGATGCTCTGGCGCGACGCCTACAAGCTGCGCCAGCCGGTGCTGCTCATCTGGGGCCGCGAGGACCGGGTCAACCCGCTCGACGGCGCCATCATCGCCACAAAGATGATTCCGCGGGTGCAGCTGCACGTGTTCGGCGGCTGCGGGCATTGGGCACAGTTGGAGAAGTTCCACGAATTCAACCGGCTGGCAACGGACTTCCTGTCCGGATCCGGCAAGGAGAAGTAGATCATGGGCATTCGATCGCTCGGCTATCTGCGCATCGAGGCCACCGATATGGCGGCCTGGCGCGAGTACGGCCTCAAGGTGCTCGGCATGGTGGAGGGCAAGGGTTCGGTCCCGGACGCGCTCTACCTGCGAATGGACGAATTCCCGGCCCGGCTGGTGATCGTCCCCGGTGACAAGGACCGGCTCCAGGTCTCCGGCTGGGAGACCGCCAATGCCGAAGAACTGCAAGACATCCGGAATCGGTTGGACGCCGCGGGCGTGCCCTACAAGGAGGGCAGCGCGGCGGAGAAGGCCGATCGGCGCGTCTACGAGCTGATCAGCTTCGAGGACCCGTCGGGCAACGTGCTCGAGGCGTTCCACGGCGTCGCGCTGGAGCACCGGCGGGTGGTCAGCCCGTACGGGCACCGGTTCGTCACCGAGGAGCAGGGTCTCGGCCACGTGGTGCTCAGCACCTCCGACGACAAGGCCGCGCTGGAGTTCTACCGCGACGTGCTCGGGTTCCGGCTGCGCGACTCGATGCGGCTGCCACCGCAGATGGTCGGCCGTCCCGCCGACGGCGAACCAGCCTGGCTGCGGTTCTTCGGCTGCAATCCGCGCCACCACTCGCTGGCGTTCCTGCCGATGCCGACACCGAGCGGCATCGTCCACCTGATGCTCGAGGTGGAGAACGCCGACGACGTCGGCCTGTGCCTGGATCGCGCGCTGCGCAAGAAGGTCAAGATGTCGGCCACCCTCGGCAGGCACGTCAACGACAAGATGCTGTCCTTCTACATGAAGACGCCGGGCGGCTTCGATGTCGAATTCGGCTGTGAGGGACTGGAAGTCGACGACCACGACTGGATCGCCAGGGAGTCCACCGCCGTGAGCCTGTGGGGCCACGACTTCACGGTGGGCCAGCGCCAGCAATGACGGACGGGGTGAGCGAGCCTGTGATGGAGACGAAACCGACCGTCGACGCGCATCCGGTGATCGATGCGCGCCAGTTCCGCAATGTGCTCGGGCAGTTCTGCACCGGCATCACCGTCATCACCGCCTTCGGCGACGACGCGGCGCCGATCGGCTTCGCCTGTCAATCGTTCGCCGCCCTGTCCCTCGATCCCCCGCTGGTGCTGTTCTGCCCCACCAAGGCGTCGCGCTCCTGGGCGGCGATCGAGAAATCAGGACGCTTCTGCGTCAACATCCTCGCCGAGGAACAACAGCAGCTGTGTGCCCGCTTCGGCTCCCGCGAACCCGACAAGTTCGCCGGAACCCCGTGGCACACATCGGAACTGGAGCTCCCGGTACTGGACGACGCGCTGGCCACGATCCAGTGCACGGTGGACAGCGTCGTCGACGGCGGCGATCACTACATCGTGATCGGCCGCGTGCAGGTCCTGTCGGAGTCCACGGACTCCGGCAGGCCCCTGCTGTTCTATCGCGGTCAGTACACCGCCATCGAGCCGGAGAAGACCGTGCCCGCGCCGTGGCGCGCCGATCTCGACCACTTCCTCACCACGACCACGCTGGACACCTGGCTGTGAGGCCGGTTCAGCGGTAGGGCGTACCCCCGGCTGCGCTAATAGACGGTTCCCTCCACGGTGGCGGCGTATTGCGCCCACTTCTGCACGCCGTCGGCGTGGTCGGGGCAGGTGTTGTCGCCCGCACGGAAGCCTCGCGCCACCTTGCCCGGCAAGGGAAGCCGGACGATCCGGCGGGGGCGCGACCGCTCGGCGCGCCACACCTCCGCCAGCTCCGCCATGGTCAGTACCTCGGGGCCGCCGAAATCGGGGGCGCGACCGAGCGGCGGCCCTTGGATCAGTTCGGCGATGCGCGCCGCGACGTCCACCGTGGCGACCGGCTGGAACCGGAAGTCCAACGGCAGCGGGGCGATCGGCAGACCTTCGACGCGCTGCAGGATCTCGGCGATCAGTTCGTGGAACTGCGTCGCACGCAGAATCGTGTGCGGCACGCTGCTTTCGGTGATCACCTGCTCGCAGGCGAGCTTGTTCCGGTAGTAGCGGAACGGGATGCGGTCGATGCCGACGATCGAGACGTACAACAGGTGGCCGACGTCCTTCGCGGCCGCGAGGAGATTGCGGGTCTGCTCGATATCGGGTCCGCCGAATTTGCGGAAATCCGAGGCCGCGTGCACCACGGCGTCCACACCGGCCACGGCCTCTGCCACGCCTTCCCCCGTTTGCAGGTCGCCCACGTGCGTGCCCGCGCCAGGGCGGCGCGAGAGGACCCGCACGTCGTGCCCCTCCTCGCGCAGCAACGACACGATGTGCCTGCCCAACGCTCCGGTTCCTCCGGTCACAAGAATGCTGCTCATGACTGACGTCTACTCCGCAAACATGGGGCGACACAAGGTCCCGGCCGCGCGAGTTCGGTAACAAACTGCTCAATCGGTGAGCGCTTTAGAGCGGATGATCGACAGGTGAGACCACCCCTCGCACCCTGGGAGACCACGATGAACCAGCTCACCGAGATCCACGCTTTCGCCGACTCCGCGCAGTGGGAGTCGTGGCTCGCGGCCAACCACGACCGGTCGACCGGGGTCTGGCTGAAGATCGCGAAGAAGCACACGGCGGGCGCCGCGATCTCCATCGCCGAGGCGCTCGACGGCGCCCTCTGCTACGGCTGGATCGACAGCCACCGCCGCGGTCTCGACGCGGACCATTACCTCCAGCGCTACTCCCCGCGCCGCCCGAAGAGCCCGTGGTCGCTGGTCAATGTCCGCAAGGTGGAGGCGTTGATCACCGCGGGACGCCTGCGCGATCCTGGCTGGGCGGCGGTTCGCGCGGCGCGCGCCGACGGACGGTGGTCCGCCGCCTACGAACCCCAGCGCAGCGCGACAGTTCCCGCGGACCTTTCGGCCGCACTGGCGCAAAACCCGCTGGCGCGCACCAGGTTCGACGGTCTCGGCCGGTCCGAGCAGTACGCGCTGTTCCTACCGTTGATGAAGGCGCGCACCGACGCCGAACGCGCCGCCCGACTCGGGCGCGCGATCGACGAACTCGGTCGCGCCGCCGACTGACTCCCTCGGCGTGTGTCGGCCAAGGCGTCGACGCGTACGCGAACGGCGATCAGCCGCTGCTCGGCACCGGCACTCGAACACGGCGTCACTCCTCGGGCGGTTCGAGCAAGAACGCCGACGCCCGGGCGACCACCTCGCGACGACTGCGATCACCGTGATCGGCGGCCAGGAGGTGTTTGCCGACCGCGAGGCAGAAGGCGAGCATGCTGCGTGCCTCGATCTCGTCGGGGTCGGTGCAGTAGGTGCCGAACAGCCGGCGCAGATAGCCCATCCGTTCGTTGTCCACCCGACGCAAGCGCGCGGCGACCGCCGCGTCGCGCCGGGCCCAGTCGCGCACGGCGAGGTCGATCGGCCGCAGGCGATCGTCGGAGAAGGTGAGCAGGCCCGCGCGCTGGATCTTCGTCCGCGCGTCGCCGCCCTCCTGTTCGACCTGCTCGATCACCGCCTCGGTGCTCTCTCGCTCCCAGGTGTCGAGCATTTCCTCCAGCAGGGCGTTGCGGTCGGCGAAGTGCCCGTAGAACCCGCCCTTGGTGACGCCGAGCGCCGTGGCGAGGTTCTCGATCCGCACGGCGTCCGGGCCGCCCGCCGCGAGAGCGGTGAGCCCCTGCTCGATCCATCGGCTGCGGGGTGTCCGTGTGACGGCGACCATGCCTTCAGTATCGCCGAGGGTGTCGACACCGCCTCGCGAGCGGTCTACTATCGATTATGTACGCCATCGTATATTTGAAAGCTGTTGCGGCATAAGTCGATTGACGATGCCGTCGGCTGTCGTGAGAGGAGGCCGACATGACGGTCGGCATGTGGACGTCGCCTTCGACGCCCAGGAGCGACGCCCGCGCGAAATCCTGAGACTCCGTTCCCTGTCCTGAGAGCGAGGCCCGAAATGAAGATCCCCAACACCGCGCACACCGAGCGCCCATGGCGCATCCATGAGATCGCCCCCGATTTCGTTGTGGAGGATGTGTGGGCGCTGCCGACACCGGGCGGTCCGGACGACCTGCCGCGCCTGGTGCGGCTCATCACGACCGATCACGACACCCCGCAACCTCTCGTCTTCCGCGTCCTGTTCGACATCCGCTGGAAACTCGGCGCGCTGCTCGGCTGGGACGACCCCGATTCGGCGGTGGGCGCGCGGGTCGTCTCGCTGCGCGAGCGGCTGCCCGACGACCTGCGCGACGGCCCGTGCGGTCCCGACAACGAGGGGTATCCATTCACCTCGGTGTATCTCACCGAGAACGAGTGGGCGGCCGAGATGGCCAACCGCACCGTCCACACGGTGATGCATATCGGCTGGGTGCCCGACGAATCCGGCGGTTATCGCGGGCAGATGGCGGTGCTCGTCAAGCCGAACGGGCTCTTCGGCAAGGCGTACATGGCCGCGATCGCGCCATTTCGGTACGTGCTGGTGTATCCCGCGCTCATGCGGATCTTCGAGCGCGGCTGGCAGCGGCAGTCCGCGTAGCTCGGTTCGCGATTCGGTCGGCGGACTCGCGGCGGGCCGCTTCGAGGAGGGAATCCAGCAGGCGGACGCGGCGGTCGAAGAACTGGACGGCGGCGACCGGCTCCTCGGCCTGCGCAGCGATGTCGCCGACCTCGACGACATCGACGCGCTGGCGGACACCCTCCGCGACCGCTACGGCCGCCTCGACGTGCTCTTCGCCAACGCGGGCGTCGCGGCCTTCCAGCCGACCGCCGACATCACCGAAGCCGAATTCGACAAGGTCGTCGACATCAACTTCAAGGGCGTCTTCTTCACCGTTCAGAAGACCCTGCCGCTGCTGGCCGACCACGCGGCCGTCGTCGTCAACGCCTCCTGGGCCCTGCACCGCGGCGTTCCCGGCGCGTCCCTCTACTCCGCGACCAAAGCCGCCGTGCACAACCTCACCCGCGCCCTCGCCGCCGAATTGGCCCCGAGGGGAATCCGCGTCAACTCCGTCAGCCCCGGCTACATCGAAACCCCCTCCTACCGCGACAACGTCTCCCCTGAGGCCAAAGCCGCCGCCATCACCGCCGTGGCCGCGGGCCGCCTCGGCACCCCCGAAGACATCGCCGACGCCGTAGCCTTCCTCGCCTCCCCCGAAGCCTCCTACATCAACGGCCAAGATCTCCTGGTCGACGGCGGCCTCATCACAGCCATCCCGGAACGCATGCTGTAGCCGGGGCCGCATCGCCCTCCGCGAAGGCCGGTGCGGTGCATCGTAAACAATTCGATTCGATGCACCGTCGGCACTGGATAGAGTTGAACCATGTCGCTACTCGGTCGCATCACCACAGACCCCGAGATCTGCCACGGCAAGCCCGTGCTCCGGGGGCTGCGGTATCCGGTCGAGATGCTGCTCGAGCTCTTGGCATCGGGGATGCGCCCTGACGAGATTCTCGGCGATTACCCGGATCTCGAGTACGAGGACATCCTCGCAGCGCTCGAGTACGCCGCCGTGGTGACGGCGCAGCGGACAACCATCCCCTTCGACGCCGCGTGAATTTCCTCGTCGACGCACAGCTTCCCCGCCAGCTCGTCACTTTGCTGTCGCCTGCTGGCCACGACGCCGTGCACACCAGCGACTTCCCGCTGGGAAACCGCACGCCGGATTCCGTGATCGCGACCCGCGCCGACCGAGAGGGCCGGGTTGTCATTACGAAGGATCGCGACTTCTGGGTCAGCCATGTCATCAAGAAGTGCCCCAAGCCGGTACTCATCGTCGCGACAGGCAACACGACCAACAAGGCACTCTTGGAAATCTTTGCCGTGCACCTCGGCGAAGTGGTGGGTCTGCTGGAATCCTGCCCAGTCGTGGAGATGGGGCGAGATCGGCTGATCGGCCACGGATACCGAGACGAGCCGCGGCAAGACCTCGGCGAGTGAGGACCACTCCTGTCACGCGACGAGGCTGCGCTACTCGCGGATCGCGGGCGCGATCAATCCCGCATCCTTCCAGCTCTGAGAGCAGGTCCAGTCCGAGAGAAGCGTAGCTATCACAACTGCTCTTCTCGGCCTTCGCCTGGGTGGGACTCTCCGATACCCGAAG
This sequence comes from Nocardia sp. bgisy134, assembly GCF_057708325.1. Taxonomy (NCBI): domain Bacteria; kingdom Bacillati; phylum Actinomycetota; class Actinomycetes; order Mycobacteriales; family Nocardiaceae; genus Nocardia; species Nocardia sp. bgisy134. Next base: position 189,839 of record NZ_JBYIRW010000006.1, read on the forward strand.
GCATCACCTCGTACGCAGGCGCGTGTCTACGGATTCGCAGGCGCGGGCACGTGCATCCGCTAATATAAGCTCCAACTTATCAAAGGAGGTTGTCATGCCCTTGTTGACTGATCCCACGGGGATCGCCGGGCTTGTGGTTCGTGAGGTTCGTACCGGGTCGAGGGGTGGGGAGACGACGCGGATCGCGGTGGCTCGGCGGAGTTATCCGACCGATCAGGCCGATCTGTGGGACGCGTTGACGAACGGGGAGCGGATTCCGCGGTGGTTCCTGCCGGTGAGCGGGGAGCTGGCGGTCGGTGGGCGGTATCAGCTCGAGGGGAACGCGAACGGGGTGATCGAGGAGTGCGAGGCACCGCGGCGGTTCGCGGTGACCTGGGAGATGGGGCCGCAGGTGTCGTGGCTGACGGTCACGCTGAGCCCGAACGAGGACGGGACGCTGCTGCAACTGGAGCACGAAGCGCCGGTGGATCCCGAATTCTGGGCGCAGTACGGTCCGGGCGCCGTCGGCGTCGGCTGGGATCTCGCGCTCATGGGTCTGGGTCTGCACCTGGCGAGTTCTGCGGTGCTCGACGCCGCCGAGGTGCTGACCTTCCACACGACTCCCGAGGGCATCGCGTTCATCCGGGCGGCGGCCGAGGGGTGGGCGGACGCGGCGGTGGCGGACGGCGACGACCCGACCGCGGCGATCACGGCAGCGAACCAGACGGTGACCTTCTACACCACCGAGCCCGAGGACGGCGCCGAGTCCTGATGGCCGCTTCTCCGGCGAAGATCTTCGAGGCGCTCGGCGATCCGATCCGCCGCTACATTCTCGAACTGGTCGCGGCGGGCGAGCAGCCCGCGGGCGCGGTGGTCGCCGCGGTGCAGCAGTACACCTCGATCTCCCAGCCCGGCGTCTCCCAGCATCTGAAGGTGCTGCGCGACGCCGAGCTGGTGAGCGTGCGGGCCGAGGGCACCCGCCGCCTGTACGCCCTCGACCCCGCGGGCGTGGACGCGGCCCGCGCCTGGCTGACCGCGCTGACCGAACCGCTCCACCAGTTCACCCAGCCGCTCGACGCCCTCGCCACCGAAATCGCACGCGGAAAAAGGGCCCGCCGCACCACCGCATCGCCTGGTGCCGAGGCGCAGCGGAATGCCGTCACGCCTGACGAACGCACAGCGGGATGACATCGCCGCCGATCGACCGGCGGCCAAGTGGAGCAGCGCTCGAATCAGTAGGCGATGAAAAGGATCTCGTCGCGCGAGTAATCGTGCCCCGGGTGGTTCTCCGCCAGATGCGCCTTCGTCTTCGCGACGAGATCGTCCTCGTCGGTCCCGACGATGGCCTCGCCGCAGGGGCAGTTCAGGTTTCGCTTCATCATCCGTCCTAGGTCGTAGTCGACAGGTCGCGCGGACTCGACGCTACCCGCCGCGTGCCGCCAACTGAATGAGCAATCGTGTGAACAGGGGCAATTCGGATACGAGATCTACGGCTTCCTGGCCAGGCCCGCGACGATGAGCTGCTCCCAGACCGTGAGTTCGCGGACGGCGGTCGGGCCTTGGACGGGCTCGGGCCGCCACTGCGAGACGGGGACGATGCCGGGCTCGAGGATCTCGAGATCACCGAACAGCGCGGCGATCTCCTCGTCGGTGCGCCAGCGCCCACGGCCGAAGGTGGCCTGCAACTTCGCCTCGACCGCCGCCGTCTCGGCGTTGTGCCCCGAGCGGAAGTGCGAGATGAATACCGCGCTGCCGGAGGGGATCTGGTCGCTCCAGAAGCGAACGACGTCGGCGGGATCCTCGTCGTCGTTGAGGTGATGCAGGATCGCGCTGAAGATGACGGCGACCGGCTGATCGAAATCGATCAGCCCGGTGACCTCGGGATGCTCGCGAATCGTCTTCGGGTCGCGGACGTCGGCCTGGATGACGACCGTCCGCTCGTCGGCCGCCAGCAGCGCGCGTCCGTGCGCGAGCACGATGGGATCGTTGTCGATATAGGCCACCTTGGCATCGGGAATGTGCCGCTGCGCGACCTGGTGCACGTTGTCGGAGGTGGGCAGACCGCTGCCGAGGTCGATGAACTGCCGCAGGCCCGCCTGTGCGAGTTCGCCTACGGCGCGCACCAATACCTGCCGGTTGGAGGTGGCGATCACCACCGAACCGGGGAGGTTGTTCTTGAAGTGGTCGCCGATCTCCTGGTCGACGGGGTAGTAGTCCTTACCGCCGAGCAGATAGTCGTAGACCCGAGCGATGCTGGGCTTGGACTGATCGATCGCGTTGGAGCTGTCGGTCACTTTCGCACCCCCGATTCACCGGACAATGTGTGCCCAATAGTAGGAGATGGCGACTGCCGTGACAGGCGCTCGGCGTCCGACTGTCCAGAACCGCAGACGAATTCGACCGCCGAAGGCCTCGGCGAACCGAAGCGGGCGGTCGGGCGACCGGGCCCGCGAGCGATGGCGAACCACCCGCGGGCCGGTCGCTTCACTGGTCAGGCGGAGACGGCCTGCTGTTCGCGCTGCAACTCCAGCGCGATATCGATGAGCTGGTCTTCCTGACCGCCGACGAGCTTGCGCTTGCCCGCGCGCACGAGCATCTCGGCGGCGGAGACGCCGTAGCGTTCGGCCTGACGCTCGGCGTGCTTGAGGAAGCTGGAGTAGACACCGGCGTAGCCCATCATCAGGGCCTGGCGGTCCAGCAGGCATTCCTGCGGCATGGCCGGGCGGACGACGTCCTCGGCGGCGTCGGCGATGGCGAAGAAATCGATGCCGGTGCTGATGCCGAGCTTGTCGCACACGCCGACCAGTGCCTCGACCGGCGTGTTGCCCGCGCCCGCGCCGAAACGCCGTGCGCTGCCGTCGATCTGGGTGGCGCCCGCGCGGATGGCGTAGATGGAGTTCGCCACGGCGAGGTCGAGGTTCTCGTGGCCGTGGAAACCGACCTGGGCATCATTGCCGAGTTCCGCGACGACGGCCGCGACGCGGTCGGAAACCTGCTCCAGGACAAGAGCTCCCGCGGAATCGACGATGTACACGCATTGGCAGCCCGCGTCGGCCATGATGCGCGCCTGCGCGGCGAGCACCTCGGGCGGCTGGGTGTGCGACATCATCAGGAAGCCGACGGTTTCCAGCCCGAGTTCACGGGCGAGGCCGAAGTGCTGGATGGAGACGTCGGCCTCGGTGCAGTGGGTGGCGATGCGGCAGATGGACGCGCCGTTGTCCTGGGAGACCTTGATGTCCTCCTTGACGCCGACGCCGGGCAGCATGAGCACCGCGATCTTGGCCTGCGTGGCGGTCTCGGCGGCGATCTTCACCAGCTCCTGCTCGGGAGTCTTGGAGAAGCCGTAGTTGAACGAGGAACCGCCGAGCCCGTCGCCGTGGGTCACCTCGATGACCGGAACGCCCGCGCCGTCGAGCGCCGCGACGATGTCACGCACCTCGGTGGCGGTGAACTGGTGGCGCTTGTGGTGCGAGCCGTCACGCAGCGAGGTGTCGGTGACGCGGATATCGAGTTCTGCTGAATATGCCATGGGGAACGCTCCTTACACCCGGGCCGATCGTGCTGTGTCTGATTCGTCGCCTCGCTGCGCTCGGCTCACCTGCTTCGCGATGACCTCGCCGACCTGGGTGGCCGCGGCGGTCATGATGTCGAGGTTGCCCGCGTACGGCGGCAGGAAGTCGCCCGCGCCCTCGACCTCGACGAAGACCGAGACCTTCGCCAGGCCACCGGAAACCACCGACGGCTCGTCGAACTGCGGTTCGTTCAGCAGGCGGTAGCCGGGCACGTACTGCTGGATGTCGGCGACCATCCGGTGGATGGAGTCGGCGATCGCGTCGGTGTCGGCGTCCTCCGGAATGGCGCAGAAGATGGTGTCGCGCATGATCATCGGCGGCTCGGCCGGGTTCAGGATGATGATCGCCTTGCCGCGCTCGGCGCCGCCGATGGTCTCGACGCCGCGGCTGGTGGTCTTGGTGAACTCGTCGATGTTGGCGCGGGTGCCCGGCCCGGCGGACACCGACGACACCGAGGCGACGATCTCGGCGTACGGCACCGGTACGACGCGGGAGACGGCCGCCACGATCGGGATGGTGGCCTGACCACCACAGGTGATCATGTTGACGTTCGGCGCGTCCAGGTTGGCGCCGAGGTTCACCGGCGGCACCACGGCGGGGCCGACCGCAGCCGGGGTGAGGTCCACCGCGCGGATACCCGCCTCGGCGTACCTCGGCGCGGCGGCGCGGTGCACGTAGGCGGAGGTGGCCTCGAAAACCAGGTCGGGCAGTTCGGATTGGCCGAGCAGCCAGTCGACGCCCTCGTGCGAGGTCTCCAGCCCGAGCCCGCGGGCCCGCTTCAGGCCCTCGCTCTCCGGATCGATGCCGATCATCCAGCGCGGCTCGATGGCCTCCGAGCGCAGCAGCTTGTAGAGCAGATCGGTGCTGATGTTGCCGGACCCGACGATCGCGGCGGTTACGGTCCTGTCGGACACGGTTGGCCTCCTTGGGGATGGCGGCCGGCGAAGCCGGCGGGGGTGGGCTCTGGGGGTTGGCAGCCGGCGAAGCCGGCGGGGCGGGTGGGCTCTGGGGGTTGGCAGCCGGCGAAGCCGGCGGGGCGGGTGGGCTCTGTGGTGGACTCAGGTGAAATGCAGTCGGACCGAACCGAGTCCGGCGAACTCGGCGTGGAACTGGTCGCCGGGACGGGCGTCGATGGCGCGGGTGCAGGAGCCGGGCAGCACGACGTCGCCCTTTTTCAGCCGCACCCCGAACGAGGCGACCTTGCGCGCCAGCCAGGCCACCGCGATGACCGGGTCGCCGAGCACCGCGTCGCTGCGGCCCTCCGCGACGACCTCGCCGTTGCGGGTGAGCACCGCGTCGATGGCCTTGATGTCGATGTCCTTCGGCGCGACGCGCTCGGGTCCGAGCACGTAGCCCGCCGAGGACGCGTTGTCCGAGATGGTGTCGCACAGGCCGATGTTCCAGTCCTTGATCCTGGAATCGATCAGCTCGATCGAGGGCGCGTAGGCGACCGTCGCGGCGAGCACGTCCTCCTCGGTGCAGTCCGCGCCGGGCAGGTCGGCGCCGAGCACGAACCCGACCTCGACCTCGACGCGCGGGAACAGGTAGCGGCCCGCCTCGACCGGAACGTCTTCGAACACTTGCATTTCCGCGAGCAGATGTCCGTAGTCGGGCTCGTCCACGCCCATCATCTGCTGCATGGCCTTGGACGAGAGGCCGACCTTGTGGCCGACCACGCGCGCGCCGCTGTCGAGCCTGCGGCGGATGTTGATCAGCTGGATCTCGTAGGCGTCGACCACGTCGATGTCGGGGTATCGCGCGACCAGCGGGTCGATGGCGACCCGATCGTTCTCGGCCCGCGCGAGTTCGTCGGCGAGTTCGGTTCGTACCGCGTCGGTCAGCACGCTAGTTTCCTTCCACTGTTGCTTTTTCGAGGACGGCCTGTTCGCTCGCCGCGGACCGTCCCGCGCGGCGACCGGAGAAGACGCAGTCGGCCAGCGACAGACCGCTGACATAGGAGTCCGAGCAGATGCCGACGGCGGTCCGGCCCGCGGCGTACAGGCCGGGAATGTTGTCGCCGTCAGCGGTTTTCACCGCGCCCGTCCGCTCGTCGACGACCACGCCGCCGAGGGTGAGCATCGGGCACGGGTTGGTCAGGCTCGGTTTGATCCCCACATCCAACAGCCAGTACGGGCCGCTGCGCACGGGTTCGGTGAACTCGGCGGGCTTGCCGGCCGGATCGGGCGCGCCGTTCGCGATGGCGGCGTTGTGCGCGTCGACGGTCGCGCGCAGCCCGGCCGGATCGATGCCCGCCTTGGCCGCGGCGACTTCCAGCGTCGCGCCGCGCACCGCGCTGCGGCGCATCACCTCGAACTGGGCGCGCTGGAACCAGGTCGCCTGGGTGCGGATCTGCCGGATCGCGGTGCGCATCAGGTTCGCGTCGGCGAGCAGCCAGCCTTTGCCTTCGTGCTCGTTGATCAGCGCATGGCCGACCGCCGCGCCGTAGCGGGTCTCGTCGATCACCCGGCGACCGTGCGCGTCGACCAGCACCGAGCCGGTGAAAGCGCTGGGCGGCAGGATGAATCGCCAGGCCGAGACGTTGCCCATGCGGTCGGTGGCCGCACCGGCCGTGCGCGCCATCAGGATGCCGCTGCCGTCGTCGCCGGTGGTGCCGAGCGCGAGACCGGCGCGATACTGCGGGCCGTATTCGGCGAGCATGGCGCGGTTGGCGATGAAGCCGCCCGCGCTGACGATCACGCCGCGCCGCGCCTGCACGCGAATCGTCGTGCCGTACCGGCGATCGAGCACCTCGAGGCGCTGCTCCATCGACTTGCGCAGCGGCGGATAGTAGATGCCGGGCTTGGCGGCGAGCTTGGCCATGCGGCTGTAGCGTTCCCTGATCCGGCCGGGCGCATCGCGCAGCGACCGGCACTCGACGCCGATCACCGCGCCGTTACTGTCGGTGATCAATCGCGTTGCCGTGGTGAGTGTTTCGACGCGCACACCGCGACGCGAGGCCGAGGCCGCGAGCGGACCGGTGAGCTGCTTGCCCGAGGTGCCCTTGCCCTTGACGCGGTGGCCGCGCTGCGCGGGTTCGGCGACCTCGCGGCCGTAGCCGGAGACCTCGCTGCCGGAGTAGTACAGGTAGTAGCTGTCGTTCGGATACGAGGTCTTGTACGGGCAGAGCGAGGCTTCGAAGGGCACGCCGTGCCCCTTCAGCCACTCGATCATCGCCGGGCTCTCGTCCACGAAGCGGCGCAGGGTGGCCGGTGTGACGGCCGCGCCGACCTCGCGTTCCAGATACGCGAGCATCTGCTCCGGGGTATCGTCCACCCCGGCCTCGCGCTGCACCGACGTACCGCCGCCCGCGTAGATGATGCCGCCGGACAGCGCGGACGCGCCGCCGCCGGTGAACCGTTCCAACACCAGCACCTGCGCGCCCGCCTCCGTCGCCTCCAGCGCGGCGGACGCGCCCGCGGCGCCGTATCCGACGACGACAACGTCAGCGGTCAGGTCCCATTCGAGGCCCATGTACTTCACTCCGGTCCGAAACTGAAACAAGTTTCCTCGACAAATGGAACGCCGAGCAAGTCTTCTGCCACACAACATAGACCAATGGCGCGTCCATTCTATAACGTGTTCTACATGACAGATCCGGTTCTCGAGCCACACAGCTACGACGTGGTGGTCGTCGGCAGCGGCGCCGCGGGTATGACCGCCGCCCTCACCGCCGCTCACCACGGCCTCAGCGCGGTCATCATCGAAAAGGCCGCGCACTACGGCGGGTCGACCGCGCGCTCCGGTGGCGGCGTGTGGATCCCTGGCAACAAGGCGCTGCGCGCGTCGGGTCGCCCCGACGATCGCGAGGACGCACGCACCTACCTGCACAGCATCGTCGGCGATGTCGTGCCCAAGGATCGGATCGACACCTACATCGACCGCGGCGCCGAGGCCTTCGACTTCGTGCTCGACCACACCCCGCTGAAGATGAAGTGGGTGCCCGGGTATTCGGACTACTACCCGGAGGCGCCCGGCGGTCTCGGCGAAGGACGCTCCTGCGAGCCCAAGCCGTTCAACCTGAAGGTCCTCGGCGCGGAGCGGGAAAACCTGGAACCGCCCTACGCCAAGGCGCCGCTGAACGTGGTGGTCATGCAGGCGGATTTCGTTCGCCTCAACCTCATTCGCCGCCACCCGAAGGGCATGATGCGGGCGATGCGCGTCGGCGCGCGCACGTACTGGGCCAAGTTCACCGGCAAGCACATCGTCGGCATGGGCCAGGCCATCATCGCCGCCATGCGCAAGGGGCTGCTCGACGCGAACGTGCCGGTGCTGCTGAACACTCCGATGACCAAGCTCATCGTGGAGGACGGCGTGGTCACCGGCGTCGAGGCGATGCGGGACGGCAAGCCGGTCGTGTTCACCGCGCGCCACGGCGTCGTGCTCGGCAGCGGCGGCTTCGAGCACAACGCGGAGATGCGGGCGAAGTACCAGCGCCAGCCCATCACCACCGAGTGGACGACCGGTGCGACGGCGAACACCGGCGACGGCATCCTGGCGGGCATCGAGGCGGGCGGCGCGATCGACTTCATGGAGGACGCCTGGTGGGGGCCGACCGTTTTCAAGGGCGGCAGGCCGTGGTTCGCCCTGGCCGAGCGCAATCTGCCCGGCTGCGTCATCGTCAACCACGACGGCAAGCGATTCGGTAATGAGTCCGCTCCTTACGTCGAGGCTGGGCACACCATGTACGGCGGCGAATACGGGCAGGGTGAAGGTCCCGGGGAGAACATCCCCGCGTGGCTGGTGTTCGACCAGCGCTACCGGAACCGCTACATCTTCGCCGGACTACAGCCTGGTCTGCGCTTTCCGTCCCGCTGGATGGAAAACGACAACATCGTCAAGGCCGACAGTCTCGAGGAGCTGGCCGCCGCGATCGGCGTGCCCGCCGAGAATCTGAGCGCCACCGTCGCGCGGTTCAACACCTTCGCCGAGACGGGCACCGACGAGGACTTCGGTCGCGGCAACAGCCACTACGACCGGTACTACGGCGACCCCACCGTGAAGCCGAACCCCTGCCTCGCCGGCCTGGTCCAAGGGCCGTTCTACGCGGCCAAGATGGTGCCCGGCGACCTCGGCACCAAGGGCGGTCTGGTCGCCGACTCCGCCGGCCGGGTGCTCCGCGAAGACGGCAGCACCGTCGAGGGCCTCTACGCCTCGGGCAACTGCTCGACACCGGTCATGGGCCACACCTACGCCGGGCCCGGCGCGACCATCGGCCCCGCCATCGCCTTCGGCTACCTCGCCGTCCTCGACATCGCCGAGCGCAAACAGGACCAGCCCGCCGCGGCGACCTCCGAGGCGTAGGGCAATGCCTTTGCCACACGGGTCTCACACGGTTCACACAGGCAGCGCCTCTGCGAACCGTGTGCGCCGTCTGTGGCAGCCACCCTCTCGCCTGGGGCGAAACCATGTCGTGTCCTCGCAGACGTTTCGCACGCTTCGCACAGGTTGTACGCCCTGCGAAGCGTGCGGAGGGTCTGCGAGGAACTGATCGGGGCCGGCTCCGTGGTAGCCGGGGTCGCTCGGTTACAGGCGGCGGGCCGCTGTCGCGCTGCGCGGTGGCCGGGCGTGGTTCGGTTCCGTTCGAGGGGCCGCTGTCCCGGCGAGTGGGTATGGCATTGCTAGAGAGGCGCGCCTGGCCGCAGGATCGATTCGTGGGCCGGGCGGCCGAATCCGTCCACAACCATGCACAAGGAGAACTGATGCCCATCGACCCGAAGATCGCACTCGGCGCGGAGCTGCCGAGCCGGGAGTTCGCGTGGACGCCGTCGGATGTGCAGCTCTATCAGCTCGGGCTCGGCGCGGGTGCGCGGTGGACGGAGGCGGACGAGCTGCGCTACCTGGACGACCGGGAGCCGCAGGTGCTGCCGACGTTCGCGACCGTGGCGCAGACCTTGCACGAGACCGAGCCGCCCAAGGTGAGCTTCCCCGGCATCGACATCGACCTGGCGAAGGTGGTGCACGGACACCAGGAGGTGGAGGTGCACCGGCCGATCCCCGCCGCGGGCAAGGCGACGAGCACCGGGCGGATCAGCGAGATCTGGGACAAGGGCTCGGCCGCGGTGGTCGTGCAGGAGCACACCATCACCGGCTCCGACGGCGCGCCGCTGTGGACTACCCGCTCCTCCATCTTCGCCAAGGGCGAGGGCGGTTTCGGCGGCGAACGCGGGCCGAGCACCAAGTCGGAACTGCCCGATCGCGCCCCGGATTTCGACGTCACCACGCGCACGCTGCCGCAGCAGGCGCTGCTGTACCGGATGCTCGGCGACCGCAATCCGCTGCACTCCGATCCCGAGTTCGCTCGCGCCGCCGGTTTCCCCAATCCGATCCTGCACGGCCTGTGCACGTACGGAATCGTCTGCAAGACCGCCACCGACACCGCCCTGGATTCCGACGCGACCCGCGTCACCGGTTTCCGCGCGCGCTTCGCCGGTGTGCTCTACCCGGGCGAGACCATCCGGACCCGCATCTGGCGCACCGACGGTGAGCTCGTCATCGCCGCGACGGTGGTCGAGCGCGAGGACGCCCCGGTGCTCGCGGACGTCAGCCTGAAGTTCAGGTAGACGCCCGCGCGGCTCGTTCGGACGCCCGCCGTCGCAAACCTTGCGATCGCGTTCGGTGCCGCCGGGCGAGCCACTTCGGCCGCCGTCGCGTGGGTACGCACGACGGCGGCCGGGGCAAGGGCCGGTCGATGCCTGTGACCGACCCAGCCGACGGCCCGACTACCGCGAACGCAGCGGATACCGACGACTCAGCCAGCCGGCGGTCCGACTATTTCCTCGACCCTGTTGCGGCGGGGCCCGAGTCCTTGGATCACCAAGGCGTACAACATGATTACGACGACCGGCGCGATCGCCGGGGCCCAGGCCAGACGCAGCGGGAGCAGGGCCGCGCCCACCGCGCAGGCTGCGAAGCCGACGGCGCCGACGACCGAGGGCAGGGTGGTCGGGACGACGCCGATCGGTGCGGTCACGGTGGCCGCGTTCAGCAGGTAGGTGGTGGCGACCAGACCCGTTGCGGCGGCGGCGAGTACGCCGGTGTCGGCCCAGGCGAGCGCGCCGATCGCGACGAGGACGGCGGCGACCGCGGCGGGTCTGAACCACCAGCCCGCGACCACCAGGATCAGCGCGGGAATGCCCGCGAGCGGCGCCATCAGGATCACCGAGGCGACGAGCAGGACGCCGGCGAGGACGGCGAGGAATCTGGTCATCGGCGCACCCGCACGGTGCGACGGTGTTCGGGCAGCAGGCGCATGATCTCGTCGAGCCTGGCGTCCTGCGCCCACGGCACGATGTCGACGCCGACCGTGCCCATGTCGCGGTACATGGAGGCGCGTTCCAGCTGCCACATGCGGGCCAGCGTCGGGTCGAGGCCCTCGCGAAACGGCGTGCCGCGCAACACGTCCACCACCACCACGACGTGCCCGCGCTTGCGCAGATCGATCAGCGCCAGCGCGAACTGCGTGTCGAGCAGCGTGGTGAACGCCACCACGATCGCGCCGACCGGCACCGCGGCGTGCGGGGCCAGGGTGCCGGTGGTGGGGATGTGCTCGTCGCCCACGTCGAGCACGGTGTCGACGATGCGGTAGAACTGACGCCGCCCGATGTCGGGGCGCAGCCAGCGCGGACGCTGGCCGAGGCAGACCACGGCGGTCCGGTCGCCCGCCTGCAGAGTGGACTGCACGACCTGGGCCGCGCCGCGCACCGACAGCTCGAGCGAATCGGTCGCCGGGCCGGGCGCCTGCTGCGAGGTGTCGACCAGCACGACGACGTCGGCGGACCGGTTGGTCAGCCGCTCGGTGACATAGAGCCGACCGCGCCGGGCGCTCACCGGCCAGTTCACGATCCGCAGCTGATCGCCCGGCGCGTAGGCGCGGATGTCGGCGTACTCCACGCCGGGCCCGTGGCGACGGGTCAGGTGGGTGCCGAGCCGTTCGGGAAGTTCGGTGCGCGGCAAACGCATTCGCTGTGGATCGGTCACCGGGTAGACGAACAACTGTCCCGCGGGCAGCGTCGCGGTGGCGATGGCAAGTCCCGCCGGGCTGAGCGCGGACACCCGCACCGACACCGGGTAGCGGCCCCAGCGCCGGGCCTCCAGCGCCAGCCGCAGCCTGGCGGGCGCCGCCCCGGAGTCGCTCGCCTCTTCGATCTCGACCCCGAGCTCTGGTGCCGCCTGCGGTTTCAGGCGCAGCAGCGCGTGCCCCGACTCCACGAAGGCGGCGACGGTGAGCACCACCTCCTCGGTCTCGAAGCAGCGCAGGGTGCCGCCGCCGTCGACCTGAATCCTGGTCCGCGACTGCTGCCACGACGCGGTCGCGAGCACGCCGAGCAGCGGCGCGGCGAAGACCACCAGCTGCCAGCGCGCGGCGATCACTGCGACCACCAGCGCCACCGCGGCGCAGCCCGCCAGCATGTACACCAGAGGCGCGGGACGCCACCGCAATTCGGCCTCGACGGTGGCGCTCGCGTCGCGGTGCCTGGAGCGGGTCATGTCTGGGTGGCGCGCGGGACCGGCAGGCGGCGCAGCAGTTCGGCGATCACGTCCTCGCCGCGGATCCGGCGCACCCACATCTCGGGGCGCAGTGTGATCCGGTGCGCCATGGCCGGAATCGCGAGCGCCTTGACGTCTTCCGGGATGACGTAGTCCCGGCCGAGCAGCAGCGCGCGGGCCCGCGACATCTGCACCAGATCCAGTTCGGCGCGGGGACTCGCGCCCACCTCGACCTGCGGATGCCCGCGGGTCGCGCCGGCCAGGGCGACGACGTAGCCGACCACGTCGGGGTGCACCGTGACGTATTCGACCGACTGCCGCATCTCCAGCAGCCCATTGGCGTCCACCACCTGCCCGACCTGCGGCGGCGTCGCGCCGCGTTCCAGGCGCCTGCGGATCATCTGGGTCTCGTCGTGCTCGGAGAGATATCCGAGCCGCAGCTGGATGGCGAAACGGTCCAGCTGCGCCTCGGGCAGCGGGTAGGTGCCCTCGTATTCGATGGGGTTGTCGGTGGCGAGCACGATGAACGGCTGCGGCAGCGGGAAGGTCTCGCCGTCGATGCTGACCTGTCCCTCCGCCATCGCCTCCAGCAGCGCGGCCTGGGTCTTCGGCGGGGTGCGGTTCACCTCGTCGGCCAGCAGCACGTTGGTGAACACCGGACCGCGACGGAAGTTGAACCGCCCCGAGTTCATGTCGTAGATGGTCGAGCCGAGCAGGTCGGCGGGCAGCAGGTCGGGAGTGAACTGCACCCGGGTGAAGTCGAGGCCGAGCGCGGCGGCGAAGGACCTCGCGATCAGTGTCTTGCCGAGTCCGGGCAGGTCCTCGATGAGGACGTGCCCACCGGACAGCACAGCGATCATGATCAGCTGCATTTCGTCGCGTTTGCCCACGATGACGCGGGACAGCTCCCGCAGCACCGCATCGGTGCGCTGGACGGTCACGTCCAGTGGCATCGTCATTTGTCTACTCGCACTTGCTCAACCCATTTCACATTCTCTGCAGACGGCGCAGGATCTCGTCCAGCGCCGCCCGACCCGGTGCGCGCGTCGTCTGATCGCGCAGTGCCGAGTTCGCCGGATCCACCCAGCGCCACAGTTCCGGTCCGAACTGCAGAATCCCGGCCGTTTCGGTCGCCCTGCGGTTCTTGGCTACCCGCATGCCCGTGGACAACTCGAATTCTTTGGCAAGTAGTGGACGCAGGTGCCGATCCCAGTCGGCGCGGCTGCCGTCGGCCCGGTCGGCCAGCATCTGCGCCCGCGCCTGCCAGCGGTTCAGCATCTCCAGCGGGCCGTTCTCGATGTCGTCGGCATGGTCGTCGCGCTCCGCGTTCTCGCGCTCGCGCAACGTCCAGATCAGCTGGAAGAGCGCGAGGGCGACCGGGACGGCGGCGAGCAGCAGCATGGCGCCGCGCGCTTTGCCGAACGCGATCAGTTCGAGCACCACCACCGCGAGTATCGCGGCCGCGGCGATCCCCGCCCTGTTCATTCGGCCATCACCTCCCCTTGCAGATCGGCGAGCACGATGCGCAGCAGTTGTTCGGCGCGCATGCGCTGCCACTCCAGCATCGAGTGCGGGCTGAATCTGGCCTCCTCGAACAGCGAGACCAGCTCGCGCGCGGAGGCGTCGTGCAGCGCGCCGCGCTCGAACGCGCGCGCCAGCACTTCCATCGGGGTGTCGGAAGCCAACGGGGCGGCGGCCCGGTCGACGGTGAGGCCGCGCTCCATCGCGACGTAGCAGGCGATGATGGCGGTGCGCGGGTCCTGGCCCGGCGCGTTCATCGCGGCCAGACCCATTTCGGCGGCCCTGGCCAGCGAGTCGACCACGGTCGCCGGGGTGGGAGCCTCCGGCGGCGGCGCGGGGACGGGCTTGCGACGGGCCGTCGCCGCGACCACCACGAGGCCGACCAGCGCCACGCCGAGCAACACACCAGCGGCGACGATCGTCAGCACCAGGCTGGTGCCGGTCAGGCTTTCCGCTCCGCCTGGCTGGGGCGGCGGTGTGGTCGGAAGGTGTTCGGGCGGCGCGCCCTCCCCAGTGGCGGGCGAGGGCTCAGCGGGCTGAACTTGCCTGCCCGCGCCGACGAAGAACACGGCGGAAGCCGCGGCGAGCACCAACGAGAGACCGGCCAGCGCCGCGAGCACCAGCAGGCCGACGCGACCGAGCTTCCACTGCCGACGCTCGCGCTCGCGATCCGGTTCGGGCATGGCGAGCGGCAGCCGGTGCTGGCTGGCGATCACACCCGCCAGCAGGATCACCACGGAAACCGTGAGCAGCACCGGCATCAGGGCCACGGCGAGCGCGTTGGGCCCCGAGCCACGATCGGCGGTCTCGACCGCGCCGGGGATGTGCCCACGCAGCGTGATCGCGGCAACGGCCAGCAGCGTGATCAGCACGATCACGCGCGATATCGCCGCTCGCGCCCGGACCACCAGCGTTACCACCAAACCTGAGTACTGCTCGAAACAGCCACATAGTTACATGCCGAGCGGTCCGCTCGGGAGGGAATCGAATACTTCGGATCGCCTCCGTTTTAACTGGGTTACCGGCGAGTCGCCGCAGGTCGGCCCACTACCAAGCGGCGGCGGTCACCGGTTGTGAGATCTCACAGAGACGGCTGGCGGTGCGCGAAATATCCGGAACGCCGACCACGCCGTCGACCAGCTCCGGCAGCGGCGCGGCGGCGCACAGCGTCAGTTCCAGATCGGCGTCGTAGAGCACGTCGACGAGGTTCGCCAGGCGCATCGCCCAGTCCGGCGGCACCTCCCGCAACCGGGGCACGTCCTCGATCGTCCAGCGCCGGAAACGCTGAGCCAGCAGCACGTAGTCGGCGGCCGAGGTGGCGGCGCCGCAGAGCGCGGTGAAATCGACGGTGATCGCGTCGCCGTCCACCGCGCGTGCCCGCAGCGTGCGGTCGCCGATCGGGACCTCGACCACGCCCTCGGTGGGCGCGCACCCGATCAGGTAGCGGCCCGCCCTGAAACCGCTCGCAGCGTCGCGCAGATGCAGCGTGCGGTAGTCGGTGGGTCCGTCCACCGAGATCACGTCCAAGCGCTCGACGATGCGCGCGATGGTCGGCAGGAACCGATCGTGGAACAGCGGATTCGGCAGCAGCTGCTCGGGCGGGTAGTTCGAGGTGAGCACGAGCGCGATACGGCGGGCGAACAGCGCGTCCAGCATGCGGGCGATGAGCATCGCGTCACCGATGTCGTGCACGTGGAACTCGTCGAAGCACACCAGGCGGGCGGCGCCGAGCAGGCGCTCGATCGCGGTGTCGATGGATCCGGATTCGTGTGCGGCGGTGTGTAATTCGGCGAAGAACCGGTGGAAATGGTAGCGCTTCACACGGTCGGGAGCGACGGTGGCGAGGAAGCGGTCCATCAGCATGGTCTTGCCGCGGCCGGGTCGTCCGTACAGGTAGACCCCGCGCGCGCCCTTGACCGGACGACCGCGCCCGTCCACCAGGCGAGCCAGCCGGTCGGCGGCCGCGCGCTGATCCGCGTCGAGTTCGATCGTCATCCGAGCCTCCCATCTCTACAGATGTAGAGTCCTCTACAGTTGTAGAGCACGGAGCGGGACTCGACCAGGGAAGGTGACGATGTCCACAACCGACCGGCGCATCCTGATCGTCGACGCGGCCATCGAACTGATCGCCCGCCGCGGGATTCGCGCGCTGACGCATCGCGCGCTGGACACGGCACTGGAGCTGCCGCCCGGATCGTCCTCGTATTACTTCCGCACCAAACGCGCGCTGATCGAGGCGATCGCCGACCGGATCTCCGCCCGTTCCCGCAGCGATTTCGTCGGGGCGGAATTCGCCGCACCCGAGACGGCCGACCTGCCGTCCGTCGCCCACGGCATCGCGGTCTGGCTGGACCGGCTCCTCCTCGAACGCCGCGACCATCTGATCGCCCGGCACGCCCTGATCGTCGACCTGATCGGCGATCCAGAACTGCACACTCGGCTGAGCAACAGCCTCTTCTCACTGGAAGGCGCGCGGGAACTGTTCCGCGCCAACGACTTCCCCGACCCGGACACCGCCGCCGCCGACTTCATCGCTGTCCTGGAGGGCGCGGTCTTCGACCGCTTCGGGGGCAACCGCAGCAGCCTCCCGCCCGGCACACCCGCCAGCGTCAGCCAGCTGACCACTCTCCTATCCACCTACCTCCACCGCTGACCTGCCACCTCGCAGACCCTCCGCACGCCTCGCAGACCGCACAACCTGCGCGAAGCGTGCAGAAGGTCTGTGACGTCGATGTATATGGGCCACAGCGACGCTTCGTCAGGCTCCGCTGCGACTGGCCACACATCTTTCGCACTCTTCACATAGGCACCGCCTATGCGGGGCGGGTGGTGGGTGTGTGGGAGCTAGACGGACCAGCCGCGTTGGGAGTAGGTGGCGCCGGTGAAGTAGGCGCGGATGCCTGCGGCGGGGTACTCGATGAGGTTATGGGGCAACGCGGTCAGGGGGAACCAGGCGAGCTCGTAGCTCTTGTCCGGCTCGCGATTGATCGGCTCGCCGGACCAGGTCACGGCTTCGAAGAAGAGGCCGATGCGGGCTTCTCGGCCCGGGGAGACGACGTGCGCGGTGTGGATGTGGCGCAGATCCGTGGGATCGACGACAACGCCGATCTCCTCCATCGCCTCGCGGGCCGTGGCCTCGGTGGCCGACTCCCCCGTCTCGAGCTTGCCCGCGGGCAGGTGCCAGCGCCCGTCGAACTCGTCCGCGCTGCGCCGCTTGCTCAACAGCACTTCGCCCGCGCGGACGAGCAGGATGTGGACGTCGACGATGTGCCGGTCGGTCATGAGACTCCTCCCGTGGCGGCGAGTGTGCCGCTCCAACCTACGGGTTGGACCCTCCGTCGTTCCGGCGAACGCCGGGCACCGGTGGGACAGCCGACGCCGTGGCGGGGCCGGACCCCGGCGTTCGGCGGAACGACGGAGGCGATCCGAATCAGTTGGCGCTGAGCACCAGACCGGAGGTCGGCACGCCGGTGCCCGCGGTGACCACGATGTTGCGCAGCGCGTCGACCTGGTTGACCGACGTGCCGCGAATCTGGCGCACCGCCTCGGCGATGCCGTTCATGCCGTGGATGTACGCCTCGCCCAGCTGGCCGCCGTGCGTGTTGAGCGGCAGCCTGCCGCCGAGCTCGATCGCGCCGTCCTTGACGAACTCCTTGGCCTCGCCCCGACCACAGAACCCGAGTTCCTCGAGCTGCATGAGCACGAACGGGGTGAAGTGGTCGTAGAGGATCGCGGCCTGCATGTCCTGCGGGCCCAATCCGCTTTGCGCCCAAAGCTGTTCGCCGACGAGGCCCATCTCCGGCAGGCCGGACATGGCGTCGCGGTAGTAGCTGGTCATCACGTACTGGTCCGCGCCGGAACCCTGCGCGGCTCCGGCGATCACCGCGGGCCGCTGCGGCAGGTCGCGGGCCCGCTCCACGCTCGTCACCACGATGGCCACGCCACCGTCGGACTCCTGGCAGCAGTCGAGCAGGTGCAGCGGTTCGGCGATCCAGCGCGAATTCTGGTGGTCTTCCAAGGTGATCGGCTTGCCGTAGAAGAAGGCGTCCGGGTTCACCGCGGCGTGCTTGCGGTCGGCGACGGCGACCCGGCCGAAATCCTCGCTGGTCGCGCCGTAGACGTGCATGTAGCGGCGCGCCACCATGGCGACCTGGGCGGCGGGCGTGCCGAGCCCCTGGGGATAGGACCAGCCCGCGTCGATGCCCGACGAGGTCGGCGCGGTGGCCAGCGCCGTGGAGAACTGGCCGAACCGCGACACCGAGCGCTCGTTGAAGGCGCGGTAGGCGACCACCACCTCGGCGACGCCGGTGGCCACCGCCATGGCGGCCTGCTGCACGGTCGCGCAGGCCGCGCCACCGCCGTAACCGATGTGGCTGAAGAACTTCAGCTGCGGAATGCCCGTCGCCCTCGCGACCGCCGCCTGTGTGTTGGTGTCCATGGTGAAGGTGGTCAGCCCGTCCACGTCGGCGGGCGTCAGGCCCGCGTCCGCGAGGGCGGCCGTGACCGCCTCGGCCGCCAGCCGCAACTCGCTGCGACCGGAGTCCTTGGAGAAATCGGTGGCGCCGATGCCGACGATGGCGGCGCGTCCCGACAGAGCCTCAGTCATTCGTACCCCGCAGAGCGATGACGACTTTCGCCGTGATGTGGTCGCCGAGGCTGTCTCGCCCGACGACGTCGATGTGGACGTCCTCGCCAACGACCGCGCTCACCGTGCCGGTGAGGGTCAACGTGTCGCCCGCGTACAGCGGCACCCCGAGGCGCAGCGCGATCGACTTCACGATGGCGCGCGGGCCCGCCCAGTCGGTGACGAAGCGCTGCACCAGGCCGGTGTCGGTGAGGATGTTGACGAAGATGTCCTTGGATCCGCGCGCGACGGCCTTGTCCCTGTCGTGGTGCACGTCCTGGAAATCGCGGGTGGCGATGGCCGTGCTGATCACGAAGGTCGGGTCGGCGTGCACGACCAGTTCCGGCAGCGTCGCGCCGACCTGCGCGGCGGTGGGCTCACCCGTCACCCGACCACCACCCCTCACCGAATCGCTTCGCGATGCTGTCGTCATTTGTTCACCGTCCAATACGGCAGGACGGCCTCGTCGTCGAGCTTCTCGAACTCCACCCGCACCGGCAGGCCGACCTCGACCTCGGCCGGATCGATGCCACGCAGTTCACCGAGCATGCGCACGCCCTCCTCCAATTCGACCAGCGCGACCACGAACGGCAGCTGCCGCCCCGGCACTTTCGGCGCGTGATGCACGACGTAGCTGAACACCGTGCCGCGCCCCGAGGCGACCACGTACTCGGTCGGCTCGGACTTGTCCTGCCACAGCGCGGGGACCGGCGGATGCCTCAGCGTGCCGTCCGGCAGCTTCTGGATCCGCAGTTCGCCGAGCTTCGTTCCTTCCCAGAAGAATTCGGTGTCGTGCGAGACCAGCGGCTTGACCCGCTCGCCCGCGGGCTGCGCCGGAGCGGCAGCCGTGCCCGGCGCGAATTTCAGGATCCGGAACAGCATTTCGGTGACGAGCTCGTCGCCCACCCGCCACGAAGTGCGGAAGGTGACGAACCAGCCGTCGCCGAGCCCGGTGCGCTTGGGTCCCGTGATGGTCTCCAGCCGACTGGTGACGGTCACCTGTTCGCCGGGCACCAGGTAGCGGTGGTAGATCTGCTCGCAATTGGTGCCGACCACCGAGGTGAAGCCCGCCTCGTCGAGCAGTTCGGTGGTGGCGCCCATCGGATCGTCCTCCGGGCGAACACCGTTGAGCCCGAACATGGTCCACACTTGCGCCATCGCGGGCGGCGCGACGATGCCAGGGTGGCCCGCGGCGCGAGCGACGGCCTCGTCGACGTAGATGGGGTTGGTGTCGCCGATGGCCTCGACCCAGTTGTTGATCATCGGCTGATTCACCGGGTCGCGCGCGAGGCGCGGCGCGCACTCGCCCGCCGCGATGATCTTCTCGGCGGCGGCGACGATCGCTTCCGGCGTTGACGTGTCCGGCACGACGCGGCTCCTTCTTCCTATCGGGGTACTCGCGGCAGGTTCAGTCCGGCGGTGGCGACGAGCTCGCGCATGATCTCGTTGACGCCGCCGCCGAAGGTCACCACGAGGTTCTGTTTGGTGCGCCGGTCCAGCCAGGTGAGCAGTTCGGCGGTGGCGGGCTCGGCCGGATCGCCGTGGCGGCCGACGATCTCCTCGGCCAGGCGGCCCGCTTCCTGGAGTGACTCGGTGGAGAACACCTTGGTGGCCGAAGCGTCGGCGATGACCTGCGACTGGTCGCCGTCCGGGCTCTTGTCGGCGGCCGCGACCTGCCAGTTCAGCAGTTCGTTCAGCCGGACCATGGCGTGCATACGGCCCAGCGACCGCTGCACGTCGGATTCGACGAGCAGCCCGCGCGGTCGCGCCCAGTCGCGCACCCGGTCGTAGAGCTGTTCGATCTTGCCGGACGGGCCGAGGCTCACCCGCTCGTGATTGAGCTGGGTGGTGATCAGCCGCCAGCCCCGGTTCTCCTCGCCGACCAGCATGTCGGCCGGGACGCGGACGTTGTCGAAATAGGTGGCGTTGGTGTGGTGGGCGCCGTCGCAGGTGATGATCGGCGTCCAGGAGTAGCCGGGATCCTCGGTGTCCACGATCAGGATCGTGATGCCGCGGTGGCGCGAGTCCGCCGTGCCGGTGCGGCAGGCCAGCCAGACGTAGTCGGCTTCGTGCGCGCCGGTGGTGAAGATCTTCTGCCCGTTGACGATCCAGTCGCCCGAGGCATCGCGGACGGCGCTGGTGCGCAGCGAGGCCAGGTCGGTGCCCGCCTCCGGCTCGGAGTAGCCGATCGCGAAATGGATATCGCCGGAAAGGATTCCGGGCAGGAACTTCTGCTTCTGCGCGTCGGTGCCGTAGGTCTGCAAGGTCGGTCCGACGGTCAGCAGCGTCACCAGCGGCAGCGGGACGTCGGCCCGTACCGCCTCGTTGAAGAAGATCTGCTGTTCGACGGGCCCGAAACCCTGCCCGCCGTATTCCTTCGGCCAGCCGACCCCGAGCCAACCGTCGCGGCCCATGCGCCGCACGACGGCGCGGTAGGCGTCGCCGTGCCGGTTCACCGCCATCTCGGCCTCCTCTTCGGGAGTGACGAGATCGGCGAAGTAGGTGCGGAGTTCGTCGCGCAGCGCGCGCTGCTCGGCGGTCAGATCGATGAACATCTTGCTCCTAAGCGATCCAGACGGAACGACGCGCCGCCGAGCCAGCGGGCGATGTCCTTGGCCTGGGAGTAGTAGCGGTGCATCGGATGGGTCACGTCGACGCCGAGACCTCCGTGCAGGTGATGACACTTCTGCATGGCGGCGGGCAGCTCGGAGGCCACGGTATAGGCGAGCACGTCGAGGTCGTCGTCGACGCGCTCCAGGTGCGCGGAACCGGTGTCGGGCTGCGAAAGCGCCCAGTTCGCCGAGACGGCCGCGGCGTGCAGGGTGCGGGAGACCACGTACAGGTCGGCGATCTGCTGGGCCACCGCCTGGAATTCGGCCAGCGGCCGGTCGAACTGGCGGCGCACCCGCAGGTGTTCGGCGGTGAGCACCAGTGCGCCCTTCAGCAGGCCGTCGGCGACCGAGCCGATGCTCGCGACGGCCAGCCGGTGCAATCGCGGGAGGCCGCCGGGGAGCAACTGCTCGGCCGGGATCTCCACGTTGTCCAGCAGGACACTGCCCTCGGGCAGGCCGCCCGAGGACGGTGAGGGCGTCACGGTCAGTCCGGCGGCATCGCGGTCGACGAGCGCGATGCCGGAATCGGTGGGGATCAGCAGCCAGCGCGCCTGCTCGGCATAGGGCACCGCGACCTTGCGCCCGCTGACCCGCACGACGGACCCTTCGGCGACCGCGGTCGTCTTCGGTGTCGCGGCGAACGGCGCGCCGGGTTCGCTGAGCGCCGCGGTGAGCACCGCGCCCTTCGCGACCTCCGGATAGATCCGTTCGGCCACCGCGTCGGGCAGCACGGGCAGCAGCGCGAGCAGCCCGAAACCGAGCGTCGGCAGGGCGGGCACCGCCACCGCGTCGGTGGCCAGCTCGGTGAGCAGCACGGAGATCTCCGGCAGGCCCATACCGTCGCCGCCGAAGCGCTCCGGCAGCGCGACCCCGAGCAGGCCCGAGTCGACGAGGCTCGGCCACAGCTCGATATCGCGTGCGGATTCGCGCTCCAGCAAACTCACTACCACTTCGGCGACGGCGTCCTGGCCCTCGTCCCTGGTGAAGTCCACGATGTTCTCCAGTTAACTCGGTATCGCCCGGTGATTCCTTGGGGGGTGGTCGGGCGACGGGTGGGCTCGTCGACTAACTGTCCGCATCGCGAGGCAGCCCGAGAATCCGCTCACCGGCCACGGTGAGCAGGATCTGCTCGGTGCCTCCCGCGATGGAAAGACAACGGGTGAGCAGGAATTCGGTCACCTCGTCCGAATCCTGCGCACCGTTCGGTCCCGCCGCCTCGACGGCGAACTCCGCCACCGCCTGGCGGTGCCGCACACCCACCAGCTTGCGCACACTGCTCTGCGCGCCGGGGTCGGCGCCCGCCAGCATCGCGACGGCGGCCCGCTGCTCGAGCAGCAGCCCGGCGATGGCCTCGGCGACGAAGCCGCCGAGCCGGTCGTTCCTCAGCTCCGCGCCGGGCCCGGTGGCGGGCAGCTTGGCGATGAGCTCCTCCAGCACCGGCCCGATCCCGTTGCCGCCCATCGCGACTCGTTCGGTGGACAGCGTGGAGCGGGCGATCTTCCACCCGTTGTTCAGCGCACCGACCAGGCAGTCGTCCGGCACGAAGACGTCGTCGAGGAACACCTCGCTGAATCGCGCCTCGCCGGTGATCTGCACCAGCGGCCGGACCTCGAGCCCCTTGCTGCGCATGTCGACGAGGAAGTAGGAGATGCCGCGATGCTTGGGCGCGTCGGCGTCGGTGCGCGCCAGGCAGATGCCCCAGTTCGCCTTGTCGCCCAACGAAGTCCAGACCTTCTGGCCGTTCAGCACCCAGCCGCCGTCGACCCGCTTGGCGGTGGTGCGCAGGGCGGCGAGGTCGGAGCCCGCGCCAGGCTCGCTGAACAGCTGGCACCACACCACCTCGCCGCGCAGCGTCGGCCAGGCGAAGCGATCGATCTGCTCCTGGGTGCCGTGCTGCAACAGCGTCGGGATGGCCCAGCCGCCGATGGCGAGGTCGGGCGCGGTGAGGCCGGCGCGGCGCAACTCCTCGGAGATCACGAGGCCGGTCATCGGATCGGCGCCGCGACCGTAGGGCGCGGGCCAGTGCGGCATCGCCAGTCCCGCGTCCACCAGGGCGTCGCGCCGCTGGCCGACCGGGAGAGCCGCGATCGCGGCGACCTCGGCGGCCAGGTCGGTGGCGGCCGAGCCGTCCACGCCCTCGGCGGCGAAGACCCGGTCGGCGCCGGTGGTGCGGCGCATGCCCGACCGCGTCAGCTCGGTGACCCTGGCCCGCCAGCGGGCCGAGCCGCCGAGCAACTGGCGCAGCGCCGTGGCCCTGCGCAGGTAGAAGTGGGCGTCGTGTTCCCAGGTGAAGCCGATGCCGCCGAGCACCTGGATGCAGTCCTTGGCGGTCTCCACCGCGGCGTCCAGCGCGATGGCCGCGGCGATGGCGGCCGCGATCGGCAGTTCGGCGCCGCCCTCGTCGACGGCCGCGGCGGCGTCCAGCGCGACCGAGCGGATCAGCTCGGTGCGGCACAGCATCCACGCGCAGATGTGCTTGACCGCCTGGAAGGAACCGATCTTGCGGCCGAACTGCTCACGCACCTTGGCGTATTCGACCGCGGTGTCGAGGCACCAGCCCGCCAGACCGGCGAGCTCCGCGGCGACGAGTGCCACGAGCAGATCTTCGACCCGGTGCGCCGAGGCGAACATCCGCTCGGCGGGCACCGCGACCTCGGCGCAGTGCACCCTGGCCAGCGGGGTGCTCGGATCGGCGGAGGCCAGTACCTCGATCCGCAGCCCCGCGGCGTCCGGCGGCACCAAGCACCAGCGCGGACCGTCGGGACTGTCGACGGGAAGCAACACGGCGGTTCCCGTGGCGGCCCCGAGCACGAATTCCCAGACACCGGTGAGCAACACCTCATCGGCGCCTGCGGGTACGCTGACACCCGTCACGGACGAAATGTCCGGACCGGCAACGACGTCGAGCGCGATACCGCACGGCAGGTCCTCGGCGAGGGCGCCCGCGGTGACCAGGTTGGCCAGGGCGGTGCTGAGCACCGGCCCGCCCACCAGATCGTGCGCCGCCTGCTCCAGCAGCACGGCGAGATCGGCGACCGACCCACCGGCGCCACCCGCGTCCTCGGCGACCGCGACCCGGAAGATCCCGAGTTCGGCCAGCGCGGGCCAGTACGCGCGCCAGAACCCGACCGGCTCGGCTCGCATCGTTGCAATCGGACGGACCGATCCGGCCCAGCCCCGCATCGACTCCTGAACGGCTTTATGCTCGTCAGTGGTGGCGATGGTCACACTCCAACCCGCCTTTCCGGCGTGACTCCCACACCTAGAACATGTTCTAATATCCTTGCCGTGCGGAAGTCAAGAGACGGCCATCCGTATCGGTCAGCACCGCGCGCCAGGCCGACGTACGACGTTCGAGGAAAGGACCCTTTTCGATGGCCAGCCCCTCCCGCTCGCAGCCCGCCGACGCGAGCGCCGCCCGCCCAGCGACCGTCACGACGCTCAGCGAGGACGATCTGAGCTCGGCCGCGCAGCGCGAGCGACGCAAGCGCATCCTGGACGCGACGCTGGCGCTGGCCTCCAAGGGCGGATACGACGCGGTGCAGATGCGCGCCGTCGCCGAGCGCGCGGATGTGGCCGTCGGCACCCTCTACCGGTACTTCCCGTCCAAGGTGCACCTGCTGGTCTCGGCGCTGGCCAGGGAGTTCGAGCAGATCGAGGGCAAACGCAAGCCGCTTGCCGGAACGACGCCGCAGGAGCGCATGCACCTGCTGCTCACCCAGATCACCCGGATGATGCAGCGCGACCCGCTGCTCACCGAGGCCATGACGCGCGCGTTCATGTTCGCCGACGCCTCGGCCGCGGCCGAAGTGGATCGCGTCGGCAAGGTGATGGATCGGGTTTTCGCCCGCGCCATGAACGACGGAGAACCGACCGAGCGGCAACTGGCCATTGCTCGCGTCATCAGTGACGTGTGGCTTTCCAATCTGGTGGCGTGGCTCACTCGACGGGCTTCGGCGACCGATGTCACAGACCGTCTCGAACTGACCGTGGATCTTCTGCTCGGAGACCAAGCGGCGAAATAGCCGGATGCGATAACTCGCTCCCTCTGAATCGGATCGACGAGTCCGGTCGCCGGGCAGACTGCCCGCGACCGGACTACCGTGGTGTTATGCCGCGCTTGCCTCTGCACGCGGAGCAGACCGCGAACCGTCATGTCCGACAAAGCGACTCATATCCGGCCGATCCGCCGGAAGGAAACGGCTCGGCCGTGACGGCCCTCGTGATCGCCGTGCGACCCGACTCCGCTCGGGTCCGCGGAAAGTTACTTGCTGGTTACCTGTGCGTTAACTGGGCAAATCCCGATAACCGGGTTGCAATCGTGCGCACGCATACCGGCGCACTGCGGTGCGGTGAATTCAACCCAGTATTGTTTTGCCCGCCCCTGAAACAACTCCTCCGATCACTAGGTTGGATGCGTGAGCGCACAGGATCTGCCACAGGAACTTCGACGAGCTTTGTCGACGGTCGCGCGCGAGCCACGGCTCTTGGTCGCGTCGGACTACGACGGGACATTGGCCCCGATCGTGTCCGACCCGACCAAGGCGTATCCGCACCGAGAATCGGTGAGCGCGCTACGCGCTCTCGCCGGACTCACCGGGACGACGGCGGCCGTGATCTCCGGCCGCGCGCTGCGTGATCTCGCGGCACTCTCCCGGCTTCCGGTCGAGGTGCAACTGATCGGTAGCCACGGTTCGGAGTTCGACGTCGGCTTCGTGCACGCGATCGACAACGACGCCAAACAGCTGCTCCAGGAAGTGCAGAACTCCCTGTCGCAGATCGCCGCGGGCAATCCGGGCGTCACCGTCGAGATCAAGCCGGCCAGCATCGCGCTGCACGTGCGCAACGCCAGCCCCGAGATCGGCCGCAGGGCGCTGACCACGGTGCGCCAGGGTCCGGCCTGCTGGGTCGGCGTACAGGTCACCGAGGGCAAGGCCGTCATCGAGCTGGCCGTCGTCCCCACCGACAAGGGCAACGCGCTCGACACCATCCGCCACCAAGAGGGCGCGACCGCCGCGGTGTTCTTCGGCGACGACGTCACCGACGAGAAGGCCTTCCGCGTGCTCTCCGGCCCGGACGTCGGCATCAAGGTCGGCGAGGGCGACAGCATGGCCAAGTACCGGGTGGCCAGCACGGAGGCGGTCGCGTGCGCGCTGGCCTTCCTGCTGGAGGAACGGCGCACCTGGCTGGCAGGCGCGAGCGCGCCGCGCATCGAGCGACTGACCATGCTGTCCAGCCCGCGCTCGTTGGCGCTGCTCACCCCCGATGCCACGGTCACCTGGTTCTGCCACCCGGAGCCGGATTCCGCCGCGGTGTTCGCGCACCTGCTCGGCGGACCGCAGGCGGGCCACTTCACCGTCGCGCCGGAGCGGCCGGGGCTGCCGCTCTCGCAGCGCTACGTGGACGGCACCATGACCGTCGAAACCCGTTGGGCCAGTTTGCAAGTCGTCGACTACTTGCCGCACGACGTGACGCCGAACCGTACCGATCTGACCCGGGTGATCTCGGGCGTGGCCAAGGCGGTCGTCACCTTCGCGCCGCGGCCGGAATTCGGCCAGGTGCCGGTGTCGCTCGAACCCGATCCGGCGGGCCTGCGGGTGCGCGGTACCAACGACCCGATGGTGCTGCGCTCCCCCGGTGTCCGGTGGGAGATCGAGAGCGACGGAACGCACGATGTCGCACGCGCCGTGGTCGACCCGGCGAACGGCCCGATCGTGCTGGAACTGCGCTGCGGCACACATGATCTCGCGCCCGCGATGACCGGCGAGCCGGAACGCCGCAGGGAGGCGCAGCGGTATTGGTCGGAGTGGTCGAGCGCGCTGGAGCTGCCGCCGCTGAAGCCGGATCTGATGAAGCGCTCCGCACTCACCCTGCGCGGGCTGGTGCACGCGCCGTCCGGCTCGATCCTCGCCGCGGCCACCACCTCGCTACCCGAGGACATCGGCGGCATCCGCAACTGGGACTACCGCTACTGCTGGCTGCGCGACGCCGCGCTCACCGCGCAGGCGCTGGTCAACCTCGGCTCGCTCGCCGAGGCCGAGCAGTTCCTCGGCTGGGTGCACCGCGTGCTGGAGACGCTGCCCGGACCCGAGCGGCTGCACCCGCTGTACACCATCTACGGCGAGACGCTGCCGCCCGAGGCCGTCATCGACCAGCTCCCCGGGTACGCCGGGTCGCGCCCGGTGCGCGTCGGCAACGCCGCGAACATGCAGGTGCAGCTGGACGTCTTCGGACCGATCGTCGACCTGATCGCGACGCTGGCGCACGCACGCGAGCGCAAGGGCGTCACCGATCCGGCCAAGGCGCTGCCGGACGCCGACTGGGAACTGGTGCACGCCATGGTCTCGGCGGTGCAGCGTCGCTGGACCGAGCCCGACCACGGCATCTGGGAGATCCGCGGCAACCCGCGCCACCACGTGTACTCGAAGGTGATGGGCTGGCTGACGGCCGACCGGGCGCTGACGCTGGCGCAGAAGTTCGACCGGCAGGTCGAGCCGGAGTGGATCGAGCTGCGCGACACCATCGCCGAGGAGGTCAAGACCAAGGGCTGGAACGACGAGGTCCAGTCGTTCACCGCGGCCTACGACGGCACCGACCTGGACGCGGCCACCCTGCACATCGGCCTGAGCGGGCTGATCGATCCCTCCGACCCACGCTTCGCCGCGACGGTCGTGGCCACCGAGGCCGAGCTGCGCAGCGGGTCGACCGTGTACCGCTACCACCACGACGACGGCCTGCCGGGCGGAGAAGGTGGATTCCACCTGTGCGCGGCCTGGCTGGTCGAGGCGTACCTGCTGATCGGCAAGCGTTCGGACGCCGAGGCGCTGTTCGCCCAGCTGGTCGACGTGGCGGGACCGACCGGGCTGCTCAGCGAGGAGTACGACCCGGTGGCCGAGCGGTCGCTGGGCAACCACCCGCAGGCCTACAGCCACCTCGGTCTGCTGCGCTGCGCGCAGCTGCTGGCACAGCCCGTGGAGGTGCTCGTCTAGAGGTCACGGACCGGCCGTCGAGGCCCGCGGACCATCCGGTTCGCGGGCCTCGGCGTTTCCCGGGGCGGCTTTCGGCAGCGATGTGGCGGTGGCCGGGCGGTGGCCGGGTTGCACGGGGCTGATAAAGTCAAACGGTAACGATTTCCATTATGTTCTGGAGCACTCATCCTGCTCTGTTCGTATCGCCAGGAGTGCTTCCGCGTGAGTAGCCGAATTGCCTCGAAGTTCGCCGGCATCGCCGTGGGGGTGGCGACCGCCCTCGCGCTGACCGCCTGCGGCAGCTCCGATGACTCGGGCAAACCGCAGGTCGTCGCCTCGACCGATGTGTGGGGCGATATCGCCGCCACCGTCGCCGGTCCCGACGCGACCGTCACCTCGATCATCACCGACCCCGCCGCCGACCCGCACTCGCACGAGACCTCGGCGGTCGAGTCGGCGAAGATCAGCGACGCCGACCTGATCGTCTACAACGGCGGCGGCTACGACGAATTCATCGAGAAGGCCATCTCCGGCAAGGGCAAGCGGGCCGTCGACGCCTTCGAGTCCCGCGCCGACAAGAGCGACGAGAACGAGCACGTCTGGTACGACGTGGCCACCGTCGGCACGGTCGCCGACATGATCGCGGGCGCGCTCGGCGAGATCGACTCCGCGCACGCCGCCGACTACACCGCCCGTGCCGCCGCCTTCAAGTCGCAGCTGGGCGGGATCACCGCGGCCACCGGCGCGCTCGCCGCCCAGCACCCGAAGACGCCGGTGTTGCAGACCGAACCGCTCGCCTACTACCTGCTGCGCGCCGCCGGCGCGGAGGACCGCACCCCGCACGAGTTCCAGGAGGCGATCGAGCAGGAGACCGATCCCGCGCCCGCGGCCGTCGCGGAAACCCGGGATCTGCTCACCGGCAAGCAGGTTCGCGCGCTCGTCTACAACGTGCAGACCCAGGACAAGATCACCCGCGACCTGCGCGAGCTGGCCGTGACGAACGGCGTCGCCGTCGTCGAGGTGACCGAAACCCTCCCCGAGGGAATGGATTACATTCAGTGGCAGACCAAGAACACCGAAGCGCTGGCCGAAGCGCTGGGCTGATCGACGAGCAGCTGATCGAGATGTCCACGAGCAAGGGAGCCGCGCTGACCGAGCACACCGCACCGGTGCGTCCGCGGCTCGTCGACACCGACGGGACGGCGGCCGTCCGCCTCGACGACGCCCGGCTGTCGTTCGGCGACCGCACCCTCTGGCAAGGGCTCGATCTCGAGGTGGCTCCCGGCGAGTTCATCGCCGTGCTCGGCCCCAACGGCTCCGGCAAGACCTCGCTGCTCAAGGTGCTCCTCGGCCAGCTCGCCCTCGGCTCCGGCCGGGCGTTCGTCGCCGGATCGCCTGCGCGCGCGGGCAATCCCGATATCGGCTATGTGCCGCAACAGAAGACGATCGACGCGGGCGTGCAGCTGCGCGGCGTCGACCTGGTCGGCCTCGGCGTCGACGGGCACCGCTGGGGCCTCGGCCTGCGCGGGCGGGCCGAACGCAAACGCAAGGTGGACGCCGCCATCGCGGCCGTCGGCGCGGAGAAGTTCGCGAACGCGCCACTGGAATCCATGTCGGGCGGCGAGCAGCAGCGCCTGCGCGTGGCGCAAGCACTGGTCGGCGACCCGAAGGTGCTGCTCTGTGACGAACCGCTGCTCAGCCTCGACCTGGCCAACCAGCGACTGGTCGCCGAGCTCATCGACCGGCGCAGGCGCAGCCACGACACCGCGGTGCTCTTCGTGACCCACGAGATCAATCCGATTCTGCCGCTGGTGGACCGGGTGCTGTACCTGGTGGACGGCCAGTTCCGGATCGGCGCGCCCGACGAGGTGATGACCTCCGAGGTGCTCTCCGAGCTGTACCAGACCGAGGTCGACGTGCTGCGGGTGCGCGGGCGGCTGGTGGTGGTCGGCACCGGTGACACCATGGACGCCCTCGGCGCGGCAGGCGCGCAGCACTGCCACGCCGAACCCGATACGAGAGGGGTTCGGGCATGAGCGAACGCAGTGAGCGAATCATGTGCCAGCGCGCCTCGCGCATGCTGGAGCCGAGCGTCAGCGAGGCGAAGGCATGAGCGAACGCAGTGAGCGAATCATGTGCCAGCGCGCCTCGCGCATGCTGGAGCCGAGCGTCAGCGAGGCGAAGGCATGAGCGAACGCAGTGAGCGAATCATGTGCCAGCGCGCCTCGGGCATGCCGGAGCCGAGCTTCAGCGAGGTTCGGGCATGACCGGCAAACTCGCCGATGTCTTCTCGAAGATGTTCGACCTGTCCACCACGGTCGATCTGCTCTCCTACGACTTCGTCCAGCAGGCGGTGCTGGCGGCGGCCCTGCTCGGGCTGCTCGCCGGGGCGATCGGTCCGCTGATCATCAGCAGGCAGATGTCGTTCGCGGTGCACGGCACCAGCGAGCTGTCGCTCACCGGCGCGGCCGCGGCGCTGCTCGCCGGGATCGGAGTCGGGCTCGGGGCGATCATCGGGTCGGTGGTGGCCGCCGTGCTGTTCGGCGTGCTCGGGACCCGTGCGCGGGAACGCGATTCGGTGATCGCGGTGGTGCTCTCGTTCGGGCTCGGGCTCTCCGTGCTGTTCCTCTGGCTCGGGCCGGAGCGCGCCGGATCCAAGTTCTCGCTGCTGACCGGTCAGGTGGTCAGCGTCGGATACAGCGGTCTCGCGCTGCTCATCACCTGCACGGTGCTGGTGCTCGGCGTGCTCGCGGTGATCTACCGGCCGCTGCTGTTCGCCAGCTCGGATCCGGAAGTCGCGGTGGCGCGCGGTGTGCCGGTGCGTGCCCTCGCGGTGATCTTCGCCGTGCTGCTCGGCATCACCGCGGCCTTCGGCGTCCAGATCGTCGGCGCGCTGCTCGTGCTCGCGCTGCTCATCACCCCCGCAGCGGCCGCCGCCCAGCTCACCGCCAACCCGGCCCGCGCGACGATCCTGGCGATCGTCTTCGCCGAACTCGCCGCGGTCGGCGGCATCCTGCTGTCCCTGGCCCCCGGCGTTCCGGTGTCGACCTTCGTCACGGCGATCTCGTTCTCGATCTACGTGGTCTGCCGGGTGATCGGCAACCGCCGCCGCCAGCTGGCGCGATTTCGCTGAATCGGTGCCGATCGGTCGGGTAGGCCGCCGATCGTGCACAGCACGTCGTATACGGCTTGATGCGACACCGCATCTGGTTCGACGGCCCCAGTCGGCGATCGGATTTGAGCCGATTTGTCACCGACCGGGGTCGCTGGCACGCTGTGAGGTGCCGACGGCATCCGAGCGGCGTGGGGGATGGCGATGACCACGGAGATGAACGCAGAAGCGCGCGCGGAGCGGGCCGAACTGGCAGACCTGTTGGCGAGCCTCTCCGACAACCAGTGGCAGGCGCCAAGCCTCTGTTCGCAGTGGCGGGTGCGCGACGTGGCGGCGCACGTGATCGGCTACGGCGAGCTGACGCCGATGAGGTTTGCCTGCCGCCGCGCCCGCGGCTGGTCGCTGGCTCGGATCAATGCGGCCGATGTCGCGAGATACCTCGACGCGAGCCCAGAGCAGTTGGTCGAGCTGATCCGCGCTCGGCAGCAACCAGTCGGCCTGACCGCCTGGTTCGGCGGGCGGGTCGCTCTTGCCGAGGCGATGATTCATCACCAGGACATTCGGCGGCCCTTGGGACTGGCGCGAACAATCCCGCCGGTTCGACTGCGCGCGGCACTCGACTTCGTCCGCTTCGCACCGCTGATCCGGGGTGCGTGGCTGGTGCGTGGACTGCGACTGGTCGCCACCGACATCGACTGGACCTTCGGCGCCGGGCCGGAGGTACGCGGCACCGGTGAGGCGCTGCTCATGGCGATGGCAGCGCGGCCCTCGGCCCTCGATGATCTGACCGGTCCCGGACATACGCGACTCGTGCGGCGCGTCTGAGTCCCCGGACAGGTCGACCGCCTCGTCGTGCCGCGCTGAGCTGCGGCCCGACATACCGTCAGCGGCGGCGCGCCTCATGGCGATTGCGCTCATCATGTCGTTTGGGCAATGCGGCCGTGGACGTTACAACGCCGGTAATGGGCGGGGCGTGGGTCACTGGTCGGTGAGGCCTACCGCAGTGCGGAGGCGGGCTAGGGCTTCGGCCCTCGGTAGGGTCGCGCCATGATGGAAGGCGGCTTTGTAGGTTTCCTGACCTAGTCGGTCGGTGAGGGAGTTCGCCAAGGTGGTGAGGCGGGGTTCGCCCGCGTCGAAGTCGCCGCGGAGGGACGCGCTGAGGCCGAGGGCTTCCGCGGCGTCCTCGGGGGCGTTCTCGAGTGTGCGCAGTTCGGCGAGCAGTTCGGCGACGTGGGCGGTGTTGGCGGCGTCGGCCCAGGCGAACAGGCCCGCGGCAGCGCGGGGAAAGAGCGCGCGGGCCGCGGTCGCATCGCCCTCGGCGAGACGGTTGGCCAGGCGGGCGGCGGTGACGAGATCGGCGGCCATGGCGTCCGGGAGGCCGAGCCGGTCGGCGATCGCCGCGAGCTCGTCGATCGTGCGGTCGGCGGCGGGCACGTCGCCCGCGCGACGGTGCCATTCGGCGAGCGCGAAGAGGGTCTCCGCGGCGCTGCGCCGGTGGCCTCGCTCGGTGGCCTGCCGTCGCATCGCCTCGATATCGCGCAGCGCGCCGTCCAGGTCGCCCGCGCGCATGCGTTCGGCGGTGAGCCGGGCGCGGCAGTGGAACAGATCGTCTTGGCCGCCGAGTTCGCTGCTGACCGCGACGCCCTTCTCGAAGACCGCGATGGCGTCGTCGTGTTCGCCGCGCAGCGAGTGATCGCGGCCGACAGCCAGCAGCGCCATACCGAGCCCCCAGCGATCGCCCACCGCCGCGAACCCGCGCAGCGCCGCGGCACGGTCTTCGGTCCCCGCACGCCGATCGCCCTGTTCTGTCCACACGTGATCCCGGGCCCAGTGCGCGCAGGACCGCACCCACGGGTCCGGCGCGGCCAGCGCCCGATCGAGCACGCGTGCGCCGAGGTCGTCGGCGCCCGCCGACGCGGCGAGCAGCGGAACCCAGAGCAACAGGGCCGGGTGGAAGTCGAGCGCGCCCGCCACCTCGCCGTCCTCGATCAACGTCCGCACCGCGACGCTTTCCGTGATCGGCGCGCCCGCGAGCAACTGGATCAGCCGCAGTGCGGCCCGCTCGCGCTCGGGCAGCGCGTCGTCGAGGCGCAGTACGGCGGCGAGGAAGGTCTCGAACTGGGTGCCCATGCCGCGGATGCCCCAGTACCAGAACAACGCGCCGACGAAACGCGATGCGCGCAGGCCGTCACCGTTGTGGAGCGTGGATCGCAGTGCGGCTACCAGATTTTCGTGTTCCGCGTCGAGAATCGCCATGGCGCGCAGCTGGTCTCGGGTGCGCAGCGACGGCTCGTGCCGCTCGGCCAGCGCCAGGTAGTGTTCGGCGAAGCGATCGGCGAGGTCGTCACCGGTCTCCTCCAGCCGGTCGGCCGCGTAGGCGCGGATGGTCGCGAGCATGCGATAGCGCGGCTCGGGGTCGCCGGAGACCGTGAGGACGGACTTCTCCACCAGCGCGTCGGCCACATACAGCACGTCCTCGCCGGGCAGGGTCGCATCGGCGCAGATCTCCTCCAATGCCTCCAGCTTCGCGCCGCCGGGAAACAGCGAGAGTCTGCGCGCCAGTGTCCGTTCCGGCTCGGTGAGCAGGTCCCAGCTCCAAGCCACCAGGGCGAGCAGCGTGCGCTGGCGCGGTTGTGCGGTGCGGCTGCCCGAGGTCAGCAGCCGGAAGCGATCGTCGAGTCTGCGCGCGATCTGCTCGACGCTCATCGAACGCAGCTTGGCCGCCGCGAGCTCGAGCGCCAGCGGCAGGCCATCGAGCTGACGGCAGATGTCCACTACCGGCCCGGCCGTCTCGGCGTCCAAGACGAAATCGGGGCGGGCCGCGATCGCCCTGTCCAGGAACAGCCGCACCGCGGCGGCATCGGCGACACCGGCGAGTTCGACTGCCTCGCCGGGCAATTCGAGCGGACCGAGCTGGTACAGCGCCTCGCCGGCGATGGCGAGCGGCTCACGGCTGGTCGCGAGAATCCGCAGCTGCGGAAGCCTTTCGAGGAGGCCGTCGGCCAGTTCCGCGGCGGACTCGATCAGATGCTCGCAGTTGTCGAGCACCAGCACCGCGGGACCGACGTCGAGCAGTTCGGCGATACGGTCGGGTCCGGTGAGCGGCTGCGTCGGCCGGTTGTCGGACACCCGCAGGTCCCAGGAACCCAGCGCGCCGAGCACGGTGTCGGTCAGCTGTTCCGGGGTACTCACGCCGGCCAGCGGGACGAACCAGACCCGGCCGCGTTCGTGAGCCCGGTGCCGGGTGACCGTTTCGACCGCCACCCGGGTCTTGCCCGCCCCGCCGGGGCCGACCAGCGTGACGAGACGTCCCGCGTCGAGCAACTCGGCGACCCGCGCCAGCTCGCGTTCCCGTCCGACGAAATTGGTGAGCGGCAACGGAATTCGGTTCACCGTCGGCTCCGGTCGCGGCGCGGGGCGATCAAGCTCGCCGCGCAGCAGGGCCAGGTGGACCTCCCGCAGTTCGGCGGACGGATCGACGCCGAGTTCGTCGCCGAGCCGCTCGCGAATCTGTTCGTAGACGGCCAGTGCGTCGGACTGGCGGCCCGCGGCCGAGAGCGCGCGCATGCGCAGCCCGGCCAGTCGCTCGGCGAGCGGGCGTTCGGCGGCGGCCGCTTCCAGGTCGGCGAGGACGTCGGCGTGCCTGCCGAGTCGGATCTCGATGTCGTAATTGTCCTCGGCGACGGTGGATTTCAGCTCTTCCAGCCGCGCGACCGCGAGATCGGCGAACGGGGCGTCGCGCACATCGGCGAGCGCGGGCCCCCGCCAGAGCGCGAGCGCGTCGGCCAGCGTGGCTCCCGCCGCCGCCACCTTGCCCGCCGCCAGGTCGCGGCGGCCGTCGGCGGCGATGGACTCGAAGCGGTGCGCGTCCACATCCTCGGGGCGCACCGACAGCCGGTAGCCGCCGGGACCGAGTTCGAGTGTGCCCGCGCCGCGTAAGGCCTTGCGCAGCCGGGAAACCAATGCCTGCAACGCACCGGCCGCTTCGGCGGGCGGCTGCTCGCCCCACAGCCCGTCGACGAGCGCGTCCACCGAGACCGGCCGTCCCGCCTCCAGCGCCAGCCTGGCCAGCAGCATTCGCAGCCGCACACCACCGAGATCGAGAGGCGACCCGTCGTCGGCGAAGGCGGCGATCGGACCGAGCAGAGCAACACGCACGGCGTCCAGCCTGTCAGAAATGTCCGGGGCTGGATGACACACACCTTCCGAACGCCTCACACAGGCGGTGCCTATGCAAGGCGTGTGCATGGTGTGCGACAACGTCAGCGGTGAGGTGGTCGGGGATTGACCGTGCGCTGCCGGCGCATTGCAACCCGCTACGGCGACGCCGGCCACCACGGTGGCCGACTGTGGTGGCGGAGGGAGCTGGCTTGGTGGGCGGAGGCGGAGGCTGGGGTCCTGGATGCGACGAAACCCGGTCCCGCGCAATGCGGAACCGGGCTTCGGGTCGAGGTGCGTCAGGCGGCGATCAGAGCGACGAGGACCAGGATCGAGCCGCCGAAGACGATCGCGTGGCGGGCGTTCTGCAGCCACGGCATCACCCAGCGCGGGAAGGCGTTCTCGGCGGCCGCGAGGAAGCGGCGGGCGTCGATGCGGGCGAGTTCCGGGTCGCCGGTTTTGGCGAAGGCGTGCTCGATGCTCTTGGCGGCGGTCAGGTTGCTGTAGAGGATGACGATGTTGACGATCACCACGAGCACCTGGCAGATCCAGGTCAGCGTCTGGCCCCACGGGACGGCGGCCAGGTTCAGTCCGGCCAGCGCGACCATGACCAGCGCGATGGACAACGGCGCCCAGGTCTCGTGGCCGCCCGCGTCGAAGCGCATGCCGTGTTCGGCGAGCACGCCGGGCCGGACGCCCTGGCGGTTCAGTTCCGCCTCGGCGGCGGCCTTCGCGGCGGCGCCGTAGCGGTGGCGCACCAGGGGGATGCTCACGAAGGCGGCGGCGATCAGCAGTTGGGCGATGGCGGCGACGGTCAGCATGGTGGTTCTCCTCATCCGGTTCTTCGGTCCTGCGGGGCGGGGCCGGTGGGGCCCGCGCTCTCGATGAACCAAAGATGCGCGGCCCGGCTGACAGGCCGCCGACATCGCGCCGACAGGGCTTGTCAGTGCAGGTAGACGGGTCGCGACGCGCTATCGAACCTCTGTGATGGCAGCCGCCTTCAGTCAACGGCGGCGGGTTTCGTATGCTCGGACTCACCCGCCGCCGAACGAATGGTGACCAACGATGATCGACTTTTCGATTCCCGCCGAACTCGCCGCCGAACGCGACCGCGTCCGCCAGTTCGTGATCGACAAAATCGTCCCGTTCGAGCGCGATCCGCGCCTGACCGCGCACGGGCCCACCGACGAACTCCGCCAGGAGCTGGTGGAACTCGCCCGCGCGGAGAAGCTGCTGACGGTGCAGGCCCCCGAGGCGCTCGGCGGGCGCGGCCTGAGCCACGTCGAACAGGCCGTCATCTACGAGGCGGCGGGCTGGTCCACCCTCGGCCCGATCGCGATGAACTGCGCGGCGCCCGACGAGGGCAACATGTTCCTGCTGTCCAAGGTCGCGAATCAGGAGCAGATCGACCGCTACCTGATGCCGGTGATCAACGGACACCAGCGCTCGGTCTTCGCGATGACCGAACCCGAGGGCGCGGGCTCCGACCCGGCGCAGCTGGCCACCGAGGCCGTTTTCGACGGCGAGAACTTCACCGTCAACGGCCGCAAATGGCTGATCACCGGCGCCAACGGCGCCAAGACCTGGATCATCATGGCCCGCCTCGCCGCCAACCCGCACCTGCCCGAAGGGCCCACGCTGTTCCTCACCGACGGCGACCAGCCCGGCATCGTCATCGAGCGCACGATGAACACGATGGACCGCAACTACGTCGCGGGGCACGGCGTCGTCCGGTTCGACAACCTGGTGCTGCCCAAGTCGGCGCTGCTCGGCGAGGCCGGGCAGGCGCTGCGCTACGCCCAGCTGCGGCTGGCACCGGCCCGGCTCACGCACTGCATGCGCTGGCTCGGCGCGGCCGAACGGGCACAGAGCATCGCGATCCAGCACGCCAAGACCCGCACCGCGTTCGGCAAGCCGATCGGCGAACACGAGGGTGTGTCGTTCATGTTGGCGGACAACGAGATCGCGCTGCACCAGTGCCGCCTGACCATCTGGCACGCCTGCTGGCTCATGGACCAGGGCGAGAAGGCGCGGCACGAGAGCTCGATCGCGAAGTCCTACGTCTCCGAGGAACTGTTCAAGGTCGCCGACCGCTGCGTGCAGGTGCTCGGCGGCATCGGCATCAGCGACGAGACGGTGGTCGAAATGATCTTCCGCGACATGCGCGCCTTCCGCCTCTACGACGGACCCACCGAAGTCCACAAGTACGCGATCGGCCGCAAGATCCTGCGCTGACACTCCACTGGTAGCGCGGCACGCCCAAGGACCCAACGCTGTGTCCTCCGCGCTCCCCAACCATCGCGAGGGCGAGTCTGACGAGCCCGTTCGCGGCCGTCTCGCTTCCCAGCGGCCGAGATGCATGCGCCGCAGGCGCGAATCTCGGCTGCTGGGACGCGAGACACAAGGGGCCGCGAACCCGCGCGCGCCAGCGCGCCAACAGCACAGTGCCAGCGCGCCGACAACACACCCGTTACCATCCTGTGGCATGAGTTCGGAATTGCTCGTCGATGTCTCTTCGGGCATCGCCGTCCTCACGCTCAACCGGCCCGCCCAGCAGAATGCCTTCACTCCGGCCATGGCCGCTGAGCTCGGTGCGGCGCTGCAACGCTGCGACAGCGAGGATGCGATCCGAGCGGTCGTGATCACCGGGACGCCGCCCGCGTTCTGCGCGGGCGCGGATCTATCGAATCGGGTGGGCGAGGTCAGCGCCACCATCGAGCCTGCGCCGTGGCGGGTGCGCAAGCCCGTGATCGCCGCGGTCAACGGGCACGCGGTCGGCATCGGGCTGGCACTGGCGCTGCAATGCGATCTGCGGTACATGGCGCGCGACGCGGTATACGGGCTGAACCAGGTGCGCCGCGGTGTGCTCGCCGACGGCTACGCGCACTGGACCCTGCCCAGGCTGGTCGGCATGGCCAATGCCGCCGACATCATGCTGACGGGCCGCACCTTCGACGGTGACGAGGCCAAGGCGATGGGCCTGGCCAACGCGTGCCTCGCGGGCAGCGAGGTGCTGGATACCGCGCTGTCGGTGGCGCACGATCTGGTCAACGGTTCGGCGCCGCTGCCCGTGGCGTTGTCCAAGCGCCTGCTCTGGGAGGGCCTCGGGATGAGCCCTGCCATGGTCGGTCAGCTCGAGTCGGAACTCAACGCCCACGTCGGCAAGAGCGTCGACGGCGGAGAGGCGATGGCCGCGTTCCGCGACCGAAGGCAGCCCAACTGGACCGGGAGCATCAGTTCCGAATGGCCCACCTGGGACAGCAGCGCCGACGCCGAGCGGCCGATCCTCGACTGAGCTGGGGCCGTGACGGACTACATCCGGCAGTCGCTAAGCGTTGCCGCCCAGCGTGATCAGTAGGAACGCGATCGCCATCAGGACCATCAGCACGGTGCCGACGACGCCGAGGATGTAGCCGACCAACACCTGGGCGCGGCCGCCGATCGCGCCGCCGGACTGCTCGATCTGGTCGAGGGCGCGCTTGCCCAACGCCCACGCCACCGGGCCGAGCGCCCCGCAGCACAGGATGCTTGCCGCGCCGAGAAACAACACGGCCGTGGCATTCGGATGCTCGACCGGCGAACCGATGGGCTGGTTGGGTATCACCACTCGCCGAATTCTACGGGGCTCCCAGGGATCTCCGCGTATTTTGCGGATCGCGCAAGGCACGGGGCGTTTCGCCGCGGCCTGGAAGTGGGCCATCCGGCGCGGTGGCCCCTCCTCCTCGAATCATTTGTCGCGTACGGGCTTTCGGCCCCGCGCGCGAATCGTCAAGCGCGGCGCTGACGAGCGATCTCGGCGAGCACGACGCCTGCCGCCACCGACGCGTTCAGCGACTCGACTGCCCCCGCCATCGGGATGCTCAGGATGCTGTCGCAGTTCTCCCTGACCAGGCGCGAAAGCCCCTTGCCCTCGGAGCCGACCACGATCACCGTCGGCGCGGTGCCGTCGAACTCGTCGAGCGTGGTGTCGCCGCCCATGTCCAGGCCGACCACCTGGAAGCCCTGGTTGGCCCAATCCTTCAGCGTGCGAGTCAGATTCGTGGCCCGCGCGACCGGGAGCCTGGCCGCGGCGCCCGCGCTGGTGCGCCACGCGACGGCGGTGACGCTGGCGCTGCGCCGCTGCGGGATGAGCACGCCCTGGCCGCCGAACGCCGCCACGGAGCGGATCACCGCGCCGAGATTGCGCGGATCGGAGATGTTGTCCAGCGCGACGAGCAACGCGGGCTCGGCCGAGCCGCGCACCCGGTCCACCAGATCGTCCGGGTGGGCGTAGCGGTACGGCGGCACCTGCAGGGCAACACCCTGGTGCATGCCGCTGTTGCTCATCCGGTCCAGATCGGTGCGCGGCACCTCGAGGATGGAGATGCCCGCGTTGGCGGCGGTCTGCACGCTCTCGGTGAGCCGCTCGTCGTTCTCGGTGCCGACCGCGACGAACAGCGCCGTCGCCGGGACGCCCGCGCGCAGACATTCGACCACCGGGTTGCGGCCGAGCACCAACTCGGGACCGTCCTCGGTCTTGCGACCCGCGGGGCGGCCCGCCGCACCCGCGCGACCGGTCGGGCGTCCCTGAGCCGCCGCCTTGGCCTGGGCCTTGGCGCGTTTGGCCGCGGGATGCTTGGTCCGCGCCTCGGCGGGCGGTGTGGCGCCGCGCCCCTCGAGCCCGCGCCTGCGCTTGCCGCCGGAACCGACGACCGCGCCCTTCTTGCTTCCTGTCTTGCGCACCGCGCCGCGGCGCTGCGAATTCCCTGCCATCAGTTCGCCTTTCCGCGCCCGCTGCCCAGTGACCACTGGGGTCCCTCGGCGGTGTCGGTCACCTCGATGCCCGCGGCGACGAGGCGGTCGCGCACGGCGTCGGCGGTGGCCCAATCCTTGTCGGCGCGGGCCTGTTGACGACGGTCGAGCTCGGCGCCGACCAGCACGTCGAGCGCCTCCTGCGCCGCCGAGTTGTCTTCCGGGCTGTACCACTGCGGGTCGAACGGGCACACCCCGAGGATGTTCAGCATGGCCCGCACCTGCCCGGCCAGCTCCCGCGCGGTGTCGACCGCACCCACCTCGAGCGCCTTGTTGCCCTCGTGCACCACGTGATGCACCTCGGCAAGCGCGCGCGGCACGGCCAGGTTGTCGTCCATCGCCTCGGCGAACGCGTCGGTCCACTTGCCGACCGGGATCTCGCCGACCCGCTCGGTGACCCGGTGGATGAACGCCTCGATGCGCTGGTAGGAGGCCGCGGCGTCGTACAGCGCCTTGTCCGAGTACTCCAGCATCGACCCGTAGTGCGCGCTGCCGAGGTAGAACCGAAGTTCAACGGGGCGAACCTTTTTCAGCACGTTCGGCACGGAAAGCACATTGCCGAGCGACTTGGACATCTTCTCGCCGCCCATGGTCACCCAGCCGTTGTGCAGCCAGTACTGCGCGAATCCGTCGCCCGCGGCCTTGGACTGGGCGATCTCGTTCTCGTGGTGCGGGAACACCAGATCCATACCGCCGCAATGGATATCGAATTCCGGACCGAGGTAGAACTCGGCCATGGCCGAGCACTCCAGGTGCCAGCCGGGGCGGCCGGGGCCCCACGGCGAGGGCCAGCTCGGCTCGCCGGGCTTGGCCGCCTTCCACAGCGTGAAATCGCGCGGGTCGCGCTTGCCCGCGCCCGCGCTCTCGCCCTGGTGCACGTCGTCGAGCCGGTGGCCGGACAGCTTGCCGTAGTCCGGGTAGCTCTGCACGTCGAAGTAGACGTTGCCCTCGGAGGCGTAGGAGTGCCCGCGGTCGATGAGCCGCTGCATCAGATCGACCATCTGGGTGATGTGGCCGGTGGCCCGCGGCTCCGCGGACGGCGGCTGCACGCCGAGCATCTGGTAGGCCCGGTCGAAGGCGCGCTCGTAGGTCGCCGCCCACTCCCACCACGGACGGCCCGCCTCGGCGGCCTTGTTCAGAATCTTGTCGTCGATATCGGTGACGTTGCGGATGAAGTACACGTCGTAGTCGTGGGCCAGCAGCCAGCGGCGCAGCACGTCGAACGCGACGCCGCTGCGCACGTGACCGATATGAGGTTCCCCCTGCACGGTGGCGCCACAGAGGTACACCGAAGCACGGCCGGGAACCAGCGGCGCGAAATCGCGCATGGTTCGGCGTTCGGTGTCAAAAAGGCGCAGTGTCACGGCAGCCGATCTTAGCCGGTCGTAGCAGGGCGTTCGTCCCCCGGCTCGACCAAACCCCGCTGTGGTGCTATATGCGGGCTTGTAGCAACGCGGTGGCGATCGAGGCGACACCCTCCCCGCGTCCGGTCAGACCGAGCCCGTCGGTGGTGGTTCCCGACACCGAGACCGGGGCGCCGAGCAGTTCGCCCAGCACCCGCTGCGCCTCGGCGCGACGCGGCCCGATCTTCGGTTTATTGCCGATGACCTGCACCGCAGCGTTGACGATGTCGAATCCTGCCTCGTCGAGCAGCCTGCGTACCTCGGTCAGCATCGTCGCGCCGGAGACGCCCTCCCACTCGGGGCGGCCCGTACCGAACACCGCGCCCACATCACCCAGCCCGGCCGCGGAGAGCAATGCGTCACAGAGCGCGTGCGCGGCGACGTCGCCGTCGGAGTGGCCCGCGCAGCCGTCGGCGCCGTCGAACAGCAGACCCGCCATCCAGCACGGACGACCGGGTTCGAGGGGGTGCACGTCGCTGCCGATACCAACTCGCATGGTCACGACGTTCTCATACGCTGCGCGCCGCGTTGCACACCGTCTCGGCGAGCATGAGGTCCAGCGGGGTGGTGATCTTGAAGGCCATCGGGTCGCCGGGAATGGTGCGCACCTCGGCACCGAGCCGCTCGACGAGTCCGGCGTCGTCGGTCGCGAGCACGTTCGTCTCGTAGGCGGCGTGCAGGAGCTCGGCGGCGAAGCCCTGCGGGGTCTGGATCGCCCGCAGCGCGGCGCGATCGGGGGTGCCGGTCACCACGCCGTCCGGGTCGACGGACTTGACGGTGTCGACGACTGGAAGGGCGGGAACCACCGCTCGATGACCCGCCCGCAACTCGGCCGCGACCCGGGCGATCAACTCGGGCGGGGTGAGCGCGCGGGCGGCGTCGTGCACCAGGAAATATCCCGCGTCCGGCGCGGCGGCGAGACCGGCGCGCACCGAATCGGTGCGCTCGGCGCCGCCGACGACCACGCGCACCGCGTCCGAGGGCGGCAGCAGGGCGACTGCGCTCTCGGCCAGTTCGGCGGGGACGATCACGATGATCCGGTCTACCGCCCCGGAGGCCAGCAGGCCGTCCACGGCCAGCCGGACCATGGGTGTACCGCCGACTGCGACGAACGCCTTGGGCATGTTCTCGCCCAAACGAACGCCGCGGCCGGCGGCAGGAACCAAGGCAACGACAGGACTGTCGCTGTCAGAGTTGTTCACGGTCAGGAAGCCGCTGCGAGAACCTCGTCGAGCAGCGTCTCGGCCTTGCCGTCATCGGTACCCTCGGCAAGCGCGAGTTCACCGACCAAGATTTGGCGGGCCTTCGCCAGCATGCGCTTCTCGCCGGCGGACAGCCCACGATCCTGCTCCCGACGCCACAGGTCGCGGACGACCTCGGCCACCTTGTTCACATCGCCGGAGGCGAGCTTCTCCAGGTTGGCCTTGTAGCGGCGAGACCAGTTGGTCGGCTCCTCGGTGTGCGGCGCGCGCAGCACCTGAAAGACCCGGTCGAGACCCTCCTGGCCCACGACATCGCGCACGCCGACATATTCGGCGTTTTCCGCGGGTACGCGAACAGTCAGATCGCCTTGGGCGACCTTCAGGACCAGATACTCTTTTTGCACACCCTTGATGGTGCGAGTCTCGATTGCTTCGATCAGCGCCGCTCCGTGGTGGGGGTAAACGACGGTGTCTCCGACCTTAAAAATCATGTGTCCCGTGCCCCTTTCGATGTTCACAGTTTAACATGCGACTCGATAACGGCGCGATCAACTGTGCAGGTCAGGGCCACAACGAGCGGACCGAGGGGGTTGACAGAACCCGGTCGTTGTGCATTACGTTGTGCCAGAACGAGTTATCCACCGGCGCCACCTTGCCCGTGTCCCGCCAGGCGCCTCCGCACTCGGCCCGCAACCGCACCGCCGGGCCACCGAACCGTTATGCAACGGATGCCGACCGTCGGCGGTGTCGCCGGGCCGAGATCCCGGCCCGACCGATGGGTCCCCTGGGTCGACTACTACGCTGCCTAGTTACTACTCTCCGTAGCGGAGTGATCCCGGTCGACATGGAGGACAACCCGTGACTGCCCTGAAAGCTGTGACCGCCTCGTCGGTGGCGCGGAAGCCCCGTCTCATGGTGACTGTCGCCGCACTCGCCGCGGGCGCGGCGCTCGCCCTGTCCGGCTGCGGCGCGGGTCAGGTCTCCCAGACCGCGAACCAGGCCCCGGCGGTCAACGGCAACAACGCCGAGGTCGAGGACATCTCGCTGCGGAACGTGCACATCGTGTACCCGTCCGAGGGCTACACCAACGTCAAGGGCGGCAAGGCGCTCATCGCGCTGTCCATCGTGAACAACAGCGAGACCGTCACCGACGAGCTCACCAGCGTCACCACCGACCTCGGCCCGGTGAAGATCACCCCGCCGTCGGGTCAGTCCGCGGTGAAGCTGGAGCCGCAGCAGACCGTCGTCGCGGCGTCCGCCCAGCACAGCGACAAGAGCGCGACCGACTCGCACGGCACCGACACCCACGGCACCGACACCCACGGTTCGGACAGCCACGGCGCGCAGCCGACCGGACAGAAGACCGCCGATCCCGAGGCCAAGCCCGCCACCATCGAGATCACCGGTCTGACCAAGGACATCACCCCCGGCCTGACCTACACCGTCTCGTTCAACTTCAAGGAGAACGGCACCGTCCAGGTCCAGGTGCCGGTCGACGCGGGCACCGAGGCCGAGCGCCACGAGTCCGACAAGTCGGGCCCGGCCGAAGGCGGCGCCCACGGCGGCGGCCACTGAGCCGTCCGTCCGACGCGGACCGAGAACGAAGGCTGTCGCACCCGGTGCGGCAGCCTTTTCTATACCCGCCACGT
This sequence comes from Nocardia sp. bgisy134, assembly GCF_057708325.1. Lineage (NCBI taxonomy): Bacteria > Bacillati > Actinomycetota > Actinomycetes > Mycobacteriales > Nocardiaceae > Nocardia > Nocardia sp. bgisy134. Next base: position 233,917 of record NZ_JBYIRW010000006.1, read on the forward strand.
CCGGCGGGGATCTGTCGGGCCCGGTACGTAAGGTGCGCCTGTGGCAAAGATAAAGCCGATCTTCCGGTGCTCCGCCTGCTCGCACGAGGTGGCGAAGTGGGTGGGCAAGTGCCCGGACTGCGGGGCGTGGGGCACGGTGGACGAGGTGGCCGTCTCGGCCGCGTCGGCCGCTGCGCCGGGGAGGCGCGCCATGCTGCCGAGCACCGCGGCGGCCCCGATCTCCACAATCGATTCGAAGGTCACCAAGGCGAGGCCGACCGGTGTCGGCGAGCTGGACCGGGTGCTCGGCGGCGGGGTGGTCGCGGGCTCGGTGGTGCTGCTTTCCGGCGAACCCGGTGTCGGCAAGTCGACGCTGCTGCTCGAGGTCGCGCACCGGTGGGCGAAGCAGCGCGACGAGAAGTCGCTGTACGTGACGGCCGAGGAGTCCGCAGGGCAGGTCCGGCTGCGCGCGGACCGCACCAGCGCGGTGCACGAACGGGTGTACCTGGCCGCTGAGTCGGATCTGTCGATCGTGCTCGGACACGTCGAGCAGGTGCGGCCGACGCTGCTGGTGGTCGACTCCGTGCAGACCATGCTCGCGCCGGACGTGGACGGGGTCATCGGCGGCGTCACCCAGGTGCGCGCGGTGACGGCGGCGCTCACCTCGCTGGCCAAGGCGAGCGGAATCGCCGTGCTGCTGGTGGGGCACGTGACCAAGGACGGCAACGTGGCGGGCCCGCGCACCCTCGAACACCTGGTGGACGTGGTCTTGCAGTTCGAGGGCGACAGGAACTCCACGCTGCGCATGGTGCGCGGCATCAAGAACCGCTTCGGCAGCGCCGACGAGGTGGGCTGCTTCGAGTTGCACGAGGACGGCATCGCGGGCGTCGACGACCCGTCGGGGCTGTTCCTGCACCACCGCACCGATTCGGTGCCCGGCACCGCGGTCACCGTCGCGATGGATGGCAAACGGCCGCTGGTCGGCGAGGTACAGGGCTTGACGGTGAAGACCGAGATTCCGGCGCCGCGCCGCGCGGTCAGCGGGCTCGACTACAACCGAGTCGCCATGGTGCTCGCGGTGTTGCAGAGCCGCGGCCGGGTCTTCCTCGGCAAGCACGACGTCTACGCGGCGACAGTCGGCGGGATGCGGCTCGTCGAACCCGCCGCCGACCTGGCCATCGCGCTGGCCATCGCCAGCGCCGAATCCGACACCGCGCTGCCGCCGGGCTGGGTGATACTCGGCGAGGTCGGCCTCGCGGGAGAGGTACGCAAAGTGACCGGCCTGGCACGTAGGCTTGCCGAGGCTCAGCGACTCGGGTTCACCACCGCGCTGGTGCCGCCGGGGCTGGATCGAGTGAAGGGCGGGGGCATGAAGATTCACGAGGTGACCGACGTCGGCTCGGCGTTGCGGATCAGCGGTCTGCGGGCGCGGCGGGCGGCACGGACCGAGGCGGCCGAGTGATTCCGGGGCGGTGGGCCGCGTATCTGCTCGGCAAGCCGGCCCCCGTCGCGCCCCGTCCTCAGGTCCCGGTCACCAGGAACCGGCTCGCCGAGATCGTCACCAGGCTCGCGCCGGGCACGCCGCTGCGGGACGGACTGGAACGCATTCAGCGCGGCCGCACCGGCGGCCTGATCGTGCTCGGCCACGACGACGACGTCGAGCGCCTCTGCGACGGCGGCTTCGAGCTGGACGTCGAATTCGCGCCGACCAGGTTGCGCGAGCTGTCGAAGATGGACGGCGCGGTGGTGCTCTCCACCGACGGCGCCCGCATCCTGCGCGCCAACGTGCACCTGGTGCCCGATCCGAACCTGCCGAGCGCGGAATCCGGCACCCGGCATCGAGCCGCGGAACGGACGGCCGCCCAGACCGGCTACCCGGTGATCGCGGTGAGCAAGTCGATGCGCACGGTGACGCTGTACGTCGACGACGTGCGCCATCTGGTCGAGCCCTCGGCCACCATCCTGGGCAGGGCGAACCAGGCGCTCGGCACGCTGGAGCGCTACAAGGCCCGCCTGGATCAGGTGTGCGAGCAACTCTCCGAGAGCGAGATCGAGAACGTCGTCACCCTGCGCGACGCGTTGTCCGCGGCCCAGCGCCTGGAACTGGTGCGCCGCCTGGCCAAGGAGATCGAGCAGAGCGTGCTGGAACTCGGGGCGGACGGTCGCCAGCTCGCGCTGCAATTGGAGGATCTGGTCGGCGACAGCGCGTGGCTTCGCGAGCTGCTCATCCGCGACTACCTGGCGGACGAGCCCGCCCCGGCCACGGTGGATCGCGCGCTGGCGGGCCTCGACCTGCTCACCGACGCCGAACTGCTCGACCTCACCAATCTGGCCGCGCCGTTCGGCCATCCGAACACCATCGAGGCGCTCGACCTGCCGATGCGTCCGCGCGGCTACCGGGTGCTCACCCGGATCCCCCGGCTGCGCTTCACCCACATCGAATCGCTGGTCGACTCGTTCGGCTCGTTGCAGGGGCTGCTCGTGGCCACCGCGAGCGATCTACAGTCCGTCGACGGGATCGGGGTGCCGAGGGCGCGGCAGATTCGCGAGGGACTGACCCGCCTCGCCGAAGCGGGCGTGGACAATTCGTTCGACCGGAACCGGTGAAGCCGCTCAGGCGATGTTGAACGGCTCGGCCGCGCTGCGCACCGAACCTAATTGCGCGACAACCGAATACGCCCCTGGCGGGACCGGAACACGCTCGCCCGCGCAATTCGGTTGCGAGGTGGAGCCGGACCAGGTGACCTGGAACGCGGCCTGTTCACCGCGATTCATGTTGCGCACGTCGGGCTGACCGTCCGGGTAGCAGTCCGTGCTCGACCACAGCCTGCGGCTGCCGTCGAGGGTGTACACCGAGATCTGCTGCAGCCCGGAGCCGACATCGCGCGAGCAGGTCACCGAGGAGATGTTGGTGATCACGATGCCGAACACCGGCTGCTCACCCGCCTTATAGGTGGGCTGCTCGACGGTCACCTTCACCGCGAGCGATTGATCGGGGCACTGCCCCGCCGCCGCCGGAACCGCGCTCGGCACCGGACTTCCCGAAGACTTCGGCGCGTCGGCCGGGGACTTGGCCGCATCGCCCGACTTCTTCACCGACGAGGTCGAACTCGACGCGACCGGTTTGGCGTCACCGGGCGAGCCGCCACCGCGGACGGCCATCACCGCCAGCCAAATCACCAGCGCGAGCGCCACGACCAGGATCCCGATGGCGAAAACGCGACGACGCCAGTAGATCTCCGGAGGCAGCGGTCCAGTCGGTTCCAGCACGATTCAAACTTACGGGCAGCACCGGGCGCGGTGTCTCAGGACCTCGGCGTGTCGGATGGGACGACGCCACGGTGCCGGGTGTATGACACCCGGCACGCTGGGGAAACTCCGCACGGAACCGGTTCAGACGACCTCGCCGATGTTGCCGACGACACGCTGCAATTGGACCTGACCTTCGGCCAGTTTGTAAGTCACACAGGCGATGGCCAGCTCGCCGGTCGCGACCCGCTGGGAAATGATCATCGACCGCTGCATCAGCAGCCTGCTGGTCTCCACGACGTGCCTGGCCTCCATCTCGTCCACGCTGGAGAGGCCCTCGCGGCGGCCGATCAGGATGGAGGGCGACACCTTCTCGACGACGCTGCGGATGAATCCGCCTGGCACCTCGCCGCCGTCGAGCGCGTCGATGGTCGCTTTCACCGCGCCGCAGCTGTCGTGTCCGAGGACCACGATCAGCGGCACGTTCAGGACCTGCACGCCGTACTCGATCGAGCCGAGCACCGAACTGTCCACCACGTGGCCCGCGGTGCGCACGACGAACATGTCGCCGAGCCCTTGGTCGAAGATCAACTCCGCCGCCACACGCGAGTCGCCGCAACCGAACACGATGGCGGAAGGATGCTGACCGCCGACGAGCTTCGCCCGGTCGGCAGCCCCCTGACTAGGATGCAACAGCGTGCCGTTGACGAAACGCTCGTTGCCCTCGCGGAGGGACTTCCAGGCGCTGATCGGGTTTGAATCAGACATACCGACCATTGTGCACAACGCGTTCGCTACCAGCGAGTCGGTTTCGTTACGGGTCGGCAAATATGGACTGTCCGCCGAGCGGCGGAGACGGTGAGGGCAATGCGTAGCGGCACTGGTCGGGCCACCCCGGCCCGGCAACAACCCGGCGATCGCGGCATCGACCCCGACGCGCTGTTGGACTGGTACACCGAGACCGCCCGCGACCTGCCGTGGCGACGCCCCGGCGTCACCGCGTGGCAGATCTTGATGAGCGAGATCATGCTGCAGCAGACGCCGGTGGTGCGGGTCGAGCCGATCTGGCTGGAGTGGGTGGCGCGCTGGCCGGTGCCGTCGGCGATGGCCGCGTCCTCCCAGGCCGAGGTGCTGCGCGCATGGGGCAAGCTCGGCTATCCGCGGCGGGCGCTGCGGCTGCACGAGTGCGCGCGGGTGCTCGCGGCCGAACACGGCGACGAGGTCCCCGCCGACGTGGACGTGCTGCTCGGGCTGCCGGGCATCGGCGCGTACACCGCGCGGGCGGTCGCCTGCTTCGCCTACGGCCAGCGCGTGCCGGTGGTGGACACCAACGTGCGCCGGGTGGTCGCGCGCGCCGTGCACGGCCGCGCCGAGGCGGGCAACCCCGCGGCACGCGACCTGGCCGAGACCGAGGCACTGCTGCCCGCGAAAATCGACCGCGCCGCACGGTTTTCCGCGGCGCTGATGGAGCTCGGCGCGACGGTGTGCACCGCGCGCACGCCCGACTGCGCGCGATGCCCGTTGCCCGTCTGCGCCTGGGTGACCGCGGGCCGTCCGGTGTCGGAGGTGGTGCGCCGCACCCAGAAGTACGAGGGCACCGACCGCCAGGCGCGCGGCCGCCTGCTCGATGTGCTGCGCGCCGCGAGCGGCCCGGTGGAACGGATGCGCCTCGACCTGGCCTGGACCCGGGATCCCGGCCAACGCGACCGGGCGCTGGATTCGCTGCTGATCGATGGGTTGATCGAGCAGACGGCCGACGGGCTGTTCGCACTCGCCGGTGAGGGAGATAGTTAGCGGCGCCGCAGGTCGCGGCGCGGATCAGGCCAGAACCCGGCCGAGAAAGCGCTCCACCTCGGCGCGGTAGCGCTCCGGCTGATCGTCGTGGACCAGATGCCCGGCGTCCGGGATCAGCACGTACTCCGCGTTCGGATTGGTCGCGGCCATCTCTCGCATCTGCCCGGCCGGGGTGATGGTGTGCTCGCCCTCGATGAGCAGCACCGGGACGCGCACCGCCCGCCACTGCTCCCAGAAATGGCGGGTGCCCCACTCTTCGGAGATGTCACGGAAGGTCGCGACCGAGCCGTGCAGCCGGTACCCGTCCGGCCCGTGCTCGAAGGAGTTCAGGAAGTAGCGCCCGGCGACCGGCCCGAAGTACTCGAGCACCGACTCGGCGTCCGGGAACGGCTGCGGCCACGCCTCGATCATGGCGGCCCAGTCGGCGGCGGTGCGGCCGGTGAAATCGGGGGCGATGTCCTCGACCACCAGCGCGCGCACCCGCTCCGGATACTGCGCGGCGAAGACCCAGCCGTGCAGCGCCCCCATCGAATGACCGATGACCACTATCGGCTCGGTGATCTCCTCGGTGGCTTCGGCGAGATCGGCGACGAACGCCTCGGTGGTCAGTTCCTGCGGCGCCGGCCGACCATGGCCCGCCGCGTCGAAGGTGTAGACGTGCCCGTGGCGGCGCAGCCAGTCCAGCTGATCGCCCCAGGTGCGTGCGCTGCCCATCAATCCGTGCAGCAGCAGGATCGGGACGCCTGCTCCGCCTTCGTCGTACCACATCGGCTCGATTGTGCCCCCGGGCTCGTCCCGGCGCGCGCCCGCCCGCGCACGGGCGACGTATTGTCGAGGTCATGGCTGTTGTGAAGATCAACGCGATCGAGGTCCCCGAAGGCGCAGGACCCGAGCTGGAGAAGCGCTTCGCGCACCGCGCGCATGCGGTGGAGAACTCGCCCGGCTTCCTCGGCTTCCAGTTGCTGCGCCCGATCGCGGGCGAGAACCGCTACTTCGTCGTGACCCAGTGGGATTCCGAGGAATCCTTCGCCGCGTGGCGGGACGGTCCCGCGCGCGCCGCACACGCGGGCAGCGGCGACAAGAAGCCGGTCGCCACCGGCGCTTCGCTGCTCGAATTCGAGGTCGTCCTCGACGTCGCGGCCAAGCCCGCGTCCTGAACCGAACGGGTAACGACTCGCCCACACCGTGGTCAACAGGTTTCGATCGTGTTGACGACGGGCGCACGATGGTGTCACAGTTCGAGGTGACCAAGCGAGGGTGATGCGGTAATTCCGGTGTGATTCCGGAGCGGTCGCGCCACTGTGTTCCACGCATCGAGTCCGGTCCCAGCCGTGCAGGCCGGGGCGGGCGCGGTGCCGGAAAGCCAGACACCGGCACCGTCGCACCACCCATCTCACGGGACGCGAAAGCGTTCCCCCGGACGCGAAGTCCGGTCGGGACGTATCCCTAGGAGGACTCGAATGGCCATCGCGCATACACCGAGCCGGGCAACCGAATCTCTGGCAACCGTGCTCGTCACGGTAGGTGTCGTTCTTCTCGCACTGCTCACGCTGTACCTGGTCGGCTTCGATCAGGGCGCCATCTCGCGCAGCGGGATGTTCATGCACGAGCTGATGCACGACGGACGTCACTTGCTGGGTGTTCCGTGCCACTGAATCAACCCACCCCGCCGACTCCGTCGGCTGCCGTCCCCCCGGCAGATTCCCTCAAAACCCTGCTGCTGCGCGGCCTGCTCGCCGGTCTGATCGCCGGCCTGCTGGCCGCCACAGTGGGCTATTTCGTCGGCGAACCCAAGGTCGACGCCGCCATCGCCATCGAAGAGGCGAACGCGGCCACCGAGGAGTCGCACCACGCTCCCGAAGAACCCGCCGCGGGCCACTCCCACGGTGACGAGGAGGAGCCGCTGGTCAGCCGGTCCGGACAGAAGTTCGGGCAGTTCCTCGCGCTCGGCCTCAGCGGTCTCGCCTTCGGCGCGATCTTCGCCTCGGTCGCGCATTTCGCGCGGCGCCACACCGACCTGTCCGGTCCGAAACTCGCGATCGGACTCGGAGTAGCGGGTTGGGCCGCGATCGTCGCGGTGCCGTTCTTCAAGTACCCGGCGAACCCGCCCGCGGTCGGCGATCCGGAGACCATCAACGATCGCACCCTGCTCTGGGTGGCCTCGGTGCTGCTCGGCCTCGCGGCCGTGGGCGCCGCGGTGTACGCGTACAAGCTGCTGCGCGGGCAGCTGGACACCGTCCGGCTGATCGCGGGTGCGGCGGCGTTCGCGCTGATCACCACGCTGGGCTACGTCCTGCTGCCCGGTGTCGACGAGGTGGCCGCCGACTTCCCGCCGAGCCTGCTGTGGCAGTTCCGGGTCGCGTCGCTGGCCGTCTCCGCCACGCTGTGGGCGGCGCTCGGTCTCGGATTCGCGGCGCTCACCGAGTTCGCGCAGCGCACTAGCACCCCGGTACGGGGTGAGGTCGCTACCGCGGGCTGATCCGCGTCCAGAAGATCTGGGGCAGTGTCGGTTTCATGACCGGCACTGCCCTTTTTCGTTCCACCCGCGCTGTACCGCGTCCGGTGGCGCTGGCCGCCGCGGCTTTCGTCGTCGCCCTGCTCGCCGGGGTCGCCGAGGCGCTGGCGCGGGCGGCGATGACGCTCGATCGCCCGGACGCCGACGTATCGGGCCTCGCCCTCGAATCGGCTGTGCGCGGCGCGATCTACCTCGTCGTGTTCACGGTCGTGGTGCGGATGACGCGCGGCGGCCGGATCGCCAGGCTCGCGCTCGCGCTCGGCCTCGGCGTCCTCGGTCTGGCCTCGCTGCTCGTCGAACCGCTGACGACGCTCGCGGCCGACGGGCTCGACCTTTCTGTCACCGCGAGCTCGCTCACCCTCGGAACCCTGCGCGCGATCCACGTGCTCGCCGTGCTCGTCGCGATTCCCGCCATGTACGCACCCGGCGCTCGCGAGTACTTCGCCCGCCGCGCGACCCCATGACTCCCCGCACTTCCCGCCGACGCGAGAGGTGCGGAGAATCAAGCGGTCACGCCAGGGCGGCGTCCAGGCTGATGGTGTCCACGCCCGCCAGCGCCTTGGAGACCGGGCAGCCCGCCTTGGCGGCCTCGGCGGCGGCCAGGAATCCGGCGGCGTCCAGACCGGAGACCCGGCCGCGGACGGTCAGCTTGATCGCGGTGATGCGGAAGCCGCCCGCCGGGTCGGGGCCGAGGGTGACGTCGGCGGTCACGTCGAGGCTCTCGGGAGTGCCGCCCGCGTTGCCGATCTGCGCCGAGAGCGCCATGGCGTAGCAGGAGGAGTGCGCGGCCGCGATCAGTTCCTCGGGGCTGGTGGTGCCATCGGCGAACTCCGCGGAACGCTTCGGGAACGAGACGTCGTACTTGCCGACGCCCGAACTGGCCAGCTCGACCTGACCGGAGCCGTCCTGGAGACCACCGGTCCATGCGGTGCGGGCGGTACGTGTTGGCATCATTGTCCTTTCACCAAGTGAGCCGAACTTCGCACGCTAGAACCTACCCGCACACCCGAGACCACGGGCACCGCTTCGGCGAGCCAGCCGTCAGCCGATCGCGCCGAGCTTGCTGTCGAGCTGCTCGAGCACCTGCGGCCACGCTTCGCGGTGCCGGTCTCGGGCCGCCTCGCTCGCAAACCCGGCGTGGCGCAGGCGAAGCCGGATGCCGCGCGGTTGTTTGAGGAACTGCACGCTCACCACGGTCTCGGCGCCCTCGGTGCCGCCTTCGCCGGTGACCCAGGTCAGCTCGACGAGGCGCTCGGGCTCCAGCCGCAAGAAGCGCCCGTAGTGCGGGTTGCGCCTGCCCTCGAATTCGGTCTCGAAGAAGAACGGCTCGTTCACCTCGGGCCTCATCCGCACCGAATCCGGGGCGGCGAACCAGATGTCGAACCCCTGCGTCCACGCGGCGTAGAGCAGGCCGGGCGATGACTTCATCACCCGCTCCACGGTGAGCTCGTGGGGCCGTGTGGACAGATCCGGGAGGCGAACTGACTGGTCGACCATCACCGGACCATACCCGCGCGGCCCCAGCCCCCACAGCATTTGCCCCGTGACCGGCTGCGGTCACTCGGGATTGGTCACCCTCGCCAGCACGATGCCGCCGAGGATCAGCGCGAGCGCGAGCACCCGGCCCGCGCTGAGCGGGTCACGGTGCACGACGATGCCGAGACCGATCGCGCCCACCGCGCCGATGCCGGTGAACACGGCGTAGGCGGTGCCGACGGGCAATGTCTGCATGGACCTGGACAGCAGATACACCGCCAGGCTGCCCAGCGCGAAGCACACCAGGGTGGGCAGCGGCCGGGTGAAGTTCTCGGTCGGTTTGATGCTCTGCGACCAGACGATCTCGACCAGACCCGCGAGACCCAATGTCAGCCAGTTCATTTCAGTACATCCCGCCGAGCGATCGCGCGGTGTCGAGCGCCTTCGCGTAGGAGCCGTCGTGTTCGGCGCGACGGTCGGCCAGCGCGGGGTCCTGGCGCGAATTGGCCAGTTCGGCGTGCACGAAAACGGTGTCGGTCACCGCGAAGTGGCCCGCGAAGAAGTCGCGCAGATAGCGCTCCTGATAGTCGAAGGCTGCCTTGGGCGCACCGGGCGAATAGCTGCCGCCCCGCGCGGAGACGACCACGAATCGACGGTGGCCCAGCGACATTCGCGGGAAGGTGAGCTGGTCCAGCCAGGCCTTCAGCGCGGCGGGAATCGAGTAGTTGTACATCGGGGTGCCGATCAGGATCACGTCGGCGGCGAGCACCTCGTCCAAGAGCGGGCGAAGAACCTCGAGCGCCGCGGCCTGCGCCGGAGTCGTCACCAGTGCGTCGAGCTCGGCAGGGTCGAAGCCGCCGCGCGCGAGCACCGCGTCGCACAGCTCGGTCCACGCCTCGCCGATGAACGGCACGGGTCGCGCGGCGAGATCCCGGTATCGGTACTCGCCGTCCGGGTGTTCGGCCCGCCAGGCCGCGGCGAACTCCGCGCTCAGCTCCCGGCTGATCGAGCGCCGCCGGGCGCTCGCGTCGAGGTGCAACAAGGTGCTCATGATTCAACCCTTCAATCAAACGGACACATCGTCCAGTTGCGACGCTAACAATCAACCGGACAGATTGTCCACTTATTCCGGATTCGGCTAGAGTCGCTGTCATGGATGCCCGATCCGACCTGCTCACCGGCGCTCCGCTCGACCATCCGCCGAGCGAACGCGCGGACGCGGCACGCAACCGCGCCAAGGTCCTCGCCGCCGCCGCGGAGCTCTTCGCCCGGCGCGATCCCCGCACGGTGACCATGGACGACATCGCCAAAGCCGCCGGCGTCGGCCGCGGCACGCTGTACCGCCGCTACCCCGACACGAATTCGATCGCCATCGCCCTACTGGACGAGCACGAGCGCGCCCTCCAGGAGCGCCTGCTGCACGGCGACCCGCCGCTCGGGCCCGGCGCACCCCCCGCCGAGCGCCTGGCCGCTTTCTACGAGGCGATGGTCGAACTGCTCGACAATCACGCCCACCTGGCGCTCGGCGCCGAAACGGGCGGTGCGCGCTTCACCACCGGCGCGTACGGCTTCTGGTACGCCCACGTCCGCGCACTGCTGCTGGCGGCGAACATCGACGAACCAGACGCGCTGATCGATCCCCTGCTGGCCCCGCTCGCCGCCGAGGTCTACACCGCACAACGCGAGCGCGGGCTCACGCCGTCGGCCATCGCCCAAGCCCTGACCCACATCGCCCACGCACTCCTGAACAAACCCCGATAGACCCCGATAGACCCCGCCGCGCTTCGGCAGCGCGGACCTGGGTGGGCCGACTGTCGATGGAAGAACAAGCACGGCGCGTCGCACATCGAATACACGCCTCGCGGACCGTGGAAGGCCTGCGAGGCGCGGAAACCCTTTGCGAAGCTGGGCTTCCCGATCAGGTCAGGTCGCGGCGGTGGATGAGGGTGAGGGTGGCCGCCGCGAAGAAGACAGCGTAGAGGGCCAGCAGAGTCAGGGATTCGGTGCGGGACAAGGTGTCCAGGACGCCGGGGGTGGCCGGACCGCCTACCGTGCGCATGGCCCCGGCGAGGGAGCCCGCGGCGGTTCCGGGGAGGCGGTCGGTCAGCGCGGCGATCGGGGCGAAGATCGCGGACGTCGCGCGCAGGAGGTTCTCCACGACCAGCACCCAGACCAGGCCGAGACCGACGGCGAGGGCGGGGCCGCGGGCGAGCGCGCCGATCAGGGCGCCCGCGAGTGTCCACATGCCGAGAATGGCTGTGCCGGTGAGGAGTCCGTCGAAGACGCGGGCCGCGCTCGGCAGCGCGAGGGATTGCGACTCAGTGCTCGCGATCAGGGCGGCCACTCCGGTGTCCACCGCGAACGCCACGCACACCAGCGCGACGACCACCAACGCCAGGCCGATCAGCAGTCCGCCGACCGCCGCCGACCGCGAGGGCCCTTGGGTGAGCACGGTCTTCCAGGTGCCCCAGCCGTATCCGCTCCCGACGGCCAGCGCACCGAGGATCAGCATGAGCGCGCCGCCGAACATCGCCATGCCCTGGGTGAACACCTCGGGCACCGCCGCGGGCAACATCTGTTGCAGCAGCACGTCTTTCGGAAGCCCGTCGGACATCGCGCTCTGCTCGCCGGAGGTGTAGGCCAGATAGTTGAACAGGTAGGAGAACGTGAGGTTCAACAGAATCCACGTCCCCAGCACGATCCAGAACGCGGGCCAACCGCGCAGCCGCAACAGTTCCGCGCGGGCGCTCGCCACCAGGTCGGTCATCGCATCGCTCCTTCGGTGATCTCGAAGAACACTTCCTCCAGGGACCTCTCGTCCACGCGCAGCTCGAACAGATCGGCTCCGGCATCGATGACAGCGCGGGCGACCACCGGCGCGGCACTCGCGTCCACCTCGATGCGGATGCCCGCGCTGCCGAGCAGTGCAGCTGCGTCATCGGAAAGCGCCACCCTCCCCTCGCGCAGCGCAGATTCGCCGCGCAGCGCTACCTCACCCCTGCTCAGCTGCAATTCGCTGCCGCGCAGCGCTCTCTCGTCCTTCCGCAGCGGCAGTTCGTCACTGCGCCGCGCGGATTCGCCGCCGCGGGGCGCTATATCGGCAACGCGTAGCACCACCTCCGCGCCGAGCGCGCCCCGCACCGCCGCGATCGCCGATTCCATCGGCTCCGCGCGCAGCAACAGGGAAGCGGCGCCGCGTAATTCGGCCACCGTGGACTCGGCGATGAGCTTGCCGCCGGAGATGACGCCGACTCGATCGCAGATTTCCTGCACCTCGGTCAGCAGGTGGCTGGACAGCAGCACGGTGTGCCCGTCGGCGGCCAATTCCGTGATCAGCTCTCGCATTTCGGCCATTCCCGCTGGATCGAGGCCGTTGGTGGGCTCGTCGAGGATCAGCAGATCGGGGCGGCCGAGCAGGGCCGCGCCGACTCCCAAGCGCTGCTTCATGCCGAGGGAGTAGGTGCGGAACTTGTCGTCGGCGCGATCGGCGAGGCCTACGCGGTCCAGCGCGTCCGCCACCTCAGGGCGGCCGAGCCCGCGATATTTCGCGAGAACTCGCAGGTTGTCGCGGCCGGAGAGGTACGGGTAGAAACCGGGGCTCTCGATCAGGGCGCCGATCCGGCGCAGCACCGCGGGGTCGCCCGGTGCGCCGCCGAGCACGGTCGCGACGCCCGCGCTCGGCCGGATGAGCCCGGCCAGCATGCGCAGCGTGGTGGTCTTGCCCGCGCCGTTCGGGCCGAGGAAGCCGTAGATCTCCCCCGCGGCGACGCGCATGCCGACATCGTCGACGGCGAGGTGCTCTCCGTAGCGTTTGGTCAGCCCGGAGGTGACCACGATGGAATTCGTCATGCCTCGAGAATCCCGCGCTGAGCTGGTGCGACGCATCCGTCGCGCGGCGATGCCCGGCGTACGTATCGCGACCTGATCCACCCGCCGCCTCCGTCCGCGCCCCGGACGTAGGCGGGGAATACGTGCGGTGACGGACGCCGATCGGCGGTCGGCCGCTTAGGCTGCAAGGGTGAGTGCGCCAGGCATAGCGAATCGTGGCTCGGTCGTATGGGACTGGGGCCTCGCGTTCATCGTCGCGGTAGTCCAGTTGGCCGGGAGTCGCGGCGCCAATATGCACCAGACCGGCACGCAGTCGCTGGATGTGCTCGGCTACCTGCTGCTGCTCGCCGGGCCGATCGCATTGCTCTTCCGGCGCACTCAGCCGTTGCCGGTGCTGGTTGTCACGCTCGCCGCGTGCGGGATCTACCTGGCCCTCGGCTACGGATACGGTCCGATCTTCCTTTCGCTGGTGATCGCCTTCCTCACCGCCGCGACGATCGGATCCCGTTGGTGGACATATCCGCTCATGCCCGTCGGCTACGCGGCCTTCGTCTGGCCGCTGCCCGCGCTGCTCGGCAAATCGGTGAACGGCTGGCAGATCTTCGGGATCATGGCGTGGCTGATCGTGCTCGTCGGCGCGGCCGAGGGGTTGCGCCAGCGCAAGGTCGCGCTGGAGGCCCGCAGGCAGCGCGTGGAGGCCGCCCGGCGCGACGAGCAGCTGCGGCGCGAACGCCGCGCCACCGAGGAGCGGCTGGCCATCGCCAGGGAACTGCACGACGTGCTGGCTCACAGTCTTTCGCTGATCAACGTGCAGTCCTCGGTGGCGCTGGAACTGTTCGACAAGAGGCCGCAGCAGGCACGGACGGCGCTGGCCGCGATCAAGGCGGCAAGCAAGGAATCTCTCGCCGAGGTGCACACGCTGCTGGAGACCATCCGCACCGGTGCGACGATGGATGACCCCGAACCCGAAGCGAATTCGATCGAGGCGGCCCGTTCCTCGCGCGGTCGCCGCGGTGTCCGGCGCGGCGCGGCCGGCGAACGGCGGGAATCCGACGCGGCGGACTCCGGCAGGCTGCCGCGCAACGCCGCACCGGCCCGCAAGCAGGAAGCGCCGCGCGCGCCCGCCCCCAGCATCGCAGATCTGGACACGCTGCTCCAGCGGGCTCGCGACGCCGGACTGACCGTGCAGACCCGCGTGATCGGCGAACCGCAGAAGCTGCCCAGTGTGATCGATGTGGCCGCGGCCCGGATCATCCAGGAATCCCTGACCAACGTGGTGCGCCACGCACCCGGCGCGAGCGCGACGGTCACCGTCCGCTACGCCGCCGGTTCGGTGGATCTCACCATCGACAACACCCGTCCCACCGCGCCCGTGCTCCGGTCCGGTTCGAGCGGCGGCAACGGCATCATTGGCATGCGCGAGCGGGCACACGCCCTCGGCGGCGCGCTCACCGCGGGCCCGCGGCCCAGCGGCGGATTCCGGGTCGCGGCCCGGCTGCCCAGCCAGACCGAGCCCGTGCAGCGTCCCGCACCCCGGCCCGCCGAACCATCGTCCCGGCCCGCCGAACCCGCGCCTCCGGCGACCGGGTCAACGACCGGGACCGAGACCGGGACAACGACCGCGACTGGGACCGGGACAACGACCGCGACTGGGACCGCGACAGCGAGGAACGGGGTCTCGGCGGACACTACAACGGAACAGAAGGAGCGCAACGGCTCCGCCTCGGCCTCCTCCGGCGGCGCGGATATCTCGTCCCCAGGCAAGGCGACCGAACCGGCAACGCAGAACGTCACCGCGTCCGTCGCCGACTCCGCGGACCCGAATGTTCGCAACGGCTCCGCGCGCCCGGTCCCCGACGACGCGGAGGCCCCGATCGGGCCGCGAACGCAGAACGACGCCGCCACCGAAGACACGAGCCCCGCGACCGACGACCCGCAGGCCCGCAACTGCACTGCCACCAAAGCCACGGATCCCGCGACCGACGACCGGAACGCCCGCAACAGCACCACCGTCGCAGACTCGAACACCGCGACCAACAACCCGCAGGCCCGCAACAGCGCCGCCGCAGGCTCGGACACCGCAACCAACGACCGAACAGCCTGCAACGGCACCACCGACGGAAACTCGGGCGCCTCGACCGACCACCCGAAGGCCAGCAACGGCATCACCGCCGCAGATACGAACACTGCAACCAACGACCGAACAGCCCACAATGGCACCACCGACGCGGACTTGGACACCACAACCGACGACCGAACAGCCCGCAACGGCACCACCGCCGCAGACTCCGACACCCCGACCAACGACCGAACAGCCCGCAACGGCACCACCGCCGGAAACTCCAACACCCCGACCAACGACCGAACGGCCCCCGACGACGGAGACTCGGACGCGGCGACCGACGACCGGAAGGTCCGTACCGGCTCCGCGCCGGCGTCCCCCAGCCACGCGAGCGCGACCGAACAGAGTCCGCGCAGCTCAGCGCCTTCCGGAGACACCGCGGAGACATGATGGACGAGCGCGCACCGCGATGGGAGGCACGATGAGCATTCGGGTGCTGGTCGCCGACGATCAGGCGCTGGTGCGCGGCGGCTTCGTCGCGCTGTTGAACGCGCAGGACGACATCGAGGTGGTCGGCGAGGCCGACAACGGCGAGCAGGCGGTGCGCATGACCCGCGCGCTCCGGCCGGACGTGGTGCTGATGGACATCCGCATGCCCGTGCTCGACGGACTGTGCGCGACCAGGATGATCGCCGAGGACCCCAAGCTCGCCGAGGTCCGCGTGGTGGTGCTGACCACCTTCGAGCTGGACGAATACGTCTTCGAGGCGATGCGTTCCGGCGCGACCGGCTTCCTCGTCAAACACACCGAACCCGCCGATCTGCTGCGAGCCGTGCGCGTGGTGGCCGCTGGCGACGCCCTGCTCTCCCCTGGCGTCACCCGCCGCCTGATCGCGGAATTCTCCGCGCACGCCAAACAACCGCCGCCCGCCGCGCTGAACGAACTCACCGACCGCGAGCGCGAGGTGATGACCCTGGTCGCCGAGGGCCTCACCAACGCCGAAATCGGCGAACGCCTGTTCATGAGCCCCGCAACGGCCCGCACTCACGTGAGCCGCATCCTCACCAAACTGAACGCCCGCGACCGCACCCAGCTGGTCGTCCTGGCCTACGAATCCGGCCTGGTCCGCCCGGGCTGGCAGTAACCGCTCCCAGCCCGCCCCGGGGCGGCAGCCCCGCTATGAGTGCCCGGTCGTGGACGTGGTGTTGGGGTGACCGCACAGGAACGCCGCTGCCACTTGGGCGGCGTCGTGCAGGCGGGAGGGGGCGTAGGGGGTGCGTTCGAGGACCCAGACGCCTTGGAGGAAGACCAGGAGGAAGCGGGCCAGCGCACGTGGATCGCGGTCGGCGGCCAGTTCGCCTTGCTCGGCTGCGCGCGTGAACGCCGAGGTGAACGCGGTTTCCCAGCTTGCCCAACCGGATTCGACCAGTTCGGCGATATCGGGGTCTCGGGCGGCGAGTTCGACGGCGGTATTGGACACCAAACAGCCCAGGTAGCGGTGTTCGACGCAGGCTTCGGTGACGAAGCGGTCGATGAGCGCTCGGATGGCGGGCAGGGCAGGACCCGGCTGCGAGAGTGCGGTGGTGATCCGTTCGTCGGCCAGTTCCAGATAGCGCTGCAGCGCCTTGGTGAACAGTTCGTGTTTGCAGCCGAAGGCGGCGTAGATGCTGGCCTTGGCTATGCCGAGATGTTGCACCAGATCTGCCATCGAGGTGGCTTCGAACCCGCGCTGCCAGAACAGATCCATGGCGAGGTCCAGTACGACGTCCGGGTCGAATTCCTTGGTGCGCGCCATGTTTCGAGATCCTACTATTGCGACCGATCGGTCAAATATGTGAACATGGGCCGTCACACACACCGCTGACACGCGCGCGGTTCAGCGTCCACGTCACGCGGCATGGCGCGTCTGTGCCGCGTGACTCGGCGTCTGCGTCGGGCGTAATGCGCACGCAGTGAATGTCGGGCAATTCATGAGCGGCGGATATCGGCAAACCGCCAGTTGTTCGGGGTTGCCGGGTCGAGGAGTACGTCGGCAGGCGTAGCTGGATCAGGGACGCGCGGCCGATGTGTCGGATGGGTTACGACGCGCACGCTCGGAGCATGACTCTTTTCACGCAATCGGAAGCACTCACTCTGCTGGCGGACCATTATGACGGCGGCTGGCATCCGTGGCCGTTCTTCTGGATCTTCCCGCTATTGTTCTGGCTCACCTTCCTCGTCCTGATATTCCTGGCGCGCAACCGCTTCCGCCGACACACCGGAATCGGCGTGCTGCGCGACGCTTTCGCGCGCGGTGAGGTCACCGAGGCGCAATATCGGGAGCGGTTGGCCGTACTCCGCGAGACCGGGCGCTGAAAGGCGACGTGATGAAGTTCGGCATGATCGTCACCCCGCGTTCGGGTGCGCAGTGGGTCGACGCGGTGCGGGCGGCCGAAAAACAGGGCTACCGAACGATTCTGCTGCCCGACACGTTGTACACGCCGTCGCCGCTGCCGATGCTGGCGGCGGCCGCTGCGGTCACCGGCACGGTGCGGCTGCGTCCCAACGTGCTGGCGGCCCCGCTGCGACACAGTGCCGCGCTGGTGCGAGAAGTGGCTGCGCTACAGCTGCTTTCGGACGGACGCTTCGAGCTCGGCATCGGCGTGGGCCGTCCGGATGCGGCGGGCGAGGCCGAGAGGCTCGGCATGCCTTGGGGTTCCGCGCAGGGGCGTCGCGAGCAGCTGCTCGAGGCGGTCGCCGCGGTCCGCGCGGCCGTCGATCCCACCCCGGAGATCGTGGTTGCGGCGAGCGGTCCACGCATGCTCGCCGCCGCGGCCCAGATCGCCGACCGCATCGTGCTCGCGACCCAGCCCGGCGCCACCGAAACGGAATGGGCCGAGATGGTGCGCGTCGTGCGCGAGAACACCGACCGCGACATCCCTTTCACCCACCAACTCTTCGGCATCGGCGACCGCGTGCCGTTCTGGCTCGAAAAACACCTCGGCCTCACCACCGACGGACTGCGTGACGCGGGCGCGGCCGCACTGCTGCCGGAAGATCCGGCCGAAGCCGCCGACCTGATCGAATATCGAAGGGAGAAGTACGGAATCGACGAGCTCGTGGTCCCCGACGAACTCGCTCGAGACTTCGCACCGAACCTGCACCGCTGCGACACATCGGCCGCGGATCGATAGGCGGCGTGCACTACACGGCGCTGGGCCGCCCGATCGGCTCGGTCCGAAGCGTCGCACTCTGCGGGCCCGTCCGTCTCCCGGCGAGACCTGTCGGTCGAGTCGATTACATTCCGTCTCGATCATCGAGGAAGACAATCGGATCGGAATTCGGCGGCCCCGGCGAATTCCGTGGGAGCGGGGAAGCAATGGGAGTGATCCTGTCGTTCACCAAGGTCACGAGCGAGCAATTGAGCTGCCTGATCGTGGCGAGTCCACAAGCGCAGGAGGAGCTCTCGCAGCTCGAGCGGACCGACGGCGATCCCAGCGGCTATCTGGACAAGGCCTGGGACGGGCTGCGCTACCTGCTCGAGGCGGCCGCGACAGGGGTTGATCTGTGCGATGACAGCCTGCCCCTCGACGAGGACGAGGAGTACTACGGATGGCCCGCCGAGTTGGTCGGCCGGACGGCCGAACGGCTGCGGGCCACACCGTTCACCGCGCTCGCCGCGCACTACGATCCCGCCGCCATGGACGAGGCGAACATCTACCCGCGCATCTGGACCAGGGACGGCGACGCGGGACTCGGCTATCTCCAGTTCCACTACGCGACTCTCGCCGCCTTCTTCGCCGACGCCGCGAAGTCGGGCTCCGCGGCGGTCATGCACTTCGGCTGAGCGAGAACACGGCAAAAGGCCCGCCCCCAACGAATTCGTTGGGGGCGGGCCTTCTCGTCGTTACTTACTCGCCGGAGGCGGCCTCGGTGGCGTTGCCCTCGCCCGCGCCGGTCAGCACGACCTCGGGCTTCTCCTCGACGGCCGTCTTGGTCAGCTTCGCCTTGCCGGTGAAGGTGAACTTGGCGTCCTCGCCGGAGCCCTCGCCGTCCCAGCCTTCCACATCCACAAGGATCGTTTGGCCTGGGCCGATCTCGCCGAAGAGGATCTTCTCCGACAGCTGGTCCTCGATCTCGCGCTGGATGGTGCGGCGCAGCGGCCGGGCACCGAGCACGGGGTCGAAGCCACGCTTGGCGAGCAGGCTCTTGCCCTTCTCCGTGAGCTCGATCGCCATGTCCTTGTTCTTCAGCTGCGTGGCGACGCGGCCGATCATCAGGTCCACCATCTCGACGATCTGATCGGTCGTGAGCTGGTGGAAGACGATCACGTCGTCGATGCGGTTGAGGAACTCGGGGCGGAAGTGCTTCTTCAGCTCGTCGTTGACCTTGAGCTTCATCCGCTCGTAGTTCGAACCCTCGTTGTTGGACTGGGTGAAGCCCAGGCCCACGGCCTTCGAGATGTCCGAAGTGCCGAGGTTCGAGGTGAAGATCAGCACCGTGTTCTTGAAGTCCACGGTCCGGCCCTGGCCGTCGGTGAGGCGGCCGTCCTCCAGGACCTGCAACAGGGTGTTGTAGATCTCCTGGTGGGCCTTCTCGATCTCGTCGAACAGCACGACCGAGAACGGCTTGCGGCGCACCTTCTCGGTGAGCTGGCCGCCCTCCTCGTAGCCGACGTAGCCCGGAGGGGCACCGAAGAGCCGCGAGGCGGTGAAGCGGTCGTGGAACTCGCCCATGTCGATCTGGATGAGCGCGTCGTCGTCGCCGAACAGGAAGTTCGCCAGCGCCTTGGACAGCTCGGTCTTACCGACACCGGACGGGCCGGCGAAGATGAACGAGCCGGACGGACGCTTCGGATCCTTCAGGCCGGCACGAGTGCGGCGGATCGCCTTGGAGACGGCCTTGACGGCGTCCTCCTGGCCGATGATCCGCTTGTGCAGCTCGTCCTCCATACGGAGCAGACGGGTGGTCTCCTCCTCGGTGAGCTTGAACACCGGGATACCGGTCCAGTTGGCGAGGACCTCCGCGATCTGCTCGTCGTCGACCTCGGCCACGACGTCCAAATCACCGGAACGCCACTGCTTCTCACGCTCGGCGCGCTTGGCGACGAGCTGCTTCTCCTTGTCACGCAGCCGCGCAGCCTTCTCGAAGTCCTGCGCGTCGATCGCGGATTCCTTCTCACGGCGCGCGTCGGCGATCTTGTCGTCGAACTCGCGCAGGTCCGGCGGCGCGGTCATCCGGCGGATGCGCATCCGCGCGCCCGCCTCGTCGATCAGGTCGATCGCCTTGTCCGGCAGGAACCGGTCGTTGATGTAGCGGTCGGCCAGCGTCGCGGCGGCGACCAGCGCGCCGTCGGTGATGGACACCCGGTGGTGCGCCTCGTAGCGGTCGCGCAGACCCTTGAGGATGTTGATGGTGTGCTCGACGGTCGGCTCGCCCACCTGGACCGGCTGGAACCGGCGCTCCAGGGCGGCGTCCTTCTCGATGTACTTGCGGTACTCGTCGAGCGTGGTGGCGCCGATGGTCTGCAGCTCGCCGCGGGCCAGCTTCGGCTTCAGGATCGAGGCCGCGTCGATGGCGCCCTCGGCCGCGCCCGCACCGACCAGCGTGTGCAGCTCGTCGATGAACAGGATGATGTCGCCGCGGGTGTTGATCTCCTTGAGCACCTTCTTCAGGCGCTCTTCGAAGTCACCGCGGTAGCGGCTGCCCGCGACCAGCGAACCCAGGTCGAGGGTGTAGAGCTGCTTGTCCTTGAGCGTCTCGGGCACCTCGCCGTTGACGATCGCCTGCGCGAGGCCCTCGACGACGGCGGTCTTGCCGACGCCGGGCTCGCCGATCAGCACCGGGTTGTTCTTGGTGCGGCGGCTCAGCACCTGCATGACGCGCTCGATCTCCTTCGAGCGGCCGATGACCGGGTCGAGCTTGCCCTCCAGCGCGGCCTGGGTCAGGTTGCGGCCGAACTGGTCGAGCACCAGCGAGGTGGACGGGGTCCCGGCCTCGCCGCGGGAGCCGGACTCTACCGGCTCCTTGCCCTGGTACCCGGACAGCAGCTGGATGACCTGCTGGCGGACCCGGTTGAGGTCGGCGCCGAGCTTGACGAGCACCTGCGCCGCGACACCCTCGCCCTCACGGATGAGGCCGAGCAGGATGTGCTCGGTGCCGATGTAGTTGTGGCCGAGCTGCAGCGCCTCACGCAGGCTCAGCTCCAGCACCTTCTTGGCGCGCGGGGTGAACGGGATGTGACCGGACGGGGCCTGCTGACCCTGGCCGATGATCTCCTCCACCTGGCTGCGCACACCCTCCAGCGAGATGCCAAGAGACTCCAGCGACTTCGCCGCGACACCCTCGCCCTCGTGGATGAGGCCAAGCAGGATGTGCTCGGTGCCGATGTAGTTGTGGTTGAGCATCCGGGCCTCTTCTTGGGCCAGGACAACGACACGCCTCGCGCGGTCGGTGAACCTCTCGAACATCGCTCCCTCACTCTCCTGCTCAGACCTTCAGTGGCGTCCGACGCTTCAGTGCTGTGCGCAACCTGTGGTCGTCAGCCTGCCATGAAGCCCGGGGCTTGCGGCCCCCGCCATCCACTCTAGTTGGCGGGGGTTCGCGCCGCCTCCAGTCCACCCTATTGGGGACCAGCGACAGCACGGTCATTCACTCATAACGTGAGCGTTGCGGGTTTCGTTTCCGATCCGGTTTTGCCAACAGCGAACAGTCGCAGACCCCGCCGGTGCCGCCCCGATCCAAGGCCGTCGTCGCCCTTGAACGCCCGTTGCAGTGAAAACGACCGAATCCGTCCCGGTGTTCCCGAGAAGCCCGGCCCTCGGCGAAAGCGAAGCCGCGCACGTCGAACGCCACCGGTCTTCCGCCCCTCGAACCCCACCCTGTCCGACCGTAGGCGGACGCACGACCAGCATCGCGAGGGTCCCGCGCTCGAACCGGACACCGCCGTGGCGGAGGCGCCGACAGGGCATCACCGGAGGACCTCCGGCTACCAACCCAGCCACAGCTGAAGCGGGACCACCCACGCCCGTCGAACGCTCCGAGCCGAAGTTCGTTCGTCAACCAGCGTGTGGCCGAGGCGAGCGCGCAGGCACGCACGACAAGACCGTGCGCGGCCGGAACGAAGGCGAAAGACCGCCTAGCCCGTGAACGGCGGGACGTACTCGCACGGCACCTGCCGCGGGTGGGACGGGTCGAGCGCGTTCAGGACGAATTTGGCCGCTCGCGGGCTGCCCGCGATCCCCGCGTGTTCGGAGTAATCCTGGGCGCATCCGTCCTGGACCACGACATTGGTGACATTCGGCCCGGGAACCAGGCCTGCCGTGTACGGGACGACCGACTGGTCGAGCCGGGTCGCGATATTCGTGTAGTCGACGGCGGGGTGATAGACGCCGTCGGCGTTCATCAATTTCAGGAATGGGGAGCCCGCGATGACCTGGGCGCAGGCCTGGCACCACCAGGCGCCCACCGCGAGGTCGAACGCCGCGGTCACGCCGAGGCGGGCGGCGTAGGCGGCCGCGTCGCCGAGACCCGCCGCGTTGCTCCCGAGCCACGGTGGCGCGAGGCCGACCAGCTTGTCCACCTTGCTCGCGCCGCCGAGCCGCTTGATGTAGTAGTTGCCGATGAAATTGCCCTGCGAGTGGCCGATGAGGTCCACCTTCGCGGCACCGGTCGCGGCAAGCACACGGTCGACGAAGGCGGCGAGCTCGGGCCCGCTCTGCTCCATCGGCCGCAGACCACCGACCGCGGACATCGGCCATGGCAGGGGATGCGCACCGTAGGTCAGTGCGTACACGCAGTAGCCCTCGTTGGCGAGCAAGGGCGCGTACACGCCCCAATTCGTCTGCGCCCCACCGCCGGTGCCGTGCACGAGGACCACCGGATTGGGGTGCTGGGCATTCGGACGGCAGGACCAGTTGTTCGAGCCCGGCAGCGATCCGCCCGGGCGGGACAGCTCGGCCGGGATGCCCGAGAAGAAGTCGTAGACGACTGGATAGCGATCGGCGTTCGCGGAGCCGGCCGCGCTGATCCACAGCGCGGCCAACATGAAGACAACAACGAACGGAACTGGAACACGTCGCATGGAGCCTCCAATTCTGGAAGTTGCTGAGAAGAAGCTACCGAGGACGTGTCCCAGTTACTGCCGATACCGGCGGGTAACTTTCGTAACCCGCCTACGGCCTGCGAATCAGCCGAGCCGGTGCGTCGCCGCGGCCGGCGCGGCGAAGGCGGTGACGCGCCGCGCGTCGTCCGAGCCCGCGGCTTCGCTCTTGCCCTGCTGGACGCCCGCCGCGAACAGCGCGCCGCACAGCACCAGGAAGGCCAGCGTGTGCACGACCGCGCGGATCACGTTGTAGCGCACCCAGGCGGACTCGTAGTCGGCTCGGACGGCGGCCATGTCGGCGATCTGCGACGGGTCGCCCGCCGCGGCCAGCTGGTCGTTGAGCGGGACGTTGAAGCCTGCGGTCACCGCGAAGGCGATCACGTTGAGCACCACGGCGATCGCGATCCAGACCAGGGTCGCCCGGTGCTCCTTGCCGAGGTGCAGCACCGCGGCGAGGATGGCGAATCCGACGGCGCCGAGGAACGCGATCATGAACCAGGGATTGATGATGACCACGTTGATCTTCTGCATCAGGTCGACGATGGTCCGGTCGTCGGAGCGGTTCAGCGCGGGCATCACCGAGATGGCGTAGGCGTAGAACACACCCGCGGTCAGACCCGTCGCCAGCACGGCCGCCACCAGCGCGGTTATTCTCAGCGCGAACATTCGATTTCTCCTGCCTCACAGTCCGGTCCGAGTCGTTCGGTCCGGCGTCGAGGACAAGTCAACCGTGAACGGGCCCGCCGCTCCATCTTCGAGACGCTCGGCTGCTTAAGCGGGCGTCCACGGGCGCGATGCGGTTCAGAGATCCCGGTCCGAGATGATGCCGCTCTGCATGGCCAGCGCCGCCAGCCGCACCCGCTTCTGGTTCTGCGGCAGGCTCTCCACTCCGAACTTGGCGAACAGCGCGCGCAGGTGGGTCTTGATGGCGTCGACGCTCAGGAACAGTTCCTCGGCGATCTGCTGATTGGAGGCCGGGGTCGCGAAGCCCGTGCCGTTCTTGTACGGACGGCACAGCGCGACGAGCACCGAGCGCTGGGTCTCGGTGAGCGAACGGAGCGTGGGAATCGAGCCGGTGGAGGTGCGGGTGGCGTCGTCGGCGACGGCGCCGAAATCGTGGAAGGAGACCAGCGAGGTGCCCACCCGGATCTTGTCGCCGGCCATCAGCCGGCGCCTGCCGACCACGCGCTCCCCGTTGACGAAGGTGCCGTTACGGGAAAGACCGTCGTCGACGATCGTCCAGTGCGCGCCCAAGTATTCGATCGACGCGTGCAGCCGGGACACCTCGGCGTCCCAGCGCAGCGCCAGATCGGCCTGCGGTGAGCGGCCGATGGTGACGCGCTGCTGATCCGGGCTCAACAAGAGCTCCTGCTGACGGCCCGAATCATCGGTGAATCGCAACAATGATCCGACGAATCCAGTCACTGCGCCGATACCTCATCTCTCCATACCGCCAGTGACGACCTTCGCACGTTTCCATGGTGCCCCGTCCGGGTATCACGAGCAAGATCGTCAACCCAGTCGACATCCTCGTCTCGCCCGCGGCCCGAGCGAATGCGAAGGTGCGCCTGACCGGCGCCGCCGGACGAAGTCCGTCCCGAGCCTCGCGCATGGCCGGAGCGAATGCGAAGGAACGCCCATATCGAAGAACTATCACAAACGCTGCTGCCGCCCGGGCGTCGCACGATTCGCCCAGGCGGCAGCGGTCGGAAAAGAACTAGCCCTTCGCGGCCTTGTTGTACGCGTCGGTGATGTCGGCGGAGATACGGCCGCGGGCGGAGACCTTGTGGCCATTCCGGCGCGCCCACTCGCGAATTGCCGCACTTTGTTCCCGGTCGATGGAGACCCGGCTCTTCGGGGCGGCGGCGGTGCCCGCGGCGGCCTTCACGCGGCGGCGGCCGCTCACCCGACGCGCGCTGGAAACCCACTGCTCCAGCCCGTCACGCAGCTTCGCGGCATTTGCCGACGACAGGTCGATCTCGTACGACACACCGTCGATCGCAAACTCGATGGTCTCGTCCGCGATGGACTCACCGTCGACATCGTCGATCAGGCTAACGGTGACCTTCTTTGCCATGAGATGAACGTCCTCTCGAAATCGTGCGACCCGCATACTAGGCCGATTACCCGAGGCAAGAATACCTCGAATTCGGAAAATTCCAAGACGAGACTTCGGCTATCGAAACGAACCCGACTCTGTTTGATTTGCGTGTTCGCCTGCCGCTGCCTGGTTACGCTCCGGCACCGTCTCCGCGCCGGTCGCTCACACCTCGCTGAGTGACCGGACGCACAATTGGGAACAGTATCGTTTCGCGGATTCCCAATCCCGTCAGTGCCATCAACAACCGATCGATTCCCATACCGGTTCCCGTTGTCGGCGGCATGCCGTGCTCCATCGCGGCAAGGAAGTCCTCGTCCAGCGCCATTGCCTCGTCGTCGCCCTGCGCGGCCAGCCGCGCCTGATCCACGAACCGCTCGCGCTGGATCACGGGATCCACCAACTCCGAATAGCCGGTGGCCAACTCGAAGCCACGGACATACAGATCCCACTTCTCGGTAACTCCGGGCTTGCTGCGGTGCTGCCGAGTCAGCGGTGAGGTCTCGACCGGGAAGTCACGCACGAATGTCGGCGCATAGAGCTTGTCGCCGTACTCGTGCTCCCACAGTTCTTCGACAAGTTTGCCGTGACCGTAGCCCTTGCCCTCCGGAATTTCCAGTCCAACCCGATCGGCGAGTGCCAGCAATTCCTCGACCGAAGTTTCCGGGGTGACTCGGACACCGAGCGCATCGGACAGCGAAGGGTACATCTCGACGGTTGCCCACTCGCCCCGAAGATCGTATTCGGTACCGTCCGCGAGGGTTACCACCTGTGTGCCGAAAGCCTCTTGCGCGACTTCCTGCACCAATTCCCGGATCATCTTCGCGGAGTCGTCGTAGGTGCCATAGGCCTCATACGTTTCCAACATTGCGAACTCCGGCGAATGCGTGGAGTCGGCGCCTTCGTTGCGGAAGTTCCGGTTGACCTCGAAGACCTTCTCCAAACCGCCGACCACGCAGCGCTTCAGGAACAGTTCCGGCGCAATGCGCAGGTAGAGGTCCATATCGAGGGCATTGGAACGGGTGACGAACGGCCGGGCCGCCGCGCCGCCGTGCAGCGTCTGCAGCATCGGCGTCTCCACCTCGAGGAACCCGCGGCGTTCCAGCGCGGCGCGCAGCGCACGCACCACAGCGACCCTGGTGCGGGCCATCTCCCTGGCCTCGGGACGCACGATCAGGTCGACATAGCGCTGCCGGACCCTCGACTCCTCGTTCATCTCCTTGTGCGCCACCGGCAACGGCCGCAGCGCCTTCGCCGACATGGACCAGGAATCGGCCATAACGCTCAATTCGCCCGTGCGCGAGGCGATGACCTCACCGTGCACGAAAACGAAGTCACCGAGGTCGACATCGGCCTTCCAGGCCGCCAGCGCGTCCGCTCCGACGCCGTTGAGGCTGATCATGGCTTGCAGCTTGGTGCCGTCGCCCTCCTGCAGCGTGGCGAAACACAGCTTGCCGGTATTGCGCAGGAAAATGACGCGCCCCACGACGCCGGCCTGCTGACCGG
Organism: Nocardia sp. bgisy134; assembly: GCF_057708325.1. Classification (NCBI taxonomy): domain Bacteria; kingdom Bacillati; phylum Actinomycetota; class Actinomycetes; order Mycobacteriales; family Nocardiaceae; genus Nocardia; species Nocardia sp. bgisy134. Next base: position 260,507 of record NZ_JBYIRW010000006.1, read on the forward strand.
TCTGGGTGTCGGCGGGCAGATCGGGAAAGGCGGCCCGAATATCGGCCAGTGTGTGCGTCCGCGCGACGACCACGGGGTACGCCTCGACGCCGCTCGCGAGCAGCCGCTCACGCTTCTCCCTGCGAATCCGCATCTGTTCCGGAACGTCGTCTGCTTCCGGGGCGGGACGGCTGGTTTGCGCCGCAGGAACCGAACCCGCGGAGCGACCGGACGAGGGCGTGTTCGGGGTGCTCACATCGGACAACCCTAGCGTGCACCGGAAATCGTTTTGCGGCCTGCCCGGGCTCCGCCCGATAGTAACGAATCGGCATCGGTTTTCGGCACGCACCCCGGGCGCGTTTCAGCGGGCCGCCTTCGGAACGAAAGCCGCCGGAAAACCGAAACCGATTGCGCTACCTCCTATTTCGAGATAGAAGGAATCGCGCGGTGAATTACAACGAGGCGAGCGAGGTGACCTCACGAGCGAAGTGCGGCGCCCGGCTGGCAATGGTGAGCAGGCCCGCCGCCTTGAGCGCCTGGTAACCGCCGATCAGATCGGTGGCCCTGTGTAGCCCGAGTTGTTGCAGCGAGGCGGCGGCCAGGCTGGAGGTGTAACCCTCGGAGCAGACGACGATCCATTCCACATCGTGATCCGCGGCCAGTGCCAAACGCGCCGAACTGGTCGGATCGAGCCGCCATTCCAGCACATTCCGTTCGATCACCAAGGCGCCGGGCAGCGTTCCCTCCCGGCCCCGCTGCGCCTGCGGACGGATGTCCACCAGAATGGCGCCCCTGGCGAGCGCCGCGGGCAATTCGAACGCGTAGATCCTGTCGAGTTGAGCACGCGCGTTGTCGAGCATCTGATCGATGGTCAAACTGCTCATGCCTGCACCTCGCTGGCGCTCGGTTCCGGCATGCGCAAGGCGCGCTGACTCATGGTTCGCTCACTTCGTTCGCTCATCAGATATCACCTTCGGGCTGGTCGGTGAGGACGGTTCGGGTGCGCCGCAGGGTGCCGTGGCCGGTCACCTCGTAGTAGGACATGGCGGTCAGCGGCGGGGAATACGCGTGCACGCTCAGCGTCGGGTCGAGCGGGCCCGCGGATTCCGCGGCGGCCGGTGCGCGCATCACGTCGTGCACCCAGCCGATGGGGAAAGAAGCCTGATCGCCCGCGGTCAGCGTGCGGCTGCGCAATTCCGTTCCATTCCAACGGAATTCCGAGAGAGCGCCACTGAGCACGGTGAGCGCGCCCAGCGATCCGGCGTGATCGTGCAATTCGGTGGACTTGTCCGGCGTCCAGCTGATCAGCCAGACGTCGACCTCGTCGTCGGAGAGCAGCCGGGTCGCCCAGCGCTCGTCGGCGGGCCAGACGCCGCCCGTGGGCAGCAGATGGTCGTAGCGGCCCGCGAGCACGTCCTCGGCGCCCTCGTCGGTCAGCCGGAGCAGATCGGCGGGGCGAAGCCGGGTCGGGAGTGCGGGCGCAACTGCGCGATCCACCGGCGGCCGGGCCGACAGGCTGTCACGTGCTGACGTAAGGGAAAGAACAGAGGAACGCATGAGCGCATCTCCAGGAGGTGGGGATCGGTCGAGGGACTCGCGGTCGGCCTCGATCGGTCGAGGCCGGAATCAGCCTCGACAACACTCCTGGGTGCTCACACGGAAAGACACGTCGGCGAGTCTAGCAGCGGTGTTCGCGGGAGCAACAGTCCCTCCCGGGGTGATCCACACCCCACCCCGGGTTCCGCGATCAGGATTTGCGGCGCTGCTGGTTGCGTTCGTAGACCAGGCGCAGGCCGGTCAGCGTCAGGTGCGGCTCGTGGTGTTCGATCGTCTCCGATTCCGGCACGATCAACGGCGCGCTGATGCCGGTGGCGACCACGGCCACATCGTCGCCCGCGAAGGCGTCGAGTTCGTCGCGGATCCGGTCGATCAGACCGTCCACCAGCCCGGCGAATCCGAATACCGCACCGGACTGGATCGCCTCCACGGTGTTCTTGCCGACCACCGAACGCGGGCGCGCCAGCTCGACGCGGCGCAGCGCGGCTCGCTCGATGAGCGCTTCACTGGAGATGGCGACGCCCGGCGCGATGACGCCGCCGAGGAACTCGCCCTTGGCGGAGACCAGGTCCACGGTGGTCGCGGTGCCGAAATCGACCACGATCGCGGCCGAGCCGAAGCGCTGCTGGGCGGCGAGCGCGTTCACGATCCGGTCCGCGCCGATCTCCTTCGGATTGTCCACCAGCAGCGGAATGCCCGTCCGCACACCGGGTTCCACGACCACGTTCGGCACGTGCGACCAGTACCGCTCCAGCATGGCGCGCAGTTCGTGCAGCACCGGCGGCACCGTCGACAGTGCCGCGACGCCGATCACCTCGTCCAGCTGGGCGCCGACGAGTCCGCGCACCTGCATGGCGAACTCGTCCGCGGTCAGCAGTGGATTGGTGTGCATCCGCCAGTGCCGCGCCAGCTTGGCGTGCGAGCCGCTGCCGGAGAACAGGCCGAGCTCGATGCTGGTGTTGCGGACGTCGATGGTCAGCAGCATTGCTCACCCGACTTTCGAATTCGGCGCCGTCAGGCGAAAACCACGGGGATGGCAGCCGGCGAAGCCGGCGGGGCGGGTGAGCGCAGCGAGCGTGGCGAGGTGAGGCCGGAGCCCTCAGGGGCGTGCGCCGGATCGGAGCCGAGCTCGATCGGGCGGTTGCGCTCGTCGACGAAGACGACCTTGGGGTCGTATTCGGCGATCTCCTTTTCGTCCATCATCCCGTAGGCGATCAGGATCACCAGGTCGCCGGGGTGGACCAGGTGCGCGGCGGCGCCGTTGATGCCGATGACGCCGGAACCGCGCTCACCCGCGATCACGTAGGTCTCCAGGCGGGCGCCGTTGTCGATGTCGACGATGCAGACCTGCTCGCCCTCGAGCAGATCGGCGGCGTCCAGCAGATCCTGGTCCACCGTCACCGAGCCGACGTAGTGCAGGTCGGCGTGGGTCACGGTGGCGCGGTGGATCTTGGACTTCATCATGGTGCGCAACATCTTCGTCGTCGCCTTTCTAGAAAGCTGCCGGTTCCGGCTGGGATGCGAGAGTGGGGTGGCCGTCGATCGGGGCGCCGAGGGTGACGGCGACGTTGTCGATCAGCCGGGTGGCGCCGACCTTGGCGGCCACCAGCAACCGGGCATTGCCGGAGACAGGGGCCGGGCCGAGGGTCGAGGAACGCACCTCGAGGTAGTCGACGTCGACGCCGGGCACGGCATCGAGCACGGCGCGGGCGGCGGCCACCACGCCCTCGGCGCCCAGGCCGCCCGCGTGCCTGCCCGCCGACAGCGCCGCGGAGAGGGCGAGCGCGGCCTCGCGCTGCGCCGGATCGAGATAGCGATTACGCGAGGAGAGCGCGAGACCGTCCTGCTCGCGCACGGTCGGCACCGCGACGATCTTCACGTCGAAGTTCAAGTCGCGCACCATCTGCCGGATCAGCGTGAGCTGCTGGTAGTCCTTCTCGCCGAAGAACGCCTCGCTCGGCCGCGCGATCTGCAGCAGCTTGGCCACCACGGTGAGCATGCCGGCGAAATGCGTCGGGCGGCTCGCGCCCTCCAGCTCCGCGCCGACCGGGCCGGGCTGCACCGTGGTGCGCGGACCGTCGGGGTACATGTCCGACGCGCTCGGGGCGAACACCAGGTCGACGCCCTCGGCGCGCAGCAGCTCCACGTCGGCGTCCAGGGTGCGCGGGTACTTGTCCAGGTCCTCGTTCGCGGCGAACTGCAGCGGGTTCACGAAGACGGAGACGATCACCACCTGATTGGTCCGCTTCGCGCGGCGCACGATCTCCAGGTGTCCCTCGTGCAGCGCGCCCATGGTCGGCACGAGACCGACGGTGCGGCCGACGCCGCGCAACGCCTTCGCCACCGCGGCGACCACGCTCGGGTCGTGGTGCACGGTCAGTTCGCCGGCCCGGTAGGCGCTCTGCTCGATTCGGCGCTCCCGGGGCCCTCCGTGGTTACGCATGCTGCCTCCTCCGGGCCCGTCGCTCGCGCCGGGCAACTTCGGATCCATCAACGGCGTCCTTCCAGAAGCTCGATCAGGGCGGGATTGGTTTTGGCTCGTTCGGCGGTGCGCAGCGACATGGCGCGATACCCGGCGGCGAGCCTGCCGTCCACGGCGGCAATGGCGTCGAGGTGGGCCGCGACGGCCTCGGCGTCACCGCGCGCCACCGGGCCGGTCAGCGCGGCCTGGCCGCGGCGCAGCGCGTTGTCCAGCGCCGCCGACGCGAGCGGGGCGAGCAGCCGCTCGGCCAAGCCGTTCGGCTGGTCGTCCACGATCTGCTGCCCGAGCAGACCGGGACCGGACAGTGCCTCGCGCAACGCGTCCACCGCGTCGAGCACGACCGTCACCAGATGATTGCTGCCGTGCGCGAGCGCCGCGTGATAGAGCGCCCGGTGCTCCTCCGACACGCGCACCGGCTCGCCGCCCATCTCGATCACCAGCGACTGCGCGATCGCATAGCCGATGTCGTCGGCGGCGGTGATGCCGAAGCAGGCATTGCCCAGCCTGCTGATGTCCTCGTCGTGGCCGGTGAAGGTCATCGCGGGGTGGATCGCCAGCGGCAGCGCGCCGACCTCGGCCAAGGGCGCGAGCACGCCGACGCCGTTCGCGCCCGACGTGTGCGCCACGATGGTGCCGCGCCGCACCACGCCCGCGGACGCCAGACCGCGCGCCAGCCCCGCCAGCTCGGTATCGGGCACCGCCAGCAGCAACAGCTCACTGCGCGCGGCGACCTCCTCGACCGGCAGGATCTCCGAATCGGGCAGCCGGAGCCGGGCACGATGCTTGGAGGCATCGGAAATGGCCGAGACGCCGAATACGACGTGCCCGGCTCGCTCGAGCGCGGCGCCGAGCGCGGAACCCACTCGTCCCGCCGAGACGATTCCCACCGTCAGGCGTGCGGGCGCAGGGTCGAAGCCCGAAGCCGCGTTGTCAGAAGTCACACTTCTCGAGGTCAACACTGTCCTCTCGATGTCGTTCCAGTCCCGCGCCGCGGGTACCAGACGTTACGACCCGAGGATATCGGCCCGAAGTTTGCCGATGCCATGCCCCCCGACCGTGATTTGAAGAACAGTGTCTTTGGCGCGCTGGCGCGCGCGGGTTCGTAAGACTCGCCCTGGGGGTGGCTGGGAGTCCGGGGGTCGGCCTGTTTGTTCCTAGGTTTCGCGACTGGCGTGCGCAGCGTTCGTGTCGCTTGCCAACGGTCGTGAAGGTTGTCAGCCGTGGCCGTTCTGTTCCGACTGGAGGTTGGCCATGATCTCCGCGACCGAGAGGCGGCGGGAGGCGTTGCCGGAGTCGGTGTCGGGGTCGACGCGGCGGCGACGGCGGGAACTCGCGGTGCCGACGGTGGGTGCGGGCTGCGGGGTGGGTAGTGGTCCGATGGTCGGGCGCGGGGCGGAGTCGCCGTCCATCGGGGGGAGGCGCGGCGGGACGGACGATTCGGCGGGCGCTTCCTGGCGCTCGACCGGGTCGGTGAAGGCGTCGGACCAGCCGCCGGGGACGCTCGCCTGCTCGGGAGTGTGGGTGCGGTGGTCGGTCGCGTCGTTCCGGTACCCGTTCTGGTACTGGGCGTTCGGGTATCCGGCGTCCTCGTAGTCGGCGTACTCGTCGTCGCGGTAGTCGCCTTCGGGGTAATCGGCTTCGGAGTAGTCGTCTTCCGGGTAGTCGTCGACCGAGACGACCGCGGTCTCGGCGGTGACCGGCTCGTCGAAGGGACTTGCGAAGACGGGGGGCGCCGGGTGACCGGGTTCGAAGATCGGGGTCACCGCGCTGCGCGAGTGCTGCTGGTGCGGACCGGCCCATCCGTTGGCATTCGCGGAGCTATCGTTCGCCGGATCGCCGTAACCGCTCGTCAGCTCCTGGATTCGGGTGGCATCGGCGCGCAGTGCCGGGCGATCCATCGGCAGATCGCCGTCGAAGAGGCGTTGCAGACTCTGCCGCAACACCGTCAACTCGGCCCGCAGCGCGGCCATCTCCGCCGCGTCGGCGCCCACTTCCTCGCGCACCCTGGTCTCGACCCCGAGCTCGTATTCACGCCGCGCGGTGATCTCGCGCTCGAGCTGCAGTTCGTACACCGTCTGCAGATCACGCACCTTCGCCTTGTCGACATCGGCGTCTTTGCGGTACTTGGTGGCGGCCAGCGCGCCGATCGCGGCCGCCCACAGGGCGGCGATCAGACCGATCCTGATGAACTGCAGGCTATTGCTGAACACCAGGAAAACACTGGCAATCAGACCGAGCAGTATCACAGCGCCGACGAACAGTTTTCCCGCTTGATCCCGTCGTGGACGGGAAGTGCTGCTACGGGAGGGTGAAACCATGCACGCCAGGGTAGCGGGGTTGGCGGTCCACGCCCAGAAACTGGTCTGTCGCTTCCATTCGGAATATTCGCTAAGTAGTTGCCGGTTCGTCCGGCGGCTCGTCGGGCGCCCGGCAGCAATACTCGAGCCACAGCGCGGCGGCCACCAGCGCGATGCCTGCCAGCATGCCGACGATCGCGCCGGGCGAATCGGCGGCGGCCGCGCGCAGGGTGCCGCGCTGCGGGAAGACCCAGCACAGGAAACCGAGCCAGACGCCTGCCGCGATCGAACCCACCTGTAGCGACGCCTTCGCCAGCGCCACGGCGCGCGCCACGGTGATCGGATGCAGCTGGTGCCGACCGTCCCCGATCTCTTGGTCGTTGACCCTGGCGCGGATGACGAAGGCGAGCGCCACCTCGATGGCGGCCACCGGATACAGCGAAGCGCCCGCGTAGACGGAGATCGGCGGGAAGTTCGCGTAGGCGACCCTGGTGGCGATCCACGCGACGACCGCGGCGATCAGCACGTTGGCCCCGAGATCGAGCGCACGGGTCGGCTTGAGTTTCACGACGCGGCTCCCCCCGCGGTCCGGTGCAGCGACAGCTCGGTCCGGTGCACGCCTGCGCGCTCGTCGGCGGCGAGCGCGGCGAGCCATTCCCGGATCGGCCGGTCCACGCCCTCGACGGTCAGCCGCGCCTCGGGTTCCACGTCCAGCCACGGGATCAGCACGAAGGCTCGGTTGTTCGCCTGCGGATGCGGCAGCGTCAGCTCCGGATCGGCGCTGACGCACGGCACCGGCCCCGACGGACCAGGCTCGGCGCACCACACCACGTCCACGTCGAGAGTGCGTGCGCCCCAACGCACCTCGCGCACCCGGTGCGCGGCCCGCTCGAATTCCTGTCCACGGCGCAGCCAGCCGAGACAGTCCAGCTCCGGATCGTCCACCAGCACTACGGCATTGAGGAAATCGCCTTGGTCGACGCCGCCCCACGGCGCGGTCGAGTAGACCGGCGACACCGCGACGACGCGATCCGCGAGCCCGTCGACCACACTGCGCAGATGCGCGAGGCGATCCCCCATGTTCGAGCCGATCGACAGGACGGCGCGACTCATTCGGCGCCCTCGCGGACGCGTGCGGTCACCACGCGAACATCGGCGAAGGTGTGCGGGATGGGGGCCGACGGCTTGTGCACCACCGCCTCCACCGCACGGATGCGCGGATCGGTCATCACATCGTCGGCGATCTCGGCGACCACCGTCTCGATCAGATTGCGCGGTGTGCCCTGCACGATCCGCACCGCACGCTCGGCCAGCGCGCCGTAATCCACCGTGGCGGCCAGGTCGTCGGAGGCCGCGGCCGCCGTGAAATCCACCCACACGGTGAGATCGACCACGAACTCCTGGCCGTCGCGGCGCTCGTGCTCGAAGACCCCGTGGCGTCCGAACGCGCGCAACCCGCGCAGCTCGATCCGGTCCGGCCCGGACGGTAGAGCGCGATGCTCCCCCGGTCGGCCCTCGTGGGTCACCGGTGCGGTGGGCGGGTTCATCCGAGGGCTCCTCGCGAGGTCGGCCGGGCGGCACGCTGCCAGGCGTCGGTGACGGCGATCGCGTCCAGCGAGGCGCGCACGTCGTGCACGCGAACTCCCCAGGCGCCGTGCAGAGCGGCCAGGGCCGAGACCGTGGCGGTGGCGACCTCCCTGCCGTCCGGCGGCCGCGGGCCGTCGGCGTCGGCGAGCAGGGCGCCGAGGAAGCGTTTGCGTGAAGCGCCGATGAGTATCGGCAGGCCGTCGGCGACGAATTCGGGCAGCGCGCCGAGCAGCGCCCAGTTGTGGTCGGCGTTCTTGGCGAAACCGAGACCGGGATCGAGGATCAGCCGCGACGGGTCGACCCCCGCGGCGGCGGCCAGCTCGACCTGCGCGGTCAGCTCGGCGCGCACCTCGGCCACGACGTCGTCGTAGTGATCCGCTGGGCCGGTGTGCCGGTAGTCCGCGCCCGCCCGCCAGTGCATGAGGATCCACGGAACATCAGCGGCGGCAACGACTTTCACCATCTCGGGATCGGCGCGACCGCCGGAGACGTCGTTGATCACCGAGACGCCCGCGTTCAGCGCCGCCTCGGCCACACTCGCCCGCATGGTGTCCACGCTGGTCGGCACGCCCGCCGCCACCAGACCGCGAATGACCGGCGCGACCCTGGCCGCCTCGGTCTCCGGGTCGACGCGGTCCGCGCCCGGCCTGGTCGACTCACCGCCGACGTCGATGATGTCGGCGCCCGCCCGGTACAGCTCGATGCCGTGCTCGATCGCGAGGCCACGATCGAGATAGCGCCCACCGTCGGAGAACGAATCGCTGGTGACGTTCACGACGCCCATCACCACGCAGCGGCGGCCGCCGCGCGCTATGACGTTCGTGCGACCGGACACCGCGGCCTCCCTCACCGGCGCAGGATCAGTTCGAGTGCCTCGGCGCGCGAGGCGGCGTTGGTCTGCAGCAGGCCGCGCACGGCCGACGTGGTGGTGCTCGCGCCCGGCTTGCGGATGCCGCGCATGGCCATGCACAGGTGCTCGGCCTCCACCACGACGATCGCGCCGCGCGGCTCCAGCTTGCGCATGATGGCGTCGGCGATCTGGCTGGTCAGCCGCTCCTGCACCTGCGGACGTTTGGCGTAGAGGTCGACCAGCCTGGCCAGTTTGGACAGGCCGGTGACCCGGCCGTGCTCGCCCGGGATGTACCCGACGTGGGCGACGCCGTGGAAGGACACCAGGTGATGCTCGCAGGTGGAGTACATCGGAATGTCGCGCACCAGCACGAGCTCCTGGTGTCCCTCGTCGAACGTGGTGTTCAGCACCGCGTCCGGCTCCTGGTAGAGCCCGGCGAAGGTCTCGCGGTAGGCGCGCGCCACGCGGGCGGGCGTTTCGATCAGGCCGGGACGGTCCGGATCCTCACCGATCGCGATCAGCAATTCCCGAACGGCAGCTTCGGCCCGGTCCTGGTCGAACGGCCGCCCCGTCTCGAGTGCGACCAGTTCGGACCGGGTCGGCACAGGCGCGGAATCGTAGCGCTCGACCTCGTCGCGACCGTTGAGCGCCGAGCCGACGGCTTGGTTGTTGGCCGACAATCGAGGACACCTCCAAAATCTCGGGCGCCGGCAATCACTCGGCACCCCGATGGTCGAGCGTAATCGGCGCCCGCTCAGCGCCGTCCGTTCGGTCCATCCCACTCATGGTTCTCGCCCTCGCCGCGCTGGCTGGAACGACCCGGCTCCTCGTAGCCGTCGTGGCCGTAGCCACCGCGCTCCTGGCCGGAAGCGTCCTGCTGCGGGTTGCTCCACGGCTGGTAGCCGTGCCGGGACTCGCCCGGCTCGCTCCAGCCGCCGCCGTAACCCGGCTGGCCGGCGGGCTGCTGCGATTCCTCCCGCGGCGGCCAGCCCGGGGCCGACCAACCGGCCGGAGCGCCGTAGTCCGGACGCGAGCCGTGCGTGCCGCCCTGACGCGGGTACGCCTGGGTCGGCGCATGCGGCGCCGGGTAGCCGCCGGACGCGGGCTGGCCCGGGTAGCCGTACTGCGGCTCGGGGTGGCGGCCGCCGTCCTGCGGATAACCGTTGGCGGGCACGGCCTCCCGCTGAGTGGCGGCGGCCAGCGACGGCTGCACCGGCTCCGGCGGCCAGGACTCGCCGCGTTCGGCGGCCATCTCGCCCGGCGTCTTCACCGGCGGCTTGTCCGAGGGGACGCGCTCGCCGAAGTCGTTGAACGCGGTGATCCTCGGGCGCTTCTCCACCGCGGCGAGGACCTCCTCGAGATCCTTGCGGTGCAGGGTCTCGCGCTCCAGCAGAGCGGTGGCCAGGTCGTCGAGCACGTCGCGGTACTCGTTCAGGATCGCCCACGCCTCGGTGTGCGCGGCCTCGATGAGGTTGCGCACCTCCTCGTCGATCTCGCGTGCGACCTCGTGTGAGTAGTCCGAGCCCATGCCCATCGACCGGCCGAGGAACGGGTCGCCCTGCTCCTGGCCGTAGCGGACGGCGCCCAGGCGCGCGCTCATGCCGTACTCGGTGACCATCGCGCGGGCGATCTTGGTGGCCTGGTCGATATCGGAGGACGCGCCGGTGGTCGGCTCGTGGAACACCAGTTCCTCGGCCGCGCGGCCGCCCATCGCCATGACCAGGCGGGCGATCATCTCCGAGCGGGTCATCAGGCCCTTGTCGTCCTCGGGCACCGTCATGGCGTGGCCGCCGGTGCGGCCGCGGGCCAGGATGGTGACCTTGTAGACCGGCTCGATGTCGGGCATCGCCCAGGCCGCCAGGGTGTGGCCGCCCTCGTGGTAGGCGGTGATCTTCTTCTCGTGCTCGCTGATGATGCGGCTCTTGCGGCGCGGGCCGCCGATCACGCGGTCGACGGATTCCTCCAGCGACTCACCGGTGATGACCGCGCCGTTCTCGCGTGCGGTGAGCAGCGCGGCCTCGTTGATGACGTTGGCCAGATCGGCGCCGGACATGCCGACGGTCCGCTTGGCCAGGCCGTCCAGGTCGGCCTCGGTGGAGATCGGCTTGCCCTGCGAGTGCACCCGCAGGATCGCGCGGCGACCGGCCAGGTCGGGGTTGCTTACCGGGATCTGCCGGTCGAAGCGGCCGGGGCGCAGCAGCGCGGGGTCGAGGATGTCGGGGCGGTTGGTCGCGGCGATCAGGATGATGCCGGTGCGGTCGCCGAAGCCGTCCATCTCGACGAGCAGCTGGTTCAGCGTCTGCTCGCGCTCATCGTGACCACCGCCGAGGCCGGCGCCGCGCTGGCGGCCGACCGCGTCGATCTCGTCGACGAAAATGATGCACGGGCTGTTCTGCTTGGCCTGCTCGAACAGGTCGCGCACGCGGGAGGCGCCGACACCGACGAACATCTCGACGAAGTCCGAACCGGAGATGGTGAAGAAGGGCACACCCGCCTCGCCCGCGACGGCGCGCGCGAGCAGCGTCTTACCGGTGCCGGGCGGGCCGTAGAGCAGAACGCCCTTGGGAATCTTCGCGCCCAGCGCCTGGTAGCGCACGGGGTTCTGCAGGAAGTCCTTGATCTCGTAGAGCTCTTCGACGGCCTCGTCGGCGCCCGCCACGTCGGCGAACGTGGTCTTGGGCATGTCCTTGGACAGCTGCTTGGCCTTGGATTTGCCGAAGCCCATCATGCCGCCGCGGCCGCCGCCCTGCATGCGGGCCATCACGAAGATGAACAGGCCGAGCAGGATCACCATCGGCAGCACGAACAGCAGGATCTGGGTGAACCAGCTCTCCTGCTTGACCTCGGTGTTGTAGGGCGCGCCGGACTTCTGCACGGCGTCGAAGATCTGCGCCGAGGTCTCACCGCCGCCCGGGTACTTCGCGATGATCTTGTTCTGGCCGCCGGTCGCGTCGTTGCCGTTGTTCAGCTCGATGCGCAGCTGCTGTTCGCGGTCGTCGATCTGGACGTTCTTGACGTTGCCCTTGTCGTCCAGCTGGCTCAACGCAACGGAGGTATCGACGCTCTTCCAGCCGCGCGTGTCATTGCCGAAGTAGCTGAACGCATAGATCACGAGCAAGATGCCCGAGACTATGGCCAGGGTGCGGAACACTGTCTTGCGGTTCATAGAGCGTAGGCCGGGCGGCCAGTCCTTTCCGGTGTCTCCGGGTTCTGCCTAGCGAAACGTCGGGCGCGTCGTGGTGCATTCCGCCCGGTCCTACCCGATTCCGGGAGGGTTCGGATGCGGACAAGCCACGTTACCGCGTACGGTCTACTCGATACATCGCGCAGTTCGGCAGTTGGTGCAGTTCGACAGGTAAACGGTCGGAGGACGACGGTGGTTCCCGATTCCTCGCTCCGGTTTACCTCGAGTGGTCACAATCATGGCATGTTCGGCCTATCGTGAGCGACGACACAACATCGCGGCGCGACCGACGGGCACAGAGGCGGACCCCAAAAGGCCCCGGGAGCGCCGCGCGAAACAACACAGCGGCGTGAACGATGGGCACGAAGGCGGCAGCTTGTGTACGACCCCGAAGGGCCTCGGGAAGACCGCGCAATACAACCGCACGCAATACCAGACAGCGGTGTGAACGATGGGCACGCGGCGCCGCGGAACAGAGACGACAGCGGCGCGCGAGCGACACAGGGACGTGACGGCTCGCATCACGACGAAGAGCCCCGGGAACACCGCACCTCGGACAAGAGCGCAGGGGGTATGGACATAGTCGAGCTACGGACACCCACAGCGATAGTGCGCCACGGCCGCGGACGGCTGATCGTTCTGCGACCGGGCAGCGAGGGCGAGCGCGTCTTGGACGTGCCGGTCACCGACCTGCTCAAGGTACGACTCAGCCGACGCGCGGACGATGCCGTCGTCATCGAGATCTATCTGCGCTATCCGACGCCGGTGCTCACGGGCGTACCCGCCGACCGCACGCCGCTTCCCGTACTGATCGCCGAGCACGACGTGCCCGCGGCGGCCGAGATCGTGGAGCGGATCAACGACCAGATCATGGCCGCCCAGCGCATCGACGTGGCGGCGCCCGACCTGAGCCCGCCCGCGCCGACCTGGACCAAGACCGGGCCGACCCGCGCGGACGTGGATCGCGCGGTGCGCAGGATGGCGCCGCGGCGGGAGGCCAAGCCCGCGATCGCGGCGCTGCATCGCTACGTCACGGCCGACGAGTACGTACTGGAGACCGCGGTCACCGTGGCGCACCCGCCTGTCGGCACCGGTCCCGGCCTGCTCGCCGTGACCACAGGACGCCTGCTGTTCATCTCGATCGGTCCGGGCGACCGCTACGCGCACGAGCTGCCCATCCCGGCGGTGCTGTGGGCCAGGTCCACCGAGGGCGCGCCCGTTGCGCCGGGCGAGATCGGCGCGGCACGCGGCGAGACCGGCGTCGAGGTGCACGACGGCAACCTCACCATGCACTTCACCGGCACTGACCGCGCCGACACCGAGCGGGTGACGTGCGCGGTGAACTTCGCGGTCCGCCGCGACTCCGCCGACGGCGCGGCCGGGCCCGCCGATCCCGGTGTGGCGCAGCTGTATTCGGAATGGGAACTGCTCGTCGAGCGGCATTCGCTCGGCATGGTCGACGACGGGCAGTTCCAGCGCTACGGCCGCGGAATCCTGCGTTCCCTCCCGGACTCCGTAGCGACTCCCTGACCGCTCATGCCTGCGCCTCGCTGACGCTCGGCTCAGGCATGCGCGGAGCGCGCTGGCACATGGTTCGCTCACTACGTTCGCTCACGCCTGGTCCGGCCCCTTGTCGTTCAGCGCGATGCGGCGCCAGGGGCTGGTCGGGCGGGTCCACAGCCGAAGCAGTTCCATGCGCCGGTCCACGCCGCCGTTCTTGAGTTCGGCCAGGTCCTCGCAGGCCTGCCAGTAGGTCCAGCCGGCGAGATAGGCGTCGCCGAACTGGCGCCAGTTGCGGTATTTGCGCTGCGCCAGCGGCAGTGCGCGCATGAGGTATCCCCAGGCCACGTCGGCTTCCAGATAGCCCGCCGTGAACGCCATGCGCGCGACCGCGACGACGCGAGCCAGATCCCAGGCGTGGATGTCGGTGGGCAGCGGGCGAGCCAGGTGGTCGGTGAAGCCGATCTTGATGGCCTGGGACCAGATGTCGTAGTCGCGGACCAGCGCCTCGGGGTTGTCCATGCCGCGGAACGAGCCGACCTGGCGCAGGAACGCGCGATGCCGGTCGGCGCGTTCGCCGAAGCGGTCGCGTTCGCTGGCGTTGATCGACGCCATGACGAGCGGATGCACCATCGCGTAAAGGGGAGCGTGCATACCGTCCAGCAACTGCTCCATCGACGCCTGCGCCTCGGTGCCGTCGGTGATGCCCCAGGCGCCGGTGAGGGTGTCGATGGCCAGCTCCCTGCGATCACCGAGCGGATGCTCCCGTTCGGGACCGAGCAGCAGGGCGTCGTGGAAGGCGTCCCAGCGGGCGGAGTAGAAACCGCCGAGCGAGAGGGCGCGCAGCTCGTCGTCGGATATCGCGGCACCGGACCAGTGGTCCTCTTCCCGCTTGTCGAGCTCTTCGTACGGGAAGGTCGTCAACGTGGGTATACCGCGGGGTGGCATGCCTCCGATTGTTCCCCATGGATCCGCTCTGGGCTGTGCTTATCGCCGACGCGTCCGCATCTTCGCGAGCGATGTCCCCAACTTCGCGAGAGAATTTCGACGCGCCTGTTTCTTGCCCTGACGCATCGGCGGACAGAGGGCTACTGTGCACGCATGTGTAAGAGCATCACCGTCCTGCGTGGCCTGGAACCTGCCGCTACCGAGCAGGAAATCTACGCTGCCGCACTGCAGTACGTGCGCAAGGTCGGTGGGGTTTCCGGCCTCAGCAGCACGACCAAAGCGGCCGTGGACAAAGCGGTGGCGACCATCGCCGCGGCGACAACGACGCTGCTCGCGGAGCTGCCGGACACCACAATCGCGCCGTCCACCGAACCGGCGGTGCGGCGATCCGAGCTGGACTAGACAGGGCCTAGACCCCGTAGGCCTCCACGCAGGCGAGCGCGACCTCCAACGGCAGGCTGCGCTGCTCGATCGGATGGCCGAGCAGTTCCTCGATCCGCTGGATTCGGTAGCGGACGGTGTTCTTGTGTACCCCGAGCAGTTTCGCCGTGGCCTCCGGGCTGCGATGACTGGCGAGGTAGGCGTGCAGGGTCCGGCGCAACCGGACCGCGTTGGCGTCGGAGCCGGCGAGCTCGCGCAGCTCGCGGTGGATCAGGCCGCGCATGGCGGCCTCGTCCGCTCCGGCGAGATAGGCGATCTCGACATCGCGGTAGGCGGTGACGCGCGTCCCGTCACCGGGGGCCAGCTCCGCGACGTGCCGCGCCGCGACCGCTTCCCGATGGCTGGAGCGGAAACCCTCCGCCCGCGCGGCGGGCACCCCGACAGCGATCCGCACCGGCGCGGACACGTGGGCGGCGAGGAGCTTCTCGAGCCTGCCGGGAGCGGCGAGATCGGAGGCGTGCGCCGCGTCGTCGAGACCGGCCCACGCCCACATCCCGCTGGCCCCGGAGGGCACGGTGAGCAGTAGCGCGCTGCCGAGTTCGGCGGCCACCCGCGCGGCTGCGCGGTCGAGCAGCCCGGTCGACTCCCCGTCACCGCCGGGTTCGGATTCGTCGGTCCACAGCACGAAAGCGAGATGCTGCCTGCCGAGCCGGTAACCGAGCCGGATCGAGGCCTGGTCGGCGTCGATGTCCTCCCCGGACAGCAGCGCGTGCACGGTCTCGGTGCGCCGGTTCAGCGCCGCGCGCAGCACCCGCTCACGCTCCTCCATATAGGTGTCGGTGAGCAGTTCCACCGACATGCTGACCCATTTGGTCGACCGGTCGAACAGCCGCAGCATGACGGCGCGCTCGATCTCCTGCGGTACGTCGCGCTGCTCGACGGCGTCGGTCATGTAGTCGAGCACCGCCTCCATGCCCGCGTGGTAGGTGCGCAGCAGCAGTCGCAGGTCGAAGCCGCGGCGGGCGATGGTGCGCGCGAAGGCGTGCGCTTCCTCGGGTAACGCGAATTCGAATGTGTCGCTGGTCAACCCGCTCAGCATGGTCCTGGCGTGCGCCCTCGTGCTCGCGGCGAGGTCGCGGCTCATGTCGCGATCGGCCAGTTCCGGCACCCGCGCGACGATCGCGCCGTCGAGCCGGTCGACGACCTGATCGAGCGTGTCGGTCCGCATCGTCTCGTAGACGTAGTCGGCCAGCCAGTCGCGCACCACCGCGCTGTTCGGCCCGACGCGAACGCCCGGTCCCGAAGCGCCGGACGCACCTTCGACATTTTGTACTTTCGACACAATTCGACCCGTTCCGCTTGACAAGATGGGCCAAGAAACTCGCTCACCATTGTGTCACGATCATAGTTCAGTGAGCTGGTTCACAGCGCCGAGCGACTGGGCGCACACAACGTCAGTGGGAGACAGCAGTGACCAACACCGAGTCCTCGCCGAGCACGGCGAAGAAGGCGTCCGCGCGCAAACCTGTCGCGAAGAAGGACGCGCCCGCCGTCATCGAGGTACGCAATCCCGGCACCGGCCAGATCGTCGGCACGGTACCCGCGCAGAGCGCCGACGAGGTCGCGGCGAAGGTGCGCGAACTGCGGCTCTACCAGCCGGAGTGGGAGGCCATCGGCGCCGAGGGCCGCAAGGAATGGCTGCTGAAACTCCAGGACTGGCTGATCGACAACACCGAGCATCTCGCCGACGTGCTCCAGTCCGAGACCTCCAAGCCGCGCGCCGACGCCCTCATCGATCCGTCCTTCGGCGCCGACCTGATCGGCTACTACGCGCGCCGCGCAGGCAAGTTCCTCGCCGACGACCACCCGTCGCCGCACAGTCCGCTGGCCCGCGTCAAGAAGCTCACCACCGCCTACCGGCCGTACCCGGTGGTCGGCGTCATCACCCCGTGGAACTTCCCGCTGGCCATGCCGGTGATGGATGTGATCCCGGCGCTCGCCGCGGGCGCCGCGGTGATCCTCAAGCCGTCCGAGGTCACCCCGCTGTCCGCGCTCGAATTGGCAAGGGGCTGGGCGGAGATCGGCGCGCCGCCGGTGTTCACCGTGGTCACCGGCGCGGGCGAGACCGGAGCCGCCGTGGTCGGCAATGCCGATTACCTCCAGTTCACCGGCTCCACCGCTACCGGCCGCAAGATCGCGGCGGCGTGTGTGGAGCGGATGATTCCGTACAGCCTCGAACTCGGCGGCAAGGATCCGGCCATCGTGCTCGCCGACGCGGACCTCGATCGCGCGGCGCACGGCATCGCCTTCGGCGGCATGTTCAACGCGGGTCAGGTGTGCATCTCGGTCGAGCGCGTCTACGTCGAAGCGCCCGTCTACGACGAGTTCGTCGCCAAGCTGACCGCCAATGTGCAGGCGCTGCGCCAGGGCATCGACGGTCGCGAGCTGAAGCACGACGTGGGCGCGCTGGCCAACGAGAACCAGGTGAACATCGTGCAGCGCCACGTCGATGAGGCGGTCGCGGCGGGCGCGAAGGTGCTCACCGGCGGCAAGCGCACCGGCCAGGGCACCTTCTTCGAGCCGACGGTGCTCGTCGACGTGGATCACAGCATGTCGTGCGTGGCCGAGGAGACGTTCGGCCCGACGCTGCCGGTGATGAAGGTCGCCGACGAGGCCGAGGCGATCCGGCTGGCCAACGATTCCGTCTACGGCCTGTCGGCCTCGGTGTGGACCGGTGACAAGGAGCGCGGCGAGCGCATCGCCCGCCAGCTGAACGCGGGCGCGGTGAACATCAACGACGTCTTCGCCAACCTGTTCAGCTACGCGCTGCCGATGGGCGGCTGGGGGCTGTCCGGCGTCGGCGCGCGCTGGGGCGGTGCCAACGGCGTGCGCAAGTACTGCCGCCAGCAGGCGATCACCAAGCCGATCCTGCCCACCCAGCAGAAGGAACTGTTCTGGTACCCGTACCAGAACATCAAGCTGCTCACCGCGCTGGGCGCCATGCGTGCCGCGGGCGCGCGCGGCCTGCGCCGCATCGACATCCCCGCACTGCTGAAGCTCAAGGGAGACAACAAGTGACCGACCCGGCGAAGATCCGAGGCAAAGTCGTCGTCATCACCGGCGGCGCTCGCGGCATCGGCCTGGCCACCGCCAGCGCGTTGCAGGCGCTCGGCGCCAAGATCGCGATCGGCGATGTCGACGAGACCACCGTCAAGGAATCCGGCGTCGCGCGCGGCTTCGAGCTGTACGGCAAGCTCGACGTCACCGACGCGAACTCGTTCGAGTCGTTCCTGGACGAGGTCGAGCGCACCCTCGGCCCGATCGACGTGCTCATCAACAACGCGGGCATCATGCCGACCGGCAAGCTGGTCGACGAGCCGGATCAGATCACCCGCCGCATCCTGGACATCAACGTCTACGGGGTGATCCTCGGCTCCAAGCTGGCGCTGGCCAGGATGCTGCCGCGCCGCAGCGGGCACGTCATCAACGTCGCCTCGCTCGCGGGCGAGACGCACATCCCCGGGCTGGCCACCTACAACGCCAGCAAGCACGCGGTGCTCGGCTTCACCGACACTCTCCGCGAGGAGTACCGCGACACGGGCGTGCGTTTCTCCTCGGTGCTGCCGACGCTGACCAACACCGAGCTCGGCTCCGGTGTGTCCGCGCCGAAGCTGCTGCGGCCCGCCGAGCCGGAGGAGATCGCCGACGCGATCGTCGGGCTGATCGAGACGCCGCGGTCCAAGGTCAGGGTCACCGCGGTGGCCGGGATCATCTCCCAGGTCGTCGGCCTGCTGCCGGAAGCCGTCGGCGACGGTATCGCGCGGGCGCTGGGCTCGAGTCGCGCGTTCCTCGACGACGTGGACGCCGACAAGCGCAAGGCCTACGAGGAACGAGCACGGGGCGTGTAAAGCCACCCGGGCGGGTCGGAAGGCGCTGTGATCACGGTTTGCCGTCGATCACAGCGCCTTCGTCATGTGTGCCGGATGTCGCACCCGGCGGGGTGGCTGGTGGCAGCCGCCGTCACTCGTTCTATGCAACCATACGGTCAAATTGTGACCAATATCACTCATTTCGGCCGTAACAAGATCCACCCGGTCAGCGACTGGTTTCTGTTCGGTGACTGAGTTAGCGGATCGCGCGGGGCCGTCCACAACGCAGATCACGGATCTGTAACATAAGCGCTGGTCAAGCGACCAAGGTATGCGGGCGGCGCCAATGCCGAGGCGGGTGCCGGAAATTCGCCGAGCCGATGGTGCAGATGACCACGTCAGGCAATATGCTGTCCCTAACAAACCTGCCGACTGTTTCGGCACCCGTATCCAAACTTTTCGGCCTGATAAGGCTGGAAATTGAGGACTGATTCTGATAGCAAGGGGCTATGGACCCGCATTTGCGCGACCTGCGGTATTTCGTCGCCGTCGCTGAGGAACTTCATTTCACCAACGCCGCTCAGCGGCTGCATATCGCACAACCGACTCTGTCGCGTCAGATCCGTCAGCTGGAACGCCAGCTCGACGTGGTCCTGTTCGACCGCAACCAGCGCAGTGTCGCGCTGACCGTCGCAGGCAAGGAATTGCTCGAAGGCGCCCGCAAGATCCTCGAACTCTGGGAGGTCACCAACGTCTCCCTGCAAGAGGCGGGCGAGGTGCTGCGCGTCGGCATCCAGTCCGCGCTCGGCCGCGGACTCCTCAACGACCTGGAGAGCGCCAGCGGCCACCGGCTGGCGCTGCACGCCGCCTCCTGGACCGACCCGTCCAGCGGTCTGGCCGGTCGGCAGGCCGACCTGGCCCTGGTCTGGCTGCCGCTGCCGGACCCGAACCGGTACCGCTGGGAAGTCCTGCGCACCGAGCCGCGCTGGGTGCTGCTACCGGAGAACCACCCGCTGGCCGATCAGGAGGCCATCGACTTCGCCGACCTGCTCGACGAGCCGTTCATCGCGCTGCCCTCCGAGGCGGGCGCGGTGCGCGACTTCTGGCTGGGCAACGACGCGCGCAACGGCCGCCAGCCCAAGATCGGCGCCGAGGCGGCCACGCCCGAGGACAAGCTGGAGGCCGTGAGCCTCGGTCTCGGTGTCTGCCTGCTCGCCGAGAACAACGTGCCGATGTACCGCTGGCCGGGCCTCACCGCGCGGCCGCTGATCGGACTCGCCCCGTGCGAGCTCGCGGTCGCGTGGCGGGCCGACGACGCTCGTCCGACCATCCTGGAATTCGCGGCGCGCGCCGTCGAGGGTGGCTTCTCCACCCAGCAGCCACTGGCCAGCTGACGTTTCCCGGCGCACCGTCAGCGCACGGTGCGCCGCCAGGGGTGCAGCAGTTCGAGTTGGGCGGAAAGGCGCAGCACGGTGGCTTCGCTGCCGGGCGGACCGGCCAGCTGGGCGGCGACCGGCGTGCCGGAGTAGGGGTGCATGCCCATCGGCACGGAGGCGGCGGGCCAGCCGACCAGATTCCAGATCGGCGTGAACGGCGAGAAGCGGAAGCCGGTGAGCACATTGGCGAGCCAGCCTCTGCGGTGCCAGGCGCGCGCCCGCGGGGGCGCGGTGGCCAGCGTGGGAGTGATCACCACGTCGTAGTCTTCGAAGAATTCGAGCAGCCGGGCTTCGATGCGGTCGACCTGGGCGGCCCGCACCAGCCCGAGCCGCTGGACGAAGCGGCCGATCGCCAGATGACGGCGGGTGCGCGATTGCAGACGTTCGGGATGGGCGAGGGTGGCGGCCTCGGGCAGCGCCACCGTCAGCCAGCGGAGCAGCAGTGCGAGTACGGCGTCGCCGTAGGGCAGCGCGGTCGTCTCCACCCGGTGTCCCGCGGCCGCTGCGACGGCCGCGGCTTTGCGCGCGGCGGCGGCCCAGTGCGGGTCGACGCGGGCCAGCCGGGAGGGCGGTGTGACGACCAGCGCGATGCGTAGTCGGCCGGGCGGTTCCAGGTCGGCTAGGTCCGGACGGGCGGCCATGACCGATAGCGCGAGCGCGGCGTCGCCGACGGTCGTCGCGAGCACGCCGTTCTCCACCATGCCGGCCCACGAGTCGACGCCGACCTCCGCGGGCACGGTGTGCCTGCCCGGCTTGATTCCGTAGACGCCACAGCTGGCCGCGGGGATGCGCACCGAGCCGAGGCCGTCGTTGCCGTGCGCCACCGGAACGAATCCCGCCGCGACCGCCGCGGCCGCGCCGCCCGAGGACCCACCCGTGCTGCGCGTGATGTCCCACGGATTCCTGGCGGTCCGGTGCTGGTCGTCGGTGGTCGCCCAGAGCCCGAGCTCCGGGGTCGTGGTGAGTCCGACGACGACGGCGCCCGCGTCGCGCAGCCTGCGCACCACCGGGTGGTCGGCCGTGGCCTCGCCGGTGTCGGTCGCGGCCGAACCGCACAGCACCGTTTCGCCCGTCACCGGGATGTTGTGCTTGATCGCCACCGGCACGCCCGCCAGCGGCAGCACGTCCAGATCCTCGCGCTGCTCCAGCGCGATGGCCTCGGCGACGGCGCGCTTGGCGCGCACCACGCTGAACGCGCCCGTTGTCGCGTCCTCGGTGGTGATGAGCTCGATAGCCGCGTCGACGACCTCGGTGGGCCTCAGCGAGCCCTCCCGCACAGCCGCGGCGATGACCGCCGCAGGCCCCCGCGGCGCCTCTGCTTCCCCGCCGGAATGCGGCCCCCCTGGCTCGCTCTCGCCCATGCGTACCTCCTGGGCGGACGGTTTTTCCGTACTAGCGGTTTCGGTGATTGCAGCCAAGCCCTCCGCTACCGCCGTAGCCTTGTTGTGCATGTGCTGATTCGCCCCCGTCGCATCGTCGTCGAAATCGGGTGATCCGCTGTTGTGGCGCAAGTTATCATTCCCGATACCGCTCGGGGGACGATGACGTCGGGTGTGGCGGATTTTATCCGGTACACCCAGCGATCGACAGTGCGGATTTCCCGATCATCCGCCACAGCTAGCAGGTCCGAGAATGAGTGCCGACTCCGATAGAAATACCCGTCCGGACACGGCTTCCGACACCGAGGCCGACGGCCGGTTGCGCAGATCCGATCTCGTCGCGGTCGAGGCCTTCGCCGCGGCGTGGGCCGCCGTGCTCGGCATCGCCCCAGATGAGGGGCCCGGACTACTCCCCGAGATCAGCGCGTTCCTCCCCGACGCGCGGACCCTGCGCCGTCAGGCGCTGATCGAACTGATCCGGGTGGATATGCGGTACCGGTGGCTGCGCAAGGCCGCGGCAGGACCGCCTCGTCCGGAAACACCCCCGCCAACGCCGCGGCGCAAACGATTGGCCGAATACTGCGCCGAATTCCCCGAGCTCGAACCACAGAACATACCAGCCGGTTTGGTGTACGAGGAATTCGTCGTCCGCCGTCAGAGCGGCGAGCGCGTCGACCCGCGGGAATGTCTGCTCGAATATCCGTCCCAAGCGGCCGAGTTACGCGATCTTCTGAATGCCGACGACATCGACCAGAGCACCCGCTGGGCCCCGCTGGAGGAATCGTTGCGAGCGCCGGGCGAGGACTTCGGCAGCACCGGCGGTGACGCCACCCGCGCCGCGCTCGACGACGCCACCCGCACCGCGCTCGCGTCCACCACTCCGCCTGATCGCACCGACGCGCTGAACCAAAACACCGCATCGGTTCGTGGTAGAGGCGTGAATCCCACGGCGGAGGCAACGAGTACCGCCGATCTGACCGGAACCGCAACCGCGATCGGCACCACGATGGGTACCGGGCCGGGTCGTCTCGACCCCCTGGACCGCATCGAGGTCGGCCAGCGCGTCGACGACTTCGACCTGCTGACCGGTCTGGGCAGCGGTGCGTTCGCCCGGGTCTTCCTGGCCAGGCAGCGCTCCATGCAGCGGCTCGTCGCGGTGAAGATCTCCGCCGACCGCGGCACCGAGCCGCAGACCCTCGCCCAGCTCGACCACGACTACATCGTGCGGGTCTTCGACCAGCGGCTGCTCGACGCGGGCGAAACGAGCGGGACCGCGCGGCGGTTGCGCCTGCTCTACATGCAGTTCCTCCCCGGCGGCACGCTGCTCGGCGTGTTGCGTTGGGTGCGCGCCACCTCGCCGGAGGAACGCAGCGGCCGGCTGCTGCTCGACGCGGTGGACGCGGCGATGGAGGAGAAGGGCGAGATCCGCCCGACCGATTCCAGCGTGCGCGCCGAGATCGCCACACTGAGCTGGCCGGAGACCGTCGCCTGGCTGGGCCGCAGGCTGGCCGAGGCGCTCGACTACGCCTCCGCGCACGGCGTGCTGCACCGCGACGTGAAGCCGGCCAACGTGCTGCTCACCGCCGAGGCCGTGCCGAAGCTCGCCGACTTCAACATCAGCTTCAGCCGCAATGTGGAGGGCACCAGCCCGGTCGCCTACTTCGGCGGCTCGCTGGCCTACATGTCGCCCGAACAGCTGGAGGCCTGTCATCCCGGCCGCGAGCGTTCCGCCGCCGACCTCGACACCCGCTCGGATATCTTCTCGCTCGGCGTGGTGCTGTGGGAACTGCTCACCGGCGCGAAGCCCTTCGACGACACCACCGCCGGCGCGGGCACCCGCGGCGACGACACCACGCTGGAGGCGATGCTGGAGCGGCGCAGCGTCGGGGTGGACGCCGCGGCGCAGGAGCGGATACCGAAGGACTGTCCCGCGGCACTGCGCCGCGTGCTGATGACCTGCCTGCGACCCGAGCGCAGCGAACGCTGGTCCGACGGCGCGACGCTGGCCAAACAGCTCGACCTGTGCCTGGACGAACGCGCGCGCGACCTGGTCGACCCGAAGCCGGGCAGCTGGCGGCAGCGGTTGCAGCCCTACATCATCCCGGTGCTGATCGTGGCGATCGCGCTGCCGAACATGCTGGCCTCGCTCTACAACATCCAGCACAACCAGAACCTCATCGTGGACCGAATGCCCGAGGACGCTCAGAGCACCTTCCTGATCATCACCGGTGTGGTGAACGCGGTGTTCTTTCCGATCGGGTTCTTCACCATCATCTACTCGTCGCGCTACGTACTCTCGGTGACCAAGGGGCTGCGCAAAGGCAAACGCTACGACCCGGACACCTTGCGCCGCGCCAGAACCGACACGTTGCGGCTCGGCGAGACAGCGGTGCTCATCCCGTTCCTGCTGTGGCTGCTCGCCGCGTTCACCTTCCCGATCGCGATGCAGCTGTCCACCGGCGGCATTCCCGCCCGCGCGGTAGTGCACTTCATGGCCTCGCTGCTGGTCTGCGGCGCGATCGCGGCGTCGTACCCGTTCTTCCTCGCGACCTTCTACCTGATCCGCAGCATCTATCCGATCTTCCTGCGGCACGGGGACATCAGCGTCGAGGACGCGGACCGGCTGCGCGGACTCGACCGGCGGGCCAACGGCTACCTGGCGATCGCCGCCTCGGTGCCGCTGCTCGCGGTGGCCGGGGTGACCTTCCTGCCGCCCGAAGACATCCCCATGGTGATCTTCGCGGTGCGTGTGCTGTGCGCGGGCGCCATCGTCGCCTTCGTCGGGTCGTATCTGCTGTTCCGTGCCCTCGAGGCGGACCTGCGCGCGCTGGAGCGGGTGGTCGCCAGCGGCGAGACCGGCCCGCAGCAGGGTGCGCAACGTCGCGCGCGCCGGTACGACAGTCGGCCGCGCGCCGCCGCGGAGCGGCCGTGACCGTCGCGCCCGTGAACCCGGTCGCCCGCTTCACCGCCGATTGGCAGCGCTGCCTGCGCGGTGCGGGCGCGAACCCACCGCGCCTGGCCGACTACGTTCCCGACGGCACCGAGGTCAGGGTCGCGGTGCTCGCCGACCTGGTCCGCATCGACCTGCGGCACCGCTGGGGCGGCCGCGGGCCCGCGAAGCGCATCGAGGAGTACCGCAAGGAATTTCCCGAGGTCGGCAACAGTCCGGAGCTGGTCGACCTGGTGTGCGAGGAATTCATCGCCCGGCGCGGCCGCGGTCCGCTCCCGCTGGAGGAGTTCCTCGCGGAGTACCCCGAACTGGCCGACGCGGTGCGCGACCGGCTCACCGGCGACCACTATCACTCGGGAATGGTGCACGTCGATCGCGACCCCGGCGAACTCGCGCCAGGGCAGCGGATCGATGATTTCGACCTGCGGACCGAACTGGGCCGCGGCCGCGCCGGACGGGTGTTCCTGGCCAGGCAGCGGTCCATGCAGCGGGTGGTCGCGGTGCGGGTGGCCACGGCGGGCGGCGCGGACCCGCAGCCGATGGTCCAGCTCGATCACCCCCATATCGTCCGGGTATTCGACGAGCGGGTGCTCACCTCCGGCGGCGAGATCAGCAGCCTCGTCTACATGCAGTACCTGCCCGGCGGCACCGCGGCGGAGTTGTTGCGGCGTCGCCGCGCGGCCGACGCGGAGATGGGCGGCGCGCTGCTGCTCGGCGCGCTGGACGCGGCGATCGAGGCGAAGGGCGAGATCCGGCCCTCGGACTCCCTGGTGCGCGCCGAGCTCGCCACGCTCAGCTGGCCGGAAACGGTGGCCTGGATCGGCCGCCGCCTCGCCGACGCGGTGGGATACGCCGACCGTCACGGCATCGCCCACCACGCCATCGACCCGGCCAACGTGCTGTTCACCAGCGAGGGCATCCCCAAACTCGCCGACTTCACCCCCGGCGAAAGCACCGCCGCGCCGCCCGATTCCTCTGCCGCGCTGCGCGATTGGCTGGCCTATCGGTCTCCGGAACAGCTCGCCGCCGCGCTCGATCCCGACACCCCCGCGCCCGACACCCGCAGCGACCTCTACGCGCTCGGCGTCCTGCTGTGGGAATTGCTGACCGGAACACGACCTTTCGCCGACGAACCCGCCACCGTCGAGGCCGCCCTTCGCACGCGCCGAGCGGGGGTGCTCGCGGCGGCGCTGGCGCAGCTGCCCGCCGACTGCCCGCCCGCACTGCGCCGCGTCCTGCTGACCTGCCTGGAGCCCGATCCGCGGCGGCGCTGGCCGAGCGGCGCGGTGCTGGCCGAGCAGCTGGATCTGTGCCTCGACCCGCGGGCCCGCGACCTGGTCGACCCGCCCGAGCGCAGCTGGCGGGTGCGGCTGCGGGCCTGGCGCGTGGTGCTGGTCGGCCTGGCCATCGCGGTGCCCAACCTGCTGGCCTCGGCCTACAACATCGACCACAACAACATGCTCATGCACAGCAGGCAGTCCGCACAGGCGCAGCGGCAGTTCGAGATCTACTCGGTGATCGTCAACGGCCTCGGCTTCGCCATCAGCACGGTGCTGCTCGTCTACCTGGCCAGATACCTGATCACGGTGCCGCACGGGTTGGCAGCCGGCGTCCGCTACGACAAGGACGTGCTGCGCAAGGCACGCGCCGAGGCCGTGCGACTCGGGGACCGGGCCGCGCTGATCATCTTCACGCTGTGGCTGCTCTCCGGCCTCGTCTATCCGCTCGCCCTGCGCGGCACCACCGACCAGGTATCGGCCAGTGACTACACGCATTTCATGATCCTGCACACGGTCTCCGGCGTCATCGCGATGACGTATCCGTTCCTGCTGATGAACTTCTACATCGTTCGCTGCATCTACCCGATGTTCTTGGGTCAGGGCGGAATCGAACGAGCCGAGGCCGAGGATCTGCGCGCGCTGCGCCGCCGCAGTGGCTTGTATGTGCTGCTCGCCGCATCGGTTCCGCTCATCGCGGTCGCGGGGTCGACCCTGTTGAGCACCCCGGACCTGACCAAGATCATCGTCTCGCTGCGGATAATGTGCATCGCGAGCATCGTCACCTTCGTCGTGGTCTACCTGTTGTTCCGCGCCATGGAACGGGATCTGGACGCGCTGCGGCGCGTGACGGCGCCGGGTCTGTAGCCACGCACCCAGGAGCGCGATGAAGCCACCGTTCGACAGGCTGGTCAGCCTGTCGCATGTGCACGATCCGGCGACCGCGCCGATCTTTCCCGGCGATCCGGAATTCCGAATTGACGTCGTCGCCACCGTGGCCGACGACGGCTACTACCTGCGGTACATCCAGCAGGGCGAGCACACCGGGACCCATTGGGGCGCACCGATCCACTTCCATGCCGACGGGCTCGCCGCCGACGAACTGGAACCCGCCGACCTGCTGCTGCCCGCCGTGCGCATAGACGTGCGCGAGCAGTGCGCGGCGGACCGCGATTACGCCGTCACGGTGGACGATCTGCGGCGGTGGGAGTCGCAGCAAGGCCGCATCCCGGACGGCGCCGCGGTGATCGCGTGGACCGGATGGGACGCCAAATGGGGTGGGCCGGAATTCGTCGGCACCGGCGAATCGGCAGGTCGCCAGCCGGGTTTCGCGGTCGAGACGATGGAATGGCTGCTGCGCACCGGGCGGCTCGGCACACGCGGCGCACTCGGCATCGACACCTTCGGCCCCGACCTCGGCGCCGACGACTCCTACACCGTCTCCAAGCTGCTCTACCGCGAGCGCCGGATCAGCCTGGAGTGCCTGGCGAATCTGGCGGAACTGCCGACGACGGGCGCGTGGATCCTGGTCGGCGGCCCGCTCTACCGTGGCGGATCGGGCTCACCGGCAACGATTTTCGCGCTGCTGCCCTGAATCGACCAGGACCCGTCGACTCAGGACCCGCCGTACACCTTCGGGTCGAGCGTGCCGATGTAGGGCAGGTCGCGGTAGCGCTCGGCGTAGTCGAGGCCGTAGCCGACGACGAACTCGTTCGGGATGTCGAAGCCCACGTGGGCGACCTCGACGTGGGTGCGCAGCGCGTCCGGCTTGCGCAGCAGAGTGACCACCTCGAGCGAGGCCGGGTTGCGGGTGGACAGGTTGCGCTTGAGCCAGGACAGGGTCAGGCCGGAGTCGATGATGTCCTCGACGATCAGCACGTTGCGGCCCGCGATGTCCTTGTCCAGGTCCTTCATGATCCGCACCACGCCCGACGACGAGGTGGACGAGCCATAGGAGGAGACGGCCATGAATTCCATCTGGGTCGGAATGGGCAGCGCCTTGGCCAGATCGGTCATGAAGAAGATCGCACCCTTGAGCACGCCAACAAGCAGCAAATCGCCCTCGGGTGCGTCGGCCGGATAGCGCTTGGCGATGAGCTCGGCCAATTCCTGCGTCTTGGCGGCGATCTGTTCCTCGGTGATCAGCACCGACGCGATGTCGTCCCCGTACACGTCAGTTGGTTTCCCTTCCTGTGCGCCGCTGGTTTCGATCGATCCCGCTCGGCATCAGTCACTTGCGCGGGCATCGGTCGTGTCCACGCAATGTCAGCCTGCCATGTTCGCGCGCCGCAACCAACCTCGTGTCCGGTGACCCGCCGCCGACGGCGACGCCGCCCTGCCCGCGCCACGCCGTCACCAGGGCGTCCACCGCACGTAAATGCTTGTCGGTCAGGTTTTTCGCACCGCTGTCCAACAGCCAGGACCGGATCGCCCTGCGGCGCAGCGCGGCGGGGGCAGTGGCGAGCGTCTCGATGGACAACGCCACCTCATCACCGACGGTCCCGGGCACCCTGGCAGCCTCCAGCAACTCATCGGCAAGCACGTCGAGCAGCGCGCCGTCCTCGCGCAGCTGCTCGGCGGTGCGGGCCAGCGCGGCCGCGACACCGCCGCCGAGCACGTCCTCGAGCAGGGGCAACGCCTCCGTGCGCAGCCGGACCCTGGTGAACTCGGGCGACAGGTTGTGCGGGTCCTCGTGTGGTGTGCGACCGAGGTCGGCGCACATCTGCCTGGTCGTGGCCCGCCGGATGCCGAGCAGGGGCCTGCCCCACGGTTCCGCGTAGGCCGCCATGCCGTGAATCGAGCGTCCGCCGGAACCGCGCGCGAGGCCGAGCAGCACCGTCTCGGCCTGGTCGTCGAGGGTGTGGCCGAGCAGGACGGGCGCACCCTCGCGGGCGGCGTCCAACGCCCGGTACCTGGCCGTCCTAGCCGCCGCTTCCACACCGCCCTCGACGCCGACGTCCACCGCGAGCACCCGGGCCGACCGGCAGCCGAGCGCGAGCGCCGCCGCCGCGGCGTCCGCCGCCACCTGCCCCGAGCCGTCTTGCAGGCGATGGTCGACGATCAGCGCGTGGACGTCCCCGATCTCGACGACCGCCGCGGCCGTCAGCGCGAGCGAGTCCGCCCCACCGGACAGGCCGACCGCGACCGCCGCACCGGCGGCCAGGTACTCCCCCGCCCAGGCCCGCACCGCGCGCCTGACCTCGAGCACCGCCGCGGTTTCCGGCAGCCTGCGCGGCTCGCCCGAACCAGGGTTGCCCGCGGTCGACCCGGTCGCCTCGCGCGGCCCGGGCGTCGCTCGTACGGCACGGCCCATGCCGAGGACATTACCCATCCTCTGCTCGACACGATGCCGGGACCGAAGCGCGAATCCGGCCGTTCACCCCGCGAAAAGCAAGCAGCACCGAAGTTTCCGTTCGCCGGGCCCCGATCGCGCGGCCTGCCCGGCGAACGCTCAGCCCAGCACGCGGGCGATCCAGCGGTCCGGGTTCTCGATCTCGTCCGGCAGGGGCAGGGTCTCGGGGTTCGTCCACACGACGTTGAACCGCTCCATGCCGACGCGGTCGACGACGTGATCGACGAAAGCCTTGCCACGGACGTACTGGGCGACCTTGGCGTCCACGCCGAGCAGGGCGCGCAGCAGGCGTTGCAGCGGGTTGGTCGGGCGCTTGCGGCGCTTGTCGAAGGCCGCGCGGATCTGCCCGACCGACGGGATGACACTGGGGCCGACGGCGTCCATCACGTGGTCGGCGTGGCCTTCGAGCAGGGTGCCGAGCATGAGCAGCCGATCGAGCGCCTCGCGCTGCGGCGGCGCCTGGGTGGCGCGCAGCAGACCGACCACGCCGCGGGTGGCCGGGTCGTCGTGCGCGGTGCCGCGGCGGCGGTCGCGCAGTTCGTCGACCAGTCGGCCCAGCATGTCGGCCACCGGCTCGTCGCCCACCTCGGAGAGGACATCGACATTGGTCCGCATGTAACCGGCCAGCCAAGGGGCGGAGGAGAACTGCACCCGGTGGGTCACCTCGTGCAGGCACACCCAGAAGCGGAAATCGCTCGGCGGGACGCCGAGCGCGCGCTCGACGGCCATGATGTTCGGCGCGACCAGCAGCAGCGTGCCGTCCGGTCCGGTGAAGGGGTCGTACTGGCCGAGGATCGCCGTGGAGAGGAAGGCCAGCATGGCGCCCGCCTGCACGCCGGCGGGTTTGCCCGCGAGCAGGCCGCGGCCGTGCGGATCGCCGCCGGTGCCGGTGAGCTGGGCCATGGAGTCGGCGGCCGCGCCGATCCAGCCGGGCCGGTCGACGATGCGCGCCGCGGGCACAGGCTGGTCGTCGAGCAGGCCGCTCACCTGGCGGACCGGAATCTCGGCCCGCACGGACGCCTCGGCCAATTCGGCGACTACCTGTTCGGCCGAATACCGCGAGGTGCGCGGCCCCGGCGGAACCAGGGCCGATCCGGTGCGGGCGGCCAGCCGCCAGTCGACGGCGCCGGACAACCCGGAGTGACGCCGCTGCGCCTTGCCGTCCGATACCGAATCGGCGAGAGCGGATTCGCGAGTATTGTCAGCGCCTTCGAACATGGTCAACCACCCGTCACGAGCATCCACAGTTGCGCAGCGTGCCTGCGATGGCGTCCAACGCGGGCCTGCTCACCTCCGGCGGCCGATCGTTCGACATCAACGCGAAGGCCAGCACCCGGCCATCCCGGTCGAGCACATACCCGACCAACGTGCTGGCCACCGTGAGAGTTCCGGTCTTGGCGCGCACCCACCCGGCGCCGCCCCTGTTCTGGGTGACGTACCGGCTGGCCAGCGAGCCCGTCGCGCCCGCGACCGGCAGATCGTCGAGCATCGGCGCCAGCGTGGCGGAGAGCTTGTCGCCCGCGGGCCGTGCCTTGGTGCCCGCGGGCGTGTCACCGGCCGACTGGGCCGCGGTGGCGACGATCTTGCCGAGCAGGCGCGCGGGGATGCGGTCGTCCGTCGAGAGTCCGCTGGTGTCGTGCATCACCACCCCGTTCGTATCGAAGCCCGCCTTCACCAGTGTGGCGGCCACGGCGGCGACCGCGCCGTCGAACGACGGTTCGTACCCGGTCGCCAGGGCGATTTCCCGGCCGATGGTCTCGGCGAGCACGTTGTCGGAGTGGACCATCATGTCGCGCAGCCGGTCACGCAGCGGCGCGGACTGCACGCTCGCCACCTCGGCCGCGTCCGGCGCGGCCTTGCCCGGGCGCACCCGGCCGGGGTCGAGCCCGAGTTCGGCGGCCAGCCTGCGTCCGGCGTCCAGCGCGGGCGTCGCGGTGCGCGGGGAGTACTCGACGAGCGGGTCGAGGCGGCCGCCGTCGATCATCACCGATTCGATCGGCGCGATGGAGCCGCCGGGGATGTCGGCGTCCTCCCAGCCCTTGGCCATGGTCGCGCCCGCGAAGGCGGTGGTGTCGACGACGATGGTGTCCACCGCGCTTCCGGAGAAGCGGATCTGCGCGACCAGGTCAGCCAGGCGCGGCCCGTTCGGGTAGTAGCCCTTGCCGTCGGCCTGCGCAGTGAGCGTCGGATCGCCGCCGCCGACCAGAACCAGTTCGCCGGGCGCCGCACCGGCGACCACCCTGGTGGCGACCCGCTGGTCCGGGGGCAGCGCGAGCAGCGCGGCCGCGGTGGTGAGGATCTTGGCGGTGGACGACGGGATCATCGGCGTGCCGGGATCCTGGCTCCACAGCGTGGTCCCGCTGTCGGCGTCGGTGACGATGCCCGCGAACGCGCCCAGATCCGGATTGCCCAGCGCGGGCCCGAGTGCGGCGACGACCCCGGCCGGACTGGGCGCGGGCGCGTCCGACGGCGCGGGCGCCACCTGTGGGAACGGCTCGACAAGGGCGGGCGGCGCGGCGACGGTCAGCCCACCGTGCCGGAATTCCGGCGTCCACGGCTCGATGACGACCAGCGCGCCCGCGGCGGCGATCAGCAGCACCGCGAGGGTGACCCCGAATCCCATCCATGTCCTGCGGCGTCGCCGCGCGGCCAAGTCACCGATATTCCTCTTGTTCCCACCAAACACGTGCCCGTCGTCTCCCTGACTCGGCTGACGCGCACCACCGTGGCGCATGCCCTTCGAAACCTCGGCCCCACCGATCACACTATCCTCGTTTCGCTACCGTTCCCCCGAACAACCTGGCGAGTCGGCGGTCGTGCCTGCTCGAGCCACCGGATGCAGCACAGAAGGAGATGGCGTGGAGTTCGACGTCACCATCGAGATCCCCAAGGGTTCTCGCAACAAGTACGAGGTCGATCACGAGACCGGGCGGGTCCGCCTCGACCGATTCCTCTACACCTCCATGGCCTACCCGGCCGACTACGGCTTCATCGAGAACTCGCTCGGCGAGGACGGCGACCCGCTGGACGCGCTGGTCCTGCTGCCCGACTCGGTGTTCCCCGGCGTGATCGTCGAGGCGCGTCCGGTCGCGATGTACAAGATGGAGGACGAGGCGGGCGGCGACGCCAAGGTGCTGTGTGTGCCCGCGGGCGATCCGCGCTGGGACCACATCCAGGACCTGGCCGACGTGCCGGAGTACGAGCTCTCGGCGATCAAGCACTTCTTCGAGCGCTACAAGGACCTGGAGCCTGGCAAGTTCGTGAAGGGTTCGGAGTGGGTCGGTCGCGCCGAGGCCGAAGCCGAGGTGGCGGCCTCCTTCAAGCGCCTGGAGGAGAAGGGCGGCCACTGAGCCACACGACGAAGGCGGGAGGTCCGTACGGACCTCCCGCCTTTTTCGTTGTCCCGCATCGTGCCGCCCCCGAACGCGAAGGGGGACGCCCGGCTTGTGCCGGACGTCCCCAGGAATCCGATCACGGTGCGGCAGCGCCGTTTACGGATGGTCTCGTGAGCCGTCAGTAGTAGATGTAGAGGTCCCAGCCGTCCCAGGCCTCGACGCACTCCCAGTAGTAGCCGCCGGTGCTGGGCGAGACGCCGTCGGCGCGGCAGGCTTCGAAGGTGGCGTAGGTGCCGATGTAGGTGGCGCCGTAACCCGCGGCCTGGTAGGTCGGCGCGGCGTTCGCCGTGGCAGCCGTCGACACCCCGGCGACGGCTGCGGTGGCAAGAAGGCCAGCGGCGAGGAAGGACTTGATTCGCATTTCACTGCTCCTGGAAAGCGAGGTTTGAAGTTGACTCCTCAAAAGGTAGGCGGGAAAACGACCGCGAACAGCCACCCCTAGGGTTCGATCACCCCAGCCCTCGGGCGATTCCACCTTCTCTACCCTTCGCGGCGTTTCCCCCGCTACGGCCGACCGGAGACGTACGCGACCGGAGGCCGAGGTAGTGCTGGCACTACCTCGCGGATCCGGTACGCACCACCGCGAATACGGGTGCGCGCGTCATAGGCGCGCCGAGCTCGCGTTCCTATGCTCGGAAACGCAAGGCGCACAAGCGTTGCGCCGCGCACTGAGGAGAGGAACGCACAGCTCATGACCGTTTTTCGACACAACGGCCTGCGCGCGGCCGCGGCCGGGATCTGTCTCGGCGCGCTGTTCGCCGCCGCGGCGTGCGCCACCGACACCGTGCCGGCCGACGCCGACCGTACCGTGGCGATTCAGCGGGCGCTGGACGCGACGGTGCACGGTGGCTTCCCCGGCGCGCAGGCGGTGCTCACCACCGATGCGGGCGACCGCACGGTTACCGCGGGCGTCGGCGATATCGCCATGAGCGCACCGTTTCCCGGTGACGCACGCGTGCGAATCGGCAGCAACACAAAGACATTCGTCGCTACGGTCGTGCTGCAACTGGTCGCCGAGGGCAAGGTCGAACTCGACGCGCCCGTCGAGCGGTACCTGCCCGGCGTGGTGCACGGCAGCGGCAACGACGGAAACCGGATCACGGTGCGGCAGCTGCTTCAGCACACCAGCGGCCTGCCCGACTACCTGGCCGGAGGCGATCCCGAACTGCGCGCCGAGCGCGGCACCGCGCAGCTGGAGGTCGACACCGAGGCAGTGCGCCTGCGGCGATACGACCCGGCCGAACTGGTGCGCCTGGCGATGACCATGCCGCCGAACTACGAGCCCGGCGCTCGCGCGGTGTACACCAACACCAACTACGTGCTGCTCGGCATGCTGATCCAGCAAACGACCGGACGCAGCGCGTCCGCCGAGATCACCGCGCGGATCATCGAGCCGCTCGGCTTGCGCGACACCTGGTTCCCCGCGGTGGGTGAGACCGGAATCCGCGGACCGCATCCCGTCGGCTACCACGAGATCGACGGCGTGCGCGCGGATTTCACCGACCTCGACCCCTCCTGGGCCGACGCCGCGGGCGCGATGATCGCGACCGGCGCCGACCTGAACCGCTTCTTCCGCGCGCTGCTGAACGGCAGGCTGCTGCCCGCCGCGCAACTCGACGAGATGCGGCGCACCGTGCCCTTCGACCGGATGCCGGAGGCCGGCTACGGATTGGGGCTCATCCACCTGCCGAATTCCTGTGGCAAAGAGGTGTGGGGACACGGCGGCAGCATCCCGGGATTCGAGACCCGCAACGGCGTCACCGCCGACGGGCTCGCGGTGACCGTCACCGTGAATCAGCTGCCGACCAGCGAAGAGACCGCCGAGTTGGTGCAGCGAGCGTTCGACGCCGCCGTGTGCTCGCGGTGATCCACGCCCGACGCCCTACCCGCACCGCGCCGCTCCCGGCGCTGAACGAAATCGGAGACTCCACAGTGCATCCCACGAAGGCGATCGCGGCCGCGACGGCCGTCCTCGCCGGATTCCTCATCGCCGCACCGGCATCCGCCGACGAGCGACTCGACCGCTTCCACGACCAGCAACTGTCGTGGCAGTCCTGCGACGACCCGCGACTCGATCCGCTGGGCGCGCAGTGTGCCGAGGTCACCGTCCCGCTGGATTACGCCGCACCCCAAGGGCAGACACTCACCGTCGTCGTTTCGCGCATCCCCGCCGCGGACCCGGCGCAACGGCGCGGGATCATGCTCTCGAACCCCGGCGGTCCCGGCGGCGCGGGCCTGGACGCCATGGTCGACGTCCGCGAAGCGATGACCGAGGAGGTGCGCGCCCGCTACGACCTCATCGGCATGGATCCGCGCGGCGTCGGCCGCTCCACCCCGGTGAATTGCCGCTGGCCGCGCGGGTTCGGCCTGCAATCGGCGGGCCTCGACGCCGCGAGCTACGCGGAATCCGTTGCGCAGCAGGCCGAGCTCGCGGCGCGGTGCGCGGCGAACGAGGGCGAGCGGCTGCGCCACATCACCACCCGCAACACCGCACGCGACATGGACGTCGTCCGCGCCGCCCTCGGCGAGGACCGGATCAGCTACTTCGGCACCTCCTACGGCACCTACCTCGGCGCGGTCTACACCCAGATGTTCCCGGAGCGCGGTGACCGCATCGTGCTGGACAGCGTGGCGGACCCGCACCGGTACGGCCCGGTCGGCATGATCCAGGACATGGGCCCGGCCAACGAGGCGGCCTTCGACCGATGGGCCGACTGGGCTGCGGGCCACGACGCCGAATATCGCTTCGGCGCCGACCGCGCCACCGTCCGTGCCACCGTGCTCGAGCTGGTCCGCCGCGCGAACGAGCGGCCCGTCCGGCTCGGCGAGTTCGAGCTGGACGACCACAGCATTCCCATGGTGCTGTTCCTCGGCCTCGACGATCCGCGGCAGTACCCGCAGGTGGCGAACCAGCTGCGCAGCATCCTCGACGCGGCCGCGGGCATGCCCGCGGAGCCGAGTCCGGAACTCGCCACCGTCCTCGCCTTCATGCTCGCCGCCCGGCCGGGCGACAACTCGGCGCAGATGGCGATCATGTGCGGTGACGTGGACGCCCCGCGCGACCAGAACTGGTACTGGCGCAATATCGAGGCGAGCAGGGCGAGTCAGCCGTTGTTCGGCGCGTTCGCCGACAACATCACGCCCTGCGCGTTCTGGCCGACGCCGATCGAAAGTCCCACCGCCATCGGCAATTCCGTGCCGAGCCTGATCGTGCAGGCCACCGGCGACACCCGCACCACGCACGGCGGGGCGCTCGCCATGCACCGCGCGCTGACCGGCTCGCGCATGGTCACCCTGCGGGACGTGCCGATCCACTCGATCTTCGGGCGGTACCCGAACGCCTGCGTCTACGCGGCGGTCAACACCTACTTCCGCGACGGCACGCTGCCCGAGAGCGACCTGATCTGTCAGGACGATCCTGGGCGGGCGTTGAGGTAGGCGAGCACGGCAAGCACCCTGCGGTGCCCGGCCTCGTCGGCGGACAGGCCGAGCTTGGCGAAGATGTTCCGAATGTGTTTGTGCACCGCGCCTTCGGTGACGACGAGCCGTTCGGCGATGGCCGGATTGGCGTGGCCCTCGGCCATCAGCGCGAGCACCTCCCGCTCCCGCGCGGTGAGCGCGGCGAGCGGGTCGTCGGCCCGGCGACGTACCAGCAGTTGCGAGATCACCTCGGGGTCCATCGCGGTGCCGCCCGCGGCGACGCGGCGCAGCGATTCCAGGAACCGGTCCACCTTGCCGACCCGCTCCTTGAGCAGATATCCGATGCCGCCCGCGCCGTCGCCGAGCAGTTCGGCGGCGTAGCTGTCCTCCACGTAGGACGAGAGCACCAGCACCGGTAGCCCCGGATGGATCGCGCGGGCGCGCACCGCGGCGCGCAACCCGTCGTCGGTGTAGGTGGGCGGGAGCCGGACGTCGACCACCACCGCGTCGGGCCGGTCGGCGGCGACGGCGGCCAGGAAGTCGTCGGCGTTGTCGACGGCCGCGGCCACCTCGATGCCCGCGGTGTTCAGCAGCAGCGCCAGACCCTCGCGAAGGAGGGCGTCGTCCTCGGCGATCACGACCCGCACGGCAGCTCCACGCGCACCACAGTAGGCCCACCGGGCGGACTGTCCAGCGTCATCCGGCCGTCGAGCGCCTCGGCCCGGCGCCGGATGCCTGCGAGTCCGCCGCCCTCGGCCGGCTCCGCCCCACCCACGCCGTCGTCGCCGACCTCGATGACAAGCAGTGCGGCCGTGCCGCCGAGGGTGATCGAAAGGCGTTCGGCCCGTGAGTGTTTGGTGGCGTTGGTGAGGGCTTCGGCGATCACGAAGTAGGCCGCCGCCTCCACCGCCATCGGGCGGCGGCCCGCGGATCCCACCTCGACGACGCACGGGATCGGGCTGCGCGCGGCCAGCGCCGAGACGGCGCTGGCCAGGCCACGGTCGGAGAGCACCGGCGGGTAGACGCTGCGCACCACGTCGCGCAGTTCGGCCAGCGCCGCGGCGGCGGTGTCCTGCGCGGTGCGCACCATGCCCGCGGCGGCCTCGGGGTCCCGCTCGCGCAGCTGCTCGGCCAGACCTAGCTGCATGATCACCGCCGCGATCCTGGCCTGCGCGCCGTCGTGCAGGTCCCGTTCGATGCGGCGCAGTTCGGCGCCGTGCGCGTCCAGCGCGGCGGCCCTGGTCGCGGTCAGTTCGGCGACCCGGTGGGCGAGCACCGCGCCCTCGTCGGGGGCGAGCAGCGCCCTGGCCGCCCGCGCTTGCGCCTCGGCGACTGCCGGGATGCGCAGCGCCAGCGCGCCGACGGGAATCGCGATCAGCAGGCTGAGCACCGTCCTCGGCCAGGAGTCGACCACGAAGCCGTAACTGGTGAGGGCGCCTTCGGGAAGCAGCCGCCAATACGCCGGAATCAGCGCCTGATTCACCGCACTCACCGGCAGCACTACCGCCAACGCGGCCAGCGGGAACCCGGTCAGCGCGTGCACCACCAGCCAGGCGAGGTCGCGCCGGTTGGCCGGATCGGCGACGAGCGTGGCGAGCCGCTCCCGCAGGTCACCGGTCAGCGGACGGTAGACCTGCTCGATCGGCGTGCCGAGTCGCGCCGCCGCCCTTCGCCTTTCGAACGCGGCCAGCGGCCGCAGCACCCGCGCCGCCTCGGGCAGCGCGGGTATCCCCACCCCGATCAGGCTCAGCACCGCCACGAGGAACAACCCCATCGCCCCGAACAGCGCGAACAGGCCGGTGACGCCGCCGATCACCAAGTAGCCGACGGCCGCGGGCAGTCGCCGCAGCCGTTCCGCAAAGCGGCGCCACCGGCCGTCGTTCACGAATCGGGCCCGTCGACGCCGCGCCGCGCGGGCTCGGGCCGCGCGCTCTGCTCCAGCGGCGGCTCCACGGTGGCGCCGCCCGGCAGCGGCAGGCCCGCTTGCTCCACCACGCGCGTCTCGGCCTGCATCGCCGATTCGGCCTTGTCGTTCGCCGCCTGGATGCCGCCGACCGTGCGCAGCGGCACCTCCTTCCAGAACAGCACCAGCACCAGCGCGACCAGCGCGAGGCCGGTGACCGCGAGGAACACCGTCGACATGGAGTCGGCGAAGCCCACCTGGAAGGGCCTGGCCAGCTCCGGGCTCAGCTGCTGGACGATCGAGCTGTCCCGCAGCACCTCCCCGGCGGCCGAAGTGTCCTGGGCGAGCAGGCCTTTCGCCAGCGCCGCGTCGGCCGGGTCGGCGCTCTGCACACCGGCGAGCACCGCCTGCCCGAACTTCGGGTCGCTCGCGGCGCTGCGCAGTTCGTCGGTGATGTTCGGCGTCAGCTGCGCGAACAGGATGGAGAGGAACACCGCGACGCCCAGCGTGCCGCCGATCTGCCGGAAGAAGGTGGCGGCCGCCGTCGAGACGCCCATGTCCTTGGGCGGCAGCGCGTTCTGCAACGCCAAGGTGAGCGGCTGCATGAGGTTGCCGAGGCCGAAGCCGGTGCAGCCCATGTAGAGCATGGCCAGCCACAAGGGGGTGTCCGCGTCGAGGAAGTGCAGCAGGAACAGGCCGAGGGTGAGCGTGCTCGCCCCGATGATCGGGAAGATCCGGTAGCGCCCGGTCCGCGAGATCAACTGGCCCGAGACGACCGAACCGACCATCATCCCCAGCACCATCGGCAGCATCTGCAGACCGGCCAGCGTCGGGCTCGCCCCGCGCACCACCTGGAGGTACTGCGGCAGCAGCGAGATACCGCCGAACATGGCCGCGCCGACCACGAACGAGATGACGACGCCCAGTGCGAAGGTCCTGTTCGCGAAGATCCGCAGCGGGATCAGCGCCGCGTCCTTCAGTCCCTTCTCGACCACGACGAATCCGGCGATGCCGAGCGCCCCGATCACGTAGCAGGTGAGCGAAGCAGCGCTGCCCCAACCCCATTCGCGCCCCTGTTCGGCGACGACGAGCAACGGCACCAGCCCGACGGCCAGTACCAGCACGCCCAACCAGTCGATCCGATTGGTCGAGTGCGGCTTCTTCGGCAGGCGCAGCACCCGCGACACCACCGCCAGCGCGACCAGACCCAAAGGCACGTTGACCAGGAACACCCAGCGCCAGCCGCTGACGCCGAGGATGGTGTCCTCTCCGGCGAGCACGCCGCCGAGCACCGGGCCGATCACGCTGGACGTGCCGAACACCGCGAGGAAGTACCCCTGGTAGCGGGCGCGCTCACGCGGGCTGACGATATCGCCGAGGATGGCCAAGGCCAGCGACATCAGACCGCCCGCGCCCATGCCCTGCACGGCGCGGAAGGCGGCCAGCTGGTACATCGACTGCGCGAACGTGCACAGCAGCGAACCGGCCACGAAGATGCTGATGGCCGCCATGAAGAAGGGCTTGCGGCCGAACATGTCGGACAACTTCCCGTACAGCGGCGTGGCGAGGGTGGCCGTGATCAGGTAGGCGGTGGTGGCCCATGCCTGCAGCGCATAGCCGTCGAGGTCGTCGGCGATGGTGCGGATCGCCGTCGAGACGATCGTCTGGTCCAGCGAGGCGAGCAGCATCCCGAGCATGAGCCCGCTGAGGATGGTCATGATCTGCCGGTGGCTGAACCCAACGGGCGACGCCACGGCGGTCGGCGCTGTCACGAATCGTTCTCCGTTCCACTGACCTTCGCGCCCACGTGCGGCAGGCTCGCGACCATCGCGGGCCGCGCGCGTTCGAAATCGTCGACGAACTGGCTCAGCAGGCCCGCGAACAGCGCCCGGTTCTCCGGCGTCCATTCGGCCATCACACGGGTGAGATTGTCGTGGCGGCGCCTGCGGATCTGCTCGGCCACCTCGCAGCCGCGCTCGGTCACCTCGAGCACCGTGGCGCGTCCGTCGGCGGGGTCGGCCGTCCTGCGGACCAGCTCCCGCTCGACCAGCTGGGCGACCTGACGGCTGATCGTCGACGCGTCCGAGTACACCGCCTCGGCCAGCGCGCCGGAGCGCATCGGGCCATCGCAGAGCAGCCGGAACAGCACCGCGAACACGGCAGGGTCCACGCCGTCCTTGGTATGGATCTGCAGGGCGGTCCTGTCCCGGATGCGCTGCAGCCGGGTGAGTTGCACCGCGATGGTGTCGATCGACAGGTCGTCCGTGTCCACGCGCCGCCACCTTTACTTGCGTCAATCAATTAGTTGTTTATCGCAAGTATGTCGGTGCGTGGACGGTCGGGGCAAACGAAATTGCCGGCGCGGGCGACCTTCGAGTCACGCCGGCGACCTTCGAACTGCTTCAGCGACCCTTGAACTGCGGATCGCGCTTCTCGAAGACGGCCTGGATGGCCTCGGTCAGGTCCTCCGAGGGCAGGAAGGCCGCGTTCCACGCCGACACGTAGCGCAGGCCCTCGGCCACCTCCGAGGCGCGCTTCTGGTCGAGCACGTCCTTCACGCCCTGCACCACCAGCGGCGGGTTGGCGGCGATCTCGCGGGCCATGGCGTGCGCCGCGTCCAGCACCGCGTCCTGATCCGGGAACACCTCGTTGACCAGGCCGATCTTCTCGGCGCGCGCGGCGTCGATGTCCTTGCCGGTGTAGGCGAGCTCGCGCAGGTGCCCCTCGCCGATGATGCCGGGCAGCCGGTGCAGCGAACCGATGTCGGCGACGATCGCGACCTTGGCCTCACGCAGGCTGAACTTGGCATCCGCGCTGGCCAGGCGGATGTCGACGGCCGCGATCAGGTCGAGGCCGCCACCGATGCACCAGCCGGAGATCGCCGCGATGACGGGCTTGGTGCACTCGGCCACCGCGGTGACCGAAGCCTGCATCCGCCGGATCTCCTTGAGGAAATCGGTGCGCGGGGCGGCCAGCGCCTTGTCGGCGAGCAGCGGACCGAAGGTGCCCGCCATGGCGGGCAGGTCGAGCCCGTAGGAGAAGTGCTTGCCCGAGCCGGTGAGCACGATGGCGCGCACCTCGGGATCCGCGTCGAGCTCGCGGAAGATCTCGGGAAGTTCCCGCCAGAAGTCCGGGCCCATCGCATTGCCTTTGCCGGGACCGGTCAGCGTCACCTGCGCGACGTGGTCCTTGGTCTCGACGGTGAAAGCCTGCCAATCAGTCATTTGTACAGCGTATACGCTCCGCGCCCGTCCGCTCCGGCGGATCCGCGGCGGCAGTGGGACGAGGCCCGGCGCGGTCTGTAAATCCTGTGCAAAACATCTGCATCGCACTGGTTCCCGCCTCGAAGAGAGGCGGATCATTGTCACGTCAGCAAACCAACGCACCGGGTTGGGAGGCAATCATGCTGATGCATCATGGAATCGGCCTCGACCGCTTCAACACCCTGTCGCACAATCGCGCCGTACACGCCATGTTCGAATGCTGCGGCAATGTCACCTGGGCGGTCACGCTCGCCGACGCGCGTCCCTATCCGGATCGGGACGCGCTGCTGGCCAAGGCCGACGTCGAGCTGCTCGCGCTCTCCCCCGACGATCTGGATCGCGCGCTGGAAGCCGTTGTCCACGAGGGGATCTCGCCCGGCGATCCGCATTGCGTCACCGAGCTGGCGCGGATAACGAGGGAGCGGATCACCACCATGCTCGGACCCGCCGAGGGCTATCCGGAGTACTGACCGATGCGCCGGCCCCGCGTACCGCCCGCAATCGCGCCCCGGCCACGGCCGGACGAAGTCCGTCGAGAATTCGCGCATGGCCGGAACGGAGCCGCCGGTCCGCTTACCCTGGATCCATGAGCAGGGCCCAGCTACCTCCGGTCGCCTGCCGAGTCGCGGACACACTGATCGCGCGCGGCCATCACGGCGTCATCCTCAGCCAGCCGACACCCACCCCCACCGCCGCCGACGCGGCGCGCGCCCTCGGAGTCGAGGTGGGCGCGATCATCAAATCGCTGGTGTTCCTGCTCGACGAAGACCCGGTGCTGCTGCTGGTCTCCGGCGCGCACCAGGTGGATCTGGAGCAGACCGGCGCGCGGCTGGAAGGCACGCTCACCCGCGCGTCCGCCGAATTGGTGCGCCAGGTGACCGGACAGCCTCTCGGCGGCGTCGCGCCGGTCGGGCATCCGGCGAACCTGCCCACCTGGGTGGACAATGCGCTGGCCAGGCACCCGGAGGTGTGGGCGGCTGGCGGGCATCCGAACACGCTGTTCCGCACGTCGTTCCGCGAGCTGATCCGGATCACCGCGGGCCTGCCCATCGATGTGGACTGAGTCTCACATCCTCCCGCGACCTGCGGGTTTCCCGGGCGAACGGCAATCGAACAACAATTGCCCGGCCCGGCGCGGGCGGATCGGGCGTAGCTTCGTCATGTGACCGAAGCACCGCCCCCGCCCACCGGCGTCCGGATCCCCGACGATCTGAGCGGAATCACCGCCGAGCAGTACCGCGCGTCCATGCGCCACTACCCGGCGGGTGTCACCGTGGTCACGCTCTGCTCCGAGAAGGGACCGGTCGGCTTCACCGCCACCTCGTTCGCCTCGCTCTCGCTGGAACCGCCGCTGGTGTCGTTCAACATCGCGCACACCTCGTCCAGCATGGCCGCGATGCTCGACGCCGATTCGGTGGTCATCCACTTCCTCGGCGAACACCAGCAGCACATCGCCAAGCGCTTCGCCCGCTCCGCCGAGGAGCGCTTCACCGACCGCTCCCTGTGGACCACCCTGGACACCGGCGAACCCGTCCTGCACGGCACCCCGATCTGGATCCGCGCCCTGGTCCAGCAGCTCATCCCCATCGGCGACCACACCTTCGTCGTCGGCCTGGTCACCCGGGTCCACGACAACACCGACGAAAAACCGGCCGCCGCACCGCTGCTCTACTACAACGGCCGCTACCACCGCCCGTCCTCGCTGGAGGACTGAGCGGATTCAGTCACCGTCCAACTCCTTGAACGCGACCTCCATCGGGAACGGACCCGTCAGTCGCAAGGCGTCCTGATGCGTTTCGGCGAGCCGATAGGTGCGACTCGCCCAGTCCAGTCGGTACTCCTGAACGATCTTCACGCGACGCTCGGCGTCGAGGTGCACCACCAGATAGAGCGGAATCCCCTCGTGCGCGTACTCGGCCCGCTTGT
Source organism: Nocardia sp. bgisy134 (assembly GCF_057708325.1). Classification (NCBI taxonomy): domain Bacteria; kingdom Bacillati; phylum Actinomycetota; class Actinomycetes; order Mycobacteriales; family Nocardiaceae; genus Nocardia; species Nocardia sp. bgisy134. The sequence goes on from NZ_JBYIRW010000006.1 coordinate 303,442, forward strand.
CGACGGTGTCGGTGTACTCCGAACCCGGTGACACGACCTCGACGACCAGCAGCGCGTCGGCGGTGGTGAGCTTGCGGTCCTCCTCGACGCACCGGTGCAGTACCACATCGGGCCTGCGGAAGGAGAACCCAGGACTACCCGGCCTGCCGTTGACGTAGTGCATCTCGAAATCGGTGACGACTCCGGTGCACGGTTCGGCCGGGCGCGCCCGCTCCAAAGCGTTGGCCAGCCGCCGAGCCACATTGTTGTGCTGGAAACTGCCACTGCGGCAGAAGATGACATGACCGTCGAGCACTTCGATCTGACGCTGCACATCCTCCGGCAGCGCGTCGTAGCCCGCCTCGGTGATGAGCAACGCACCCGGATCGGTCGCCCACGCAGGCAGATTGCTCATGCCTGCGCCTCGCTGACGCTCGGCTCCGGCATGCGCATAGCGCGCTGGCACATGATTCGCTCACTCCGTTCGCTCAACGGCCAACCTCAGGTCGGGAAACGGTCTCGCCGATACTATCCCGCCGAGACCGCTCCCAACCGGCCGCGAAGCCGCGCCGCAGCGCCCCTAGGCGACGAGGCAGGGGGCGGCGCCGGTGGCGGGGTCGGCGGTGAAGGGTCGGGTTTCGGGGTCGGGGTTCCAGAGGCCGTCGGTCTGGGCGTAGTTCCAGGAGGGGCCGTGGTGGACGAGGGTGGCGACGGCGGCGACGAGGCGGTCGACGTCGGCGGAGGTGGTGCCGAGGCCGATGCTGGCGCGCAGCGCGCCGTCGAGGCCGAGGCGGGCGAGCAGCGGGTGCGCGCAGAAGCGACCGTCGCGCACGCCGATGGCGTGCTCGGCCGAGAGATAGGCGGCGACGTGACCGGGCGCGAAACCGGCGACGGTGAAGGCCACGATGCCGACCGAGTCGGGGCCGTCGGACCAGATGCGCAGCGTCTCGACGCCGGGGATGGCACACAATCCGTCGCGCAGACGGTCGGCGAGCAGGCGCTCGTGGGCGGTCAGCGTCTCCGGGCCGATCGCGGCGAGCGCGTCGCAGGCGGCGGCGAGCGCGGCCACGCCGAGCACGTTCGGCGAACCCGCCTCGTGGCGTTGCGGCGCGGGCGCCCACTCGGTGCGCTCGGCGCTCACCGCGCGGACCGCGCCGCCGCCCGCGAGATAGGGCTCGGCCTTGTCGAGCCAGTCGCGGCGGCCGACGAGCACGCCCGCACCGAACGGGGCGTACAGCTTGTGGCCCGAGAAGGCGAGGTAGTCGATCCCCTTTTCGCGCAGACTGATTCGCCGGTGGGGGGCGAGCTGGGCCGCGTCGACCAGAATGCGCGCGCCGCACTGGTGCGCGATGTCGGCCAGCCGCTCCAGCGGCAGCACCTCGCCGGTGACATTCGACGCCCCGGTGACCGCCAGCAGCGCAGCGGGCTTGCTGCACAGCTCGGCCACCAGCGACCGGATGGTCTCGGCGACGGTGTCGGCGGCGCGCACCACGCGGCGACCGTTTCGCGTCCAGGGCAGGAAGTTGGCGTGATGCTCGATATCGAGCACCACCGTGTCACCGGGCACACACGCGGCGAGCAGGTTCAGCGAGTCGGTGGTGTTGCGGGTGAACACCACCACCTGATCGTCGGCGGCGTCGAGGAAACGGGCGACCGAACCGCGCGCGGCCTCGTAGCACTCGGTGGAGATGCGGGAGGCGTAGCCCGCGCCGCGGTGCACGCTGGCGTAGTAAGGCAGCAGCCGCTGAATCCGGTCGGTGACCGGGGCCAGCGCGGGCGCGCTGGCGGCGTAGTCGAAGTTGGCGTAGGTGCGGGTTCCGCCCTGGACGAGCGGCACCGGCAGGTCGTCACCCGACACGCGGGCGAGGGCGGCACAGGTCTGGCCCACAACAGCAGTCATCACGTGATCCCGTCGGGTCAGGGACTCGCAATCGGGAGATTCGCCGAGTCCGCGCTTGCCGCGCCCGGTCGGACGGCGGCCAGGTCGTCACCCGGAGCACCCCACCGCGGAGGAGGGTTGCCGACCAGCTAGCCGGGGCTTTGCGCTGATACTCGTGACCTGTTCCGAGACTGACAGACCGCCCGCCGCTCTGTCAACCGCCGGATTTCGCGGCCGAAAGTCGGTTGCGCCGGGCAGCGAACTGCGTTCCACTCGAGGGGTGACGCCCTCCCTGCTGATCGGCTTCGTCGGCTTGTGCGTCCTGCTGTCGCTCACGCCGGGGCCGGATTCGTTTCTGGTGCTACGCTTTTCGATCGTGGACGCCCGTCCCGGCATCGCCGCGGCGGTGGGTTCGGCGCTCGGTGGCCTGGTGTGGGCGGTGATGGTGGCCGCGGGGGTCGCCGCACTGCTGGAGCAGTCCGCGACGGCATATCGCGCGCTGAAAGTCGTCGGCGGAATCTATTTGGTGTACTTGGGAATTCGCACGCTGGTGGAGTTGCGCAAGCGACGGGCGCGCTCCGATGCCGAGCTCGATTCCGGCGCGTCGGCAGGCGGCGCGAAAGCCGGTGCGCCGACGGTTCGCTCGGCGTTCACGGCGGGCGTCGTCTCGTGTCTGTTCAATCCCAAGGTCGGCCTGTTCTACCTGGCCGTGCTGCCCCAGTTCATGACCGAAGTCACGTTCCTGAACACCCTCGCGCTCGGCGCGGTCGAATGCACCGTCGCCGCCGTCGAAATGATCCTGCTCGCCCTGCTCGCCTCCCGCGCGGTGGCGTTCTTGCGCAGCCCGAAGGTCAGCGATCGGCTCGAGCAGGCCAGCGCGGGCATTCTGACCGCGCTCGGTCTCGGGACCGCGGCCTCGGCGGCCTAGCGACGTGCCGATCGCAGGCACACCGCGCGCCGCTGCCGCGCCCGGGGATTCACCGATACCGCGGGTACCGTGGTCAGTTGGTCACCGTGGCGTTTGCCAATCGGTAACCCTCATGTGAAACAACCGTCGGGAAATGCAAGGCAGGTCTATGAGAGGTGGGCCGGACGTGATGCTCCAGCCGCAGGTAGAAGCCGCGGCGGGCGAGAGCCCGACGACCGGAAGGTCGCAGTCCGACCCCCTGCTGCGTGGCGCGGCAACGCCCCCGCCGCGGACTCTCGTCGACATCCTGACGGCGACCGCGCACACCCATCCCGACGCGCACGCCCTCGACGACGGCGAGATCCTGATCACGTATCGCGAACTGCTCGCCGCGATCGAGGCCCGCGCGGCCGAGCTGTCCGCGGCAGGCGTGCGCGCCGGCGACCGAGTCGGCGTCCGAATGCCCTCGGGCAGCAGCGATCTCTACGTCACGATCCTGGCCGTGCTGTGGGTGGGCGCGGCGTACGTCCCCGTCGACGCCGACGATCCCGACGAGCGGGCCCGGCTGGTCTTCGGCGAGGCGCGAGTCAGCGCCGTCGCCACCGCCGACGGTATTCGCTCCGGCACCGAAACAACTACCACCGCAAAGCAATCCGATATCGCGCCACCCAGCCCCGAAGACGACGCCTGGATCATCTTCACCTCCGGCTCCACCGGCACTCCGAAGGGCGTGGCGATCACCCACCGCAGCGCCGCCGCCTTCGTCGACGCCGAGGCGCGACTGTTCCTGCGGGACGCGCCGATCGGGCCCGGCGACCGGGTGCTCGCCGGTCTCTCGGTCGCCTTCGACGCCTCCTGCGAGGAGATGTGGCTGGCCTGGCGGCACGGCGCCTGCCTGGTGCCCGCGCCGCGCGCGCTGGTGCGCACCGGCGCCGATCTCGGCCCCTGGCTGGTTCGCCGCGAGATCAGCATCGTCTCGACGGTGCCGACGCTGGCCGCCACCTGGCCCGCCGAGGCGCTGGAACCGGTCCGGCTGCTGATCTTCGGCGGCGAGGCCGTGCCGCCGGAACTCGCCGAACGCCTTGCGGGCAACGCGGATTCGGTGCGCGAGGTGTGGAACACCTACGGCCCCACCGAGGCGACCGTCGTGGCGTGCGCGGCACTGCTCACCGGCGAGCCGCCGATCCGCATCGGACTGCCCTTGGACGGCTGGGATCTGGCCGTGGTCGACGCGCAGGGCAACCCCGTCGGCGAGGGCGAATCCGGCGAACTCGTCATCGGCGGCGTCGGTCTCGGCCGCTATCTCGATCCGGCCAAGGACGCCGAGAAGTACGCTCCGCTCGCCACGCTCGGCTGGGAACGCGCCTACCGCAGCGGCGATCTGGTCCGCAACGAGCGCGCCGGTCTCGTCTTCCTCGGCCGCGCCGACGACCAGATCAAGCTCGGCGGCCGCCGCATCGAACTCGGCGAGATCGACAACGCGCTCCAGCATCTGCCCGGCGTCACCGGCGCGGCCGCCGCGATCCGAACCACCAAGGCGGGCAACAAGATCCTGATCGGCTATCTCACCGGGCCGGACGGCGATTTCGACGTGCACGCCGCGCGCGAGCTGCTCGCCGACCAGCTGCCCGCACCGCTGGTGCCGCGCCTCGCGGTGGTCGGGGAACTGCCGACCCGCACGTCGGGCAAGGTCGATCGCGACGCGCTGCCGTGGCCGCTGCCCAAGGCCGCGCCCGTCGAATCCGACGACGACGGTCTCTCCCCCACCGCGCGCTGGGTCGCCGGACTGTGGGACGCCATCCTCGGCGCCGAGGCGACCGGTCCCGATACCGATTTCTTCGACCTCGGCGGCGGCTCCCTCGCCGCCGCCCAGTTGGTCACCGCGCTGCGCGAGCGCTATCCACGCATCGCCGTCGCCGATCTCTACGACCACCCGCGCCTCGGCGCGCTCGCCGACCTGCTCGATGCCAGCGCACCGGCCGCCGCGGTCGAGGAACGCACGGTGCGTCCCACCCCGCGCCTGGCCCAGTGGGTGCAAGTGCTCGCCACGGTGCCGCTGACCACCCTGACCGGCTTGCAGTGGCTGACCTGGCTGGCCATCGTCGGCAATGTCGCGGCCTGGTCGGGATCGCTGCCCTGGCTGCCCCGGCTGTCCTGGTGGTGGGCGCTGATCGCGTTCCTGCTGTTCATCACCCCGCCCGGCCGGATGGCGCTGTGCGTGGCGGGATCGCGCGCCCTGCTGCGTGGCATCACGCCCGGCAGCTATCCGCGCGGCGGCTCGGTGCACCTGCGGCTGTGGGCGGCGGTGCGGCTGTCCGAGGCGAGCGGCGCGGAGAACCTGTCCGGCGCACCGTGGATGGTGCCCTTCGCGCGGGCGCTCGGCGCGCGCATCGGCAAGGGCGTCGACCTGCACACGCTGCCGCCGGTGACCGGGATGCTCGAACTGGGCGACGGGTGCAGCGTGGAACCCGAGGTCGACCTCTCCGGCTACTGGATCGATGGCGATCTCGTGCACATCGGCCCGATCGTCATCGGGCAGGGCGCGGTGATCGGCGCGCGCTCGATCCTGCTGCCCGGCACGAAGATCGGCAAGAACGCCGAGGTCGCCCCGGGCTCCGCGGTCTCGGGCAAGGTGAAGGCCGAGCAGGAATGGGCGGGCTCCCCCGCGGTGAAGGTCGGTCGCGCGCGGCACCGCTGGCCCGCGCAAAGACCGGCGCGCGCCCCGCACTGGGTCGTGATCTTCGGCATCACCTCGATGGCGCTCGCCGCCCTCCCGATTCTCGGTCTCGGCGCGGGCGGCGCGTTCCTGGCCTGGTGGGTGCGGGAAACCGTGACGCTCACCGGCGGACTGGTCCGCGCCTTCGCGATGCTGCCGGTGGCCATGCTGGTCACGCTCGGCGTGTACGCGGCGGCGACCGTCGTCCTCGTGCGCCTGTTCGCCATCGGGCTGACCGAGGGCTACCACCCGGTGCGCAGCCGCGTCGGCTGGCAGGCCTGGGCCACCGAACGGCTGCTCGACGCGGCCCGCAATTTCCTGTTCCCGCTCTACGCCAGCCTGCTGACGCCGCTGTGGCTGCGCCTGCTCGGCGCGAAGGTCGGCAAGCACGTCGAGGCGTCGACCGTGCTGCTGCTGCCGAAGTTCACCACGGTCGCCGACGGCGCGTTCCTCGCCGACGACACCATGATCGCGAGCTACGAACTCGGCGGCGGCTGGCTGCGCATCGGCGAGGCCAAGGTCGGCAAGCGCGCCTTCCTCGGCAACTCGGGCATGACCGCGCCGGGCCGCAGGGTGCCGAAGAACGGTTTGGTCGCCGTGCTCTCGGCCGCGCCGTCCAAGGCCAAGGCGGGCTCCTCGTGGCTCGGCAGTCCGCCGGTGCGGCTGCGCCGCGCCTCCGAAACCGCCGACACTCGCCGCACCTTCGATCCGTCGTGGCGGCTGCGCGTGGCGCGGGCCGTGGTGGAGACGTGCAGGCTCGTCCCGGTGCTCGTCACCTTCGGCATCGGGCTGGGCGTGCTCTTCGCGCTGGCCTGGCTGGCCCAGCGGATCGGTCATTTGCCCACCGCCCTGCTCAGCGGTGTCGTGCTGTTGGTCGCGGGCGCGGTGGCTTGCGGCAGCGCCGTGGCCGCGAAGTGGTTGCTGGTCGGCCGGATCCGGGCCGAGGAGCACCCGCTGTGGAGCTCGTTCGTGTGGCGCAACGAGGTCTCGGACACGTTCGTGGAAATGGTCGCCGCGCCCTGGTTCGCCCGCGCGGCGACCGGAACGCCGGTGCTGAATCTCTGGCTTCGCGCACTCGGCGCGCGCATCGGTCGCGGGGTATGGTGCGAGTCCTACTGGTTACCTGAGGCGGATTTGGTGACACTCGGCGACGGCGCCACGGTGGAGCGTGGCTGCGTGGTGCAGACCCATCTGTTCCACGATCGAATCATGGCCATGGACACCGTCACCCTCGGCGCGGGCGCCACCCTCGGGCCGCACTGCGTCGCCCTTCCCGCCGCCGGACTCGGCGCGGGCGCGACGGTCGGCCCTGCCTCGCTCGTCATGCGCGGCGACACGGTGCCCCCGTCGACCAGGTGGTGGGGCAACCCGATCGCACCGTGGACCCGGCGCACGGACGACCCCGGCGAGGAGGGCTGATGGGTGAGAAGTTCTACGCGGCCCCCATCGACGACTACCTGCCACAGAACGGCAACCGGGGCTATCGCGTCTCGCGGTACGAGCTGGAACTGGTCTACAAGGTCGCCAGCAATCGGCTGACCGGCCGCGCCGAGATCACCGCGGTCACCACCGCGGTCCAGCCGCGCTTCGGTCTGGATCTCTCGCAGGCGCTGACCGTGTCGAAGGTGTTCGTGAACGGCGCCAAGGCCGGCAAATACGTGCACCAGCACGGCAAGCTCGTCGTCACGCCGCAGCAGCGGATTCCGGCGGGCGGCGTGCTCTCGGTGGTCGTCCAGTACGCGGGCGTACCGAAGCCGGTGCGCGGGCCCTGGGGCGAGGTCGGCTGGGAGGAGTTGTCCGAGGGCGCGCTGGTGGCCAGCCAGCCCAACGGCGCGGCGTCCTGGTTTCCCTGCGACGACCACCCCAGTTCCAAAGCCAGCTACCGCATTTCGGTGACCACCGACAGCCCGTACTACGCGCTCGCCAACGGCACCCTGGTGCGCAAGCAGACCAAGGCGAGCCAGACCACCTGGGTGTACGAACAGCCGGAGCCGATGTCGAGCTACCTGGCCACCATCCAGATCGGGCCGTACCGCAAGTACCGCGTCGGCGCGGTGCACGGACCGGTGCCGATGCACGCGATCGTGCCGCCCCGGCTACGCGCGGAGTTCGAGCACGACTTCGCGCGGCAAGGGCGGATGATGGAGGTCTTCACCGAACGGTTCGGCCCGTACCCGTTCGGCGGGTACACGGTGGTGATCACCGACGACGACCTGGAGATCCCGATCGAAGCCCAGGGCATCTCGGTGTTCGGCGCCAACCACTGCGACGGCCGCCGCGGCTCCGAACGGCTGGTCGCGCACGAACTGGCGCACCAGTGGTTCGGCAACAGCCTGACCTTGCGGCAGTGGCGCGACATCTGGCTGCACGAAGGCTTCGCCTGTTACGCGGAATGGATCTGGTCGGAGGCATCGGGAGGGCCCTCCGCCGATCAACTCGCCCGCGCCGCCCGGCACAACCTGGCGAGAGAACCGCAGGACATCGTCATCGGGGACCCGGGGCCCAGGCACATGTTCGACGACCGGGTGTACAAGCGCGGCGCGCTCACCTTGCACGCGCTGCGCCTCGAACTCGGTGAGCCCGGCTTCGCCGACCTGCTGCACGAATGGGTGCGGCGCTATCGGCATTCCTCGGTCACCACTGAGGAGTTCACCGATCTGGCCGGGCACTACAGCCTGGTGCCGCTGCGCCCGCTGTGGGACAGCTGGCTGCGCGACGAACCGCTGCCCCAGCTGCCGCCCCTCGGTGGGCAGGCCGGCGCGCGCTGAGCTCAGAACACGAGGTAGCGGGTAGCGAGCTCCTCCACGAGCGGGTCGTCCTCGGCGACGCTGTCCAGGGCGTCCAGGTCGGCCGCCACCGAAATCTGCCTCGGGTCGTCGTGTTCGTTGTCGGGAGCGTCCTCGGCCAGCTGGCGCAGCAGCTTCGCACGCACCCGCGTCTTGAGTGAATCGGTCATATCGAGAGCTTGCCCGTTGCCGAGCGGGGGAATCCGGCCAGCCGGCGCAGCAGCTTCGCACGCACCCGCGTCTCGAGTGAATCGGTCATATCGAGAGCTTGCCCGTTGCCGAGCGGGGGAATCCGGCCAGCCGGCGCAGCAGCTTCGCACGCACCCGCGTCTCGAGTGAATCGGTCATACCGAGAGCTTGCCCGTTGCCGAGCGGGGGAATCCGGCCAGCCGGCGCAGCAGCTTCGCACGCACCCGCGTCTCGAGTGAATCGGTCATACCGAGAGCTTGCCCGTTGCCGCGCGGGGGAATCGCGTAGACCGTCGCACGCTCAGTCCGTCATCAGCGCAGGCCAAGGCTCCGCTCAAACGGGCGCCAGCCAGGTGCCCCACGGAGTGTTGCGCAGCACCGAGTACACGACGAAAAGCGCGAGCACCGTCCACATGAACGTGCGCGGCAGGTCGGGGACGCGGGGGCGTTCGCCGCGCCACGCGCGCACCGCCCAGTCGCCGACGAACACCGCGAAGGCGAGCAGCAGCGGAATGGCGAGCAGGTTGCTGTGCAGCGAGTCCAGCAGGCGGCCGTCGGTGAGGTTGTGCACGGCGCGCATGCCACCGCACCCCGGGCAGTACAACCCGGTCAGGCCGTAGACCGGGCAGATGCCGTAGGAACCCTCCACGTGCGGATCGCGGAAGTGCAACAGGACCACCGCTCCGATACCCGCTCCCGCGGCGAGCGCAGGCAACCCGAGCGCGCGCCACCCCGTGCGCCGCACCCGCTGCTGCGGCGGGAACGGGGGCTGGGCGGCGAGGTGCGTGGTCTCCACGAGAATCCACGGTAGCCGGGGCGCGCGGCTTCCCGCTACCGGCAGCGGAAGGCACGAAAGCCGGTGTCACACGGTGCCGCGACGGGTTGCCGTCGACAGCGAGCGGAACGCCGAGCTCGGCTATCGCGAGGCGGCGTCCGCCAGCACCGCCGGGTCGACGAAGGACGGGTCGCGCGGCGCGGCCGTGCGGTAGGGCCCATCGGAATCGTCGCCCCAAGACTCTTCCTCCTCGGCCAGACGCTCGACCATGCCGAAGAAGCGGTTCTCGACCGGACGCAGGCCCGTGACGGCTGCGGTCAGGTCGATCGCTCCGGAAAACCGTGCCCCGCTGTCGCCCACCGACAACACGGACAGCCACCCGTCCCAGTCGGGATCCGGCAGACCGCCGCTGGTCTCCGCCCAGAACAGCACCGCGTCTTCGCCGGGTTCGGTCCTGAACGCCCCGGCCGCGGCGAACATCAGCAGCGCCGTGTGCACACTCGACTCCACGTAGCCGAGGTGGAACAGGTACGCCTCCAGCGCGCCGTCGCGGTGCAGCAGCACGGTGTCGTGCGGGCGCCCGGCGCAGGACTCACGCACCCGCCCGGCGAAGAACCTCCGCGGTGTCCGACCGACGACGGCGCTCTCCCATTCGGAGCCGGCTCGGCGGCCGTCCCAGAACCACCCGTCGAACATCGCTTCCGGATTGGCGATGGCGTCCGGTCCCGGCGCCGGGGTGTCCAACCACCTCTCGAAACCCTCGCGCGACATCGGGATTCTGGTGGCCAGCATGAAGCTGTCGGTCACACCTCTCTCCTCACCCATCCGGGAATCTCCCTGTGCGCGTACAGAATGCCCCGCGCCGGGGACATCCTGGCGACAGTCGATGGGTGCGGCGGCCGTCGTCGGCGCGCATCCATCCGGATCGGGCGGACCGCGCCGAACGAAGCCGGGCTTCGGACTGATAACGATCGGATACCGCCGATAGCGACGCGCGTCCGGACTGCGATGTACCGGATGTGACCGTTCGATCCGTGTGCACTCCGGGAGAGACTTCGCTCGCGCGCGATGTTTCTCCCCTCGAGCAGAGTTCACCGGACCGAATATTGGGTATCCACAGATATGCGCCAGGATTTCCGCCATAAAGCGCTTGCACTTGCAAGCACTTTGCTTGCACCGTACTGTGGCGGATGACACAAAGGAGTGCACAATGCTGGTGACGTCGATGAAGACACTGGCTGGGATACGCGGCGCCGAACCGCTCACCGCGGCCTATCGGGCCGGACTGCGATCCCGTAAGTTCGCGACAACTTCGCTGAACAAGCCGACAGTGCCCTGCGAAACGATTCCGGTCACCACCGTCGACGGCGCCCAGCTCCGAGTGCACGCCTACGGACCTGCCGACGGCGAAATCATCGTGCTCATCCACGGGTGGAGCTGCTGCATCGAGTACTGGAACCCGCAGATCAACGCACTCGCGGACCGTTACCGCGTCATCGCCTACGATCAGCGCGGCCATGGCGAGAGCACACTGGGACGAATCGCGCCGAGCGGCGAAACCCTCGCCGACGACCTGGCCACCGTCCTCGACGCCGCCTTGCCGCGCGGCAAGCGCGCCACCTTGGTCGGCCACAGCATGGGTGGCATCACCTTGCAGGCTTGGGCCGCCCGTTACCCGGAGCAAGTGTCTGCGCGCGCCAACGCCGTGGTGCTCGCGAACACCGCCGCCCGCGAGATCCGCCACGAGACGGATCTCCTTCCGCTGCTGAACAAGCCGCTCACGATGGCCAGCCGTCCGGTCACCGTCTTCGGCGCGGGCGTCCGCCTGCCGCTGGTGGTCGCCGAGACGCTGCTGAACGCGCCGGTGCCGCTGCCGGGCGGTCCGGTCGTGACCTCGCTCATCAAGGCCAGGTTGATGACCAAGAACGCGACCGCCGACGAGGTCGCCTTCTCGCTCGGCATCGTCCGCTCCTGCCGTCCGCTGACCCGCGGCCTGCACGCCGCCGCCCTGGCCGCGCTCGACCTCGGCGACTCGGCCAAGCACCTGACGGTCCCCACCACCGTCATCGCGGGCGAGCACGACCACCTGCTGCCCGCCCGCATGAACCGCCCCATCGTCGACGCCCTCACCGCGACGGGCTCGCTGGCCGATTACCAGATCTGGCCCACCGGTCACCTCGGCAACATCGAGGCCGCCGACCGCTTCAACGCCGAAATCGACAGGATCGCCCAGAGCGCGGGCAACCACCGCGCCACCGCGGTCTGATCCGCAGAGTTGCTCCCGGGCCGGTCAACGGCGCCCGGCCCGGGAGCAGCGCCCCCGTCACGCCTGCTTGAAGCGCAGGCAGCTGCGAACGAAGTCCTGGACGGGCGCGTTGCCGTCATCGATCGGATTCCACGCGACGCCCACCTGGCTGGCGGCGATGCCGACCACCGGACGGAACACCACACCGGGCCGCTGGTAGAAGCGGGCGGTGGACTCCGGAGCCAGGGCCACGCCGTATCCGTTCGCGATCGCGTTGAGCCAGTCGTCCGGATGCTTGGTGACCGCGCCGATGCGCGGCGGAACGCCCTCCCGCTCGTCGACGGCCAGCCAATAATCACGCCACCGACCGGTCGCTTGCGGGGCCGCGATGAAGGGCTCGTCGAGCAGTTCGCGGAAGGGGATCTCGTCTCGATCGGCAAGCCGGTGCGTATTCGGCAGCACCACACAGCGCGGCTCGGTGAGCAGCACCTCGACCCGCCACGATTCCTGGTCCGGAATCGGCAGCCGCAGCAGTGCCACATCCACGCTGCCCTCGGCCAGCCCCGCGGTGGGGTCCGACCATGGGCTCTGGCGCATATCGACGCGCCAGCCCGGCCTGCGCTCGCCGAACGCGGCGATGATCTCCCGAGTGGCCTCGTTGGCGGCGCTGGCGAGGAAACCGACACGCAGGACGCGGGCCTCCCGCGCGGCCGCGGCATGGGTTTCGGAGAGCGCGCGATTCCAGTCGTCGAGCAGGGCGGGCACCCGCAGTGCCAGCGCGCGCCCGGCTTCGGTCAGCGTCATCCCCGCCCGCGAACGGGTGAAAAGTCGCGCCCCCAACAAGGTTTCGAGCTGCTTGATCTGCTTCGTGAGCGCCGGTTGCGACACGTAGAGCCGTTCCGCCGCGCGCGTGAGGTTCCCCTCCTCGGCGACGGCGGCGAAGTAGCGCAGCAGCCGAGTATCGACATCCATGCCGTCAGGTTATGGATACAGGTATTGGTGCGACAACGACCGCCGAATCGAGACTGAGGGAACAAGGTCGTCGCCGCCAGGAAGGTCCCCTCGTGTTCGCCCTCTATGTCACCCTGACCGCGCTCACCGCCCTCGGCGCGGCGACCGGAGCTTGGATGGACTTCGTGCACCACCCCATTCCGGTCGCGGCGTCGAAACAGGTGCAGGTGCCGGAGTCGTGGATGCTTCCGCTGGGCGTATTGCTCGGCGCCGGAGCGCTCGGACTGGTCGCGGGATTCGTCATTCCGCCGGTCGGCATCGCCGCGGCGACCGGTTTGGTGCTCTACTTCGTCGGCGCGATCATCGCGCACCTGCGGGTCCGCGATTACCAGCTCGGCATGGCCGCGACCGCCTTCGCACTGACCGCGGCCACTCTCGCCGCCACCCTGGCGTACCGATTCGGCTGAGCCCCGCGAATACGGCGAAATCTCCTTCCGCACCGCGCGCGGAGGGAGCCTCCGGTGCCGAACCGGCCTCAGGCCTCGCTCGGAGCGGGCAGCAGACCCAGCTGGGTCAGGAATGAGGCGTTGTCCGAGTAATCCCGCCCGCGCGGTCAGCGCTCGATCACCGGCAGCAGTTGGGGTCTAGAACGACGCAGAGCGCGGACAGGGAGTCGCGGCGGGCGCGATGGACGGTGTTCATGCCACGTCGCTCGGATTCGATCAGTCCCGCTTTGCGCAGTTGCGTGAGGTGATGGCTGGCGGTGGATTCGGAGACGCCGACCGCCGCGGCGAGATCGCCGCCGTTCTCCTCACCGCCGGGACTGGTGAGGAGAAGCGACAGCAGGCGAACGCGAACCGGGTCGGCGATGGCCTTGAGGCGCAATGCCACCTCCAGGGCGGCGGACTCGCCCACGGGCGCGGCGGCCACCGGGGCGCAGCACACCGGGGCGGACATGTCTATCACGGGAAGCGCCTTCGGCATGCCCCAATCGTACGCACCTTATTGACATATGTCGAAGAAGGTAGAAGACTCGGGTTGTCAGCTATTCGACATATATCGAATTACTTGGAGGTTCTGATGTCCCGCGTTCAACTCGCCCTCAATGTCGACGACCTCGATACCGCGGTCGCGTTCTACTCCACGCTGTTCCAGGCCGAACCGGCCAAGCGTAAGCCCGGTTACGCCAACTTCGCCATCGCGGAACCGCCGCTGAAACTGGTCCTGATCGAGAATCCAGGCCACGGCGGCAGCCTGAACCACCTCGGCGTGGAGGTCGAGTCCCCCGAACAGGTGCACTCCGAAATCGCGCGCCTGTCCGAGGCCGGGCTGTTCACCGAGGAGCAGATCGCCACGACGTGCTGCTTCGCCACCCAGGACAAGGTGTGGGTCAGCGGCCCCGGCACCGAACGATGGGAGGTCTACACGGTGCTCGCCGACAGTGAAACCTTCGGCGCCGCACCCGAACTCGACAGCGCCGAGGCCGTGGCCGAGTGTTGCGCGGACACATCCGCCGAGGCCGCAGCGGACTCGTGCTGCACCCCGGCGGCCAAACAAGAGGCGATCGCCTCCGGGGCCACCTGCTGCCGATAACCGAACCAGTCGAAATTGTCGACGAAGTCGTAGCGACGGCAGGGCTTGTCGCTGTGATCTTCTCGCTCGCCGTGCGCCCGATCCACGACGAGATCCGCAAGCGCGTCGCGGAGTTGGTCGGCGAGTTGCTACCGGTGCGTTGAACAGGCGGTGAGGGGCTCACAGCAGCCTCCGCCAGGAAAAAAATGGAGCCGCCTGGGGGAATCGAACCCCCGACCTTTTCATTACGAGTGAAGCGCTCTACCGACTGAGCTAAGGCGGCGTGCCTTTCGGCGACGCGAGTCTATCGTCTCCGTGGCCGGATCGCGAAAACGGGTGGTCCCGAGGGGTGCGGTCAGGCGGATTGGGCGGCCATGATGGCCGCGACCATGGCGGCGAGGGCGAAGCGGGGCTTGACGTTGAGGTCGAGGGCCTCGCGGCAGGCGAGCACGGCCTCGATGGAGCCCAGCAGGCCTTCCGGGCGAACGCGGTCGGCGAGGTCGTGGATCTGGTCGGACAGGTCGGGATGGGTGAGGACGACGCCCGAGCCCGCGCGCGCGGCGCCGAAGCGGACGGCGAGCGCGTCGCGGTACACCCCTGCTACGTCGATCAGTGCGCGATCGAGGGCGTCGCGACCGGTGCGGGTGGCGCGGGACTTCTGACGGCGCTCCAGGTCTTTCAGCACGCCCGCGGACCCTCGGGTCGCGCTCGCCGCGCCCTTGCCTGTCCCGCCCGCGCCGAGCGCGGTGGCCAGCTCCTCGCGTTCGCGTTCGTCGCGGGCCGCGCTCATCTGTTTGGCCTCGTCGTCGGCGGCCTTCACCAGTTCGTCGGCGGCGGCGTAGGCCGCGCCCGGTCGCGCGACGGCCGACACCAAGGCCAGCGCCCGCTGCCTGCGCGCCCTCGACTCTTCGTCGGTGGCCAGCCGCCTGGCCCGCCCGACGTGACCGCCGCTGACCGAAGCCGCCCAGTTCGCGGTCTTCTCGTCGAGCTTGTCGCGCTCCTTCAACACCTGCGCGATGGCCGGGACCGAGGGCGTCACCAGGTGCACGTGCCTGCATCGCGAGCGCAGCGTCACCGAGATGTCCTCGGGATCGACCGACGGCGCGCACAGCAGGAACACCGTGCGGTCCGGCGGCTCCTCGACCACCTTGAGCAGCACGTTCCCTGCCGCCTCCGTCAAACGGTCGGCGTCCTCGATGACCACCACCTGCCAGCGCCCGGTGCTCGGGCGACGCGAGGCGACCTGCACGATCTCGCGCATCTCCTTGGTGCTGATGCTCAGCCCCTCGGGCACCACCCGCCGCACGTCGCCGTGCGTGCCCGCCATGGTCGTGGTGCAGGCGTGGCACTTGCCGCAGCCGGGCGTGCCCGCGTCGGTGCACTGCAAGGCCGCCGCGAAGCACAGTGCCGCAATGGATCTGCCGGATCCGGGCGGTCCGGTGAACAACCAGGAGTGCGTCATCGCGCCCTCGACCACCCCGGCGCGGGCCGCGATCGCGGCAGCCGTCAGCTCGGACTCGACCGCATCCTGGCCGACCAACCGATCGAAGACTCCCGCCACGGCATACACCCTAGCCGTCCGATCCGACACGTTCCCTCGGCCGGTCACGGCCTGTCCCCGCGCGACACGCGGCATCGATCGCGAAGTCGTTGACCCGGCTCACCACGCTGACGGATGCTCGACGCGGAGGTGGAATCATCGTGAGAATCCTGTTGATCGCCGGGGACGCCGCCGAAGACCTCGAGGTCTTCTACCCCTACCAGCGCCTGCTCGAAGAGGGGCACGAGGTGGACATCGCGGCGCCGACCGTGAAGAAGCTCCAATTCGTCGTCCACGACTTCGCGGACGGTTTCGACACCTACACCGAGAAGCTCGGCCACAGCTGGCCCGCCGACCTCGCGCTGGCCGACGTCGCCCCGGAGAACTACGGCGCGCTGGTGGTGCCCGGCGGCCGCGCACCGGAGTACCTGCGCAACAACCCGGACTGCCAGCGCGTCGTCCAGCATTTCGCCGAACAACGCAAGCCGATCGCCGCCCTCTGCCACGGCCCGCTGATCCTCGCCGCGGCAGGCGTGCTCACCGGCCGCTCGTGCAGCGCCTACCCCGCCCTCGCCCCCGACATCGAGGCCGCGGGCGGCAAGTTCGTGGACAGCGAGGCGCACGTGGAGGACAACATCGTCACCGGCCGCGCCTGGCCTGACCATCCCGCCTGGATGCGCGAGTTCGTCCGGCTGCTGCGCGAATAGGCGTACCTGCGCGTTCGCTGCGGCCGTACGCGAGCTGAGGACGAACTGCGTCCGGCTGCGCGAATAGTCGTTCGCTCCGGCCGCCGACTCTCAGGAGGCCCTGGAGTAGGTGCTGTTCTGCCCGTCCAGTTCCTCGCGGATGATGTCGGCGTGCCCGGAGTGGTGCGCGATCTCGCGCAGGATGTGCAGGATCGTGAAACGCACCGTCTGCCAGATTCTTTCTGGCGTCCACGGGGCGGTCGGGGTGGGGATGGAGGTGTCGAGGCTGTCCACGGTCCGGATCACTTCGGCCGTGGCGGCCGCCACCTCGTCCCAGGTGTCGAGCAGCTCCTGCACGGTCTCGTCCGGCGCCATGACGTACTCGCCGTCGAACTGGGAGACGTCCAGTACGGCGTGCTCGTCGCGCGTCACGATCACCGAGGTCCAGTGGCGCTCGCAGTTGATCAGGTGATGCAGCAGCCCGCCCAGGGTCAGCTCGCTGACCGTGGTGCGTTTGCGCGCCTGATCGTCGTCGATGCCTCGGACGGTGATCCGGAACAGCTCGCGCTGATCCGCCAGCATCGCGATCAGATCCTCGCGCTCCCGATCGGCCATGGTCGGTCCTTTCCCGGATACGGGCCGTACCGACCGAGGCTAACCCACGCCGAGCCCGCGCTCAGGACTTCTCTGCGGCCGTCTTCTTCGCCGCGGTCTTCTTCGCGGTGGTCGTCTTCTTGGCCGCGGCTTTCTTGGCGGTGGTCTTCTTCGCCGGGGTCTTCTTGGCCGCGGTCTTCTTCGCCGCCTTCTTCACCGGGCCACGAGCGCGCCGGTCGGCCAGCAGCTCCGAGGCGCGCGCGTCGGTGATGGACTCGACCTCGTCGCCCTTGCGCAGGCTGGCGTTGGTCTCGCCGTCGGTGACGTAGGGACCGAACCGGCCGTCCTTGATCACCATCGGCTTGCCGGTGGCCGCGTCGTTACCCAGCTCGCGTAGCGGGGCCGCGCTCGCGGCCTGCCTGCCGCGGCGCTTCGGCTCGGCATAGATCTTCAGCGCCTCGTCGAGCGTGACGGTGAAGATCTGGTCCTCCGACGCCAGCGACCGCGAATCGGTGCCCTTCTTCAGATACGGGCCGTACCGGCCGTTCTGCGCCGTGATCTCCTCGCCGGACGCCGGATCGGAGCCGACCACCCGCGGCAGCGACAGCAGTTTCAGCGCGTCGTCGAGGGTGATCGTGGCCAGGTCCATCGACTTGAACAGCGAACCGGTGCGCGGCTTGGGCGCGGCGGCCTTCTTCGCGGTCTTCTTGGCCGGCGCCTCTTCGGCGGCGGGCTCGGGCAGGATCTCGGTGACGTAGGGACCGAAACGTCCTTCCTTGGCGACGATTTCGTTCCCGGTCTCCGGGTCGGCGCCCAGCCTGCGCCCTTCCTGCGGCGTCGAGAACAGCTTCTCGGCGGCCTCGGGGCTCAGCTCGTCGGGCGGAAGATCGTCGGGCAGGTTCGCCCGCTGCGAAATCAGATCACCTTCGGGGTCATCGGGATTGACGACCATCCGCTCCAGATACGGCCCGAAACGGCCGACCCGAACCACGACGTCGCGGCCCTCGGCGTCGGTGAAGAGCTTGATCGAGTTGACCTCGCGGGCGTCGATGTCGTCGAGCTGCTCGCCGACCATCTTCTTCAACCCGCCGGAGCGCGCGACCGAACCCTCGACGCCGTGCTCGCCGCCGAAGTAGAAGCTGGACAACCAGTTTCCGCGCTGCTCCCGGCCGCCCGCGATGGCGTCGAGATCGTCCTCCATGGCGGCGGTGAAGTCGAAGTCGACCAACCTGCCGAAGTACGCCTCCAGCAGCCCGACCACCGCGAACGCCACCCACGACGGCACCAGCGCGCTACCGCGCTTGTACACGTACCCGCGGTCCAGGATCGTCTTGATGATCGAGGAGTACGTCGATGGGCGGCCGATGCCGAGCTCTTCGAGCGTCTTGATCAGCGAGGCCTCGGTGTAGCGCGCGGGCGGATTCGTGGTGTGCCCATCGGGATTCAGCTCGACCGCCGTGACGCCCTGGCCCTCTTCCAGTGCGGGAAGCCGGGATTCGGCGTCGTCGGACTGGCCGCCCGCCTCCTCGTCCACGCTCTCCACGTACGCCTTGAGGAAGCCGGGGAAGGTGATCGTGCGACCCGACGCGGAGAACACGCACTCCTCGCCGGTGCCCGCGACGCCGGTGATGCGCAGCGTCAGCGTGGTACCGCGCGCGTCGGCCATCTGCGAGGCGACGGTGCGCTGCCAGATCAGCTCGTACAGCCGGAACTCGTCATTGTCGAGCCGCGCGTGCAGCTGTCCCGGCGTGACGAAGGTGTCGCCCGACGGGCGGATCGCCTCGTGCGCCTCCTGCGCGTTCTTCACCTTGCGGGTGTACTGGCGCGGCGTGGGATGCACGTACTCCGCGCCGTAGAGCTGGGTCGCCTGCGAGCGGGCCGCGGCGATCGCCGACTCCGACAGCGTGGTCGAGTCGGTACGCATGTAGGTGATGTAGCCGTTTTCGTAGAGCCGCTGCGCCACCCGCATGGTTCGCTCGGAGGTGAAACGCAGCTTTCGACCCGCCTCCTGCTGGAGGGTGGACGTCATGAACGGCGCATATGGCTTGCGGGTGTACGGCTTGGCCTCGGCCGAGGACACCACCAGATCCGCGCCGTCGAGCGCCTCCGCCAACCGCCGCGCGTAGCCCTCGTCGAGGACGATGACGCCGTTGGTGGACTTGAGCTGCCCGTCGGGTCCGAAATCCCGGCCGGTCGCGACCCGCGCGCCGTCGACGTTCACCAGCCGCGCGCCGAAGGTCCGCGGATTGGTCGCGTCGGCCGCCTCGCCCGTGCCCGCGTCCAGCTTGGCCGCGATGTCCCAGTACTCCGCGGAACGGAACGCCATCCGCTCCCGCTCGCGCTGGACGATCACGCGGGTCGCGACGGACTGCACCCGGCCCGCCGACAAGCGCGGCATGACCTTCTTCCACAGCACCGGGCTGACCTCGTAGCCGTACAGCCGGTCCAGGATGCGCCTGGTCTCCTGCGCGTCGACCAGATCAGGATCGAGCTCGCGGGTGTCCGCGGCCGCGGCCTGGATGGCGGGCTCGGTGATCTCGTGGAACACCATCCGGCGCACCGGCACCTTCGGCTTCAGCGTCTCCAGCAGATGCCAGGCGATAGCCTCGCCCTCGCGGTCGGGGTCGGTGGCCAGATACAGCTCGTCGGCGTCCTTGAGCAGGCTCTTGAGCTCGGTGACCTTGGCCTTCTTGTCCGGGCTCACCACGTAGATGGGCTCGAAATCGTTGTCCACGTCCACGCCCAGGCGCGCCCACGGCTGCCCTTTGTACTTGGCGGGCACGTCCGCCGCACCGCGCGGCAAGTCCCGGATGTGGCCGACGGAGGCTTCCACCGTGTAGTTGCGGCCCAGATAGGGCGCGATCTTGCGCGCCTTGGTCGGGGACTCGACGATCACGAGACGACGCAGGGGACGGCCCTGGTCGGCTGCACCGCGGTCTCGTGTTGCCACCGGCGAAAACACCTTTCCTTCTCGACCCGCGCGGCGCGCTGGTGCGCGTTTGTGCACGGTTTGGGGCAAGCGGCGGCGACGCTGACATCGCTACCAGTCACGTTTATACCTTGACGCTGGCTGTGGTCGAGGCTTGCGACCCGAACCACTGAGCGTACGTGATCACTGCCGATCAGTATGCCCTGTTGTTTGCCGCGCTGGTACGCGTGCATTCGGCTGGTGCCACTCGTCCCCCGAGTAATGGGGACGCGCGGCTGTTGGATGGTTTCTCCGTTGTATACGGAGTGAGGGGGCGACCGGATGTGTGGTCGGGCGCCAATCCCTATGGACGTCAAGCGGCTTCGGCGCGTTTCGGGGCTGGGGCTGATGCGCGCGGTTCCGTTCGCGACCGGCGTGCCGGCGCTCGGCCGTGGGGCGAGCCGAAGCCGATGAACTCCGCTGCGGCGAACATGCGGCACCGTGCAGCCAACAAACCGATCGACCAGGCGCCGAACGGAGGTCGGCCACTCGGTCGGCGGACGACCCCGAGGCGCCGATCGGGTTGCCGTTAGGTCCTCGAGCTGCGGTTTTGCGTCACCGACCGGCTCCACGTGGGAATGCGCGCTTCCTCCGGAGCGGCGCGAGGGTTCGCGAACCGCCCCTTTCGGGCGCCAGCCGATGGGAAGTCGTACCGATTGGTACGGCGGGGCATTTTGTTCATATTTTTCACGAACAGAATGCCCTTTTCGACCTACCCCGGATATAGCTCGTCCCCCACCTCCGGTCACCGGTGGTGGGGGACGAGCTGTGGATCAGCGTCGCTCAGCTGAGCGCGCGAACTCCAGTGGCCTGAGGGCCCTTGGTGCCCTGGCCAACCTCGAACTCGACCTTCTGGTTCTCCTCGAGGGTGCGGAAGCCCGTCCCCTGGATCTCGGAGTAGTGGACGAAGACGTCAGCGGAGCCGTCCTCCGGCGCGATGAAGCCGAACCCCTTCTCCGCGTTGAACCACTTCACAGTTCCCTGTGCCATTCTGTTCCTTCTCTTTTCTTACCGGAACGGCGGACAACTGGGTTCGTCCACCGGGTCCGTTCCGACCGCTGTACTCTTGGTTCCCCCTGCAGGAAAGCACCAAGCACACCGTTCGCAACATCGATCCTGCTGACGGTTTGGACTTTGGATCCGTCCCTCGAACACAGAAGCTTGCGACCAGGAACTAGTGAACCATGTCTTCGAGCAATTCAACAGTCGAGTTACCGACAATTTGCAAAAAAGTTGATCTTGCGAATGCGCAGGTGAGGGACACAATGCTCGAATCCGTACTTCAGGTTCGTTTGCCCTTGGATAACCGGGACGGCATCTGGCAAACCAGCTGTGACCCAGGTCGCTATTTGGTATCGAAATGGCTGGTGAGCCTTCCCAACCACACACGTTTCACACTTTCCTCGCGTGTCGGGATCGCCACACCGTGAATCCAACCGACCAGGTGGCGCGAAACGGGCGCGGCAGCGGCCCCGGATACGGGCGATCGTTGCTGAACCGTGTCCAAACAGAGGGCCTGGATGCCGATCCCCGGCTGACGCACGTCGTAGAGCTGCCCGCGCGGCCCGCGGGCGTCACCGCGTGGCCGGATTGGGCGGCTCCTGACGTCGTCGAGGCGCTGCGTAACACCGGGATAGCGGCGCCCTGGACACATCAGACCAAGACCGCCGACCTGGCGGCGTCGGGGCGGCATGTCGTGGTGAGCACGGGAACCGCGTCCGGTAAATCGCTCGGCTACCAATTGCCCGTGCTGACCGCACTACTGGAGGACCCGAAGGCAACCGCCCTCTATATCTCTCCCACCAAGGCGCTCGGCGCTGATCAACTGCGCGCGATCGGCGCGCTCACGCACGAAGGCCCGCTGCGGGATGTGCATCCGGCGACGTACGACGGCGACACACCCGCCGAGATCCGCCAATGGGTGCGGGCGAACGCGCGGTGGATCTTCACCAACCCGGACATGCTGCACGTCGGCATGCTGCGTTCCCATCAGCGCTGGGCCAGGGTGTTCCGCAGGCTGCGCTACGTCGTCGTCGACGAATGCCACGCCTATCGGGGCGTCTTCGGCTCGCACGTCGCCCTCGTCCTGCGCAGGCTGCGGCGGATCGCGGCCCGCTACGGCGCCGATCCGGTCTTCGTGCTGTGCTCGGCGACCACCGCCGAACCCTCGGCCGCGGCGTCCCGGCTGATCGGCGCGCCCTGTGTCGCCGTGACCGAGGACGGTTCGCCGCAGGGACCGCGCACCGTCGCGCTGTGGGAGCCGCCCCTGCTCACCGCGCTGACCGGCGAGAACGGCGCACCCGTTCGCCGCTCGGCGACCTCGGAGGCGGCGCGGATCATGGCCGACCTGGTGGTCGAGGGCGCGCGAACGCTGACCTTCGTCCGTTCCAGACGCGCCGCCGAACTCACCGCGATGGAAGCACGCAGGCTGCTCGCGGAGGTGGATCCGACGCTCGCCGAGCGGATCGCCGCCTACCGCGCGGGCTACCTGGCGGAGGACCGGCGCGAGCTGGAGACCGCCCTCTCCGACGGTTCTCTGCTCGGCGCGGCCAGCACCAACGCGCTGGAGCTCGGCGTGGACATCGCGGGCTTGGACGCGGTGGTGATCTCCGGTTTTCCCGGCACCGTCGCCTCCTTCTGGCAGCAGGCAGGCCGGGCGGGCAGGCGCACCCAGGGTTCGCTCGTCGTGCTGGTGGCCAGGGACGATCCGCTCGACACCTTCCTCGTGCACCATCCCGAGGCGTTGCTGGACAAGCCGGTCGAGGCCACCATCACCGACCCGCGCAATCCCTATGTAGTGGGACCGCAGCTGTTGTGCGCGGCGCTCGAACTGCCGCTCACCGACGCCGAAGTGGACGAACTCGGCGCACGAGAGGTCCTCGCCGACCTCGCGGCCGAGGGCCTCATCAGGCGTCGCGTGGCAGGTCGGGACGGCGCCGCGCGCTGGTATGTGACCGCGGACGCGCACCCGCACGACAACGTCGACGTGCGCGGCGGCATCGGCGCGCCGGTGGCCATCGTCGACGGCGAGACCGGCAGGCTGCTCGGCACCGCCGACGCCGGGCGCGCCCCCGCCACCTTGCACCAGGGCGCGGTCCACCTGCACCAAGGCGAGACCTACGTGGTCGACGAGCTCGACCTGGACGGCGGCGTCGCGTTCGTGCACGCCGCCGAACTCGGATGGACCACCAGCGCGCGGCAGGTCACCGACATCGCCGTCGAAGCGCTCACCGAACAGCACCGGCACGGGGCCGTGACCAGCGCGTTGGCGCAGGTCACCGTGACCAGTCAGGTGATCGGCTATCTGCGCACCCTGCCCACCGGCGAGGTCCTCGACCTGGTCGAGCTGGATCTCCCGCCGCAGACCCTGCCCACCCGCGCGGTGTTCTACACCGTCACACCCGAGCTCCTCGCCGCCGCAGGCATCGACCCACGGCAAGCGCCCGGCGCGCTGCACGCCGCCGAGCACGCCGCGATCGGCCTGCTGCCCCTGGTCGCCACCTGCGATCGATGGGATATCGGCGGCGTCTCCACCGCCGAGCACCCGGACACCGGTCTGCCGACCGTCTTCGTCTACGACGGCCAACCCGGGGGCGCAGGTTTCGCCGAGCGTGGCTTCGCCCAGCTGCGCCGCTGGCTCTCGGCGACCCTGTCGGCCATCGACTCCTGCACGTGCACCGCGGGCTGCCCTTCGTGCGTGCAGTCGCCCAAGTGCGGTAACGGCAACCATCCACTCGACAAGGGAGCCTCGGCACGACTGCTGGCTGCCGTACTGGCCGAGCTGAACGGGCCCGCCGAGACCGGCATTCGCGCAGGTGAAGACGCAGATCTCGGTTCGTGACGGCAGCGTCCTCCCGGCGTGACCGAAGCGCCATCTACGCGGCGGTCACCGGCTGTCGGCTGCCTCGCTCGACCCGTCCCGTCCCATACCGTCGGGGCACGCCGCCCGCCCGAATAAAGAGGATTAGATTCATGTTAACTAGGGCATTGCCACGCCCCATACCACTCGACGTGCGGATTCATCGCCAAAGAATTTCCGTACCCGTGCGTAAAATAGATATCGCATCGTAATTATTCGATTATTCCTATGGCTGAATTCGTGGTTCGGAACTAACACTGACCAGTGTTCGTACACATCGGTCACTGTTCCTCTGCGACCGGTCCCGCCCGAGCAACCGCATGAACAGTCCGCACTCCGAACAGACCCATTGGTATATTCCGCGCCACCGCCACGGTCGCGTGCCATCCATCGATCCGGCACTCACTAATCCGCGATCCCATCCGCCGCGCCACCTCCTCCCCCGCCGCGCATCCCGCCTCGGCCCCGCCGTCCAATGCCCCGGCCGCCGCCAATGCCGCCAGATCCGCCCCCGCCTGCGCCCGATGCCGCGCGACGACGACCATCCCTACCTGCCCGATCACCAGCGCCGCCGCGATCAACCCGATCAGCGCCACGCAGGCGAACACCGTCGCTCCACCCCGCTCCCCTGGCTCACGACGCGATCGATCGCTCCCTTTACTTCCGCGCCCCGCCCCCAGCCCTGGCCATGACGGCGGGCAACGCAGCGCCGACCCGGTCTGAGGCACACCGACCGCCGACCGACAGCCCAACACCACGCCAGGCCGACACACACCTACAGCTGACCGGCAGCCCAACGTCGAGCCGGACCAAGGCACACCGACCCTCGACCGGCAGCCCAATACCGCGCCGGGCCCACGCACACCAACAGACGACCGCCAGCCCAACGCCGCATCAGGCCGACACACGCG
>NZ_JBYIRW010000007.1:0-323395 GCF_057708325.1 Nocardia sp. bgisy134
CATTCGGCCGAACGTCAGATCGCGACGTCGGTACTCGTGATCAGCACCGGCGGCGCAGGCCTGCGTGCGGCGATCGAGCTGGCCGAGCGAGGTGTGGACGTGCTCGTGCTCGGCAAGCGACCGAAGGCGGACGCGCACACCACGCTCGCCGCGGGCGGCATCAACGCCGCACTGTCGACGATGGATGCCGAGGACAGCTGGCAACAGCACGCGGCGGACACGATCACGGAGAGCTATCTGCTGGCCCGCCCGGATATCGTGCAGGTCGTCACCGAGAATGCCGCTCGCGGAATCGAAGATCTGGAGCGGTGGGGAATGCCGTTCGCTCGCGAGTCCGACGGGCAGATCTCGCAGCGGTTCTTCGGTGCGCACACCTACCGGCGCACCGCGTTCGCAGGCGACGGATGACGAACATCGGCGTGCATCCCGATCCCGCCGGATTCCAGGATCTGCCGCACGCGTTCGATCTGAAATCGTCGGCGATCGCGGCCCGTGCCACGTTGGAGGTTGCCCTGGAACGACGCGAAACACGCGGCTGCCACAACCGCTCCGACTCTACGTCACCGATAACGAACTGGTCGTGATCGCTGTGGGTGGGCACTACGACGACTGACTTCGGTCGTCGTCCCGTGTGTTCGAAGTCATTTGGAGCAACACCTCCAATTCCTTTGCGAGGCCGCCTCATCGGCGTCGTTCGGACTGGCCGGTCGACTCTCTTCAGCCCCCGCGCCTCGGTGCCGCGGCGAGTTCCGAGGCTGTCGAGTTCACCCTGCCTTGCGAAGGCCGAAGGCGTTCGGTGGCAACGATGTTCACTCGGCGGGATGCGCGATGGTAGCTGCTCGGGGAGGTGGGCGCGACATGAATCGTGCATCGTGAGTCTTCCGCATTGTGGGCAACCTAATTACGCAACGCGAAATGACTAAAGTCCATTAACTACCGGTAGGTTTGAAATACCGGAGGGTATTCTTTTCGCGTATCCGGGGGAAATGCGTTGTGTGCTGAGAAATTTCCCGTCGATAGCTGTACACAGCTCCCGGGCCGTGTGTAGCGTCGGGACTCGCTAAAACCCTCACAGACAAGCGGTGGCACGGTGATCGGTATCGAGGGCTGCTTGAAACGCATCATGGACATTCCGGGTGCGCGCAGCGTGACAATGGTGGACGGGGCGAGTGGTCTTGCGATCGCGGCGGCCGGGCAGCACGATCTGGTCGATCAGCACGAAGATGCTGCGGCCACAACGGATGTGGTTCGTACAGTGCTCGGCTGCTCGGCGCTGGCGACCGGTTGGGACGGTGACGATCTCACCGAGATCATCGTGTCCGGGTCCCGTGGATTTCACTTGCTGAATCTGGTGGACGGTGACTTCGACGGCCGGCTTTTCGTGCACGTGCTGTGTGAAGTCGACACCGGCAATCTGGCGATGGCTCGATATCAGCTTCGGGCGATTCTCGCGGAATTCGCCGAGGACGGTTATGGGCGTTGACCTCGCCGTCGAACTGCGGCGGCTGGAAAAGGAAGGGAGTACGGGTGTCTTACGCGCCGGTGATGGCGCATTTCATCTCACCGGTGGCGTGATCGCCTCCGCCGATTGCCGCAGAACGACCGGGCTGGACCGGCTGGTGGTGGAGGCGGGCGTGGCGACAGCGGAGGATTGGCGGCGGGCGGGTGCCGGGGATCCCGGGCAGGTGCTGGCGCGGCCGCGACTGGAAACCCTTGCGCTGCTATCGGTTTACGATGCGGCCTACTTCTTGTTCGCGTCGTCCGCCGTCCCCGAATTCCGGCCTGCGCCACCGCACTGGCTCGCGCCGGTCTGCCACATCACGCCGCGCGCGCTGGTGCAGGAATGCGAGCGGCGCGGCGATCCGGAGTCCGGGCCGTGGCCGGCGGACCTGGTGGACCGCGTCCCGGTGGTGCCGGTGCGCCGCGTCCGGCGCCGCCACGTGGTGCTCACCGCGGGTCAGGCCGAGGTGCTCGCGGCGGCGGATACCCAGCGCAGCATCACGGGTATCGCCCGTGACCTCGGCCGCACCACGTACGGATGTCTGGAGGCGGTGCGGGAGTTGACCGCGGCGGGCTTGCTCGAGCCGCCCGGCCCGGCCGTCGTCGAGCCCGGCAGGCACGCCGCCCCGTGGGGCGCGGGATTCGCCCCCCACAGCGGACCGCGAGAGGTCGGGCCTCCCGCGCGCATCGAGTCGCGAAACGGCAAGCACTCCAAGCTGACCGGGCCGCGCGTCACCGAGCCCGCGATGTTCACCGAGCCGGGATCCGCCGACTCGGCCGAGGTGCAGGCCGCGGTGCTCGCCGCGCGCACCGACTCGAGGCTAGCGGAATCCGCTGCGCTCGCGGTGGCCGGACCTGCGGTAATCGCCGATCCCGATGCGCCACGCATGACGCCTGTAGCGCCAGGAGAGCCCACCGTCCCGCCCCTACGCCGTCGGGTGCGTACGGTCCCGCCGCCGTCGGCGGAACAGTGGGAGCCCGTGGACCGCGACGTGCTGGTTCGCCTGCGGGCGGCGTTGGAGGAGCTTGCGTGACCGCGCGAAAGAAATTGTTCGGCGAATGGATGGGAAGGTTGACCAAGGTGGCGATGTCCGGACCCGGACCGACCGCGGCGGTGCTGGCGGAACTGAAGATGCTGCGGGATCGGGTGCCACAGCTGACCGGCGCGCTGGTCGCGTCCGGCGACGGTCTATTGATCGCGCACGACCTGCCCGCACACATCGAACCCGACGGAATGGCAGCGCTGTCGGCTTCGCATCTCGCGCTGTCGTACCGGCTGTCCGCCACCGCCAACGGCGGCGGATTCCACGAGGTCGTGGTGCGCGGCACCGACGGGTACGTGGTGATCTACTCGGCGGGCTGGGCCTCGCTGACCGTACTGGCCGGATCCGAAGTGAACGTCGGCCGGCTCCATCTGGAGTCGCGCCCGGTGGCCCGCGCGATCGCCGACCATCTGGCGGCGATGGCGAACAAGCCCGGCAGGGACCGGGCAACGCACACCCATCGAAAGGAATGAAATGACGAATCTCGATCTGGCTCTGAAGGACATGATGGTGATCGACGGCGCGATCGGCGCCGCCGTCGTCGATTACAACAGCGGTATGGCCCTCGGAATGCTCGGCAGCTCCAAGGCTTTGGACCTCCAAATCGCCGCGGCGGGCAACACCGAGGTGGTGCGCGCCAAGCTTCGCACCATGGAACAACTCAACCTCAAAGAAGACATCGAGGACATCCTCATCACGCTGTCCGGCCAGTACCACATCATCCGGCCGATGACCGGCCGAAAATCCAAAGGCCTGTTCCTCTACCTCGCCTTGGACCGTGGCCGGGCGAACCTCGCGCTGGCCAGGCACCACCTCAAGGGTATCGAAGAGGAATTGGAGGTCTGATCGGCCGCCCAGGGCTCGCGCCGGCCTTGGGCGAGGTCGCGGTGCGGGGTGCAAGTGTCGTTTTCGCAGTTGTCAGCCGAGCATCAGGGGTGGCGGAGGTGTAACTGGCGACCGTACTTGCGCGGGCCCGGCGGGCGGCGAACGATTGACGGTGCGGCGGCGGCGTGTGTGGGCCGTGCGGTTTCACGCGCTCGGTGGACCACTACGCATAGACCCCGCGCCATTCGCGGAGTGATTGCTCCACGCGAGGAGGACCAGATGTTCATCCAGGTGATTCAAGGCAAAGTGTCCGACGCCGACCGGCTCAGTCGGTGCATGGATCGGTGGACAGCAGAACTGGAACCGGGGGCTGTCGGATACCTCGGCACAACGTACGGACTATGCGACGACGGCACATTCATCGCGCTTGCCCGTTTCGAATCCGAGGACGCGGCGCGACGAAACAGCGCGCGCCCGGAGCAGGGCGCCTGGTGGGCCGAGACCGAGCAGTGCTTCGACGGGCCGGTCACCTTCATGGACTGCCCGGAGGTGACGCAGTGGATGAGCGGCGGCTCTGACGAGGCAGGCTTCGTGCAGATCATGGAGGGCCATACAGCCGATGGGCGCCGGATGCGCGAACTGCACACGCAGACGGGTGATCGTCTGCACGAACTGCGCCCAGAGATTCTCGGTGGCACGTTGTCGACCTACGGCGCCGACGGGTACGTCGAGGCGGTGTATTTCAGGTCCGAAGCCGAGGCTCGCGAGCACGAGAAGATCGAGATTCCCGACGATCTTCGGCCGTTGCTCGAGGAGGAGCGCAGGCTCATGGGCGAGGTCACGTACTTCGACCTGCACGAGCCGATGCTGGTGTCGGCGCGGAAGTAGGACAGCTGCGCGACCGGCCATTGCCCAAGGAGCACTGGCTGGCCGCGGCGACCTTACTGATATGCGGACCTCAGCGTTGCTTCCTCGCCACCAGAACGGTGTCGTGAAGCTCGATCTGGTGACTGCCGTGGGTCATCGTGCGAGATCTCGTCTCCGCCACCGTGATTTCCCAGCGGTTGGGTTCCAGCGCTGCCGCCAGATCCTCCGCGGTGGCGTGCACGCCCGTCGCGTGGGCGGCGGAGTGCGCGTCCGACGGATGGTGGCCGACGATGAGAAGCGTGCCGCCGGGGGCGACGGCAGGAGCCAGCCGGCGAAGCAAGGTTTCGGCTCCCATGACGGGGTGGGCGTAATGCGAGCAAACGAGGTCGTAGCCGTTCTCCTCGGGCGTCCACTCCGTCAGATCCGCTGCCAGCCAATCGATTCGGCCGGAGATCTCGGGCCCGCGGAGGTCGGCCAGCTCGCGGGCGTGATCCAGGGCGGCGGTGGCGAAATCGACTGCCGTCACACGCCAGCCGTGTGCGGCGAGCCAAACGGCTTCCGCGCCTTCGCCGCAGCCCGCGTCCAGGGCGCGGCCCGGGGTCAGGTTCGCCGCCTCCACCGTGAGGTGTGGATTGGGTTGCGGGTGCGGGGTCGTCGAGTGGGCGCGATAGCGGGCTTCCCAGAAGGCGTGGTCGAGTTGTTCTGGCACGGTGATCCTAATCAGTTCTGGGAGTGAGCCATCGGGCAAACTCCTGGTGGTAGCCGACCGGCAGGTGAGCACTCTGTGTTCCTTCGTGGTTCAGAGGCCGTGGCGGCCGTCGCCTGCCGCCTCGCACAGGAGTGCTTCGATGTCGAGTGCGAACGGATACGCGGCGACCGCGTTTCGGGTGTCCTCGGCGACCAGATCGGCGTTGATGTGCCCGGCCGCGGTGGCGCCCGCGGCGGCGGCCGTGCCGACTTGGGCGGCCAAGTCGGTGACGTTCCCCGCCGCCCACACGCCGGGAACCTCGGTGCGGCCGGTCGGGTCGGCGGCGATGAACTCGCCCATGGGATGTTCGGAGCGGCGCAGCCCGAGCGTCGCGAGGAAATCCGCCCGCGCCACCATCCGCGACCCGACCGCGACGACCTCGCGGTCGATCACCGTTCCGTCGCTCAGGCGCACGCCGGTGATGCGATCCTCGGCGATCTCCAGTCCCGTTACCTCGCCCTCGACCAGCCTGACGCCGCGGGCCGCCAGCTGCACCGTCTCCTCCCGCGTGGGTGACGTGGTGTGGGCGAAGAAGGTGATGTCGGCGCTGAGCTGCCGGAACAGCAGCGCCTGGTGCACCGACATCGGACCCGTGGCGAGCACGCCGATGGCCCGATCGCGCACCTCCCAGCCGTGGCAGTAGGGGCAGTGCACCACGTCCCGGCCCCAGCGTTCGCGCAGGCCGGGAATGTCGGGCAGTTCGTCGACCAAGCCGGTGGTGACCAGCAGCCTGCGGGCGTGAACGGTCCGGCCGTCGGCCAGAGTCGCGACGAAACCGTCGCCGTCGCGGTCCGCGCCGCGCACTTCGCCGGACGCGAGCTGAACGCCATACGCGCGCACCTCGGCGCGGCCGCGTTCCAGCAATTCGGCGGGCGGCGTGCCGTCCCTGGCCAGCAGGCCGTGCACGCCCTCGGCCGGAGCGTTGCGCGGCGCGCCCGCGTCGACCACCAGCACCGAGCGGCGCGATCGGCCGAGCATCAGCGCGCCGCTCAACCCCGCGGCGCCGCCGCCGATCACCACCACGTCGTAGCTGTCTTTCCGCTGATCGGTCACCATGACCACCTCCTGGCGACGACTATGCGAGTACATCCGCGGAGACGGCAACATTCTTTGCCAATCTGGCAAGCTGGTCGCATGGACGACGATCTCGACCAAGCACTCGACGCGGTCGGTCCCCGACTGCGTGCCCTGCGGCGGCGGCGCGAAACCACGCTGGCCGATCTCTCGGCGACCACCGGGATATCCGTGAGCACCCTCTCCCGGCTGGAGTCCGGTGACCGCCGCCCGACGCTGGAACTCCTGCTGCCCCTCGCCAGGGCGCACGGCGTCACACTGGACGAACTCGTGGACGCACCACCCACCGGTGATCCGCGCGTCCACTTGCGGCCGCTCACCCGGCAAGGCATGACCATGGTTCCGCTGACCCGTCGCGCGGGCGGCATCCAGGCCTACAAGATCGTCCTCCAGCCCGCCGACCCCGGCGCGGAACCCCGCCTCCAGACCCACGAGGGCTACGAATGGCTCTACGTGCTGAACGGGCGCCTCCGCGCCATCATCGGCGAGCACGATCTGGTGCTGGTACCCGGCGAAGCGGCCGAATTCGACACCCACATACCCCACTGGTTCGGCGCCGCCGACCGCGAACCCGTCGAATTCCTCAGCCTCTTCGGCAAACAGGGCGAACGCGCCCACCTCCGCGCCCGCTCGAAATCGAAACGCGAGGGGTAACGCTCGGCCGTCGCTCAGTGCGCGGGCCGGCTCGGTCCATGCGACGAATCCACTTCGCCCGCTGCCACGTTGGAACCGGGCAGGGGTGAGTCGAACTCGGCCGGGACCAGTTCGGTTGCCAAGGCCGAATCGACAGCTGGTCGGGTGCCGTTGGCTGCGGCTCGGACGGATTCGGCCCGTGCGTCGACATCGGCTGCGGCAGCGTCGAAAATCGCGGCGGTATCCCTCGATTCGAGCACCGGGCTGCCGGATGCGACCGCTGACGGTGCGGAATCCGTCGCCAACGGAGCGGGATCTGCGGGCATCGGCCCCGAATCGTCCACCGCGAGACGCGTATTCATCCACGCGCCGACCAGCATCAACCCCGCTCCGATCCCTTGCAGTGGTGAGATGGATTCACCGAGGAGCACCCATGCGCACGTCAATCCGAAGGCCGGGACGAGGAACATGGCGGACGTCGCCGTGGTGGGGCCGACCTGGCCGACCGCGTGGTAATACAGCACGTAGGCGAGCGCGGTCGGCAGCGCGCCGAGATAGGCCTGGTTGAGCCAGAATTCGGGGCCGAGCTCCGACCAGCGGACGTCGGCGAGCGCGGGGACGGCGAGCAGTCCGAGGGCGGTGGCGCCCGCGGCGGTCGCGTAGACGGTGACGGTGGCTGCGGGCAACCGGCTCAGCAGCGGCGCGCCGAGCAGGGTGTAGGCCGACCAGCAGGCCGCGGCGCCGAGGAAGAGGAGGTCACCAAGCAGGCGGGTGTCGCCGGAGTCGGGAATGCCGAGGAAGAAGACCACACCGCCGACCGCGGCGAGCGTCAGCCCGAGCAGTCGCGCACCGGACAACCGCACGCGCCCGAGCAGGACGCTCACCGCGACCGTGCAGACCGGAGCGGCCATCGGCACGATCACGCTGCCGTCCGCGGCGGGCGCGAGGGAGAGCGCGAGGAAGAACAGCGCATTGTAGCCGAACACGCCGACCATGCCGAGACCGGCCACGCGCGGCGCTTCCGCGGCGGGCAGCCGGGGCGCGCGCAACACCACGAGCAAGACGAGGGCGCCGATGAGGAAGCGCAGGAAGCCCGCCACCTCGTGTGGGACATCGCCGACGGCCGCCTTGGACGAGGCGAACGCGCTGCCCCACAGGGCCATGACCAGGATCAACAGCAAACGGATACGCACGGTTCGATACTCCGCGCGGGCCGCCCCGAGGTATTGAACGCTGGTGCGGTGAGAATGGAGCCGTGAGCGAATGGGTCGAATATCGGCGGATGCCGGATCGCCCGGTGGAGGTGATGCGCGCCCATTTCGAGCGGCACGTCTATCACCCGCACGCGCACGAGACCTACTCGTTCGGGCTCACCGATTTCGGTGCGCAGAGTTTCGACTGCCGCGGCGCGGCCAGGGTCAGCTCAGCGGGCATGGTGATGGCGTTCAATCCGGACGAACCGCACGACGGGCACAGCGCGACCGAGGCGGGCTTCACCTACCGGATCGTGCACATCGGCACGGAGCTGATCACCGACCTGCTGTCCGACCGGGCGGGTCGTCCGGCGGGCCTGCCGCTCTTTGCCGAACCCGTGCTGCACGACCCGCTGCTGGCGGGCGCGCTCGGCAGGCTGTACGCGAGTCTCACCTCGCACGCCACCGAATTGGCAAGGGACGAGGCGCTATCCGCCACGGTCGCGGCGCTGGTGCAGCGCGGCGCGCGCACCCCGCGCGAGAGAACGGTGATCGGCGGCGGCAACAGCGCGATCGCGCGCCGCGTGCGCGATGTGCTGGACGAGCGCTATCTGGACACGCTGTCGATGGACGATCTCGTCACCTCGACGGGCGCCAGCCGCTTCGCGCTCTACCGGGCCTTTCGCGCGAATTACGGTCTGGCGCCGAGCGATTACCAGCGCATCCTGCGGCTGCGGGCGGCGCGACGGCTGATCGCGGCGGGCCGTCCGGTCGCCGAGGCGGCGGTGGCCGCGGGCTTCGCCGATCAGGCGCACCTGACCCGCTGGTTCCGTCGCTGCTACGGCATCACGCCTGGCGTGTACTCGCGCGCGGGCTGACCGGTCAGGCCGTGGCGCGCGCCCACCGCCGCTTCGCCCAGCGGCGCACGGTCGGGCTCACCAGCAGCGCGGGCAGCAGCAGGATCGAACCGAGCAGCATGCCGACCAGCAGCAGCCCCGCGAGTAGTTCGCCGATCGCCTGCACCGCGGCGGGCGTGGCGAACAGCACCGCGAACGCCGCGACCGCGATGGCGGGCGGATGGTGCCCCGCCTGGGCGAGGATCGCGGCCGCCGTGCCGAACGCGACGGCGAAGGCGAGGCCGACGACGCCGATCAGGTAGTTGTCCCAGGCGAACCAGCTCGGGCGGACCGTGCGGGGGCGCCGGGAATGCCGAAGTTCTCCCATCGTCGGGAGCTTAACGGCCACGCGGCGCCGTGCCGTGGATTCGGCGAAGTCGGTCCAGAAGTCAGCGTGCCGCGGGCGGTCGCGGCCACGGATTGTGCTCCATGTGTTCGATGGACTCGTTGAAGCGGGCGACCAGCACGCCGAGCTGATCGATGTCGTGCTCGGACCATTCGGCGACCACGGCCCCGATGCCGTCGTGGCTCTGGGCGCGGTCGGCGGCGAGCAGATCCATGCCCTTGGCGCTGGTGCGGATCTTGCGGGCGATGCCGCCGTCGGGGTCGGGAACCCGTTCCACCAAGCCTTGTTTCAGCATTGCGCCGACCTGCCGGTTGATGGTGGAGACGTCGAGTCGGAAGGCGTCGGCGAGTTCGCGCAGGCTGAGCGGGTGGTCGATTTCGAGCCTGGTGAGGATCAGGAAGGCCGAGCGGTCCAGCTGGAAGCCGGGGCGGCGCAGCACCGAGGCGGGGAAGTGCCGGGAGAGCAGCGTGAGCTCGAAGACGAGGCGCGTGAGCGCTGCGTGGTCGGCGGGTTCCCGGTCTGACATGGCACTCACTATGTCGCGCGGATCACTCTTCTACCAAATTGTGCAGCATACACACCATGTGTAGCGTACACATCCATGTCCTTAACTGCCGAGGCGTCCTCGATCGTCACGGGCGCCGAGACCCGGCGTCGCCCGACCTCCGCCCTGCTCATCGCGACGCTCGGCATGGTCGGCGTCGTGGTCTCGCTGATGCAGACGCTGGTCATCCCGATCATTCCCGCGCTGCCGACGCTGCTCAGCACCTCCGCGTCCAACGCGTCCTGGGTGATCACCGCGACCTTGCTGGCGGGCGCGGTGTTCACGCCGATCAGCGGCCGCCTCGGCGACATGTTCGGCAAGCGCCGTGTGCTGTTCGCGAACCTGCTCTCCCTCATCGCCGGTTCGGTGGTCTGCGCGAGCTTCTCCTCGCTGCTGCCGGAGATCATCGGTCGGTCGCTGCAAGGCGCCGCCGTCGGCGCGATTCCGTTGGGCATCAGCATCATGCGCGACGAACTGCCCGCCGAGCGGGTCGGCTCGGCCATGGCGATCATGAGCGCGACGCTCGGCGTCGGGGGCGCGGTGGGCCTGCCGGTGGCCGCGGCGATCGCGCAGAACGCGAACTGGCACGTACTGTTCTGGACCTCGGCGGCACTGGGCGTGCTGTGCGCGGCGCTGGTCTTCGTTTTCGTGCCGGAATCGCCGGTGCGCACCCCGGCTCGTTTCGATTTCGGTGGGGCCGTTGGACTGTCGATCGCCCTGTTGGCGCTGCTCGTGGCGATCACCAAGGGCGCGGACTGGGGTTGGTCCAGCGCCTCGATCCTCACGCTGTTCGCGGTCTCGCTGGTGGTCTTCCTCGGCTGGGGCTTCTTCGAATTGCGGCAGCGCGCACCACTGGTCGACCTGCGGGTCTCGGCGCGGCCGCGAGTGCTGTTCACCAACATGGCATCCATCGCCGTCGGCTTCGCGCTGTACGGGATGTCGCTGACCTTCCCGCAATTGCTGATGGCTCCGGAGGAGACCGGCTACGGCTTCGGGCTGTCCATGGTCAACGCCGGATTGGCCCTCGCGCCAACCGGTTTGGTGATGATGGCGCTCTCGCCCGTCTCGGCGCGGCTGTCGGCCGCGCGCGGGCCGAAGCTGACGCTGATGCTCGGATCGGCCGTGATCGCCGTCGGCTACCTGTGCGCAGTGCTGTTGATGAACAGCGTCTGGCAGATCATGCTCGCCGCCGTGATCGTCGCGGGCGGCGTCGGCCTGGCCTACGCGGCGATGCCCGCGCTGATCATGGGCGCCGTGCCGATCACGGAGACGGCCGCGGCCAACGGGCTCAACTCGCTCATGCGCTCGATCGGGACCTCCACCTCCTCGGCGGTGATGAGCGTGGTGCTCGCGCACATGACGATCTCGCTCGGCGCGCACCTGCTGCCTTCCCGCGACGGCTTCCACACCACGTTCTTCATCGCCATGGCGGCCGCGGTGGCGGGCATCGCGCTGACGGCCTGTATTCCGATGGGCAAGAAGGACTGACCCGTCAGGCCGGCGCGTCCCGGACCGACTCGGTATAGCGGCGGGCGAGTGTCCGCAGGTGCGCGACGAGTTCCGGCGGGCCGTCGACGCGGAAGTCCATCATCAGCATGCTCAGATAGATGGCGATGGTCTCCAGCGCATCCGCGCCGGTATGGAGAAGGCAGCTGTTCTCGTCGACCGGCTCGACCACCCCGACCGCGGGATTGATCCTCGCGAGCACGACCTCGGCCGGGGCGAACACCGTGACCTGGGCGTGCACC
This sequence comes from Nocardia sp. bgisy134, assembly GCF_057708325.1. Taxonomy (NCBI): domain Bacteria; kingdom Bacillati; phylum Actinomycetota; class Actinomycetes; order Mycobacteriales; family Nocardiaceae; genus Nocardia; species Nocardia sp. bgisy134. The sequence goes on from NZ_JBYIRW010000007.1 coordinate 11,418, forward strand.
CGCCACCCGGTACTCGCGACATCGCGCATGACGAAGGCGACGAGGTCGTCGTCGGGCAGTGCGCGGGCGCCGAAACGGCGGCCGGTCGCGGCCGCCCGGCGCACCCCGGCGACGGGTATCGCGCGCCAGGTGTGGGTGTCGAGCACGTAGGCGACCAGGTACCAGCGGCGTTGCCAATTGATCAGCCGATACGGCTCGGCCTCGAGGGGGCCGTCGAATTCCGATGCGGCGGTGACGATGTCGAGCCGCACCGCCGCGCCGTCCCGGATCGCGCCCGCCAGGACGGTGAGCACCTCGGCGGGGACGGGTGCGTCGGGCTCGCGCGAGCCGGTGGTCGCCGGGCCGATCGCGGTGGCGCTGCGCAGCGCGGTCACCTTGCGCTGCAAGCGTTTCGGCAGGATCTGTTCGAGTTTGGCCAGCGCGCGGCCGACGTGCTCGGTGATGTCGGCGATGCCGGTCGCGCCGTCCTCGGCCAGCCCGACCGCCACGGCCACCGCCACGGCCTCGTCGTCGTCGAGCAGCAGCGGCGGCATGGTGGAGCCGCGTCCCAGCCGGTAGCCGCCGATCGCGCCGCGCTCGGCGTGCACGGGATAGCCCAGGTCGCGCAGCCTGCGAATGTCGTTGCGCAGCGTGCGATCCGTGACGCCGAGCCGGTCGGCCAGCTCCCGGCCGGAGTAGGCGCGGTCCTGGAGCAGCGCAAGCAGACGCAGAACACGGGTTGTGGTCTCGGTCACGATCGCCTCTCGAACTATTAGGAACGAAAGCAGCCTAATAGCCCCATAGGCTCGTAGTCAGTACCGAAGAGCACAACCGAAAGGCCCGCCATGCACACCGATATCGCTCTCACCACTGTCTGGCGCGAGACCCTCGCCGCCGCGCACCGCGCGCTCGCCGACGTCGTCGCCGGTATCCGCGACGACCAGTGGAGCCTGACCACGCCGTGCGCGGAATGGGATGTGACGCAGGTGATTCAGCACGCCGCGGGCGATCAGCTCGCCTTCGCCGAGCGCCTCGGCATCGGGAACGGCCCGGCGGCCAATCCCTTCGCCCCGTCGGGGACGATCGACGGCTCGCCCGTCGCCCTGGTGCGCGACGCGATCGAGCAGACCGCCGCCGCGTGGGCGACCGTCACCGACGAGACCCTCGAGGTGCCGACCCCGTTGCCGCACGGCGCACTCCCGACGCCGGTGGCGGCCGTGCTGTGCGCCTTGGACGCGGCGGTGCACGCGTGGGATCTCGCCATCGCCACCGGCCAGGACTCGCCGCTCGACGAGGAGCTGTCCCGTGCCCTGCTTGCCGCGGCGCGCACGACGAATCCCGCGCCGGGCGGTGGGCCGGTGATGGAGATCGTGGAACCGCTGCGTCAGTGGGGTGCTTACGCCGCGGTGGTCGACGGTGCTCCCGAGGACGACGCGGTCGCCGCACTGCTGCGTTATCTGGGGCGCGATCCGGGAACCGTTCGCGGCGGCCGTTCGTCCTAAGGATGAATGGTCGTACAGAATGATTGGGGGGACGGCGTGTCCGTACCGGAAAGAACCCGGGCGCGACTCGGTCTGCTGCTGGCGCTGGGGTCGGTCGTCGTGGCAGCCGTCGTCGCGGGCGCGCTCTGGTGGCGGACGAGCTCCGATCACCCCGCCGTGATCGGAGAGAGTCCCACCGTCTTCCCCGATATCGATCGGTCCGCCCTCGATCCGGCGCAGGCCAGGCTGGTCGAGGTACTGGAGCACGAGTTCGCAAATCCGGGTGGGGGACCGAAGTACGCCGAGGGGCTGGTCGAGCCATGGTGCGCCGATTTCGTGAGCTGGACGATGCGGGAGGCGGGGCGACCGCTGTCGAACCCGAACTCCGGGTCATGGCGGATTCCCGGCGTCTACACCCTCCAGGAGTACTACGAGGGATCCGACAGGTTCGCGCCCGCGGGCAGCGGGTATCGCCCGCGCACCGGTGACGTGCTGCTCTACGGCCCGGAAAGCCCATTCACCCAGCACACGAACATCGTGCTCACGGCGGCCGACGGCGAGGTGACCACGATCGGCGGCAACGAATTCGGCGAGGTGCGCATCCACCGGTTCCGGGTGGCCGACGCGGAGGACGTCGTCGGCTACGGTCGATTCTGAGAATCATTGCCGCTCAGACTGTCCCATTCGGCGCGTGCGATGCTCGGCGCGTCCGCCACCGAGCCTTAGTATGGAGACGGCAGCGCCCGGCAGCGCTGTCGCATAGGGCCCTGTCCTGCTACCCCCTCATCAGCAGGACAGGGTTCCCCGATCGTTCGGATATCCGGAAACTTTCGTCGCGTACCGTGTCGGTAGTCCGTTGAAAGGTGAGGGTTTCGGAATCTCTGATGCAGACGACCGAAGAAACGACGAACGACCCGTCCTGGATCGACTACGCCGACTTCGGCGAACGCTTCGTCACCCACGCGGTGACCGAGGAACGCATCGTGGCCGCGGTGGCCTCCATGGCCGGGCGGGGCGTGGCCATCGGGCCGTTCAACATCGGCCCTCCCGGACTCGCCGGATTCATCGCCGAGGGCAAGGTCGGCGACCCCACGGTGCTCCGTCACGATCCGCACGTTGTCTTCCAGGTGACGGTGCCGCTCACGCTCGCGGTGAAGGTGCGGCTCGGCGGAAGGAAACTGCGGTTGGAGGCGGTCGTCGAGATCGATCTGACGCTGCACGCCCGCACCGCCGACCCGCTGCTGATCGTCATCGACATCCCGCCCATCACCACCCGCGACGTGAGCTTCGTACTGCGCGCCCAGACCGTGGAATCGGCATGGGAATGGTTGCTCGATCCGATCGCGGGACTGGTGCAGCGGGAGGTCGCCAACCGGGTCAACGCCATGCTGGCCGAACCGCAGGCGAGGAGCGGGCGGGTCTTCGACGTCGAGGCCATGGTCGCGGGCACCCGGTCGCAGCACCGCAAGCAGGCGGAATTCGACTGGATCGATTACGGCGAGTTCGGCCACCGATTCTTCGACCGCGTCGTGACGCGGGATCGGGTCTTCGAGGTGGTCGACAAGATGGCCGGGCGCCCGATCGAGGTGGGGCCGCTGAAAACCGGGCCGAAGGACCGGGCCACTGTCACCGTGCAGGGTGCGATTCGGCAGCCGCGCTTGGCCGAGCGGGTCGCGGCGTCGGATGATCTCGTCGCGTTCGACCTGACGCTGCCCGTCGGCCTGGACATCACCGTGCAGGTCTTCAAGGCGAACAAGTACCGCGCCGACGTCGAGATCCCGCTGGTGCTGACCGCTCGGGCGGCCGATCCGCTGCTGATCGTCGTCGACGTGGCGCCGCCCGCGACCGAGGACATCCGGATGCATTTCAAGGCGCAGGGGGTGCGCGCGGCCACCCTCGGCGCGCTGGCCGGAATCAGGAAACAGGTGGTCGCGCAGGTGGAACGGGTGGTGCGCGAGCAACTAGGCGACACCGCTGGGCGAACCATCGACGTGGCGGCGCGGATCGACGGTCTGGCCTGACGCGTAACCCCTGTGGCGAGTGGGAATGCTGAGTCCGATGGGTCTAGCGGTTCACATGTGAAATATGATGAAATGAGTTCACGTTCGAGGCTCCCGGCGCGCGTGTGAACCTTGGGGAAGGTGCGCCGGGCACGCTGCCAGCCAATTGGGGGTTGCGCGAAGGAGTCCTGCGATGCGTTCTTTCGATCTGTCTCGACGCAAGTTGTTCGCCTACACCGCCGCGGCCGCCGCGCTCGGAGTGGCAAGCTCCGCCGGGCCCGCCTCCGCGACGGGCAACCTCGGCACGTTGATCGACTATTCCGGTGGCGTGCCCGCGGCCGAGGCCATTCTCGCGGCCGGGCACGTCGGCGTCATCCGCTACGTCTCCGATCGGCGGCCCGGCGCGGAATGGATGGTGGGCAAGCCGCTGCTCGCCCGCGAGGTCGAGGAACTCACCGCGGCCGGGCTGAAGATCGTGTCCTGCTACCAATTCGGCAAGGGGCCGACCGCCGACTGGCGCGGCGGACTGGAGGCGGGCAAGAGGCATGCCGAACGCGGGCTGGAACTGCACCTGGTCGCGGGCGGCCCCGAGGGCAGGCCCATCTACGCCTCCATCGACGACAACCCGACTCCGGTCGACTTCGCGACCATGATCGCGCCGTACCTGCTCGGCTGGGAAGCGGTGCTCGGCAAGGGGAACGTCGGCGTCTACGCCAACTCGCCGACCATCGACCTCGCACAGGTGGCGGGCTTGGGCTCCTGGTACTGGCAGCACAATTGGGGCACCCCGAAAGGTTTCGTCCACCCGTCCGCGCACCTGCACCAGTTCGAGATCGACAAGCGCGCCGTCGACGGAATCGGCGTCGACCTCAACGACATTCTGAAGCCCGAGTACGGGCAGTGGTGAGTGCGAGCCGAGGGCGCAGCGCCTAGCTCGCCGAGGCGGACGGCGTCGATCGATAGCCTCCGCGCATGGCTGGTACCTCGTTCGGTGGTTGGGCGGAGTCTCTCGGTAGACCCCGCGCATGGCCGGAGTGGAGGCGAAGCTTCTCCCATTGCGCGCAGGCGGACGGAGTGCGCTGATGCCCCGCACATGGCGGGCGGGAATGCGAAGGTACGCCTTGCTCACGCAGTCGGACGGCATCCATCGATAGCCTCTGCGTATGGGTGGTGTCTGGTTCGGGGGTGCGGACGGCGTCCATCGATAGCTGCCGCGCATGGCCGGAGCCTGGTTCAGGTCGTTGGGCGGAGTCCATGGATCGACCCTGCGTATGGCCGGAGCTCAGGGGAGGTACGCCGAGTTTCGCGTGGTCAGGCGGAGTCCGTCGATGCCCGGCGCAAGGCCAGAGCGAGTGCGCAGGGACGCCGAGTTCGCGCGGGCCGGGCGACGTCCGGCGACAGCCCCGCGCATGGATGGAACGAACGCGCAGATACGCCTAGGTCTGGCAGTGGCAGACGGGGGCGACGCGGAGGTCGGGTTCGTCGTCCGGGACGACGCGCAGGTTCGGACGGGTCTCCGGCGCCTCGTGATTGCCCATCCAGGACAGCAGCGACCAGCGTGACAGGCCGGAGAGGGCCGAGCCGATGCTGGCGAAAGAGCCGGAGGAGAGCGCCGAGCCGAACGATCCGACCGACCCGATCGAGAGCACCGAACCGACACTGCCGATCGAGAGAATCGAATAGGCCGATCCGATGGACAGGATCGAGCCCTCGGAACGGATGGACAGGATTGATCGGCGCGAGCGCCAGCTCCGGATCGAGCGGGGTCGTACCGTTCCTTCGGTAGTCGACATGCTTTCGGTCTACCACAACGGAGACAGGGCCGCGAAATATCGCCGCGATTGCGACGGTGTGTCGGTCCGGTCGCGGTCGGCCGAGTCGCGCCGACGTAGGCGGCTGGGACGCCGGGCGGGCGGCTCCCGCAGGGTGAGCCGGTCGAGTGGAGCGCTAGTTCGTCGGGGTCGACCGGGTGAAGTGCCGGGCAGGCCGCTCCGGCTGGGTGTGTCGGTCCGGTGGAGCTGGTGGGTCGATCGGGTCCAGCGGCTCCGGACATGCCGAAGCCCGGCGGTCGCGAGCGACCCGCCGGGCTTCGAAACATCAAGCGACGGTGAAGAATCCGAGCGTCGGCAGGAAGGAGCAGGTGCGCGGCTCGGCGTCGGGGGCCTTGGTGGTGAGCGAGCCGCCGACCACCGCGACGATCCGGCCGCGGCCGGTGTTCACGATGGCGGACAGGGTCGCGGGGCCGTCCGGGTTGATCTTCGCCTCGTCGGTCAGCGCCTGCACGCCGGACTGACGGGTGTCGAGGTTCAGCCACTGCACGGTCATCGGCGGGTTCTGCTCCGCCGTCGGCGCCTTGGTGCCGAGCGCGGTGAACACGAAACCGGTCTGACCGGCCTCGGGGCCGGGCGGGGGCAGCGTGGCCGGGCCCGCGACGGCGAGCGCCGTGCCGATCGAGTCGGCGGTCGCGCTGATGCAGCCCTTGCCGATGGTCGGGTACAGGAACTGCGCGATGACCGGGCCGTCCTGCGGTAGCTCGGGACCGCCGCCGCCGCTGCCGTCGAGGAACGTGATGATCCGCTCCAGGGTCGACTTGATCTGCGGCGGCAGATTCAGGGTGTTGAGCAGGATGCGCGCCTGGTCGAGGATCGCGGACTGCGGTCCGGCGACATCGGCAGGGCGGGCGATGGCGCCGACGATGGCGGGGGTGAGCGCGGCGATCGCGTCCACCGGAACGCCCTCGGGCACCATTGGAACGCTGTTCGAAACCGCGGTGTGGGCGGGCGCCGGTGCCGCTACTGCGACCGGCGCGGCGAGCGAAGCGCTCGCCGCCATGGCGAGTGCGGTCAATGCGATCCGCGATCCTCGGGTGCGAAGCACTGGTCTAGCCGTCCTTAACCTCGGGTACATCTGGTCAACGGGTAAAAATCCGTTGTTTCGGGGGTCACTCTAAGGACACGACCGCCAAGTTGTACAGCGGTGGTCGTTATCACGTTGTGCCGTGGACGATCAGTGTTACCAGACGGTAGTGCGGCGGGGTGTTGCCGATGTGAAAGGTGATGCAAACGTTATGGGTGTTGCGTAGCGCGCACGGGATAGATCGGCGCTCCGGTTAATCTAGTCGCAGCCTTCGGCATTTGCCGCCGACACACCGGACACCGGCGGGTCGCGGCCCGTGACCGCATCCCCGACCCGAAAGCCCGCGACTTGAACCGAGACAGCGCTCGGTCGGACCAGCGTCCGGCCGCAGCCCACCTGCGACTGGCGGTGTTGCTGCTCGGTCTTTCCGTTCTGGCCCGGCTGCTGTGGATGCTGGTGTCGCGCAATGGGATGAATCTGGTCGACCTGCACGTCTACGTGGACGGTTCGGCGGCGCTGCTCACCGATCGGCTCTACGACTTCACCTACGCGGAGAAGACGCCGGATTTCCCGCTCCCGTTCACCTATCCGCCGTTCGCCGCGCTGGTTTTCTTCCCAATGCATTTCCTGCCGTTCAAGGTGATCGCGGTCGGCTGGCTGCTGGCCACCGTCGCGGCGCTGTACGGCGTGGTCTGGATCGCGCTGGAATTGATCGTCGGCGAACAGCGGTTGCGCGAACCGGGTTGGCGCGCAGCGGCGATCGGCTGGACGACGGTCGGCGTGTGGCTGGAGCCGGTGCGCACGACGATCGACTACGGACAGGTCAACGTCTTCCTGGTGCTCGGCGCCATGCTCGCGGTGCGCAGTTCGCGGTGGTGGTTGTCGGGCGGGCTGGTCGGCGTCATCGCGGGCATCAAGCTGACGCCCGCGATCACCGGGCTCTACTTCGTCGCGCGGCGGCGCTGGGGGACCGCGCTGTGGTCCGCTGTGGTCTTCGGCGCGACCGTCGGCATCAGCTACCTGATCAACAACCACGAGGCGACCCGCTACTTCGGCACGCTGCTCGGCGACGCGGACCGGATCGGCCCGGTCGGCTCGGTGTGGAATCAGTCGCTGCGCGGAACGCTGAGCCGCATCCTCGGCTACGACGTGGAATCCGGACCGGTGTGGATCGCGGCGGTGCTCGCGGTCGCGGCGCTGGCCTTCTTCGCCTGGCGGGCGCTGGAACCGGACGACCGGATGGGCACGCTGCTCATGGTGCAGCTGTTCGGGTTGTTGATCTCGCCGATCTCGTGGTCGCACCACTGGGTCTGGTTGCTGCCGACGGTGCTCTGGCTGGTCTACGGCCCGCTGCGCGGCGCGCCGGGCGCGCGGATCCTGGCCGGGTACTGGCTGGTGACCATGTTGATCGGCGTGCCGTGGGTGCTGTCGTTCTTCCAGCCGACGATCTGGGAGATCTCCCGGCCGGGCGTGCTGTCCTGGCTGGGCGCGGTGGATGTGCTCGGTGTACTCGTCCTGTTCGCGTGGATCATCTGGTGCGGAGCGCGGCGCGAGCGGTCGGCAGACGAGGCGACGAGCAAGATGGTCGCGGACTCCGCGCGAGCAGGGTAGCTCCGCGTCGTCGCTCACCCGCTCGTGGCGAAGCCGGGCGACCGCGTCGGTCCAACGCGGCGACTCGAAGTGATCGGCGGCTACTCGGACTGCGACGCGAGCAGGTCGATCTCGCGGGCCATGCCGAAGTCCAATGCGGTCAGGCCGCCCACGGCATGGGTGGACAGGGCGAAGGTCACATTCCGCCAGCGAATATCGATATCGGGGTGATGGTTCGCGGCCTCGGCCGCGTCGGCGACCCGGCGCACCAGATCGATGCCCGCCGGAAACGAGGCGGCCTTGACGGTGCGGGTGATGTTGTCGCCGGATCGGCTCCAGTTCGGCAGCCCGGCCAGCGCGTCGGCGATCTCGGCTTCGGTTAGCAGTGGGATGCTCATATGCCGGTTGTACCCCGTTTGCCGAACGTGCACCGGAATCTGCGGAACTCAGGCTGCGCGAGCCTGTTTCAGCGCCTTTTTCAGATCCTTGCCGGAGAGGCCCGCGGCCTCGGCCTTCTTCATCCGCATGATGACGACGGGGCATTTGAAGCAGCGCGTCTTCTTTCGACAGCACTTCTTCTTGGGTTTCAGACTCGAAACCTTCTTCGCTTTTACCTTGCCCACGATGGTTAGCATACCCTTACTCGAGCGCCTGATACGTGGGGGTCGCTCGGTAGCCGGTAGTCTGTAGCTGGCCGCGATGCCCGGTGAGTTTTCATTCTCCACCTGTTTGCAGGGGTCGGCCGGTACCAACACCGAACAGCAGGAGGATTCTGGCGTGTCGTCTGCACGCGATTTTCGCAACGTGGCCATCGTGGCTCACGTCGACCACGGTAAGACGACACTGGTCGACGCCATGCTGCGCCAGTCCGGCGCCTTCGCCGAGCGGGCCGAGCCGGTCGACCGTGTGATGGACTCCGGTGACCTGGAGCGCGAGAAGGGCATCACCATTCTCGCCAAGAACACCGCGGTGCACCGGCACCACCAGGACGGTTCGGTCACCGTCATCAACGTCATCGACACCCCCGGCCACGCCGACTTCGGCGGTGAGGTCGAGCGCGGCCTCTCCATGGTCGACGGCGTCGTGCTGCTGGTGGACGCCTCCGAGGGCCCGCTGCCGCAGACCCGCTTCGTGCTGCGCAAGGCGCTGGCCGCGTCGCTGCCGGTGATCCTGGTCGTCAACAAGACCGACCGCCCCGACGCGCGCATCGAGGAGGTCGTCGAGGAGAGCCACGACCTGCTGCTGGACCTGGCCTCCGACCTGGACGACGCCGCGGCTGAGGCCGCCGAGCTGGCCCTCGACCTGCCGGTGCTCTACGCCTCCGGTCGTGAGGGCAAGGCCTCCAAGGAGCGACCCGAGAACGGCAGCGCGCCCGACGCGGAGAACCTCGACGCGCTGTTCGACGTGCTGATGGAGTGCATCCCGGCGCCGAAGGGCGATCCCGCCGCGCCGCTGCAGGCCCACGTCACCAACCTGGACGCCTCGGCCTTCCTCGGCCGCCTCGCGCTGGTGCGCGTGCACAACGGCGAGCTGCGCAAGGGCCAGAACGTCGCGTGGATGCACGCCGACGGCGTCAAGCACGTCAAGATCACCGAGCTGCTCCAGACCATCGGCGTCGAGCGGCAGCCCGGCGAGGTGGCCGTGGCGGGTGACATCGTCGCCATCGCGGGCATCCCGGAGATCATGATCGGCGACACCCTCGCCGACATCGACAACCCGGTCGCACTGCCCCGCATCACCGTCGACGAGCCTGCGATCTCGGTCACCATCGGCACCAACACCTCGCCGCTGGTCGGCCGGGTGCAGGGCCACAAGCTGACCGCCCGCATGGTGAAGTCGCGCCTGGACCAGGAACTGGTCGGCAACGTCTCGCTGCGGGTGCTCGACATCGGCCGCCCGGACGCCTGGGAGGTGCAGGGCCGCGGTGAGCTGGCGCTGGCCATCCTGGTCGAGCAGATGCGCCGCGAAGGCTTCGAGCTGACCGTCGGCAAGCCGCAGGTGGTCACCAAGCAGGTCGACGGCAAGGTGCACGAGCCCTACGAGGAGTTGACCATCGACTGCCCCGAGGAGTACCTCGGCGCGATCACCCAGCTGCTCGCCGCCCGCAAGGGCAAGATGGTGCAGATGAACAACCACGCCGCGGGCTGGGTGCGGATGGAGTTCATCGTCCCCTCGCGCGGCCTGATCGGCTTCCGCACCGACTTCCTCACCGAGACCCGCGGCACCGGCATCGCCAACGCCGTCGCGCACGGCTACGCGCCGTGGGCGGGCGAGATCCGGGCGCGCCACACCGGTTCGCTGGTCTCCGACCGCGCGGGCAGCGTGACGCCGTTCGCGATGATCCAACTCGCCGACCGCGGCCAGTTCTTCGTCGAGCCGGGCGCGGACACCTACGAGGGCCACGTGGTGGGCATCAACCCGCGCGCGGAGGATCTCGACATCAACGTCACCCGCGAGAAGAAGCTGACCAACATGCGCAGCTCCACCGCCGACGTGATCGAGACCCTGGCCAAGCCGCTGCAGCTGGACCTGGAGGGCGCGATGGAGTTCTGCGCCGCCGACGAGTGCGTCGAGGTCACCCCCGAGGTGGTCCGGGTGCGCAAGGTCGTCCTCGGCCAGAACGAGCGGGCCCGTGAGCTGTCCAGGCGGAAGGCGCGGGACCGGGCCGCGCTGTAGTGCGGAACCGGACCGGCGAGCGCGGAGCCTCGGCGCCGCCGTGCGAGAGCGCGGCGGCGCCGCGTAGGCGAACGGCGGCGTGGCGAAGTAGAGTGCCGAGCGTGAGCACGGGGGCAAGACGACGCGCGATGTCGCGCGCATTGATGGTTCTGATGGCGGCCTCCGTGACGGTGCTCGCCGGATGCACCGCGAACCCGCCCCCGCCCATCGAGAGCACCGACAGCCCGAAGACGACGCCGGCCAAGCCGGGCAAGAACACCGTCGTCGTCGGGATCGACGACATCGGCATCGGGTTCAACCCGCACCTGCGGTCCGATCAGTCGCCCGCCACCTCGGCGGTGAGCTCGATGGTGCTGCCGAGCCCGTTCCGTCCGGTGCCGAACCCGACGGTGCGCGGCGCCACCGACTGGGTGCCGGACACCGCGCTGGTGACCGCCGCCGAGGTCACCAGCCAGGAACCGTTCACCATCACCTACACGCTGCGCAACCAGGCCAACTGGTCCGACGGCGCGCCGATCGCCGCCGAGGACTTCCGTTTCCTGTGGCAGCAGATGCTGACTCAGCCCGGTGTCGCGGATTCGGCGGCCTACCGGCTGATCTCGGACGTCAACTCCTCCGGCGGCGGCAAGACGGTCACCGTCGTGCTGACCCAGCCGTACCCGGCCTGGCGCGAGCTGTTCGCGAATCTGCTTCCCTCGCACCTGATCAAGGATCAGCCCGGCGGTTTCGCCAACGGTCTCGCGGAGGGAATCCCGGTGTCCGGCGGCAACTTCGCGATCAAGTCGGTGGATCCCGGCCGCGACGAGATCCTGCTGGAACGCAACGACCGCTACTGGGGCACTCCGGCCGGTCCCGATCAGATTCTGTTGCGCCGCGGCGGAACTCCGGCGCAGCTGGCCGAATCGCTGCGCACCGGTGACGCGCAGATGGCGCTGGTGCACGGCGGTGTCGCGACCCAGGCGCAACTGGCCGCGATCCCCTCGGTGCGCACCGCGATCATGGCGCAGTCGCGCGAGCTCCAGTTCGTGTTGAACGGGCGCACCACCGAACTCGCCGATCATCGGGTCCGGCGCGGGGTGCTCGCGCTGCTCGATCCCGCGCTGCTGGCCACCGTCGGCGCGCAAACGGGCGGATGGGTCGAGCCGGTGCGCGCGCAGATCCTGACGCCCTCGGACCCCGGCTACGCGCCGACCGCGCCGCCGCGCCCCGCCCCGGAAGAAGCGTTCGCGCTGCTGGCCGAGGCTGGTTTCGCCCGCGCGCCCGAACCGCCGCCGGTGGTCTCGCCGACCTCGCCCGCGCCGCAGCCGCGGCCGGTCGCGAAGAACGGCAAGGCGCTCGCCCTTCGTATCGGCGCGGTCACCGGTGACGCGACCGCGCTCGCGGTGGCCAACACCGCCGCCGACCAATTGCGCAGCGCCGGAATCGATGCCAGCGTCCGCAGCGTCGCCGCCGACGCGCTGTACGGCAAGGAGCTGGTCGAGGGCGGCGTGGACGCCATCGTCGGCTGGGAGGTCGCGGGCGCGGATCCGGCCAACGTGCTGGCGTCCCGCTACAGCTGCCTGCCGCCCGAACCCAGCCCGGGCGACGGCGAGACGCAGACCGCGGTGGAGGCGGCCCGGCGCGCGCCGAGCAACCTGTCCGGCGTGTGCGATCCGGCGCTGCAGCCCGCGATCGACGCGGCGCTGCGCGGCATCGACGTCCCCAAGGCGCTCGCCGAGGCCGAGCCCGCGCTGTGGGGGCTTGCCACGGTGCTGCCGATCGTGCAGGACAACGTGGTCGCCGCCGCGGGCCCGCGAGTGGACGGCGTGTCGCTGAGCGGCGCCATCCAGGTGGGCATCTTCGGCGACGCCGCGATGTGGCGCAGGATTCCGTGACCGCCGCCGAAAGGCCGGGCGGCATCGTGCTGGTGCACGCGCACCCGGACGACGAATCCATCACCACCGGCGGCACGATCGCGCACTACCGTCGTCGGGGCGTCCCGGTCACCGTGGTGACCTGCACCCTCGGCGAGGAGGGCGAGGTGATCGGCGAGCAGTGGGCCCAGCTGACCGCGGACGGCGCCGATCAGCTCGGTGGCTACCGCATCGTCGAATTGACAAGGGCGCTGGCCGCTTTGGACGCCGCGCCGCCGCGCTTTCTGGGTGGGGCAGGGCGCTGGCGGGATTCCGGGATGGCGGGCACGCCGTCGGCCGAGCACCCGAGGGCGTTCGTGCGCTCCGGACCCGAGGCGGTGGAGGCGCTCGTCGAGATCCTGCTCGAGCTGCGGCCGCGGGTGGTGATCGGCTACGACCCGCGCGGCGGCTACGGCCACCCCGATCACATCAGGGCACACGAGGTCGCCACGGCCGCCGTGCACGAAGCGGCCGAGCGCGGCTGGGACGTGCCCAAGTTCTACTGGACCGTGACCGACGCCGACATGCTGCGGCTGCACACCGAGGCGCTGGCCCGGCGCACCGTCGAGGGCCTGCCGGGCGCGCTGCCGAAGGGCTGGCGGCTGCCCGCGGCGGGTGAGTTGGCGAGCGTGCCGAGTCAGACCGTCACCACCACCGTCGAGGTGTCCGACGCGCTGGCCGCCAAGCGGGCGGCGCTGCGGGCGCACGCCACCCAGGTGACGGTCGCGCCGTCCGGGCGGGAGTTCGCGCTCTCCAACGACATCGCCCAGCCGGTGCTGCCCGAGGAGCACTACGTGCTGGTCCGCGGCGCGCGGGGCCCGGTAGGGCCGGACGGGCGCGAACACGACTTGTTCGCCGGGATCGGCTGAATCGGACACGGTGCGCGATCCGCGGCCTCGGCCGCGGGGCATAGACTCCTGGACGTGTACAACTGGGATCTCCAGAACGCCATCTCGGCCTTCGTGGACAGCTTGCGGCCCGGCGCGCAGCAGCAACACGAGCTGTACATGTCGGTGCTGTACGCCTTCGTCGACATGCAGAGCCACCTGCTGACCCTCCTCGGCTACCCGCCGGTGCCGTGACGGCGCTCGACAAGCGCGCGGACGCGCCACAGACCGATGATCGAGGGTGGATCGCCGAACCCCTACGGCTGGCGCTGATGGCCGCGCTCGTCCTGAGCGGGTTGTTCACCCTGGCCTTCGAGGTCCTCTATCTGCCCGTCTATCTGGGCGCCTCGCATCTCCCGCCGCCGAAGGAGAACACCCTGGTGGCCGCACCGCTCGCCGCGGCAGCCGGCTCGGGCGCGATCGCCTTCCCGGTGACGGTCCTGCTCGCCGCCGCCCTCAACGTCGTGCTGATCGCGGCCATGCGCACCCTCACCGACAGCGTCCGCGTGGCCCTGCTCCCGGTCATCGTCTGGACCTTCGGTTTCCTGGCCTGCACCGTCGCAGGCCCCGGCGGCGACCTCGTGCTCCTCAGTGACTGGCCGACCCTCCTGCTGCTGCTCTGCGGCCTCGTCCCACCCCTCGTCTACCTCTACCTCCGCCCCGCCCAGCACTGACCTCGCAGAACCCTCCGTACGCCCCGCTGTGGTCGGAACCGCCGCGACGTGTGCGGAGTTGCTGCGAGGACCGCCGTCAGTCGACGCGGATCGGCAGCGTGGCGATGACGGCGTCGGTGCGGGCGCGCAGCGCGGCGGCGAGGACCGGGCCGCGCGGGTTGTGCAGCAGACGGTGGCGCCAGTGGCGGGCTTCGACGTGGGTGACCAGCACGGTGACGTCGCGGCCCCTGGCGGTTTGTTTGCGCACGTAGCCGACCAGGGTGGTGATCAGGTTGCGGTGCGGGCACGGCAGCACGGTGAGCGGGACGCCCGGGTCCCATTCTTTCCAGCGGGCGCTGAGGCGTTTGGTGGCGGCGGGGTCGATCTCGGCGGCGACGGCGACGATTTCGCCGCGCGTGCGCAGCGCGACGGCGAGCGCGCGGGCGGTCGCCTCGCTCACGGCGACCACCGGGATGATGACCAGAGCCCTTGTCGCGGGTGAGATCTCGGGGCGCGGCGGGATCTCACCGAGACGCAGTTCCGCGGCGACCGTGCGGTAGTAGTTCTCGGTCCTGGCGAACAGGATGATCAACAGCGGGATGATCACCAGCAGTAGCCAGGCGCCTTCGGTGAACTTCTCGGCCAGCAACACCACAGCGGCCACGGCGGTCAAGCACGCGCCGAACCCGTTCAGTGCGGCGCGCGGCCCCCACCCGGGGTCGCGCTGCCGTTGCCAGTGCCGGACCAGTCCCCACTGGCTGAGGGTGAAGCCGATGAAGACGCCGATCGCGTACAGCGGAAGCAGGCTGTGCGTCTCGGCGTCGACCAGCATCAGAATCGTGCCCGCGGCCACGGCGAGCGCGGTCACGCCGTACCGGAAAACCGGCCGCTCGGAGCGCAGCGTGAACAGCGAGGGCATCCGGCGGTCCTTCGCCAGCAGCGCGAGCAACACCGGCAGCCCGCCGAAACTCGTGTTGGCCGCCAACCCGAGCGTCACCGCGACGGCCACGTTCACGATGTAGAACGGCCACCCCGTGCCGAACGCGGCCGCGGCGAGCTGGGCCAGAATCGTCACTCCTTCGCGCGGCACCACGTGATGTATGCGGATGAGCAGCGCAAGGCCGAGCAGCATGACGCACAGCAGCATCCCGAGCGCGACCTCGGTGTGCTGGGCGCGGCGGACGGCGGGCGTGCGGAACGACGGCACCGCGTTCGCGATCGCCTCCACACCGGTCAGCGCCGAACAGCCCGCGGCGAAAGCCTTGAGCAGCAACCACACTCCGAGCGCCTCGATCGGGACCAGCGGCCCGGGATCGTCGCCGACCACGGCCACCGGCTCCGGCCGCAGCAAGCCGACGGCGATCACGCCGAGGACGCAGGCGACGAACACCAGCATCGGCGCCATCAGCACCCTGGCGGACTCGGCGACGCCGATCAGATTCACCACGGCGATGAGCGTGAGCGCCGCGAGCGCGACCTCCAGCTCGTGGTCGCGCAATGCGGGAAACGCGCTGGCCAGGCTCGCCGCGCCCGCCGAAAGGCTGACCGCGACCGTCAGCACGTAATCGACCACCAGGCTGGCCGCGGCCAGCAGGCTCGCGCCCCGGCCGAGATCCTTTTTCGCCACCGCGTACGCCCCGCCACCGTCCGGGTGCGCCGCGATCACCTGACGGTAGGAGAGGACGAGCACCAGCAACAGCGCCGCGATCGCCAGCGACACCGGGAGCGTCCACTGGACCGCCGCCGCGCCCGCGCCGACGAGCACGAGCACGATGGCCTCCGGCCCGTAGGCGACGCTGGACAACGCGTCCAGCGAGAGCGCGGCGAGCCCCCCGAACGCGGTGAGCCGGTAGGCATCGCCACGCTGCATCCGGCGCATCCGCCGATCGGCGATCCGGGACTCGTCGCGCGCTACGGTCTCGACCACATCTCCCATTCAACGCCGCCCCCGCACGCCCGCCCTCCAACGACACGTCACCGCTCCGCGCAGGGTCTGCCACAGACCCTCCCTACGCCTTGTGGGGTGTACCGAGGGTCTGCGGGGTATCAGCGGCGTCCGAGGGCGCCGGGAGTGACGGCTTCGATGACGGACCAGGCTTGCGGCAGCGGGATGTCGACGACGTGGTAGCGCTTCTTGCCCGCGGCGGTAGCGGCGACGACGGTGGCGACCCCGGAGCGGCGCTGCCAGAAGGATTGGCGGACGGTCCAGCCGATGACGCCGGGAGCTTCGAGGCAGTCGCGGTCGCGGTCGAGGGAGCCTGCGCGGGTGATGAGCCAGGCGGGGCTGGTCGCGGTGCGGGGGAGGACGGCGTGGCCGAGGCCACGGTAGCGGTCTTCGGCCAGGGCGATCGCGACGACCGCGGTGATGCCGGGCAACAGCCACCACCAAGGCGGAATGGGGCCGTCGAGGGAGAAGGCGAGCACCACGAAGGCGAGGAGGGCGACGGGAGTCAGGGCCCGGGTGTACCGGCGTCGGCGCGCGGCGGGCCCGTGCCTGGTGAGCCGGACGGTCATCTGCGCCACGGGTGCGAATTCGGTTGCGGCACTAGGGCTCGACGCGGAGGGGTGCGTCGGTGGCGGACTCAGCAGTTCCGCGAGCGTGCTTTCGATCGCGGTGCGCGGGGCCTGCGGCAGGATCTTCTGGCGCGGGTTCTCGCCGACCATGATGGCCTCGAGTTCGGCGGCGCCCGAAAGGCGAAGCAGCAGTGGCTCGTTGACGGTAGCGCCGCGGAAACGGGCCAGGTCGAGGGTGATCTGTCTGGTGGTGAACAGGCCGTGGCGCAGGTGCAGGGTGCGGCCGTCGTTCAGGACGCGGAGGCCGAAATACGTGGTCAGGTACCGCGTGCAGGCCGCGAGGCTGACCACGAGCACGATGGCGGCGATCAGGCCGAGCACGACGAGGACGATGGCGACGACCGCGCGATCCCCGATGTCCTGCGCGGCCTCGGATTCGAACAGCCACTGGCCCAGCCCGTACTGGAACGCCACGCCGACCACCGGCGCGATGACGGCGAATCCGGTCAGCGACAGCGGCGCGTATCGCACCCACTGCGGCTGCCAGTGCCCGATCTCGCGCGCCGTCGGTTGTGCTCGAGCCGCTTCGTCGTCGGCGACGCCCGCGGCCGGGATCTCCGGCCCGGCGGCCGGACGGGCCGTGTGCGCGAGCAACTCGGCGCGCAACGCGGGCACCACCCGCGCGTCGAGCGAGTCGAGCTTGAACTTCTCCCCGGTGTCGGCCTGCTGACCGGTGCCGATGACCACCACGGCCAGCCCCAACGCCCGGTGCAACAGGTCGGATTCGATGTCCACGGATCTGATCCGGCTGCGCGGCACCGAAAGCTTTCTGCGCTGGACCAATCCGGTGCGCAGTTCGACGTGGGTCGGTCCGACCCGGTAGGTCGTGGTGAACCAGCGGGTGATCGCGAATCCGACGACCAGCACCAGCGGGATGACGCTCCACGCGGGATTGCCGCTGCTGGTGCCGAGGATGACGGAACCGATCAGCACCGGGATGAACTTGACCACCTCGGTGACGGGGTGCACCAACAGCATTCGCTGGTCAAGGCGCGCCCACGGCGGTCCGATATCGCCGGGTAGCGGCTCGGTCATGTCGCGTCTCCGCGATGCCGGGCGGCGATCTCGGTCAGCCGCGTCACGGTCTCTTCGGCGACCGGCAGGTCGAGCGCCGAGATCTGCACCGCGCCCGCCGACGAGGCGGTGGTGACCGTGACCGTGGCCAGGCCGAGCAGCCGCTCCAGCGGACCGCGTTCGGTGTCGACCGTCTGCACCCGCGAGATCGGCGCGACCCGGCTCTCCTGGGCCAGCCAGCCGACCCTGGTGTACACGGCCTCGTCGGTGACCTCCCAGCGGTGCACCGCGTAGCGCCACCACGGGACGACGGCGATGCTGAACATCGCGCAGAACAGCCCGATCACCAGCGCGATCAACTGCCAGCCGCGCCGTTGTGAGTCCACCGCGGCCCACACGAGCAGCGCGAGCAACGGCAGCGCCCACGACAACACCGCCTGCACGGTCCACAGCAGTTTCGCCTTGGGGCTCGGGCGCCAGGCCGGGTCGGCCATGATCGTGCGCGGCTGCGACATGCTTGTCATGGTTGCACGAACATTCGCCACCCGCCCCGCGCCGGCGGAATAACCGTGGCGCATGGTGAGGTTGTGAACGCTCACGACGGGTCCCGCGCGGCTCGCCGTGCCCGTGAGCTGTTTACGCTCACACACAAGCACTGGAGGGAGACAGTCCAGGATGGGTAGCGCATGATCGAGGGCGTGACCGAGCTAGCGACCCCGAGCGTCCCGCCCGCCCCGCCCAGCCCGTCGGCCATGCGCCGCGCGCTCCGCCGGGCCCGAGACGGTGTGACGCTGAACGTGGACGAGGCCGCGGTGCTGCTGCATGCGCGCGGTGAGGATCTGGTCGAGCTGTGTCGCAGCGCGGCGCGGGTGCGCGACGCCGGTCTGGAATCCGCGGGCAGGCCGAAGACGATCAGCTATTCGCGCAATGTGTTCATTCCGCTGACCCGGTTGTGCAGGGACAAGTGTCACTACTGCACGTTCGTCACGGTGCCGGGCAAGCTGCGTGCCGAGGGCAAGGGCATGTTCCTGGAGCCCGACGAGGTGCTCGACATCGCTCGCCGCGGCGCCGCGCTCGGCTGCAAGGAGGCGCTGTTCACCCTCGGCGACCGGCCCGAGGCGCGTTGGCCGGAGGCCGCGCAGTGGCTCGACGAGCGCGGTTACGACTCCACGCTGGACTACCTGCGCGCCGTCTCGATCATGGTGCTGGAGGAGACCGGCCTGCTGCCGCACCTGAATCCCGGCGTGATGAGCTGGGAGGAGATCGCGCGCCTCAAGCCGGTCGCCCAGTCCATGGGGATGATGCTGGAGACCACCTCGACGCGGCTGTTCACCGAGAAGGGTCAGTGCCACTACGGCAGTCCCGACAAGGACCCCGCGGTGCGGCTGCGCGCCATCACCGACGCCGGGCGGCTCTCGGTGCCGTACACCACCGGCATCCTGGTCGGCATCGGCGAGACGCTCACCGAGCGTGCCGAGTCCATCATGGCGATTCGCAAGCAGCACAAGGCGTTCGGGCACATCCAGGAAGTCATCATCCAGAACTTCCGCGCCAAGGACGACACCGCCATGCGGGACGCGCCCGACGCCGACCTGGCCGAGTTCCGCGCGACCATCGCGGTGACCCGCCTGCTGCTCGGCCCGGACGTGCCGGTGCAGGCCCCGCCGAACCTGGTGTCGCTGGAGGAATGCCTGGCGTTGATCGACGCGGGCATCGATGACTGGGGCGGCGTCTCGCCGGTGACCCCGGATCACGTGAATCCCGAACGGCCGTGGCCGAATCTGGACACGCTGCGCGAGATCACCGAGGCGGCGGGCTACCAGCTCGTCGAAAGGACCTCGGCGCACCCGAAATACGTGCGCGCGGGCAATCCGTGGGTGGATCCGCGTATAGGCGCGCACGTGGCCGCGCTGACCGATCCCGCGACCGGTCTGGCGAATCCGGACGCGATCCCGGCCGGCCTGCCGTGGCAGGAACCGGACGAATCGTGGGATTCCGCGGGCCGGATCGACCTCAACACGTCCATCGACACCGAGGGCCGCAACACCGAGAGCCGCAGCGACTCCGCGCTGGGCCAGGACGTGGTCGGCGCGTTCGGCGATTGGGACACCATCCGCGAACAGGCGCGCGACCTGGCCAGCTCGGCCCCCGAGCGGCTCGACGCCGACGTGCTGGCCGCGCTGCGCGCCGCCGAACGCGATCCCGCCGCGCTGTCCGACGCCGAGTACCTGGCGCTGGCCACCGCCGAGGGCACCGATCTCGAGGCCGTCGCGGCGTTGGCCGACCAGTTGCGCCGCGACACCGTCGGCGACGACGTCACCTACGTGGTGAACCGGAACATCAACTTCACCAACATCTGCTACACCGGCTGCCGCTTCTGCGCGTTCGCCCAGCGCAAGGGCGACGCCGACGCGTTCACGCTGAGCACCGACGAGGTCGCGGACCGGGCGTGGGAGGCGCATGTCGACGGCGCCACCGAGGTCTGCATGCAGGGCGGCATCGACCCGGATCTGCCGGTCACCGGCTACGCCGACCTGGTGCGCGCGGTGAAGCAGCGGGTGCCGTCCATGCACGTGCACGCCTTCAGCCCGATGGAGATCGTCAACGGCGCCTCGCGCGGCGGGCAGAGCATTCGCGACTGGCTGGTGGCGCTGAAGGAGGCCGGGCTCGACACCATTCCGGGCACCGCCGCGGAGATCCTGGACGACGAGGTGCGCTGGGTGCTCACCAAGGGCAAGCTGCCCACGTCGGCGTGGATCGAGGTGATCACCACCGCGCATCGGATCGGCCTGCGTTCCAGCTCGACGATGATGTACGGGCACGTGGACAGTCCGAAGCACTGGGTCGGACACCTGCGCGTGATTCGCGGAATCCAGGACGAGACAGGCGGTTTCACCGAATTCGTGCTGCTGCCCTTCGTGCACCAGAGCGCCCCGCTGTATCTGGCGGGCGCGGCCAGGCCCGGCCCGACGATCCGCGACAACCGCGCGGCGCACGCGCTGGCCAGGATCATGCTGCACGGTCGCATCGACAACATCCAGACCAGCTGGGTCAAGCTCGGCACGGCGGGCACCAGGATGATGCTCAACGGCGGCGCGAACGACCTCGGCGGCACGCTGATGGAAGAGACCATCTCCCGCATGGCCGGCTCGCAGCACGGCTCGGCGAAGACGGTCGCCGAGCTCGTCGAGATCGCCGACGGCATCGGTCGTCCCGCCAGGGAACGCACGACCACGTACGGCCGGGTGGACCGCAAGCCGGAGCCGTTGTCGCTGTCGGTGCACTAGTCCCGTGGCGCGCGGGCGCGACGTTCGCGCCCGCGCGCGGCGACGGCCGGTGATCGCGCGCGGGCTGTCGGCCGACTTCGCCCCGCTCCGTCCACTACGATCGTGCTTTGGGCCTCGACGTGGACGAGAGCCTCGGCATACCCGCCGCGAGCGGGGGCGGAGCCGGCGAAGTTAGGGCAGGCTGACCAGTAGTAACGTGGGGTGGTCGGGATAGGGTTTCGCGTGGGCGGACCATCCCCGCAGGTGAGGACAGACTAGGAGAGCGGCAGTGCCGTACATCATCGCTGAACCGTGCGTTGACGTGAAGGACAAGGCATGCATCGAGGAATGCCCCGTGGACTGCATCTACGAGGGTGGTCGCATGCTGTACATCCATCCCGACGAGTGCGTGGACTGTGGTGCATGTGAGCCGGTGTGCCCGGTGGAGGCGATCTTCTACGAAGACGACACGCCGGACCAGTGGGGCGGATACGTGAACGCCAACGTCGATTTCTTCGACGAGCTGGGTTCGCCGGGCGGCGCGACCAAGGTCGGCAAGGTCGACTACGACCCGCCGTTCATCAAAGAACTTCCCCCGATGGGCGAGTGAGACCCGAGTGAGTTCGCGCGGCCGGGTCAGCGCTCTGCTACCCGATTTTCCCTGGGACACCATCGCGGCGGTCAAGGCGAGAGCCGCGGCGCATCCCGACGGGATCGTCGATCTGTCGGTCGGCACTCCGGTGGACCCCGTCGCCCCGATCATCAGGGCGGCGCTCAACGCGGTCGCGGAGGTTCCCGGCTACCCGACCACGCACGGCACCCCCGAACTGCGCGCGGCCGCGGTCGACGCGTTGAAGCGCCGGTACGGGATCACGGGTCTGGACCCGGCGGCGGTGCTGCCCGTGATCGGCACCAAGGAGCTGATCGCGGGCCTGCCGAGGCTGCTGGGTCTCGGTTCCGGTGATCTGGTGGTCATTCCCGAGATCGCCTATCCGACCTACGAGGTCGGCGCGCTGCTCGCGGGCACGCAGGTGCTGCGGGCCGACGGGCTCACCCGGCTCGGCCCCCAGTCGCCCGCGCTGATCTACCTCAATTCGCCGTCCAACCCGACCGGCCGCGTGCTCGGCGTCGAGCACCTGCGCAAGGTCGTCGCGTTCGCGCGGGAGCGCGGCGCGATCGTCGCGTCCGACGAGTGCTACCTGGGTCTCTCCTGGGACAGCCGCCCCTTCTCGATCCTGGATCCCGAAGTGTGCGACGGTGACCACACCGGTCTGCTCGCGGTGCATTCGCTCTCGAAGACGTCGAACCTGGCCAGCTACCGCGCCGGTTTCGTGGCGGGCGATCCGGAACTGGTCGCCGAGCTGCTCGAGGTGCGCAAACACTCGGGCATGATGGTGCCCTACCCAATCCAGGCCGCGATGACGGCCGCGCTCGGCGACGACGCGCACGAGGCCAAGCAGCGTGAACGCTACCGCGCCCGGCGCGAGCAGCTGCGAAATGCGCTGCAGGGCGCTGGTTTCCGTATCGATCACTCGGAGGCCGGGCTGTACCTGTGGTCCACTCGCGGCGAGAACTGCCGGACCACGCTGGACTGGCTCGCCGACCGTGGCATCCTCGCCGCGCCCGGCGACTTCTACGGGCCGACCTCGGGCGAGCACGTGCGGATCGCGATGACCGCGTCCGACGAACGCATCGCCGCCGCGGTGGAGCGCTTGCGCGCGAACTGATTTCGCGGATTTCGGCGAGATTGCGCGTCGGCCATGACGGAAGCGCCGCCGTCGTCCGGCGCGACGGGCCGGTCACGAGCTGCGCCGACAGGTGACCGGTTCGCCCGGGCGGACCGCGCTTCGTACACTCGTGACGCTCGATCGGCTCGGTGAAAGGTTGCTGCGATGCAGGGGGTGGGGCTCGCCGTCGGCGAGGTGTTCGCCGGATATCGGATCGAGCGGGTGCTCGGCCGCGGTGGAATGGGCACGGTCTATCTGGCCGGTCATCCGCGGCTGCCGCGCCTGATCGCGCTCAAGCTGCTCGATCGCGACCTCTACGCCGACGAGGAGGCGCGGCGGCGATTCGAACGCGAGGCCGATGTGGTTGCGCGGCTTGATCATCCGAACATCGTGTCGGTGCTGGATCGCGGCGCCGACGAGGGTGTGCTGTGGATTTCCATGCAGTACGTCGACGGCGGCGACGCGGCCGCGTTCCGCGGCGGACCGCTGGACCCGGTGCGCGCCGCCGGGATCGTCGCCCAGACCGCGGCCGCGCTGGACTACGCGCACGACCGCGGCGTGCTGCACCGCGACGTGAAACCGGCCAACATCCTGCTGAGCGCCGCGCACGGCGGCGGCGACCGGGTGCTGCTCAGCGACTTCGGCATCGCGCGCATGCGTGAGGACACCCACCAGCTGACCAGGACCGGCGAACTGCACGCCACCCTGGCTTACGCGGCGCCGGAACAGCTTTCGGGCGGGCCGGTCGACCATCGCGCGGACCAGTACGCGCTCGGCTGCACCCTGTTCGCCCTGTTGACCGGACAACCGCCGTTCACCGGGACGAATCCGGGCGCGATCGTCGCCGCGCACCTCACCCAGCCCGCGCCGCGTGCCGGTGCGTTCGTCCCGGGGCTGCCGTCCGCGGTGGACGAGGCGATCGTCCGCGCGATGGACAAGGACCCGGCCCGGCGCTTCGCCAGTTGCGGCGCCTTCGCCGATGCGGTGACGCGGGCCCTGGCCGGTCGCGCGATCCCGCCGAGTTCCGCGGATCAGGCGGGAGCGTCTGACGATCCGGGCAACTCGGCGCCGCTCACTCCACCGCGGATTCCGCTCTGGACGGACACGGTGGTCGATTCCGGGCCCAGGGCGGCCGGTGCGACCGATCCCCGTTCGGCGGCCGCACACGGCTGGGGAGGCGGTCCTGCCGCGTTCGCCGCGCCGCCCGCGCGGGTCGCAGGACGGCGGGTCTCCTCGGGGTGGCGGACGTTCTCCGTGCTGCTTCTGGTGTTCGCGCTGGTGCTCGGCGTGGGCGGGGTGGCCGCAGTCGGCGTCTACTGGAAGTTCATCCGCCCGAACCGGCCGCAGCCGCTGCCGTGGGGCGCGCAGCATTCCATCGCGATCGCCTTTCCCCAGCTCATCCCGGCGAGCCCGGACGGAACGGGCTGGCGGGGCGCGCGCTGTCACGGCGCCGCGACGGTGGTGACCGCGCCCGGTGACCCGCTGCCGCTGCGCCAGATCGTCTGCACCGACCCGGACGGCGTCACCGCGTGGTACACCGAGTACGAAGGGTTCCGCGAGGTGCAGGCTTACCTCGGCGCGCACGCCACGGTGACCGGCGAACGCGAATTCAGCAGGCCGGGTGGGCTCCAGGTGTTCCGGCCGACCGATCCGGCCGCGCCGTTCACGCTGGCGACGCACGGCTGGGTGAGCCCGTCCACCTCGTCGATCCTGGTCGAGGTCGCCTGGCCGGGGCACACGTTCGACGAGGTCCGCGACCGATGGTGGGCCGAGGCTCCGTTCTGATCCGTGGCCGACACGCGGCGGCGCGAGGGCTCCGTCCAGGCGTGGTTTTGGGGCTAGCCTGAGTTATGGACGCTGTCACGGTTGTCCCTACGCCGAGCAACGAGCCGGTGCATACGTATGCGCCGGGGAGTCGCGAGCGCGAGCTGCTGCTGGCCGAGCTGGCCCAGATCTCCGCCGAATCCGTCGACGTGCCGCTGGTGATCGGCGGCAAGCATCGGCCCGGGATCGGCGAGCGGCACGAGATCGTCGCACCGCACCGCCGTCGGCACGTGCTGGGGACCTACACCGATACCACTCATTCCGAAGCGCACGGCGCCATCGAGGCGGCCATCGCGGCCGCGCCGGGATGGCGCACCATGCCTTTCGACGACCGCGCCGCGGTCTTCCTGCGCGCGGCCGACCTGCTGGCCGGACCGTGGCGGGAGAAGGTGGCCGCCGCGACGATGCTCGGCCAGTCCAAGTCGGTGGCGCAGGCCGAGATCGACGCGCCCTGCGAGTTGGTCGATTTCTGGCGGTTCAACGTGGCGTTCGCGCGCGACATCCAGGCTCAGCAGCCGCAGTCGAGCCCCGGCGTGTGGAACCGGATGGACTACCGGCCGCTGGAGGGGTTCGTCTACGCGATCACGCCGTTCAACTTCACCGCCATCGCGGGCAACCTGCCGACCGCGCCCGCGCTGATGGGCAACACGGTGGTGTGGAAGCCGTCGCCGACGCAGACGCTCGCGGCGTTCCACACGATGCGGCTGCTCGAGGCGGCGGGCCTGCCGCCCGGCGTGATCAACATGGTCACCGGCGACGGTATCCAACTCTCGGAGGTGGCGCTCGCCGACCCGCGCCTGGCAGGCATCCACTTCACCGGCTCCACCCGCACCTTCCAGTCGCTGTGGCAGCAGGTCGGCGCGAATATCGGCCGCTACCATGGCTATCCGCGGCTGGTCGGGGAGACGGGCGGCAAGGATTTCATCGTCGCCCACACGTCGGCCGATCCGGATGCCTTGCGCACCGCGCTGATCCGTGGCGCTTACGAGTACCAGGGTCAGAAGTGCTCGGCCGCTTCGCGGGCCTACATCGCGCGGTCGGTCTGGCGCGCCATCGGCGACGATTTCCTCGCCGCGACCGCCGAGCTCAGCTACGGCGACGTGGCCGATCTGTCGAATTTCGGTGGGGCGCTGATCGATCGGCGCGCCTACGACAAGAACGTGGCGGCCATCGAACGAGCGAGGGACGCGGGCGTCACCATTCCGGTCGGCGGCGCCTACGACGACAGCGAAGGCTGGTTCGTACGCCCGACGGTACTGCTCTCCGACGATCCGCGCGACGAGTCCTTCACCACCGAGTACTTCGGCCCGATCCTCTCGGTGCACGTCTACGACGACGCCGAACCCGGTTCGTACGCCGCGATTCTGGCCGAAGTGGAAGCGGCCGCGCCGTACGCGCTGACCGGCGCGATCTTCGCCGACGATCGCAAGGCCGCCGAACAGGCCTCCGCCGCTCTGCGTTTCGCGGCGGGCAACTTCTACATCAACGACAAACCCACCGGCGCCGTCGTCGGTCAGCAGCCGTTCGGCGGTGCGCGCGCCTCGGGTACCGACGACAAGGCGGGCTCGCCGTTGAATCTGCTGCGCTGGACGGCGCCGCGCACCATCAAGGAGACATTCGTGCCGCCGGTACAGCACCGGTACCCGCACATGGACTCGTGAGACCGGCGGCGCCGCCGCGCCGGCCGGAAGAAGGAGGCGTGATGCGTGACATTCTCGAGGACCGATGAACCCGCTGCGTTTGGTGATTCTCGCGGCCGCCGCCTCGCCGCGGATGAAGCGTGCGCTCACCGGGACGCCGGTCGCCGCGGAGATCGTGCGCCGGTTCGTGCCGGGCGAGTCGCGGGCGGAACTGGCGCCGGTGGTGGACGAGCTGCTCGACAGCGGCAGGTTGGTCAGCGCCGACTTTCTCGGCGAGAACACCACCGACCGGGCCCGCGCCGACGCCACGGTGGCGGAATACCTTTCGCTGATCAACGAGCTCGCCGCCGCCGACCGGTCACCGCGGCCGGGCGGGGCGGCGGCGCGGGTGGAGGTCTCGGTCAAGCTGTCCGCCCTCGGTCAGGCCCTGCCGGGAGACGGTCCGGCCATCGCCACGGACAACCTGCGCACCGTGTGCACCAAGGCCGCCGAGGCGGGCGTGTGGGTGACGGTGGACGCGGAGGACCACACCACCACCGACGCGACCCTGGCCGCCGTGCGCGAGTTGCGCCCGGAATTCCCTTGGCTGGGTGCGGTTCTCCAGTCGTACCTGCACCGCACCCGTGACGACTGCGCCGAGTTCGCCGGTTCCGGTTCTCGAATCCGCCTGTGCAAGGGCGCCTATCGCGAGCCCGCAGCGGTGGCCTACCAGCGGGCGGTCGAGGTGACCGATTCCTACTTGCGCTGTCTGGAAATCCTGATGCGCGGCCATGGGTACCCGATGGTGGCCACCCACGACCCGGCGCTCGTGCTGGCCGCCGAGCGGATGGCCACCGAATCTGGACGCGGCGCAGGGGAATTCGAGCACCAGATGCTGTACGGCGTGCGCGACGCCGAGCAGCTGCGGCTGGCGCAGGCGGGTCACCCGATGCGGGTCTACGTTCCCTACGGCGACGATTGGTACGGCTACCTCACCCGCAGGCTGGCCGAGCGACCCGCGAACCTGGCGTTCTTCCTGCGCGCGCTGGCCGGCGATCGCGATCAGACCAGCGGCTTGCCGAGCCTGCGCCGCCTGCGCAGATCCCACAGGTAGAAGTTCATCGGAAAGAGCCGCAGCCGCTGGGGAAGCCTGCGCTGCACCGCGCCGACCGCGCGCAGCAGCAGGCGCAGCGCGCGGTCCTGGCGGGGCGTCCAGCGCATGCCCATCTCGTCCCGCAGGTGCGGCGGCAGCAGGCCGGTGACGATGAAGCGCTGCACCGGCGCGAACAGGCGCAGCGGCGGCGCGACCATCCGCAGGTCGATGAGGCCGTCGAAGTAGGCGCGGGTGCGGGCGTCGATGGTCTTACGGGCCAGGTTGGTGTCCCAGTACTCGGCGAAGGCGGCGCGGTCGGCGGGCCACAGTTCACCGCGCATTTGCAGCGTCGTGCCGAGCCGGGCGGCGTACTGGTAGAACGCGTCCGCACTGGCCTCGTCGAGCGGGCCGTGCAGGCGCTCCTCCAGATCGACGATGCCCCAGTACAGGCAGGCGGCCACCCAGAGCTGGAGGTTCGGGTCGAAGGCGTTGTACTTCACGGGGCTTTCGGCGCCCGACCGAATGGTGCGATGCGAGGTGTTCACCGCATCGCGATAGGCGGCCCGCTCCTCCTCGGTGCCCATCAGAGCGACCGCGAGATAGGTGAGCGTGGTGCGCAGCCGCTTCCACGGGTGCACGGTGACCTTGCCGGATTCGACCGTGCTCTCCAGCACGCCGTAGGCGACCGGCATCAGGCTCAGCTGCATGATCACGTTCGCGGTGCCGCCGAGAATGGCGGCGACACCGCTCCAGAACTCCTCGATGTCGAAGTCCTCGGCGGTGCCGTAGCGGCTGCCGGGCACCGGCTCGGGCGTCGTTGCACGAAGGGGCGCGGTCATCGTCGTCCTCGTCTTTCCGTTCACCGGAGGTGAAGCGATGAGAAGGTTCTGTAGTCACCTTGTCATCTGAGGGCGGGTGCTGTCAAAGGTCACCGGCCGTCCCGGGTGAAGGTATGCGATGCTGACGGTGTCATCGTTTCGCCGACGAGAGGGTGGGAGACATGGCGAGCCTGACCAAATTGCTGCCGCTCGTGCGCAACTCCGGTCCGGAGGACCGCAACCAGGCGCGCGTGCTGGACGCCGCGCTGGTGGCGTTCCTGGATTTCGGCATCAAGCGCACCAGCATGGTCGAGGTGGCCCGGCGCTGCGGCCTGTCACTGGCCACCCTGTACCGGCGCTTCGCCAGCAAATCGGATCTGATCGAGGCGGTCGCGCTGCGCCAGACGCGCGATTTCATCGATGAGGTGGACGGCGTGCTGCAACGCCAAGTCGATCGGGACGCGGGCGCCGAAGAGCAGATCGTCGCGCTGTTCGTCGCGTTCGTGAACGGCCTGCGCGGCAACCAGCTGGTGCACCGGTTGCTGGCCACCGAACCCGAATTGGTGCTGCCGTTCCTCACGGTGAAGGGCGCGCCGATCATCGAGCTCGGGCGCGATTACGTGGCCGAGTTCATCACCCGGCTTCAGGGCGAGGGCAAACTGCCCGCGTACGACCCGGCGCCGCTGGCCGAAATGATCGCGCGCACCGCGCTGTCGCTGGCGCTGACCCCGCAGACGGTGATCCCGTTCGGCGACGACGCCGCCCTGCGCGAGTTCGCCCGCGACCATGTGGTGGTCTCGTTCCGGGTGCGCTGACCGCCGGCCGCCCGGGCGGGCGGGCGCTCAGCGGGGGTTCAACCAGGCGGACACCCCGAGCACGTCGATCACCACAGTGGGCAGCGCGCCGAGCACGTCGCCGGTCTGGTCGTCGGCCGTGCCCCAGGTGAATGCCGCCACGGTGAACCCGGTTCCGTAGGAGGCCGAGCCCACCTCGGGTGCACCGAGATCCGACCATCCCCATTTGGTGCCGAGAACCCCGGGCAGGCGGGCGGTTCCCCAGTCCTGCACGGTGCCGTCGGCGGCCGTGTTACTCGCCGCGGCCATCCATTGGAAGATCGGCGAACTCGGATCCTGAAGTTGCTTGGCGTGCAGGAAGTCGGCGACGTCGGCGCTGCTGGTGATCGCGGTGCTCCAGTCGCCCGTTCCGGACCGAGTGGCGGCGAGCCCGTACTCGGTGGCGATGGCGTCGATGGCCTGCGGGTATTTGCCTTCCATGGCGCTGGCCGCGCCGTCGTCGGAGAAGCGGATCATGCGCTCGCCCAGTTCCCGGTCGGTCGCCGAGCCGTCGCCGTGGCGCAGGGCGTAATCGACGAGGAAGAGCTTGGACAGGGAGAGGGCGCCGCGCGACTCGTACTGGTTCGCGGTTCCCCACGATGCGCCGACGCTCGACCGCATGGCGATCGAGGTGCGCGACGGCGTCTCCTCCGCGCTGGGCTCGGCGTTTGCGGGTGGTGCGCACAATGCGGTGAATCCCAGGGCGTAGAGCGCTCCTGCGGTCAGCGACGCGACGATCTTTCGACGGATCACGATGGCCTCCCGGGGTTTCTACCTCCGATTTTTGGCTGTCATCCAGAAGAAAAAGCGTACGCGGGCGCTAGGTGTCGGCGTGGCGGATTGCGGATGCTGTGAGTTAACTGATATAGGGCGAGCTAGGCGAGCGGGAGTCCGAGGCTGCGGCGAAGGCGCAGATCCCAGAGGAAGGCGTTCACCGGGAAAGCCTTGACGGCCTTGGGCATCCGGTTCTCCACCGCGCCGACGGCGGTGAGCAGCGCGGCCAGGCGGCGGTCGTCGCGTTCGGTCCAGGTCATGCCCATCTGATCGCGCAGTCGCTCGGGCAGCAGTCCGGCGGTCATCCAGCGGTGGAAGCCGCTGAAGGCGAGCTGGACGGGACGCGGGAACATGCGCAGGTTCACCAGGTCCCAGAAATAGTCGCGGACCGGCGGATCGATGACGGTCAGCGCCAGGTTCTCGCGCCAGTACCGGTCGAACGCGGCCCGGTCGGCGGGCCACTGGCCGGGCCGCATCTGCAGCGTGGTGCCGAGCCGTTCGGCGTTGCGGTAGAACGCGTCCGCGGTGGCCTCGTCCATCGGGCCGTGCATGCGCTCGTGCAGATCGCGCCCGCCCCAGTACAGGCAGGCCGCCACCCACAGTTGGAGTTTCGGGTCGAAGGCGTTGTACTTCACCGGGCTGGCCGGGCCGGATCGGACGGCGCGGTGCGAGCGATCGATCGCGGCGCGGTAGGCCGCGCGTTCGTCGTCGGTGCCGAGCAGGGCCACGGCCAGATAGGTCAGCGTGGTGCGGGTCCGCTTCACCGGGTGCAGCATGATCTTGCCGCTGTCGACCGTGCTCTCCAGCACGCCGTAGCCGACCGGGCGGGCGCTGAGCTGCATGATGACGTTCGCGGCGGCGCCGAAGAAGGCGGCGGATCCGTCGAGGTGGCCGCGGATGTCGAAAGCGTCGTCGGATGCCTTGGGCGCGGATGCGCGAAGGGGACTGGTCATCGTCGACCCCGGTTCTCCTCGATGAGAAAGATACGGTACGACCTTCTCACTGTGTCGTCGGTGTGTCAACGGTCACACCGCGTCGTCGCCGAGCTGTGACGCGCGGGAACGCGCTGTCGGCGGCCGTCGCGCACGCAGTAGGTTGGGCGAATGTCGTTCGGTCCACACCTGCTGCTTCGTTCCCTGAATCCGGCCGCGGTCGCTGCGGGCGCGGACATTCCGGACGCGGTCACCATCGACGGCGTGACGCTCTCGCGCAGCGACCTGCTCGGCGCGGCGACCTCGGTGGCCGAGCGCATCGCACGCGCCGATCGGGTGGCGGTGCTGGCCAGG
Organism: Nocardia sp. bgisy134; assembly: GCF_057708325.1. Lineage (NCBI taxonomy): Bacteria > Bacillati > Actinomycetota > Actinomycetes > Mycobacteriales > Nocardiaceae > Nocardia > Nocardia sp. bgisy134. The sequence continues at coordinate 42,260 of NZ_JBYIRW010000007.1, forward strand.
CCGACGGCGCGAACCGTCCTCGCCGTGGTCGGCTGCCTCATCGCGGGCGTCACGGTGGTGCCGGTGCCCCCGGATTCCGGTGCCGCCGAACTCGCGCACATCCTGGCCGATTCCGGTGCGCAGGCGTGGCTCGGTGACGCGCCGGAGGGCACCGAACTGCCGGTGGTCCCGGTCCGGCTGCACGCCAGGTCGTGGCACAGCTATCCCGAACCCGACTCGGCCACACCGGCTTTCGTGCTCTACACCTCCGGAACCACGGGTCCGCCGAAGGGTGTCGTGCTCACTCGCGGCGCGATCGCCGCCGGGCTGGACGCGCCCGCCGAGGCGTGGGACTGGACCGCGAACGACGTTCTGGTGCACGGGCTTCCGCTGTTCCACGTGCACGGGCTGATCCTCGGCGTGCTCGGCCCGCTGCGGGTGGGCAGCAGGCTGATCCACACCGGGAAGCCGACACCGCAGGCGTACGCCGAGGCGAACGGCACGCTGTACTTCGGCGTGCCGACCGTCTGGTCGCGCGTCGTCGACGACCCCGACGCGGCACGGAGACTGGCGGGTGCGCGGCTGCTGGTGTCCGGGAGCGCGCCGCTGCCGGTGCCGGTGTTCGAGCGGCTGCGCGAGCTCACCGGCCACGCCCCGATCGAGCGATACGGCATGAGCGAAACCATGATCACGCTGTCCACGCGCGCGGACGGCGAACGGCGCCCCGGCTGGGTCGGCACGCCGGTGCGTGGCGTGGAGACCAGGCTGCGGGACGAGACCGGAGCGCCGGTGCCGAACGACGGTGAGAGCATCGGCGGCTTGCAGGTGCGCGGGCCGATGCTGTTCGACGGCTACCTGAACCGGCCAGACGCCACCGCGCAGAGCTGGACCGAGGACGGGTGGTTCAAGACGGGTGACGTCGCGGCCATCGACGCCGAGGGCTTCCACCGCATCGTCGGCCGGGAATCGGTCGACCTGATCAAGTCCGGCGGCTACCGGATCGGTGCGGGGGAGATCGAAACGGCGCTGCTCGGGCATCCCGAGGTCGCCGAGGCGGCGGTCGTGGGCCTGCCCGACGACGACCTCGGACAGCGCGTGGTCGCCTTCGTCGTGCTGCGCGGCGAGGCGGGCGTCGCGATCGAGAAGGAGCTGATCGACCATGTCGCCGAACAGCTCTCGGTGCACAAGCGGCCGCGGGAGGTCCGCGTGGTCGCGGCGCTGCCACGCAACGCGATGGGCAAGGTGCAGAAGAAGCAGCTCGGCTGACGCCTCGGGCCCGCCGGGGGTTGACCTCGAGCTGACTCGAGGTTCTACCGTCGCAGCATGACCGCAACGTTGACCAAGGACCAGATCGACTACCTGCGCACCCAGCGCCTCGGCCGCCTCGCCACGGTGCGCCAGGACGGGTCGCCGCAGAACAATCCGGTCGGCTTCCGCTACAACGCCGAACTCGGCACCATCGACATCGCGGGCTGGAACATGGGCGCCTCTCACAAGTTCCGCAACCTGGCCACGAACGATCGCGTGGCGTTCGTCGTCGACGACATCGCCTCGGTGCAGCCGTGGCGGGTGCGCTGCCTGGAAATCCGCGGCACCGCCGAGGCGCTGACGGATGTCGACCCCTACATCGCGGGCGTCTCGAGGGAGATGATCCGCATCCACCCGGAACGGATCATCGCCTTCGGCATCGTGCCCGAGGCCGCGGCAACCGCCTGAGCGTTAGCTACCTCAGTCGTTCGCGTGCAGGTCCGCGTTGAGTTCGATGCCGGTGCCCTTGCGCGGGACGACCTCGACGGCGCCGGTCTGGGAATTGCGGCGGAACAGCAGGTTGTTCTGACCGCTCAGCTGGGCGGCCTTCACGACGGTGCCGTCCGGGGTGGCGACCTTGGTGCCCGCGGTGAGGTACAGACCGGCCTCGAGCACGCAGTCGTCGCCGAGCGGGATGCCGAGGCCCGCGTTGGCGCCGAGCAGGGAGCGCTGGCCGATCGAGATGATGGTGGTGCCGCCGCCCGAGAGGGTGCCCATGGTGGAGGCGCCGCCGCCGATGTCGGAACCGTCGCCGACCACGACGCCGGCGGAGATCCGGCCCTCGACCATGGAGGCGCCTAGGGTGCCGGCGTTGAAGTTGACGAAGCCCTCGTGCATCACGGTGGTGCCGGAGGCCAGGTGTGCGCCGAGGCGGACCCGGTCGGCGTCGCCGATGCGCACGCCGGAGGGCACCACGTAGTCGACCATGCGCGGGAACTTGTCGATGCTGTACACGGTGACCGGACCGCGGGCGCGCAGCTTGGCGCGGGTGGCCTCGAAGCCCTCGACGGCGGCCGGGCCGTGGTTGGTCCACACGACATTGCTGAGCAGGCCGAACTGGCCGTCCAGGCTCACCTCGTGCGGCTTCACCAGCCGGTGCGAGAGCAGGTGCAGGCGCAGGTAGACGTCGTGCGCGTCGACCGGGGCGGCGGACAGGTCGGCGATGACGGTGCGCACCGCGACCACGTCGACACCGCGCGCCTCGTCGAAGCCGAGCAGCGCGGCGTATTCGGCGGGCGCCTTGTCCAGGCGTTTGGTGCCGGTGTCGCCGAACTCGCCGAGCTCCGGGTTCGGGTACCAGGTGTCCAGGACGGTTCCGTCCGCGGTCACGTTGGCGATACCGACTGCTGCTGCTCCCTGAATGCTCACGTCATTAGAGGTTACCGACCGATCGCCGCCAGCGGTGCGCCACCTCCGGCCTGCTCGTCCCACAGACCACGCACCGAGCTTCTGTAGTTCGCCGAAAGCAGGGCGCGAGGCTGTCGTGCTCTGCTGTCGGGCGCGAGGCTGTCGTGCTCCGCTTTCGGCCCGACGCTGCCGCGCCCAGCTCTCGGGCTCGACGCTGTCGCTCCACGGACCGGCGCGGTGTCCGCGGTCGATGCGCCCCGCTCGTAGGCTGAGGGGCGTGACCATCGACCTGTCTGCCGATCCCATCGCTCTCACCGCCGCGCTCGTCGACATTCCGAGCGTGTCACTCGACGAGAAGGCGATCGCCGACGTCGTCGAGCGTGCGCTGCGGGAGCAGACCAGCGGCTTCGAGGTGGTGCGGCGCGGGAATGTGGTGCTGGCCCGCACGAACCGGGGGCTGCCGACGCGGGTGGTCCTGGCCGGACACCTGGACACGGTGCCGATCGCGGACAACGTGCCGAGCCGGTTCGACGAGGACGAGGACGGGCAGGAGGTGCTCCACGGGTGCGGCACCGTCGACATGAAGTCGGGTGACGCGGTCTTCCTGCATCTCGCCGCGACGGTCGCCGATCCGGTCCACGACCTGACGCTGATCTTCTACGACGGCGAGGAGATCGCCGAAGAGCACAACGGCCTCGGTCACATCGAGCGCGACCTGCCCGAGTGGCTCGACGGCGACCTGGCGATCCTCGGCGAACCCTCGGGCGGCTGGATCGAGGCCGGTTGCCAGGGCACCCTGCGGGCCCGGCTCGCCACCAAGGGTGTGCGCGCGCATTCGGCGCGAGCGTGGATGGGCGACAACGCGATTCATCGGCTGGCCCCGGTGCTGCAACGGTTGGCCGACTACCGGCCGCGGCAGGTCGACATCGATGGGTGCGTCTACCGCGAGGGCCTCTCGGCGACCCGCCTCTCCGCGGGGGTGGCGGGCAATGTCATCCCCGACGCCGCGGAGCTGGAAGTGAATTTCCGCTTCGCCCCCGACCGCACCATCGACCAGGCCATCGCCCACGTGCGCGAGGTCTTCGACGGACTCGACCTCACGATCGACGTGGTCGACTCGGCGCCGGGAGCCCTGCCCGGTCTCACCGCGCCTGCCGCCGCCGACCTGATCGCCTCGGTGAACGGCCACGGCGGGGGCGGGGTGCGCGCCAAGTACGGCTGGACCGACGTGTCCCGCTTCGCCGCCCGCGGCATCCCCGCCGTCAACTTCGGCCCCGGCGACCCCAACCTCGCCCACAAGCGCGACGAGCACGTGCCGACCGCCCAGATCACCGCGGTCGCCGCCATGCTGCGCGACTATCTGACCGGCAAAGCCTGACCTCCGGCCGCGCAGCCGGCTCGTCGGAACCACCGGCGATCGACCACCCTCACCCGGCGAACTGCTCATCGAGGAACTCCGCCCAGGTGCGCTTGCCGCGCTCCGCGGTGTCCAGGTTCAAGTTCGCCCCCGCGCGGTAGGCGCGGCCGACCTTGCCGGGGACGCGGACCGGCAGCAACGGACGGCGCTTGCCCGCGGCCCGCAGGTAGTGGCGGATCATGTCGCCCAGCGTGAGCACCTCCGGTCCGGCCAGGTCGGGGACGCGTCCGGCGGGCGCCGCGGTGGTCAGGTCGACCAGCCGAGCGGCCACCTCGCGCGAATCCACCGGCTGCCACCGCAGGCCGCCCGGCGCGGGGGCCACGGGCAGCTTGCCCATGGCGCGCACGGTTTTCAGCGCCAGGTCGTGGAACTGCGCCGCGCGCAGGATGGTGTGCGGCAGACCCGAATCGATGATGGCCCTTTCCGAGTCGGCCTTGGCGCGGAAGTAGCCGAGCGGCAGCTCTTCCGCGGCGATGACGCCGATGTAGACGATGTGCCGCGCCTCCGCGGCCGCGCGGACCAGATTGCGGGTTGCTACGTCGTCGCCCTTGGGTCCGCCCGCCAGGTGCAGGATGGTGTCCGCACCCGCGACGGCCGCTTCGATGCCCTCGCCGCGCAGCAGATCGCCGGTGACGTATTCGATGCCGTCGACGGCCGGGCGGGGCGAGCGGCTGAGCACCCGTAGATCGTGGCCCGCGGCCCGCAGCAGCGGGACTACGTGGTTGCCGAGGGTGCCGGTGCCGCCGGTGACGAGAACGGTCATGATGGTCTCCGATCGTCGGAATCGCTGCGCCGGTGTCGTTCCCGGCGTCTCGATCGGATGACGACGCCCGCGCCGGGAGTGTGACATCCCGGCCCGACACCGCGAGTGTGCCGCGAGTTCACCGCCTTGCGCCGCCCGCGCCGCCTACGGCCCGGTAGCGTGGAACGCATGTCCACCGACGCCGCCGACCACGAGATCGCAAGCAAGCCGAAGTCGACAGCCAAATTCCGCGGACCGATAATGTTCCGCCGCGATCGCAAACCAGGCGCCGGTACCGCCGACCGGAACCTCTTGGACCACCGCGGGGACAGCGACTGGGTGCACACCGACCCGTGGCGGGTGCTGCGCATTCAGGCCGAGTTCGTCGAGGGTTTCGGCGCGCTGGCCGAGGTGCCGCGCGCGGTCACGGTCTTCGGTTCCGCGCGGACGCCCGTCGACCACCCCGAATACCAGGCGGGCCTGGCCATCGGCGGCGCGCTGGCCAGGGCCGGATTCGCGGTGATCACCGGCGGCGGCCCCGGCGCGATGGAGGCCGCCAACCGGGGCGCGTGCGAGGCGGGCGGCTACTCGATCGGCCTCGGCATCGAGCTGCCGTTCGAGCAGAGCCTCAACGATTGGGTCGATCTCGGCATCAACTTCCGCTACTTCTTCGTCCGCAAGACGATGTTCGTGAAGTACTCCGAGGCATTCCTCTGCCTGCCTGGCGGTTTCGGCACCCTGGACGAGCTGTTCGAGGCGCTCACCCTGGTGCAGACGCACAAGATCACCCGTTTCCCGATCATCCTGTTCGGCACCAGATACTGGGCGGGACTGGTGGATTGGCTGCGCGGTTCGTTGCAGGGCTTCGGCAAGATCTCGCCGGGTGACCTCGACCTGATCCACGTCACCGACGACGTGGAGGAGGTCGTCGAGATCATCATGCGGGCGGCCGCCGAGCGCGCCGACATCGACACCCTGGGCACGGAGGACCAGTGGTGACGGTGGATCCGGCCGACGTCACCGCCCCGTACGCCGTCTGCGTCTACTGCTCGGCGAGCACCGCCGACACCGACGCGCTGGGGCTGGCCGCCCGCGTCGGCACCGAGATCGCCCGGCGCGGTTGGCAATTGGTATCCGGCGGCGGCCACGTCTCGATGATGGGCGCGGTGGCCACGGCGGCTCGGGCCGGTGGCGCCAACACCATCGGCGTGATCCCGAAACACCTGGTGCACAAGGAAGTCGCCGACGTCGACGCCGACGAGCTGGTGGTCACCGACACCATGCGCCAGCGCAAACAGGTCATGGAGGATCGCGCCGACGCCTTCCTCACGCTGCCCGGCGGCATCGGCACGCTCGAGGAGTTCTTCGAGACGTGGACCGGCGGCTACCTCGGCCAGCACGACAAACCGGTGGTCGTGCTCGACCCGAACGGCTTCTACGACGGGCTGTTCCGTTGGGTCGACGAACTCTACGAGCGGAAGTTCGTCTCCCGATTCGCCATGGAGCGGATTACCGTGGTCAACGATCTGCACGCCGCGTTCGCCGCGCTGAAACCCGAACAGACACTCGGCGCGCCCCAAGGCTAGGAGAACCGCGTTGAGTACCGACACCCGCGCGACGGTGCGCCTCGTCGACCTGGCCAAAGCGCTGCCGGGAATGGCACTCGACGCGCCCGGCATAGTGCGCAACGCGCGTGGCTTGCTGGTGCGGCCCGGCGACAAGGCGTCGGTCGGCCTGTTCTTCCAGCGCAACGCGCACCGTCATCCGGACCGCGTGTTCCTGCGTTTCGAGGGCAGGGCCTACCGCTACGGCGAGGCCAACGCCGAGGTGAACCGCTACGCGAACGTTCTCGCCGAGCGCGGGGTGCGGCGCGGCGACGTGGTCGGCGTGCTGATGACCAACCGGCCCGAGACGCTGTTCACGGTGCTGGCCACCGTCAAGCTCGGCGCCACCGTCGGACTGCTCAACCACAACCAGCGCGACCAAGTGCTCGCGCACAGCTTCGGGCTGCTCGGCAGCGTGCTGAACGTGGTCGGCGAGGAATGCCGGGAGGCGCTGGATTCGCTCGCCGAACCGTTGCCGAACGTGTTGTACGGCAACGATCTCGCGCGGGCCGCCCGCACCGCCGACGCCGCCGATCCCGCCGTGTGCGCGCAGGTGACCGCCCGCGAACGCGCGTTCCTGATCTTCACCTCGGGCACCACCGGCCTGCCCAAGGCCAGCGTGATGACCCACCTGCGCTGGACCAAGAGCATGGCCGGGCTCGGCGGGCTCGGAATTCGCCTGCGCGGCAACGACACCCTGTACTGCTGCCTGCCGCTCTATCACAACAACGCGCTCACCGTCGCGCTGTCGTCGGTGCTGGCGGGCGGGTCCGCCTACGCGCTCGGCCGCAAGTTCTCCGCCTCGGGATTCTGGGACGAGATCATCCGGGAACAGGCCACCGCGTTCATCTACATCGGCGAGCTGTGCCGGTACCTGCTGAATCAGCCCGCGCGCCCGGCCGATCGGCAGCATCGGGTGCGGTTGGTCGTCGGCAACGGGCTGCGTCCCGAGCTGTGGAAGGAGTTCACCCGGCGGTTCGGGATCGGCCGGGTGGTGGAGTTCTACGGGGCGAGCGAGGCGCCGATCGCGTTCGTCAACGTGTTCGGGGTGGACCGCACCGCGGGGTTCGGGCCGCTGCCCTACGCGATCGTCGAGTTCGACGACGCCACCGGCAAGGCGAAGCGCGGCCCCGACGGCAGGCTGCGCCGGGTCGGCTCCGGCGGGGTCGGTCTGCTGCTGGCCAAGGTGGACAAGCGACAGCCGTTCGACGGTTACACCGACAGGGACGCCTCGGAGTCCAAGCTGATCCGCGACGCTTTCAAACCGTGCGACGTGTGGTTCGACACCGGTGATCTGGTGCGTGATCAGGGTTGGTGGCACATCGCGTTCGTGGACCGACTCGGCGACACCTTCCGCTGGAAGGGCGAGAACGTGGCCACCACAGAGGTCGAGGGCGCGCTCGGCGAGCACGAGACCGTGGCGCAGGCGGTGGTGTTCGGCGTCGACATCCCCGGCGCCGACGGCAAGGCGGGCATGGCGGCGATCACGCTGCACCCGGGCGCGGAATTCGACGGCGCCGAGCTGGCCGAAGTGGCCTACCGCCTGTTGCCGGGATACGCGGTGCCGCTGTTCGTGCGGGTGGTCGCCGAGCTGGAGCAGACCTCCACGTTCAAGAGCCGCAAGGTCGAACTGCGCAAGCAGGGATACGCGCCGGACGCCGGGAGCGCGCTCTACGTTCTCGCGGGCCGCACCGAGGGGTACGTCCCCGCGTACGACGACTATGCCGCCGACGTCGCGGCGGGCCGCGCGCCGAGGAGCTGAGCCGCTACAGTCGAGGGCATGTTCAGCCCGATCACCGTGCCGTCTCCCACGCTGTGCGGCAAGCCGGTGGCGACCGATCGGGCGCTCGTGATGGCGATCGTGAATCGCACCCCCGACTCCTTCTACGACCGGGGCGCGACGTTCACCGACGCCGCGGCCATGGACGCGGTGTCGCGCGCGGTCGATCAGGGCGCCGATCTCGTCGACATCGGGGGAGTGAAGGCTGGGCCGGGCACGACGGTCGACGCCGCCGAGGAGACGCAGCGAGTGGTGCCGTTCGTCGCGGCGATCCGCGCGGCGTATCCCGAGCTGCTGATCAGCGTCGACACCTGGCGATCGGAAGTCGCGCGGGCCGCGGTGGCCGAAGGCGCCGACCTGATCAACGACACCTGGGCGGGCGCGGACCCGGACCTGGTCGCGGTGGCCGCGGAACTGGGCGTCGGCATCGTGTGCAGCCACACCGGGGGCGCGGTGCCGCGCACCCGGCCGCATCGGGTCAGGTACACCGACGTGGTGAGCGAGGTCACCGACACCGTGGTCAGGGCCGCCGAGGACGCGCTCGCCGCGGGCGTGCGCAAGGATTCGATCCTGATCGATCCCACCCACGATTTCGGCAAGAACACCTATCACGGGCTCGAACTGTTGCGGGGAATCGACGTTCTTGTAAATACCGGATGGCCGGTCTTGATGGCGCTGAGCAACAAGGATTTCATCGGGGAGACTCTTGGTGTCGGGCTCTCCGAACGGTTGGAGGGCACGTTGGCGGCAACAGCGTGGTCCGCCGCCGCGGGCGCCCGAGTCTTCCGCGTCCACGAGGTCGCCGAAACGCGGCGCGTCGTGGACATGATCGCCGCGATCCAGGGCATCCGGCCCCCCGCACGAACCCTGCGAGGTCTGGTATGAAAATCCAACACCGCGAGTCCGCCTGGGCAAGCACGAATACCTGGGACAACCCCGAATGGACGGTCGACGATCTCGTCGCCGCCAAGGACGGGCGCACCGTGTCGGTGGTGCTGCCCGCGCTGAACGAGGAACGCACCGTCGCCGAGGTGGTGGCCAGCATCCGGCCGCTGCTCGGAACCCTCGTCGACGAACTGGTTGTACTCGATTCCGGATCCACCGACGCTACCGCCGAACGAGCCCGCGCGGCGGGCGCCGAGGTCATCACCCGCGAGCAGGCGGTGCCTGAGCTGGAGCCGATACCGGGTAAGGGCGAGGTGCTGTGGCGCTCGCTCGCGGTCACCGGCGGTGACCTGATCGCGTTCGTCGACTCCGATCTCATCGACCCCGACCCGGCCTTCGTGCCGAAGCTGCTCGGCCCACTGCTGCTGAACGACGACATGCACCTGGTCAAGGCCTACTACCGCCGCCCGCTGCGGCAGGGCGGCACCGTGGACGCGCACGGCGGCGGGCGCGTCACGGAGCTGGTCGCGCGTCCGCTGCTCGCCGCGCTGCGCCCGGAACTGTGCGCGGTGCTGCAACCGCTCAGCGGCGAATACGCCGGCACCCGCGAACTGCTCACCTCGGTGCCCTTCGCGCCCGGCTACGGCGTGGAGATCGGCCTGCTCCTCGACACCTACGACCGCGTCGGCCTGTCCGCCATCGGCCAGGTCAATCTGGGCGTGCGCACCCACCGCAACCGCCCGCTCGGCGACCTCGGCGTGATGAGCCGCCAGATCCTCGGTACCGTTCTCGGCCGCAGCGGAGTCGCCGACTCCGGCGCCGCCCTCACCCAGTTCCCCCTCATCGGTGACGCTTTCACGGCACACAGCACGGAAGTCTCGCTCACCGACCGCCCGCCGATGAACACGTTGCGCCCGTCCCAGGCAGCGGCCTGACTCCGCAGACCTGCCACACGCTTCGCAGGGACCACACCCACTGCGAAGCGTGCATTGCCTGTGCGAGGTGCTTGGATCCGGTCGTGCCACACACGGTTTGGACGCTTCACAGCGCCGGTGCCTGTGTGTGGGGTGTGAGCGCTGTGTGGCGTGCGGTTACTTCGTTGCCCCGCGCCGCTAGGACTTCTCGCGCCCCTTCGGCTCACCGCTTGCCACTTCGGCGCTCGCCAACTCTCCATCCTCGCGCGACTCCGCATCCGCGTCGCCGGGCTGCCCGCTTCCCTCATCGGCGAGCCGTGCCTGGATCGCGGCGACGGTCAGCTGCCCCGACGAATTCGGCTTGCGCAGCACCCCGACCAGAACGCCGACGGTGATGGCGACGAAGACGATCCCGCCTACGACCACGATGGTGTTCATCGCGTCCTCCCCGAATGAGTGCTCGTCCCACCGTGATTCGTCGCGCGCATCACGAGCTGCCGGAATGCGCGGCTGTCGGACATGGAAGACATGGAGAACTCACCTACTCGAGAAATAGTTATCTACTAGCTATCTAAACATCGAGTGGGTATCTGTTACCCGCAGGGTCACGTGACATGTGACACACTGCGGAAATAGTCCGGGCATTTCGTACGAACCCGGCAGTGGTGAGAAGTGATGTGTCTCTCAGCTATCGATCCGCATCAGCGCCGCAGGCGAGTGCCGATGGGACGTGGGTCGGCGTCGTGCCGGTAGACGGGCGTGAGTAGATCGACGTCCACCGGCTCGCCGTTGGCGCGGTCGTAGCGGACCGCGATGAGTACCGAGAACAGGTGGTTGGCTGCCCGCTCGTGCAGCGTGGCCAAGCGGGTGGCGAGCAGGCGTACCGCGCCGAGCGACCCGGGTGGGTGCAGGCCGTCGATGATCAGGCAGGTGCCGCGGCCGTCGGGGCGGGGGAGGCGGGCCAGGTAGGCGATGTCGTGCGGTTCCGGGCCGCCCGGCCGGTACACGCGGCGCGCGGCCCTGTCCTCGATGCCGCGGCGCGCGTCGCCCGCTCTGGCCACCGCGCGCCGCAGCCGGGGATCGGCGGCGATGAGCTGGCGCACGCTGGGGGACAATTCGGGACCGCCGACCACGATCAGCCCGTCCCGGTTCAGGTCCACCGGTCTTCCTGGCAGGAATCTTTCGATCCCCGCGGCGAACCCGAGTTCGCGCAGCAGCTCGACGAGCCGGTGTGCGGCACCGGGATCCGGCGCGCCGAGCACGCGACCGGCGCGCACCTCGGGGACGAGCACCGTGAGCGTCCCGTGGCCGAAGAACAGTCCCTCCGGCGCCGGGCCCTGGGTGCTCACCTGATGGATGCGGGCGCGGGAAAGACCCGCCGCCGCACCGATTCTGGCGAAGGTCCAGCCCTCGGCATGAAGTTCCCGGATGACCGCCCTGCGGATCCTGGTGAGTTCGTTGATCGTCTGCTGCGCCGCCGCCACCCCGTCGGTGGCCGCCTTGAGTCTCTCGACCTTGTCCTCGATTGCGAAGACTCGCGCCACGTCATCGGCCGACATGTGCGAAGTTTAGACAGCTCGACAGCCTTACGGGTCTAGTCTGCTTGACATTGTGGACTTCCAGACAGCCCAGTCTGTTTCGGCTCGACGGCGTTTCTCGCCGACTCGCCGGGCGGAAGACGACGATTCGCCTGATCGCCGCCGAACGAAGTTCGTCCTCGAATCACCCATGGCCGGAGCGACGAGTTAGGTGTGGATGGTGGGTGCCGCCAATGGTTTTCGTCCCCGGCGCGGGCGCCCCGCCCGATCAGGTGGCGTCGAAATCGATCGGCGGACGTTCGTTGCGCTCCAACGGCTTTTCCAGCTTCGGCATCGGATAGTCCGGCATGCCGCTGCTCGTCCCGTACAGATCGTCCTTGGTGGGCACGACCTTCTCCAGGCTGCGCAGCATCGAATCGTCGCCGTTCAGAAGGTGCTTGGTGACCATCGAGCGCGGCGTCATTCCGCGCAGCTCGTTCAGCTCGGCCAGGGGCTTGCGGATGTCCTCGAAATCAGGACCCAGCTCTTCCTTCAGCTGGGCGGTGGCTCCGCTCGCGTAGTCGCGCAGCTGACGCAGGCTGTTCGTGGTCCAGCGCACGGCGCCGGGCAGACGCTCCGGACCGAGGATGACGAGGGCGGCGACGAGCAGGATCATCATCTCGCTCCAGCCGATGTTGCTGAACACGAATCCAGGCTACCCGTGCTTCCGACCAGCGGGTCAGTCGGATTCCAACGTCACAGGCACGTCCACCTGCCTGCCGTCCCGAATCAACTGCACGTTCACCGTCTCGCCGATCGCGCGGGACTGCACCGCGACGGTCAGCTCCTCCGGCCCGGTGACCTCCCGATCGCCGACCCGGACGATCACGTCGCCCTCGACGATCCCCGCCTTGGCCGCGGGACCGTTCGGCGCCACGTCGGCCACCGCCGCGCCGCTCATCACCTCGTTGGCGACGGTCTTGGTGCGGGCCGAGATGCCGATCATCGGGTGGTTCATCTTGCCGGTGTGGATCAGGCTCTGCGCGACCTCGGTCACGGTGTCGACCGGGATGGCGAAGCCGAGGCCGACCGAGCCGCCCGTCTCGCTGCGGATCGCGGTGTTGATGCCGATGACCCGCCCGTCCATGTCGACCAGCGCGCCACCGGAGTTACCCGGGTTGATCGAGGCATCGGTCTGCACGGCGTCGATCACCGCGTTGGTGTCGCTGCCCTCGCCGGAGAGCTTCACCGGGCGGTGCAGCGCGCTGACGATGCCGGAGGTGACGGTCTTGCTCAGGCCGAGCGGCGAACCGATGGCCAGCACGTCGTCGCCCACCTGCACATCGCCGGACTTGCCGAGCCTGGCCACCGTGAGATTCTTCACGTCGACCTTGAGCACCGCGAGGTCGGTCTTGGGATCGCGGCCGACGATGTTCGCGGGCACCCGGCTGCCGTCGGAGAAGGTGACCTGGATGGCGGCCCGGTTGCTCTTGTCCTGAGCGGCCATCGAGATGACGTGGTTGTTGGTCACCACGTAGCCCGCGCCGTCGATGACAACGCCCGAGCCGGTGGCGCCGTTGTCGCCCACGGTGACCCGGATGGAGACCACCGAGGGCAGCACCGCGTTGGCGACCTCGGCGATCAGACCGTGCGGACGCTCGATGCTGTCGGTCTGCTCCAGGGTCACCTTGCGCGAGGTGAGGTTGGTGGTCTGCTCGGCGGTGAGCCTGCCGATCAGGCCGCCGAGGACGCCGATACCGAGCGCGATCACGGCGAGCAGGGCCAGCGCCTTGGGCGCGATCCTGGATCCGAAGAGCACCTCGCGCACGCTCAGCTTGTGCGACTGGGGCAGCGGCGCGGGCTGCGGTGTCGGCACCGCGGGGGCGCCGAGGCGGGCGCCGGCGGTCGGATCGCGCCACGGGTCCGCCGGACCCGCGGCCACGGGGGCGGCTTCGGCCGCGTCGGGGTCGCGCTGGAGCAGCTCGTCGGAGCCTTCGGGCCTGCCGAACGCTTCGGCGAGCACCGCGTCGGGCGGCCGGTTGTGCAGCTCAGGGCCGAGCACGGGCGCGCCTGCGCCTGTGCTCGGCGGGGTGTCGTCGGCGAACGAACCGGAAATGCCCGACGGACGGCGGAAGGCGCGCGCGGTGTGGGTGTCGACGTGGGGTCTGACGACCGGTCGCGGCCCGAGCACGGGCGCGTCCGACGGCCTCAGGTTCCCCCTGTTGGCCGCCGAATCGGAGGTGTCACTGGCGGTGGGCCGCGAGTCCGACACAGATCCGGTGTTCGTCGATTCGGTGGTCACGCGCCAAACTCTACTTGCGCCACCACGTGGTCCACCGGGTCGCGGTGAACGAATCCGGCAGAAAACCGAAAACTGCCTCGCTGCGGGCGTTCCCGGACGGCTGACCCGGGTTGTTCGACGCGCCGCCGGGCAACTCGGCGAGCGGAATACGGGTCAGGCTGTCGTGCAAGCCGGTGGGGATGGAGATGGGGCCGGACTGGCGCAGCGCGATCCGCGCCTGCTGCTGCGCGTCCACCTCGGCCGCGCACTCCGGACAGACCGAAAGATGCTGGGCGGCGCGCAGATACGCGTTCATGCGCAGCTCGCCGTCGACGAAGGCGACGATCGCCTCGCTGGCCAGGTGTTCGGTGGGCGCGAAGCGCGGTGACCTGCCTGGCGTCCGGCGGTCCGCCCCATTCGTGGGACGACCGGACGTGCTGGACTCGCCACTCATGCGGTGCTCACCCTTCCAACGACATCCTCTGGCCCGGGCGTCGCCGGTGCCCGGCGAATCACCCGATGTTCGCGTCAGCGGCGAACCGCTGCTGAGATCCATTATGCGCAAGGTGCTCGCGCAGTGCCTGACGGCCGCGGTGGATCCGGCTGCGCACGGTGCCCAGCTTCACGCCGAGCGTAGCGCCGATCTCCTCGTACGACAGACCCTCGATGTCACACAGCACGACGGCGGCGCGGAACTCCGGCGCCAGCGCGTCGAGGGCGGATTGCAGGTCGGGATCGAGGCGCGCGTCGTGATAGGCCTGCTCGGGGCCGGGGCCCTCGGCGGGCACGCGGTCGTAGTCCTCCGGCAGCGACTCCATGCGGATGCGATTGCGACGGCGCACCATGTCCAGGAACAGGTTGGTCGTGATGCGGTGCAGCCAGCCCTCGAAGGTGCCCGGCTGGTAGTTCGACAGCGAACGGAACACGCGGATGAAGGTCTCCTGGGTGAGATCCTCGGCGTCCTGCGCGTCGCCGGACAGGCGGTAGGCCAGCCGGTAGACCCGGTCGGCGTGTTCGCGGACCAGCTCGTCCCAGGACGGCATCACCGAGCGATCGCCGGTCGCGTCGAACGCGGCGGTGCCGGTCAGCTCGATATCGAGGTCCTCGGCCTGCTCGGCCTCGAACGGCATGATGTGGTCGGGGAGGGTGGCGTACTCGGAGTGCCCATGCGGAGCCGCAAACGAACCTTTGACCATGTGGATGGGGCTACCTCCTGCTCGGGACCGTAAACTCGGGACTCCCGTTTCGGTTCGGGTCTCGAACCGTCGCGTACGGAATACAACCGACACCTGTATGTCGTTGTTCCCGCGTCCCGCGTATCGCGGTCGGCTGGTCTTGCGTGCCCTTACTCTTTCCTGTCCCGATATGGCGGGGATATGGAGATCCTGAGGGACACCTGAGAAAACGGATCCCTGGAGAAAGCGTGTTGTCGGAACGCCGAGACAACCCGCCCCGCATTAGCCTCTTAGGCGTGGCATCGAACCTGGAGCGAAATCTCTCCTACGTGGAAGAATCCGTCGTGGAGGACGAGATCCTCGTCAGCGCGCGCGAACGGGCCACCGAGCTGGGCGCGGCACCGGTGCCGCCGTCGGTCGGGGCCCTGCTGAGCATGTACGCCCAGCTGCTCGGTGCGCGCGCGGTGGTCGAGGTCGGGACCGGCGCGGGCATCAGCGGACTGTGGCTGCTCGACGGCATGCGCGAGGACGGCACGCTGACCACGATCGATTCCGAGCCGGAGCATCAGCGCGCGGCCAAGGACGCGTTCCGCGCCGCCGACATCCCGCCCGCGCGGACCAGGCTGATCAACGGGCGCGCGCTCGACGTGCTACCCCGCCTCGCCGACGGCGCCTACGATCTGGTCTTCATCGATGCCGCGCCGCTCGAGCATCCGCAGTACGTCGCCCAAGCCGTGCGGCTGCTGCGCGACGGCGGCGCCATCATCCTGCACAACGCGCTGCTCGGCGGCCGCGTCCCCGACCCGAGCCAGCGCGACCCGGCGACCCAGGCGGTGCGCGCGGCCACCCGCGCCATCGCGGAGGATCCGGAACTGACTTGTGTGCTGATCCCCGTCGGCGACGGATTGCTCTGCGCCTCACGCGGATAGCGCGCACGCGCGCGATGCCGTTCGCGGCGCGACGACAGAACAGCATGCCGCCGTGGCGAATCCGATCGACCACGAACGCCGCCTGATCCACCGGCATTCGATGATTCAGCGCGTCCGTCCCGGGTATCCGGAGATCAGCCGGGGTGCGGGCGACCCCGTGCGTCATCGCGCGACTCGCGTCCGAAAACCCCCGGCGCCGCAAGCGAATTCGGAGGTCTGGCGATGTGGGATCACGCCGCGGAAATCGTCCATTACGGCCATGTCGGACATGTGGTCAAGGAAAAGGGTTCGGTGAATTGGGTTCTGGCCGGGTTGGGCTTTTTCGCGGTCGCGATTCTGCTCGTCGTGCTGGTACTGCTCGTGGTGAGCAATGCCGATTTCGACACCGGTCCCGCGAAGGTGGTGCCGACCACCGGACCCTGTGAGCCATTCTGCCCGGCGACGCCGCCCCCGCCCGCGCCCTGACGCGCGGGCCCGAATGCTCTGACTCACAGCGCCGAATGCCCTGACGCGCAGCGTCGAATTCCGCGTGCTGTTCGCGATTTCGATAGCCGAGCGGCCCGCGGTGTGTTTGGGTGAGCCCGGGGCAGCGCGGAGGACGAGCCGATGTTCTGGAACGACGACGACGACCGACCGAGGAATCGCACGGAGGAGTGGGCGGGCGCGACGGTGGTGTTCGGCATCCTGCTCGTGCTGGCGATCGTGCTCGCGATCCTGGTCAACACCGCCGATTTCGGCGACCGGTCGCGGCCGACGACACCGCGCACGCCCGGTTCCTGTCAGCCGTTCTGCACCGCACCGCCCACGTCACCGTGAACCGGAGCCGCGCCGCGTGAACCGGAGCCGCGGGCCTCGCATCGCCGCCGGTCATAGCGAATCACCTGCGTTCGCAGGGAATCTCAGACCCAGACGCCCTTGCCGACGGTCACCACGCCGCGTTTGCTCACCGCGAAACGATCGCGGTCGCGGTCCAGATCGACGCCGATGATCTCGCCCTCGCCGACCACCACGTTCTTGTCGAGGATGGCGCGGCGCACCACCGCGCCACGGCCGATGCGCACGCCCGGCATCAGCACGCTGCCCTCGACGGTGGCGCCGTCGTCGACCATCACATTGGAGCTCAGCACGGAATTGCGCACCGTCGCGGCGGACAGGATGCTGCCCGAGCCGACGATGCACTCCTGGGCCAGCCCGCCCTGGGCGAACTTGGCGGGCGGCAGGTTCTCGGCGGCGCCGCGGATCGGCCAGTGCTTGTTGTAGAGGTTGAACACCGGGTGCACCGAGACCAGGTCCATGTGCGCGTCGTAGAAGGCGTCGATGGTCCCGACATCGCGCCAGTAGCCGCGGTCGCGTTGGGTGGCGCCGGGCACCTCGTTGTCGGCGAAGTCGTAGACCGCGGCCTGGCCCGCCGCGACCAGCGCGGGGATGATGTCGCCGCCCATGTCGTGATCGGAATCGGAGTTCTCGGCGTCCGCGCGGATCGAATCGACCAGCACCTTGGTGGTGAAGACGTAATTGCCCATCGACGCGAAGGTCACGTTCGGGTCGTCCGGCGTGCCGGGCGGATGGGCGGGCTTCTCCAGGAACTGGATGATGCGACCGGACTCGTCGGAATCGATGCAGCCGAACGCGCTGGCCTCGCTGCGCGGCACCCGGATGCCGGCCACGGTCACGCCAGCGCCGGAATCGATGTGGTGGGAGACCATCTGCTCCGGGTCCATCCGGTACACGTGGTCGGCGCCGAAGACCACGATGTAGTCCGGGTCCTCGTCGTAGATCAGGTTCAGCGACTGCATGATCGCGTCGGCGCTGCCGGTGTACCAGCGCGGGCCGAGGCGCTGCTGGGCGGGCACCGGGGTGATGTACTCGCCCGCGAATCCCGACAGTCGCCAGGTCTGGGAGATGTGCCGGTCCAGCGAATGCGATTTGTACTGGGTGAGCACGCACAGGCGCAGGTAACCCGCGTTCACCAGGTTGCTGAGTACGAAGTCGATCAGGCGGTAGGCGCCGCCGAAGGGGACCGCTGGCTTGGCGCGGTCCGCGGTGAGTGGAAACAGGCGCTTTCCCTCGCCACCGGCGAGCACGATCCCGAGTACGTGCGGCTGGCTCCTCACAGTGCCCAAACTACCGTGAAGTCATGGCGCGGGTGGCTCCCGCCGAGCCGAGCGTCTAGTTTGGATCGGTGAGTTTCGGCACGGACGACGGGCGCTCGGCGACGGGATCCGGCGAGCCGGAGGACATCCGGGACCGGTTGCGCGTCGCGATGTTGACCCGCGAATACCCACCCGAGGTGTACGGCGGCGCGGGCGTACACGTCACCCAGCTGACCGCCGAATTGCGCAGGCTCTGCGAGGTGACCGTGCACTGTATGGGCGCCGAGCGCACCGACGCCGTCGTGCACCAGCCGGACTCGACGCTCTACGCCGCCAACGCCGCGTTGCAGATGATGTCGGCGCAGCTGCGAATGGCCGACGCGGCGGGCGATGTGGACGTGGTGCACTCACACACCTGGTACACCGGTCTCGCCGGACACTTGGCCGCCACCTTGTACGGCGTTCCGCACGTGCTCACCGCGCACTCGCTCGAGCCGCGGCGGCCGTGGAAGGCCGAACAGCTCGGCGGCGGCTATCGGCTGTCCTCGTGGTCGGAGCGCAACGCCATGGAGCATGCCGACGCCGTCATCGCGGTGAGCGAGGGCATGCGCCAAGACGTGCTCGACGCCTACCCGGCGATCGACCCGAGCCGGGTGCACGTGGTGCACAACGGCATCGACGCGACGCTGTGGCGGCCGAGTCCGCCCGCCACCGGCGAACGTCCGATCCTCGACGAGCTCGGGGTGGCGGCCGACCGGCCGATCGTCGCCTTCGTCGGCCGCATCACCCGGCAGAAGGGCGTCGGCCACCTGCTCGCCGCCGCGCGCGAGTTCGCGTCGGAGATCCAGCTGGTGCTCTGCGCGGGCGCGCCCGACACCAAGGAACTGGAGGACGAGACGGCCGCCGCGGTCGCCGAGTTGCAGCGGCAGCGCGGGAACGTCTTCTGGGTGCGGGAAATGCTGCCCACCGAGCAGATCAGGCAGATACTCGCGGCCGCGACCGTGTTCGTCTGCCCGTCGGTGTACGAGCCGCTCGGCATCGTGAACCTGGAGGCCATGGCCTGCGCGACCGCGGTCGTCGCCTCCGACGTCGGCGGCATCCCCGAGGTCGTCGTCGACGGCGGCACCGGCAGGCTCGTGCACTACGACGCAGGCGCGGCCGAGGAGTACGAGCGGGGCTTGGCGGCCGCGGTCAACGAGGTCGCGGGCGACCCGATCCTCGCCGCCGAGTTCGGCGCGACCGGACGGGCAAGAGCCATCGCGGAATTCGACTGGTCGCGGATCGCGGAACGCACCGTCGAGGTGTACGAGCACGTGCTCAAGCCGTGAAACGGGCTGTGGCGCGTGGTCAGCGACGGCGACGATAGGTCGACACCGTGACCGAAGCGGTGACCTCCATGTGCTCCGGCAGCGCCGCGAGGCGGGGATCGCGGGCCTGTTCGGCGTGATGCGCCGAGGGACCCATTCCGACGACATCGGCCACCTCGGCGCGTTCGAGCTTCATCGAATACTCGACGACGGCCCGATCGACTTCTTCGAACAAGCCCGACATGGACTCGGTGATGCGGCGATCCTTGTCCGGGTCGACGGTGACCATCCCTAGCGGATCGATCAACTCGGCCAGATGACGGGCGGTCGGCGCGGCGACGACGAAGCGGCCGTCCGCGTCGAGCACCCTGGCCGCTTCCGCCGGATTGCGTGGCGCGAACACCGAAAGCACTCCTGCCAGCACACCGTCACGAACCGGTAGGCCGCGCCAGGCGTCGGCGAGCACCGCTGCGGCGCGAGGATGGGTGCGCGCACAGCGGCGGGCGGCGGGTTTGGCCACGTCCAGCGCGATGCCACGGGCCCCGGGTGCGGCGTCGAGCGCCGCGGCCAGGTAGTAGCCGGTGCCCGCGCCGACCTCCAGCAGGGTCGCGGCCCGATCGCCGACCGGGCCGACCGCGGTGGCCACCGCGGCGGCGATGGCCGCGAAATGCCCCTCGCCCTGGAAGGCGGCGCGGGCGTCCAGCATGGCCGCGGTGTCGCCCGACATCTTGGTCGACGCACCGGTCAGCAAGCTGACGTAGCCCTGTTTGGCGATGTCGAAACTGTGGCCGCGACCGCAGCGCAGCGCCCGGTCCACCGCCTCCAGCGGGAGACGGCATTCCGGGCAGGCCAGCAGACCTGCCACATCAGCGAGTGCCGAGGGACTAGCTGGTGACACTCTTCAATTCGTCACCAAGCGCCGCTGCTTCATCCGGCGTGAGTTCGACGACCAGACGCCCGCCACCCTCGAGTGGAACCCGCATAACGATTCCACGCCCTTCCTTGGTTGCCTCGAGGGGACCGTCCCCGGTGCGGGGCTTCATGGCCGCCATCCTCTGCTCCCTCCAGATCTGCGCGGTTTTCTGCGCACTTTCTTGGAACTACAGTTGTCACCAACCAGGTAGCTCACCGGCATTTGGCGAGCTACACCGGTCCTATTCTTCCCTATCGCCGTTGTGGACGGATACCTGAGTTCGAAATGTGACCGCTCGAGCGGTGTTGTGCGGGTCACTTCCGACCCAGCAATCGGCTAGGTGATCGTCGACCATTCCGGTTGCCTGCATCAGCGCATAGGCGGTCGTCGGCCCGACGAAACGGAACCCGCGCCGCTTCAATTCTTTTGCCAGAGCTATGGATTCGGGACTCGTCGCGGGCACGTCGGCGATGGTCCGCGGACGCGGGCGCGGCGGCGGCGCGAACGACCAGATCAACTCGTCGAGGCCGCGGTCGAGCGCCTGGGCTGCCCTCGCGTTGGCGATCGCCGCTTCGATCTTGGCGCGGTTGCGGACGATGCCTGCGTCGGCGAGCAGGCGGGCGACGTCCGCGTCGCCGAACGCGGCGACGCGGTCGATCGAGAATTCGGCGAACGCGGAACGGAAGGCCGGGCGCTTGCGCAGGATCGTGATCCAGGACAGGCCCGACTGGAACGCCTCGAGGCAGACCCGCTCGAACATGGCGTCGGGGCCGCGCAGCGGTTCGCCCCATTCGAAGTCGTGGTAGTCGCGATAGAGCTGAGACGATTCCGCCCACGGGCAGCGGATCATGCCGTCGTCGGCGAGCGGGGTGGTCACGGCTGTTCGGGGGTGCTCGGGGCGGGCCATGGCGACGCCGTGCGCCCGGTGTCGTGGCGAGGCGCCGCGGCGGTGTCCTGGCGCGCCGCGCTGTCCGCGCTTTTCTCGACGGTCAGGCCGCGGGCCGCCGCGTCACCGCGAGCATGGGCGAGTTCCAGCTGGAGCTCGTCGATCCGGGCGGCGAGCCTGGCCAGCGCCCAGTCCACCTCGCCGGCCTTGTAGCCACGCACCACCTGCTGGAAGCGCAAGGCGCGCACATCGGCTCCGGTGATGCCCTCGGCGGGCAGCACGGTGGCCGTCGTGCCCTCGGGCAGTGGGCCGAGTTCCTCGCCGCGCCCGAAGATCGCACTCGCGAGCAGGAACAGCACCGCGGCCACCAGGCCGACGATCAGCACGTACAACAGCAGCGTGAGCATGACACGAGCTTATTCCGCCCCTCCGACATGCTTGTTCACGACCGAGCACAGGCGATCGCCCGGGCGGGAACCGATTTCGCGAGGACGCTACAGATGCCGCGTGGTGTCGATGCCGAGCGACATGCCCGCCAGGCCGCGGCGGCGTACCGCGAGCTTGTCGGCCACCTCGACCAGCGCCTTGGCCGACGCGCTCGCCGGATCGCGCAGCACGATCGGCGTGCCCTCGTCGCCCGACTCGCGCACCGCCTGCTCGATCGGGATCTGACCGAGCAGCGGCACGGTCGCGCCGACCGCGCGGGTCAGGCTGTCGGCGACTCGCTGACCGCCGCCCGAGCCGTAGAGCTCCATCCGGCTGCCGTCGGGCAGGTCCAGCCAGGACATGTTCTCCACCACGCCCGCGATCCGCTGACGGGTCTGCAGCGCGATCGACCCCGCCCGCTCGGCCACCTCCGCGGCGGCGAGCTGCGGGGTGGTGACGACCAGGATCTCCGCATTGGGGATCAGCTGGGCGATGGAGATGGCCACATCGCCGGTGCCGGGCGGCAGGTCGAGCAGCAGGACGTCCAGATCGCCCCAGAACACGTCGGCGAGGAACTGCTGGAGCGCGCGGTGCAGCATCGGGCCGCGCCACACCACGGGCGTGTTGCCCTGGGTGAACATGGCGATCGAGATGACCTTCACCTCGTGCGCGACGGGCGGCATGATCATCCGCTCGACCTGGGTCGGCCTGGCCGCGGTGCCGAGCATGCGCGGCACCGAATGGCCGTAGATGTCGGCGTCGAGCACGCCGACGGACAGGCCGCGCGCGGCCATGGCGGCCGCGAGATTGACGGTGACCGAGGATTTTCCGACGCCGCCCTTGCCCGAGGCGACCGCGTACACGCGGGTCAGCGAGCCCGGCTGAGCGAAGGGGATCACCGGGTCGGCCGAGTCGCCGCGCAGCTGCTTGCGCAGGCTGGTGCGCTGCTCGTCGTTCATCACGTCGAGGTCGACGGAGATGGCGCCGACGCCGGGGACGTCCGCCACCGCCTTGGTGACCCGTTGGGTGATCTCGGTACGCAGCGGGCAGCCCGCCGTCGTCAGGTAGACCTCGATGTGGACATTGCTTCCGGCGTCGATCGCGACGCTTTTCACCATGCCCAGTTCGGTGATCGGCTTCCGGATCTCCGGGTCGTCGACCTTCGCGAGCGCACCCCGCACGTCCGATTCCGTTACCACTGGCATAACGGAAATTTTAGGCGGATCAGATCCGCGGCAGCTGCGCGGGCTTGGGTGCGACCCCGTTGCCGTAGGAATTCGACCATGCCATGACGTTCGCCACATAGGCCATGGAGTTGTTGTAGCGCAGAATGGCGCGCGACTGCTGAGCCAGGTCACGCATGTTCAATCCGCCGTCGCACAGATACTTACCGGCCGTCAGCGCGGCGTCGAAGAGGTTCTGCGGGTCGGCGATGCCGTCGCCGTTGCCGTCGGCGGCGTAGCGCTTCCAGGTCTGGGGCAGGAACTGCATCGGGCCGACGGCGCGGTCGTAGCCCGCGAGTCCGTCGAGCGCGCCGTCGTCGCTGTCGTTGATGACGTTGTTGCCCGCGAGCGAGCCGTCCAGGACCGGGCCGTAGACCGGGCTCAGCGGGTTGCCGTCGGCGTCGGCCTTGCCGCCGAAGGCATGCGTGGACTCGACGCGCCCGATGCCCGCCAGCAGCGTCCACGGCATCTCGCAGACCGGGTTCTCCGCGTCCAGCCTGCGCTCGGCGTTCTGATAGGCGGCGATCGCGACGCCGGGCACGCCGAGCTGTCCGGCGGGCAGGTCGGACTTCACCCGATCGGCGGGCAGCGCAACGGTTTTCACGACCGGCGGGACGGCCGTGCGCTGCTCGGCCATGGCGTGCGCGACGAACTCGATCGAATCGGCGGATCTGACGCCGAGCGCGTCCTGATCGTCGCCGGGGAGCAGTTGAACGGCGGCCTGATCGGAATCCAGATCGGACGCCGCGGCGCAGGCCACGAATCCGGCGGGAACCAATCCGGTCAGTGCGATTACGGAGCCGCGCTTGATAGGAGCAGGCGATTGCTTGCGGTGACGCCCCACGGTGTGGTGACCCTCCTCGTTGCACAAAGGCCCGCTGACGAGCCCTTCGTGGACGAAGGAGAGATTACCGCATTCGAGATCTTTTTGTTACTGCTTCGTGATCTGTCCCGAGGTTTGGTCTCAGCCTTGTGGCGGAGCAGGCGGCAACGGGATGACGATGCCGAACGGCAGTGTGATGCCGGGCTGTTGGGTCGGGGCGGGAGCGACGGTCGGCTGCTCGGCGGGCGCGGGTTCGGGGGTCTTGGCGACCTCCGGCTCCGGGTTCGGCTGCTCCTCGGCGGGAGCAGGCGCGGGCGCGGGCTGGCCCGCTTGGGGCGCGGGCTGACCCGCCTGGGGTTGACTCGCCTGGGGTGCGGGCTGGCCCTGCGCTTGCGGCGTGCACACCGGATTCGGCTGCGGTTTCTCGACGCGGACGGGATCGTTCGGGTCGAGCGGTTCCCTGGCCTCGGCCGGGGCGTTCGGGTCGCGAGGCTCCGCACCGAATTCCTGGCCAGGCCCGAGCGGGCGCCCTGGCTCGCCCGGCCGCGGCATCGGCGCGGGCACCGCGACCTGTTCGCACGGGTTGGCGGGCGGCGGCGGTGCCGGGCAGAAGATGCCGCACGGGATCGGCGGCAATCCGGGGATGGTGATCATCACCTGGGTCGGCGCCGGAGCCAGCGGAATCGGCGCCGACGGCCGATCCGCGGGCGACGTGGTGGTGGGCAGGGTCGTCTGCACCGCGGACACGTCCGGGCCCACCGTGATCATCGGCGCCGAGCCGGGCGGGATGAGTTCCGGGGAGATGTTGACCTGGCTCGGGCTGCCGCCGGTGCGGTAGGCCGCCGACCAACTCAACACGTTGGCCGCGTAGGACATCGAGTTGTTGTAACGCAGCACCGCGCGGAGCTCCTGCGCGGGATCGCGGAGGTTCAGGCCGCCCGAGCACAGGTATTTGCCCGCGGCCAGGGTGGCGTCGAAGACGTTGTGCGGATCGGCGACGCCGTCGCCGTTGCCGTCGGCGGCGTAGAGACCCCAGGTGCCGGGCAGGAACTGCATCGGGCCGATCGCCCGCACGTACCTGCCGTCCGCGGCCTTGATGATCTCGTTGCCGGGCAACGTGCCGTCCAGCGCGGGGCCGAAGATCGGGGTCACCGTCGTGCCCGCCGCGTCGGTGCGACCGTTGCCCGCGTGCGCGGACTCGATCCGCCCGATGCCCGCCAGCAGATTCCACGGCAAGCCGCACCCGGGCATCGAAGACTCCAGCGCCAGCTCCGCGTTCCGGTACGCGGCCAGCACGATCTCGGGAATGCCGAGCGCCCCGCCGACCGAGGGCAACGTGACGTCGTGCAGGGGGACCCTCCCGCCGAAAAGCGGCATCCCATCGGTTGGCGGAGTCATAGCTCGAAGTTTGCGGGGAGAGTCCGGCGCGACCGGTAGCAGCCCTACTGTCCGAGACAAAGTGTCTTCGGGTCCGGTGTCCGTGCCGTTGCCCGTGCCGCCGCGCCCGGCGGACGCGGCCAGCAGCGCTTCCGGGGCCTGTGGCGGCGCGCTCGAGGTAGTGCTGTGCGCCGCCGATCCGGTAGCGACCAGACCAGCGACAACGAGGGCCGACATGGTTATCGGAGCGGAAACTCGCATTCGGCCACACCAATCCTCTACGTCGTGGGAACGGTGTCCGGGACGTACTGAGCCCGGGCCCCGCTCAGGACAACGTTGTCCAGGTTACCCAGCGGTCAGTAGGTTGTTGAGCATTTCCGGTCAATCGTCAGCAACGGGCGGTGAAACCTGAAGGTGGGACTGCTTTCCACCGGAGGATTTCTTGCGATTCGCCTTGCCCGGCTTGACCTCACGCGGCGTGTCGACTTCCGGGCCTGTCGCCGCCTCGATGCGGTCGAGAACCTCACGCATCTCCTCCAATTCGCGGCGCAGATAGTCGCGAGTCGCCACCTCGCCGACCGCGAGGCGGAGCGCTGCGAGTTCGCGGGCCAGAAATTCGGTGTCGGCCTTGGTTTGTGCCGCGCGCATCCGATCCTCTTCCAGCGCCACCCGGTCGCGGTTGTCCTGACGGTTCTGCGCCAACAGGATCAGCGGCGCGGCGTACGCGGCCTGAGTGGAGAAAGCGAGGTTCAACAGGATGAACGGATACGGGTCCCAGCGCAGCGCCACCACGAAGACGTTGAGAAAGATCCAGACGATCACCAGAACCGTCTGCAGCGCGAGATACCTTCCGGTACCGAGGAATCGGGCCACCCGCTCCGAGCTGCGCGCCAATGCCTCTGCGTCCCAGTCGAATCGGAACCGGGACTCGACCGGCATCTCCAATCGCTGCCGGGCGGAGCTCATCCCGACCCTGCTGACGCCCGCCGCCGGATTCTTGTCAGTCATGCGCCGGAATCCCTTCGGGCTGCTCTTCTTCGCGCCAGTCCTCCGGCAGCAGATGGTCGAGCACGTCGTCGACGCTGACCGCGCCGAGTAGATGGTTCTCGTTGTCCACCACCGGCCCGCACACCAGGTTGTAGGTGGCGAAGTACCTGGTCACCGTGGACAGCGGCACCTCGGCCCGCAGCGGCGCGAGATCGGCATCGATGATGCCGCCGACCAGGTGCGCCGGTGGTTCGCGGAGTAGTTGCTGGATGTGCACGCAGCCGAGATAGGGCCCGGTGGGCGTCGCGGTCGGCGGGCGGACCACGAACACCATGGAGGCGAGCGCGGGCGTGAGATCCGGGTTGCGCACCCTGGCCAGCGCCTCCGCGACCGTGGTCGACGGGGTCAGCACCACGGGCTTGGTCGTCATCAGGCCGCCTGCGGTGTCGGGGGAGTGCGCGAGCAGCCTGCGCACCGGTTCGGATTCCTCGGGGTCCATCATCGCGAGCAGCGATTCGCGTTCCCCGGTCGGG
The DNA here is from genome assembly GCF_057708325.1 of Nocardia sp. bgisy134. Taxonomy (NCBI): domain Bacteria; kingdom Bacillati; phylum Actinomycetota; class Actinomycetes; order Mycobacteriales; family Nocardiaceae; genus Nocardia; species Nocardia sp. bgisy134. Next base: position 68,706 of record NZ_JBYIRW010000007.1, read on the forward strand.
AGTTCGCCGAGCAGGTCGGCCGCGTCGTCGGGGTCCATCGCCTCGAGTACGTCGGCGGCGCGGCGCACCTCGAGGTGGCCGAGCAGGTCGATCTGATCGTCGTCGGGGAGTTCCTGCACCACGTCGGCGAGCCGCTCGTCGTCGAGGGCCTCGGCGACCTCGATGCGGCGCTTCTCCGGCAGTTCGCGCAGCAGGTGCGCCACGTCGGCGGGGCGCAGACCCTCGAACTGTTCGAGCAGCTGGGTGACGTCCTGGCCGGGCCTGCCGATCTCGTACGGGGTCAGCCCCGACACCGTGGTCCAGTCGACGACGTGCACCGTGCGCCGCCGCCCGATCCGCCGGTGCCCCCGCACCGCGACGCGGGAGACCCGCCAATCCCTGGTTCTGGTCAGTTCGATGCCGAGATCGACGACGAACAGGTCGACGTCCACGAGGTCGGGCAGGTCCGGATCGTCCACGCGCACCTTGGAATCCACGATCTGTGCCAGCGCCAGCATTTCGCCCGGTCGTTGCTGGAAACGGCGCAGGCTCACGGTGCCGGTGTTGAGCGTCACCATGCCCGGTTCGACCGAGGTCACCCGCAACATCGGCACGAAAATCCGGCGCCTGCTCGGCAATTCGACGACCAGGCCGTGCACGCGCGGTACCTGACGGTCGTAGCGGATCGCCACGACCGCGTCGCGCACGCGGCCGATAGACTCCCCGTCCGGTCCCAGCACCGCCAGGCCGGCGAGCCTGGCGACGTACACCCTGGTAGCTGCCATGCTTGCCAGACTAGACAGGAGGCTCCATGAAGCCGCGCCGATCTGTGCTCGCCGTGCCAGGCAGCAACCCCAAGATGATCGAGAAAGCCAAGGGGTTGCCGGTCGACGAGGTCTTCCTCGATCTGGAGGACGCGGTGGCGCCGGTGGCCAAGGCCGCGGCGCGGGCCAACATCGTGGCCGCGCTGAACCAGCCGGGCTGGGGTTCGCAACTGCGCGTGGTGCGGGTCAACGACTGGACGACCGCGTGGACCTACGCCGACGTGATCACCGTCGTCGAGGGAGCAGGCCGCGAGATCGACGCGATCCTGCTGCCGAAGGTCACCGACGCGGGCCAGGTGCGTGCGCTGGATCTGCTGCTCACCCAGGTCGAGAGGGCCAACGGGCTCGAGGTCGGGCGGATCGGCATCGAACCGCAGCTGGAAAACGCCATGGGCCTGCGCAACATCGACGAGATCGCCACCGCGAGCCCGCGGGTCCAGGCGCTGGTCTTCGGCCCGGCCGATTTCATGGCCAGCATCAACATGCGCACCCTCGTGGTCGGCGAACAGCCGGAGGGGTACGACACCGGCGACGCCTACCACCACATCCTGATGACCATCCTGCTCGCCGCGCGCGCCCACGGCCTCCAGGCGATCGACGGCCCCTACTTGCAGATTCGCGACGTCGACGGTTTCCGCAGGGCCGCCGCGCGCACCGCGGCGCTCGGCTTCGACGGCAAATGGGTGCTGCACCCCGGCCAGATCGACGCGGCCAACGAGATCTTCAGCCCGCGCCAGGCCGACTACGACCGGGCCGAGGAAATCCTGGACGCCTACGCCTTCCACACCTCCGCCGAGGGCGGCGCGCGCGGCGCGGTCATGCTCGGCGACGAGATGATCGACGAGGCCAGCGCGAAGATGGCGCAGGTGGTGGCGGACAAGGGCCGGGCCGCGGGCATGACGCGCACCACGCGTTTCACAGCACCGAACGGCCGCGCGGAATAGCAGAATGGAGTCATGACGAATCCCTTGGGGAATCCCAACCGTGCCCGCCAGGGGTTGCCGACCCCGCCGTCGGGCTGGCCGGTGGGCTCCTACCCGACCTACGCCGAGGCGCAGCGGGCGGTCGACTACCTGGCCGACAACCAGTTTCCGGTGCAGGACGTGACGATCGTCGGTGTCGACCTGATGCAGGTCGAGCGCGTGCTCTACCGCCTGAACTGGGGCAAGGTGATCGGCGGCGGCGTGGTCTCCGGCGCCTGGCTCGGTCTGTTCCTCGGTCTGCTGCTGAGCCTGTTCACCACCAGCGGCGCGTTCGGTCCGCTGCTGGTCGGCCTGGTCGGCGGCATCATCTTCGGCGTCATCTCGACCTCGATTCCGTACGCGGCCACCAGGGGGCAGCGCGATTTCGCCTCCACCATGCAGCTGGTGGCGGGCCGCTACGACGTGCTGTGCGACCCGAAGTCGGCCGAGCAGGCGCGGGACATGCTCGCGCGGTTGGCGATCTGACCGCATGGACATGATGGACACCGTCCGCACCGGGGTGCTGGACCACTACGGTGTGCCCGCGACGGGCGTGGATTCGGCCTCGGTGACTTTCCTCGGGCTGGAGCCGATCGAGATCCTGCGGATCGTCGACGGCGACGTCGTGCACTACGTGACGCTCGGCGGCTCGCGTCATCCGATGGGCGATCCCGGTGACCTGCACGCCGATCCGGTGCGCGGCCCGCGCGCGGAGCTGGTGCTGACGCTGCGCTCCGGCACCGCCATGCCCGGCCTGCCCAAAGCGCTGGGCATTCTGGTCGCCACGCCCTCCGTGGAAGGCGTTGTGCTGCAAGCCGACGCGTTGCTCGATCTCGGCGAGCCGCTGTGGCAGGGCGCGGCGTTCACCGCGGCGCTGCTCGGCGACAGCGAGATTCCGGAGATTCCGCTGCCCGACCCCGCCGAGCCGGTCAGGTATCTGACGGTGACGCCGGTGACCGCCACCGAAGCGGCGTGGGTGCGGGTGCGCGGCGCGCAGGCGCTGCGCGAGGCGTGGACGGAAGCGGGCATCGACGTGCGCGACCCCGGTCGCGGGGCGGCCACGCTGTAGCGCCGGTGCCGCGTGGCGTTTCAGAGCCAGTCGTTGCGGCGGAACGTGATGAACAGGCCGGCGCACACCGTCGCGATGAACAGCAGAACCCCGCCGTAGCCGTAGGTCCACTTCAGTTCCGGCATGTGCTCGAAGTTCATCCCGTAGATGCCTGCGACCATGGTCGGGACCGCCGCGATGGCCACCCACGCGGAGATCTTCCGCATATCGGTGTTCTGCTGCACGCTGATCTTGGCCAGTGCCGCGCTGACCATCTCGCTGAGCGACTCGTCGAAATCGGAGATGCGCTCGGCCACCGCGGTGTGGTGGTCGGCCACGTCGCGCAGATAGCGCTGAATCTCCTTGGGCACCGGCAGATCCGGTTTGTGCCCGAGCAATTGCAGCGGCACCGCGAGCGGATTGACCGCGCGCCGCAGTTCCACCACCTCGCGCTTGAGCTGATAGATCGACTCGATGGTGACGTGATTGCGCGGGGTGAAGACCTGCTCTTCCATCTCGTCGATGTCGTTCTCCACCAGCGTGGCCACCTCGATGTAGGAGTCGACGACGTGGTCGGCCACCGCGTGCAGCACGGCGTACGGGCCGTGCCTCAACTGCTCGGGACGTTCCTCGAGTTCGCGGCGCACCCCCGCCAGACCGGTGTGCTCGCCGTGCCGGACAGTCACCGCGAAGTCGGCCCCGGTGAACACCATGATGTCGCCCGTCTCGACTATCTCGCTGACGCTGTCCATCTCGTGCGGGACATAGGACACCGTTCGCAGCACCAGGAACAGCGTGTCGTCGTAGCGTTCCAGCTTGGGCCGCTGGTGGGCCTTGACCGCGTCCTCGGCGGCGAGCGGATGCAAGTCGAAGGTCGAGGCGATGTCGGCCATCTGCGTCTCGTCCGGATCGTGCAGCCCGATCCAGACGAAGCCCGTCCCGCGCGAGCGGACCTCGGCGAGCGCTTCGGAGTGGGTGAATCGACCGGGCAGCCGGAGCCCGTCGACGTAGACGGCACAGTCGACCACGGCTCGCGCGGTGGGAACCGGAATGCGTGGGCGCGGGAGCGTCGCGCGGCCTTGCCCGCGGAAAGACGGCAACGGCGGTATGGACGGCACGACGACGATGCTAGATGCCGTCGCCGGACCGAGCCGTCGGCTGCCGTGCCGACCGGAGATCGCGCACTGTAAGACTGGAGGACGTGCGCATCGACCTGCATACCCACTCGACCGCGTCGGACGGCACCGACACCCCCGCCGAGCTGGTGCGAAACGCGGCGGCCTCCGGTCTCGACATCGTCGCGATCACCGATCACGACACCACGGCCGGGTGGGCGGAGGCGGTCGACGCGCTACCGAAGGGCATGACCCTGGTGCGCGGGATGGAGATGTCGTGCGTCGGGCTCGGCGAGGACGGCTGGCCGGTGCCGGTGCATCTGCTCGCCTACCTGTTCGATCCGGCCGACCGCGGTTTCGCCGAGGAGCGCGAGCGGCTGCGCGCCGAGCGGGTGGACCGGCTGCGCGCGATGGCCGAGCTGATGGCCGCCGACGGACTGCCGATCGACCCGGACGCGGTGCTCGCCTCCGCCGGACCGTCGGCCGGGCGGCCGCACCTGGCGCGGGCGTTGGTCGAGGCCGGGGTGGTGCCGAGCGTGGACGCCGCCTTCGTCGAGCTGCTCGCACCGCGCGGTCCGTACTACGCGGAGAAGGCCGACACGCCGCTGCACCGCGCGGTCGAGATGATCGCGGGCGCGGGCGGGGTCAGCGTGCTCGCCCACACCAGGGCGCGCAAGCGGGGACGGCTGCTCGCCGTGGACGACATCAGGGAACTGGCCACCCTCGGATTGGGCGGACTGGAAGTCGACCACCCCGACCATTCCGCCTCCGATCGCGCCGTGCTCACCGCTCTGGCGGACGAACTGGGTCTGCTCACCACCGGCTCGTCGGACTACCACGGCGCCAACAAGACCATCCGCCTCGGCGAGTTCACCACCGACCCGGCGCAATTCGAGGAGCTCGCGGGTAAGGCGACGGGTGTGCCCGTGATCGTCTCGTGAGATACCTGCGCGCGCTCAGCGGCGTGGTGGCGGCGGGCACGGTGCTGTTGACGCTCGTCGTCGTCGGCGCGGCGGCGATCGGCGCGCGGCGTGGTTTCCCCGGTCCGGGCGCGGAGTCGGTGGCCTGGCATCTGGTGGCCTCGGCGACTGTCGTTGGGGCGCAAATCTTTTCGGACAGGCATCGGGGTTTTCTCGCCTTTTCCGGATCCGCGGTTGTTTTCTTCGTCACCGGTGTATTGCTCTGGACACAGTGGTGGGGTTGATCGTCCGGTACTGGTTGCGGCCGGGTGAATTGTGGACGAACATCTTTTCTTGTGATCGACATCGAGACGGATGTGCTGGTTCTAGGCGGCGGCCCCGCCGGAACCTGGGCGGCCGTCTCGGCTGCCGCCGGAGGGGCGAGGGTGGTGCTCGTCGACAAGGCCCGCTGCGGGAGCAGCGGGCCTTGTGCGTTCGGGAGCACGACGGTGTGGAACATCCCGCCCGGCGCGGCCAGGAACGAGGCGGTGCGCCGATCGCACGCCGACGGCGGATACCTCGGCGATCCGGACTGGATGCACCGCGTGCTCGACGAGACGCATCGGCGGATCGAGCAGCTGGTGGGCTGGGGCTACCGGTTCCCCGACGACTCGCGATCCGGCTCGCAGCGGGTCCGCCTGGACGGCGCGGGCTACCTGCGCCGGATGCGGCGGACCGTGATCGAGGCGGGGGTGCGCGTCCTCGATCACCATCCCGCGTTGCAGCTGCTGCGTGACGGCGACGGTGTGGTCTCCGGCGCGGCCGGGGTGCAGCAGCACGATGGCTTTCGCGCGTGGATGGTCCGCGCGGGCGCGGTGGTGGTGGCCACCGGCGGCTGTGCCTTCCTCTCCGGCGGCGCGGGCACCGACGTGGCGACCGGCGACGGTCTGCTGCTCGCCGCCGAGGCGGGTGCGCGGCTGTCCGGCATGGAATTCTCCAGCGCCTACGGCCTCGCGCCCGCGCTGCACGCGATGACTCCGGCGATGCATCCGAGTTTCGCGCCTGGCCTCGCGCTGCGCGGCGCGGCGCTCTACGACGAGAGCGCCGCCGTCTTCGAGGGCGATCGGCACTCGGTGTTCGCAGCCATCGCCGACGGGCGGCGGGTGTCCGCGTCCGTGGCCGACATGCCGGAAGTCGTCCGGCACTGGCTCACCAGGCAGGGCGCGGTCGATCGATCCGGGCGGGTGCCGCTGCGACCGGTGCTCGAGGGGACGGTGCGTGGCACAGGCGGATTGGCGCTTGCCGGTCCGGACGGCGCGACCACGGTGGCCGGGCTGTTCGGCGCTGGCGACGCGGTGAGCCGCGAGCCGATCACGGGCGCGGCGAGCGGCTTCGGCGGGCAGAGCGGAGCCTGGGCCATCGCGTCCGGCGTCTGGGCGGGGAAGAGCGCTGCCCGCTTCGCGCGGACGAGAGGCGCGGTGGGCCCGGTGCGTCCGGTGCCCGGCGCCGGCCTCGCCGCGCGGGCGCGCATCGATCCCCGCGCGATCGTCGGACTCGTGCAGGAGCACACCCTGCCGCTGCGGCGCAGCTACTGGCGCAGTGCGGGCAGCCTGCGCGACAGCATCGCCGAACTCGACGCCCTGTGGCCGGGCGCGGCGTTCGCCCTCGGCGGCGTCGGCGCCGAGCGTCTACGCGCCAGGCAGGCGGCGGCTCTGCTCGCGGTGGCCAGATGGACCAAGCACAGCGCGCTGGCGCGCACCGAGACCCGTGGCATGCATCGGCGCACCGATCACCCCGACGCGGGGGACGAGTGGCGGGTCCGCCTGACCACGGGCGGGCTGGACAGCGTCTGGGTGGGCACCGAGCGATTGCGGCGGGTAACGTCGGAACCGCCACCCGCCGTGCGCGGCCCGTCCGTCGCGCGCGGCCAGGTGCCGGTCGGATTGGAGCCCGCGCCCACGGTGCGGGAGACCCCTAGAATCGTGCCCGACCGGCAAGACCCGGACCTCACACCACCGGACCGCCTGGCGATGTGAGAACTCACCGCCGTGCGATGTGCGGATGCGAGTTTCCCCTAACTTCGGGGTAATTCCGGGGACCTACCCTCGGAATATGACGCGCAACCGGGATCCGACACACCGGTTTGGCAAGTCATCGGACCGGCTGGCAGAATGTTGCGGATTCCCCTCCTACGCCACCGCCGGGTTCGGGAATAACGGTGCTCCGCGCCGCGCAACGTACCGTCGCGCCCCCGAGGATCGCCCCGCATGTTCTGTCCGGACCCACCCGTCCGGCCCCCGCTCTGCGGATCAGTGCAGCGCCACGTCTAGAGCTCATCGTCGGGTTTCGACACACCCGCCCCGACTCGAAACGTCCATGTCAGCGCACTCGATGAGCGGTACGAATCACCTATTACGAATTACCCGGCGGTAACCGTCCCCCGGTTCAGCCCGACCCGAGCAGGAGTGAAATCGTGTCACCTGTGACTGACGCACCGAATGCCACCGCGAGTTTGTCCGAGATCACAAACGACGAAATCTTCGCTGGACACCTCGGCGGCAAGCTCTCGGTCGAGCTCTCGGCTCCGCTGGACACTCAGCGTGACCTCTCGATCGCGTACACCCCCGGCGTCGCTCAGGTCAGCCGTGCGATCGCTCAGGACGAGACGCTGGCCAAGCGCTACACCTGGACCGACCGCCTGGTGGTCGTGGTCAGCGACGGCACCGCCGTCCTCGGCCTCGGCGACATCGGCCCGCGCGCCTCGCTGCCGGTGATGGAGGGCAAGGCCGCGCTGTTCAAGAAGTTCGCCGGCCTGGATTCCATCCCGATCGTGCTGGACACCAAGGACGTCGACGAGATCGTCGAGACCCTGATCCGGCTGCGCCCGAGCTTCGGCGCGGTCAACCTGGAGGACATCTCCGCGCCGCGCTGCTTCGAGATCGAGAAGCGTGTCATCGAGGCGCTGGACTGCCCGGTCATGCACGACGACCAGCACGGCACCGCGATCGTGGTGCTCGCCGCCCTGAACGGCGCGGCCCGGGTGCAGGGTCGTGACATCGACGGACTGAAGGTCGTGGTGTCGGGTGCGGGCGCGGCCGGTGTCGCGTGCACCAACATCCTGCTCGCCGCGGGCGTCCGCGATGTCACCGTGCTCGACTCGAAGGGCATCGTGAGCCGCGATCGCGCCGACCTGAACGAGGTGAAGTCCGAACTGGCCGAGCGCACCAACCCGCGCGGCCTCACCGGCGCCGCCGCCGAGGCGCTCGCGGGCGCGGACGTGTTCCTCGGTCTGTCGGCGGGCCTGATCGCCGAGGAGCTCATCGCCTCGATGGCGCCGGAGGCGATCGTGTTCGCCATGTCCAACCCGGACCCGGAGATCCACCCGGACGTGGCGCGCAAGTACGCCTCGATCGTCGCGACCGGCCGCAGCGACTTCCCGAACCAGATCAACAACGTGCTCGCCTTCCCCGGTGTGTTCAAGGGCGCGCTCGACGCGGGCGCCCGGCGCATCACCGAGGGCATGAAGATCGCCGCGGCGAACGCCATCCTGGGCGTGGTCGCCGACGAGCTCGGCCCTGAGAAGATCGTCCCCAGCCCGCTCGATCCGCGGGTCGCCCCGGCCGTCGCCGAGGCTGTCGCCGCCGCCGCGCGTGCGGAGGGCGTTGCGTAACAACTGATTACGCAATAGACAGGGCGCCCCGTTCAACGACGAACGAGGCGCCCTGCGTCGTTCCCGTAGCGGGAGCGGCGGTCAGTGCGGCACGGAGACGGCCGAGATGAACTCGGCCAGCTGGGCGTCGGTGACGTTCTTGGCCAGATCGGATTCGCAGATCATGCCGATGAGGCGCTTGTTCTCGATGACCGGCAGTCGCTTGATCTGGTTCTGCTCCATCAGTTCCAGCACCTGCTGAAGGTCGGCGTCGGCGTCGACCCAGCGCGGTGTGCCTTTGGCGAGATCGCCCGCGCGGATGCGGCCCGGGTTGTGTCCCTCGGCGATGCAGCGCACAACGATGTCACGGTCGGTCAGCATGCCGACAAGGCGGTCGTTGTGGCAGATCGGCAGCGCACCCACGTCCATGTTGCGCATCATCTGAGCGGCGCGGTCGATCGTCTCGTCCGCGGGGATGCACGTGGCATCGGCGTGCATGATGTCACGTGCCTTCATCGGTGCGTTCATGCTCGCAATCCTCCTTGTCTCGGGTTCGGTGCCCGCAGGACTCGAGGATGCGCAGGTCTCGACACGGCGTGCCACAGTTGCGTCGAGCGCGCACGGCTGACGACTCCTACGGCCACTTGCAATAGTGACCTAGATCACACCAGTGGTCAATGGGCGTGGACGGGCCGAGTGGAGCGGACGAGGTCAGCGCGCGGCTTGCGGTACGTCGACCGGAGCCGACGACCGGCGCAGCCTGCCGGTGCCCGGCGTCGTCGCCCACACGACGAGTGCGAGCAGTCCATCCAGCAGCATCGCCAGCGCCGCCACCAGCAGCGCGCCCACCAGCACCCGGTCGTAGCGGTGCAGCCCGAGGCCGTCGAAGATATAGCGGCCGAGCCCGCCGAGGTTCACGTACGCCGCGATGGTCGCGGTGGCCACCACCTGGAGGGTGGCGCCGCGCAGGCCGTTCACCAGGATCGGCATGGCATTGGGCACTTCCACCCGGAACAGGATCTGCTGCTCGGTCATACCCACGGCCCTGGAGGCGTCGACCACGTCGGCGGGCACGTTGGCCACCCCCGCGTACGCGCCCGCCAGCAGCGGCGGGACGCCGACGGTGAGCAGCGCGAGCAGCGGCGGGATCAGCCCTAGCCCGAGCAACAGCACCAGGAACGTGAGCAGGCCGAGGGTGGGCAGCGCGCGCATCGCGTTGGCGAAACCGACCAGCGCCGCGGCGCCGCGCCGTCGGTGGCCGATGGCCAGGCCGAGCGGCACCGCGATCACGGCCGACCCGGCCACCGCCAGCACGGTGTACCAAAGGTGTTGCGCCAGTCGGTATTCGATGCCGGTGGGCCCGCCCCAATTGGCGCTGTCGGTGAAATAACGCCAAGCGTCGACGAAGAGGTTCACGCGCTCGCTCCTCGTCGTGTTCGCTCGTCGGCCCTGGTCCATGGCGTCGCCCACCGGCCGAGCAGGTACACCAGCCGGTCGAAGAGCAGCGCGAGCGCCAGCGTCACGATGATGCCCGCGACGATCTCGTCCGGGTAGTCGCGCTGATAGCCCTGGGTGAACAGCTTGCCGAGTCCGCCGACGCCGATCAGCGCGCCGACCGACACCATGGCGATGTCGGTGACCACCACGACGCGCAGGTTCGACACGAAAACCGGTATGGCCAAAGGCATGTCGACGGTCAGTGTGCGCCGCAGCGGTCCGAAACCGACGGCGTCGGCGGCGTCGACCACGGCGGCGGGGACCGAATCCAGCGCCACCGGCACCGCGATCACCAGCAGCGCGGTCGAGTAGATGGTCAAGGCGATGATCACGTTCCACGGATCGATCGTCGAAATGCCCACCAGCGGAGGGATGATCACGAACAGCGCGAGCGAGGGCACCGTGTAGGCCAGGCTCGCCACGGTCACGGTGATGCGCCGCAGCCACGGGATTCGCCGGATCATCGCGCCCGCCGGAATCGCGATCACCAGGCCGAACAGCAAGGGCGTCAACGCCAGATACAGGTGCGTCCTGGTGATGGCGAGGATGTCGGAGAGGTTGTCGATCAGGTATCGCACGCGGTCTCCCGCCCGTCGCGGCGCGGCGCCGTGGCGGAGCCGCCCCCGATCACGAACCGGCCCCGTCGCCGTCGGAGCGGCCCTGTTCACCAGCGAGCCGGTTGCGCTCGGCGTCTTCCGCGCCGCGTTGCTCGGCCAGCTGGGCGATCACCTCGGTGGCCAGCACGCCGCCCCGCACGCGTCCGGAATCGTCCACGGCCACACCGATTCCGGATGGCGAGGAGATCGCGGCGTCCAATGCCTGGCGCAGGTCGCCCGCGGGTGTGAACAGTGATCCGCCCGCCGCCATGCAGTCCTCCAGCGGCCAGCCCGCGCGCCGGGATGCCACGCCGGTCGCGTCGACCCACCCGAGCGGCTTGACCGTATCGTCCACCACCAGAATCCACTCGCCCTGCTTCAACCGCAGCGCACCCACCGCGCCCGCGGTAGCGGTCGGAATCTCGTGCAGCGGAACGTCATCGGCGGAGCGAAAGGAGAGGCCGCGATAGCCGCGATCGCGCCCGACGAACTCGGCGACGAAATTCGTCGCGGGCCCGGACAGGACGCGCTGCGGCGCATCGTACTGCTGGAGCACGCCCGCGCGGCCGAACACCGCGACCCGGTCGCCGAGGGTGACCGCCTCGTCGATGTCGTGGGTGACGAAGACGATGGTCTTGTGCAATTCCGCTTGCAGCCGCTGCATTTCGATCTGTAACTCGGCCCGCACCACCGGGTCGACGGCGCTGAACGGCTCGTCCATCAGCAGGATCGGCGGGTCGGCGGCCAGCGCCCGCGCCACGCCCACCCGCTGCTGCTGACCGCCCGACAACTGGGCGGGGTAGCGAGCGGCCAGACCACGATCCAGGCCCACTCGGTCCAGGACTTCCAGCGCCGCCTTGCGCGCCGCGCGCCGCGAATCGCCACGCAGTACCGGCACGGTCGCGACATTGTCGAGCACGGTGCGGTGCGGAAGCAGGCCGCCGCTCTGGATCACGTAGCCGATGCCGAGCCGCAGCCGGACCGGATCCACCGTCGAGATGTCTTGTCCGGCAATGGTGATCGTGCCCGAGGTGGGCCGGATCATCCGGTTGATCATCCGCATCGACGTGGTCTTTCCGCAGCCGGACGGACCGACGAACACGGTGAACGAACCGGACTCGATGCGCAGATCCAGATCGGTGACGGCGTGCGTGCCGTCCGGATAGGTCTTGCTGATTGCGTGGAACTCGATGTCCGACACCGCTGCCCTCCCTGCGATCACCCGCGCCGGATCACCCGACCGGCGTGTTCAACCCCTGTGCCGCGACCCACGCCTTGGCGGCCGCCGCGGGCTCGGTCTTGCTGCTGCCCGACACCGCTTTGTTCAGCTCGATCAGCTGCTCGGTGGTGAGCTTCGCCGAGACCGCGTTCAGTGCGGCGATCGCCTTGTCGGACTTCTTGGCGGCGTTGAACAGCGGAATCACGTTCTGCGCCGGGAAGTTGTGCTTCGGGTCCGCGAGTACGACGAGATCGTTCTCGGCGATGGCGGGGGAGGTGGTGAAGATGTTGGCGGCGGTGACCTGGCCCTCCACCAGCGCGCGTACGGTGGCCGGACCGCCGCCGTCGGCGAGCGGGACGAAGTTGGCGGCGGCGATGTCCAGGCCGTAGTTCTCCTTCAGGCCGGGCAGTCCGCCCTGGCGCTCCTGGAATTCCGCGGGCGCGCCGAGCTTCACCTCGGCCGAATGCGGCGCGAGATCGGCGATGGTGCGCAGGTTCCAGCGCTCGGCGGTGGCACGGGTGACCACCACCGCGTCGGAGTCCTGGCCGGGTGCGGGCGCCGCGGTGGCCAATTGGGAGCCGAGCGCGCCCGCCAGCGCGGCCTCGACGTCGGCGCCGCTGGTCGCGGTCGCGTCGTTGTCCAGGTACTGCAACAGATTGCCGGTGTACTCCGGGATCACCGAGATCGCGCACTTGCGTAGCGCCGGGATGTAGGCCTCCCGGCTGCCGATGTTGAGCCGGGTGTCCACCTGGAAGCCGTTGACCCGCAACACCTCCGCGTATATGTTGGCGACCGTCTCGGACTCCGGGAAGTTCGCCGAGCCGACGATCAGGCTCTCACCCGCACAGTCGCCGTCCGCGGCGAGTGGATCGGAATTGCCGCAGGCCGACAGGATCATGCCGACGGCGAGCAGTGTCGCGGCGGCGAGGAGCCGGGAGGCGCGCAGTGCGAGCCGCAGCGCCGACCGCCCGGCAGCGGGGGTGATCGTGGTCTTCACGGGGGTCCTTCCGGCGGATGCGGACGGTGCGTGCGGCCGAGGCCGAAGCGGCACCGGTACATTCTGGTTGTCCATACTGCCCGCAACTGGGTATTTCTGTCGGCTGTAGTCGTCTTCGGAGAGTTGGTGTCGCCGGATGGTGTTGGCCGCGTCTAGGCGGGTGCTGGCCCGGATATTGGTCGCCGCGGCCGCGGCCGCGGTCGTGTCCTGCGGAAACGACGATCCCGGCCCCGCCTTCGTGGTCGGCGCGGGTGACGCGATCGAATCGCGGGTGCTCGCGGAGGTCTACGCGGGCGCGCTGGCCAGGACCGGGCTGCGGGTCGCCGTGCAGCCGGAGCTCGGGCAGCGGGCCGACTATCTGGCCGCGCTCGACGCGGGCCGGGTCGCGCTGGTCGGCGAGCACACCGGCGCACTGCTGGCCTTCTACGACAGCCGGTCCGCGGCGCGCACGCCATCCGCCGTGGTCCAGGATCTGAACCGCTCGCTGCCGGAGGGGCTGGTCGTCTCGGATCCGGCCGACGGCACCGATCTGCGGCCACGGGTGCTGGTCGCCGCCGAGGCCGCGCGCCGGGACGATCTGGATTCGGTCGCCGAACTCGCCCCGCGCTGCGGAGAACTCCGCGCCGGACTGGCTCCCGCGCCGGACGCGCTCCGTGCCCCCGGCGCCGCACCGGTGACCGTCTGCGACTTCGCGGGGGAGACGCCGTTGCCCGATACGGCCGCGCTGCGGAATGCCCTGCTGGACAACTCGGTTCAAGCCGGAGTGATCGGCGGTCCTTCCGCGCTCACCTCCTCGGCCACCGAGGGGCTCACGGTGCTGACCGACCGTGAGTACGCGTTGCGCGCCGAGAACGTGATCCCGGTGTTCCGCAAGGGGCTGCTCGACGACCAGCGCATCCGGAAGCTGAATTACGTTGCGGGCGAACTGACGACGGACGATTTGGTCGAGATGATCCGCCGCGTCCGCGACGGCGCCGCGGCCGGTGAGGTCGCGCGCGCCTGGCTGGACACGCACGGATTGTAGGTTCCGGGGCGAGGTCGTCCATCGGCGCGCCACGTGCGGACGATGCCGGAGCCTGCCGCGTCCGGCGGTGTTCCGAACGTCGCGTTCCTCTGGGGTGATCCGCTGTCGACCGGATATGCCGTCCGGTTCGCTTGCCGCCACGGGCTGCCGATCGCGATGCCGGACGAGCCTCGGCCTCGGCCTGAGCCGGGTCGGTGGTCGCGAGAGCTGTTCGGACGCAATGCCGTTCGGTCCGCATAGCGCCGGGTCGGTGCCCGGAAGTCGAAGGTGCGTCGAAGGGTTCGTGATTGCCATGGGGTCCTGATGGTGGTGCTCGTCACGCGCTGACTGCACACCCTTGTCCCGCCGCAATTCTGAGCCGTATATTCCACGTGGAGTATTTGGTACGGAGTATGTCGGTACCCGCGACTACCGTTTCGCGGTCGAAGGGGTACGGCAACCCGGCTCCCGCGGTGTGGCGGGGGTGATTTCCACGGGAGGTGATTGCATGGGGCAGGCGCGTCCGGCGTTGACCGCGTTGGCGGTCTCCGTACTCGCGCTGCTCGAGGAGCGGCCGATGCATCCGTACGAGATGTTTCAGCTGCTGCTGCGGCGGGGCGAGGATCTGCTGGTCAAGCTGCGGCCCGGCTCGCTCTACCACACCGTCACCCGGCTGGCCGATCAAGAACTGGTGCGCGCCGAGGGCGTCGACCGCGCGGGCAACCGCCCCGAACGCACCACCTACCGGATCACCGCGTCCGGTAGGGACGCGCTGCGGGCCAGGCTCGCCGAGCTCCTGCGCTATCCGCAGCGGGAATACCCGCTGTTCCCCGTCGCGCTGGCCGAAGCGCACAACCTGCCGAAGGAGGACGTGCTCGCGCTGGTGCGCGAACGCGTCGCCCACCTCGAGCGCGATCTCGAAGACCTCGACACGATGACCGACTGGGCCCGTACCCACGAGGTGGAACGCCGCTACTGGGTCGTATTGACCTATCTGCGCACCACATTCGCGGCCGAGCTCACCTGGTTGACCGGCTTCCTCGACGAATTGGCAAGCGGCGCACTGGAGTGGGAGGAGTTCGACCCGCACACCGGCATCCGGCTGGCCGGACCCGAACATCCCTGGGCCGACGACGACCACCCGGAGCCGCCGCCCATGCCGCGCCGCTCGACGGCAGCGGCGCCGTGACCGCCTCCGATCACTCACACCGATCTTCTCGGATAGGAACGACATCCCTATGCCCACCCAACGCAATCCGTGGCTAGCGCTGTCCGCGCTGGTCGTCGGCTTCTTCATGATCCTGCTCGACATGACCATCGTCGCGGTCGCCAACCCCGCGATCATGCGGGACCTGCAGGCCGATATCTCCCAGGTCATCTGGGTCACCAGCGCCTACCTGCTCACCTATGCCGTTCCGCTGCTCGTCACCGGCAGGCTCGGTGATCGCTACGGCCCCAAGAACATCTACCTCATCGGTCTCGCGGTCTTCACCGCCGCGTCGCTGTGGTGCGGGCTGTCGCAGAGCATCGGCATGCTGATCGCCGCGCGCGCCGTGCAGGGCCTCGGCGCCGCGCTCATGACGCCGCAGACCATGGCGGTGATCACCCGCACCTTCCCGCCGGACCGGCGCGGCGCGGCCATGGGTCTGTGGGGCGGCGTGGCGGGTCTGGCCACCCTGGTCGGCCCGATCCTGGGCGGCGTGCTGGTCGACGGGCTGAGCTGGGAGTGGATCTTCATCGTCAACGTGCCGGTCGGCATCGTCGCCTTCGCGCTGGCGGTCTGGCTGGTGCCCGCGCTGCCCACGCACCCGCACAAGTTCGACATCCCCGGCGTGGTGCTCAGCGGCATCGGCATGTTCCTGCTGGTGTTCGGCATTCAGGAGGGCAACAGCTACGACTGGTCGGCGCGCATCTGGCTGATGATCGCCGCGGGTCTGGTCGTGCTCGGCGTGTTCGCGGTGAACCAGGCGCGCAACACCGGTGAGCCGCTGGTGCCGCTCGGTCTGTTCCGCGACCGCAACTTCGCGCTGTCGAACGTGGCCATCGCCGCGATGGGCGCCACGGTCACCTCGGTGATGGTGCCCTCGTACTTCTATCTGCAAGCGGTGCGCGAGCTGTCGCCGACCAGGTCGGCACTGGTGTTCGCGCCGATGGCGATCGTCACCGGTTTCGCCGCGCCGCTCGTCGGCAAGTTCGCCGATCGGCTGCATCCGCGCATCGTCCCGACCACCGGCTTCGCGCTGTTCGCGGTGTCGATCTTCTGGTGGTCGGCGATCATGACGCCGGATTCCAACATCGCGTGGTTCCTGGCGTCCGCGGCGCTGGCCGGTTTCGCCAACGCCTGCATCTGGGCGCCGCTGGCCTCCACCGCCACCCACAACCTGGCCGTGCACCAGGCGGGTGCGGGCGCGGGCGTCTACAACACCACCCGTCAGGTCGGTTCGGTGCTGGGCAGCGCGGCCATCAGCGCGCTGATCGCCTCTCGGATGTCCGCCAACGGTCTCGTGGGCGGCGCACCCACCGGGGAAGGCGTCGGCCAAGGCCCCCTCCCGCCGCAGATCCTCGGCGAATTCAGCACCGCCCTCGGCGAATCCATCCTGCTGCCCGCCGCCATCCTGCTGATCGGCGTCGTAGCCTCGGCCCTCTTCGTCCGCCACGGCACCCCCACCCCCGCGGGCCCCGCCGACAAACTCGCCAAGGCCGACAGCGTCTCGGCCTGATCGCCGCCCGGCCGCATCCCCACCCGGGGATGCGGCCTCAGCGCACGAGTCCGGAGAGCCGGTCCCAATCGACCTTCAACCGCACCGGCATATCGACGATCTCGGCCCCGCCCGGCTCGAGCACAACGTGCGGACGGTACTGCGTCAGTGCGTGATCGAGTACGAAGACTTCGATCGAATCGACGCGGTTGTCGGCGATCCAGACGATCCAGTACCAGGGAATTCCCGCCAGCGCGTAATCGGCCTTCTTCTGAGCGATGTCGATCTTCTCGCTGCCCGGTGACACGACTTCGACCGCGATGAGCAGCATGGACGCCGGTCGCGGCCGCAATTCATCGGGGGCGCATTCGTAGAGGGCAACATCGGGCCGGCGGACCGTAGCCTTCGGAAGCTCCCACAGCGCGACATCGAAGTCGGTGTCCACATCGAGGCAGCCGTCCTGGTATCGGTCCATGTGCTGTTCGGCGGCCGTTTCGAGCAATTCGGCCAGTCGTCGAGCGGCCTTCTGGTGCTGCCGATTCGGCGATTCGGCGCGCACCGCCTCGCCGTTGACCAATTCGACCTGGCGGCAGAAGTCTTCGGGCAGTTCGCGCCAGATGTCCAGCGTGATCGGCTCCGGCTGCAGGTTCTCGGACTTCGCCCAGTCGAAGATCGCGGACATGTGCGCTCCTTGGGATCGGGCCAACTACCTGCTCAGACCCTATCCGGATGCATTCGGCGAACGCTATCGCATTCGATGAATATCCCGGGCGTCGTGCCCGGCGTCAGCCGATTTGGATGGTGAGGGTGGGGTGGCCGGTGGCGCCGTCGGGGATGACGTCGCGGCGTTCGGCGGTTTGGGTTTCGCCGGTGCCGTCGGTGGCGCGGGCGCGGAGGGTGTGGGTGCCGGGGGTGGCGTCCCAGTCGTAGACCCATTGGCGCCAGGTGTCGATGGACTGTTCGGTGGACAGGCGGGCCGGACGCCAGTCGCCGTCGTCGATCTGCACCTCGACGGCGGTGATGCCGCGGTGCTGGGCCCAGGCCACGCCCGCGACGGGGATGCGGCCGGGTGGTCTGCGGACCCGGCCGCGCGGGGTGTCGATGCGGGTGCCGGTCTTGATCGGGCCGAGGGCCGACCAACCGCGCCGGGTCCAGTAGGCGGTGGCGCGGTCGAACCGGGTGACCTCCAGTTCGGTCACCCATTTGGTGGCCGAGACATAGCCGTACAGGCCGGGCACCACCAGCCGGGCCGGATAACCGTGCGCCACCGGCAGCGGTTCGCCGTTCATGCCCACCGCGAGCAGGGCGTCGCGGCCGTCGGTGAGAACGGCCAGCGGGGTTCCCGACGTCCAGCCGTCCTTGCTGCGGGAGAGCACCATATCGGCGTCGGGATGCGGTCCGGCCTCGGCGAGCAGCTCGACGAGACGGTAGCCGCGCCACAGCGCGTTGCCGATGAGATCGCCGCCCACGGGATTCGACACGCAGGCCAGCGTCACGAGCCGTTCCACCACTGGCCGCCGCGCGAGATCGGCCCAGCCGATGGTGATCTCGCGATCCACCATGCCGTGGATGCGCAGCGACCAGTCGTCGATCGAGACCTGCGGCAGGAAGAGCGCGGTATCGATCCGGTAGAAGTCGTCGTTGGCAGTGAGATACGGCGTCAGCCCCGGCACCCGCAGATCGGCATCGGGCAGCAACGAGATCGCGGGCTCGGTCGGCTGCGGCAGCGTGACCGCCGCGCGCTCGCCCGAGACGTCCCCGCGCCGCGCACCCCACAGCCGCCCACCTGCGCCGGCCAGCAAGGCCACGCCGCCCGTGATCGCCATGCCCCGCAACAGATCTCGCCGCTGCGGGCCCGCCGCGATCCCCCCTGAGCCGGTCGAACCCGTCCCCGCATCCACTTCGGTCCGCAGGTCGGCGGCGCTTCGGGATGATTCCGCGGTCGCGTCGGCGCCGGTCCGCGGCTCGATGGCAGTGTCGGCGCGCGCAGCGGTGTCGGCTTCGGGATGCGTCGAACCATCCGCCTGCACTCGATCGGCGCGACTACTTGCGTCCGCACCCGAGTGAGGCTGCGCGCCAGGGGTTTCCGGTGCAACAGGGGAGTCGGCGGGGTGAACCTGTGCCGATGCCGTGGCGGGAGTCGTGTGATCGGAAGGCGGCGTGTTCGGTGGCGGCTGTTCGGATGCTGTGCCGGGAAACGCTTCGGTGATCTGCTCGGTCAGTACGCGGAGCGCGTATATCCCTGCGGCGACGCCGATTACGGTGGGAATCGCGGCGAGGACGCCGTAGCGTTCGGCGGCCAGGAACGCGGCGAGCAAGCCGAAGAAGACGAGCAGGGTGGAGCCCGTCGCGCGGTCGACGCGTTCGAGGGCGCCCGCGAGACCCGCGACGAAGACCGCGACGACAGCCATGCAGAGGAACAGCACCGTCTTGTCGGCCGTGCCGAACGTGCTGATCGCCCATTCGCGCAGGCCGTCGGGGGTGTGGTCGATGACCGCCGCACCGAGCACGTAGATCGGCGCGCTCTCGGACCGGATGAACGCGGCAAGCAGCTGCGCCACCCCGAGCGCCAGCCCGGCGGACACGATTCCAGCCCCCACCCGCCACCGCAGTACGGCCATGTCGCGAGCCTACTGCGCCCACCCGGCCCGCGCCCGCCCCGAAGTGCAAACCACCATTTCTCTCCCGTCGATTCCCTCTCGCGTCCGCTTACTCCTTGTGCTTCCGGTAGTAGCGCGCCACGCGGACCCGGTTGCCGCAGCGTTCGGGGGAGCACCAGCGGCGTTTGGGGTGGGCGGGCAGGAAGAGGAGCACGCAGTCGTCGGCCTCGCAGCGTTTGAGTTTGGCGAGGGCAGGGTCGGTGAGCAGGTCGGCCGCGGCTTCGGCGAGGACGGCCGACAGGCATGTGGCGGACGGGCCGTCGCGGTGCGGGGTGGCGACGACGGCGGCGCCGTCCCAGTGCAGGCGGCGGACGGCAGGGGCGGCGGCCTGCGCCGTGGTGAGCGCGCGCAGCGCCGCGGCGGGCGGGGGTTGGCCGTGCAGCACCGCGTCGAGGGCGGCGGCGATGTGGTCGCGCACGTCGTGCACGGCGGCCAGGTCAGCGGGGGCGGGTCGGTCCAGCGCCAGCTCGGGGTGGCGGTCGGATTGGCGGGCGAGCCAGTCCGCCAACTGTTCGGTGGTGGCGAGCAGATCCGTGCCGAGCGGTCGGGTGTTGACCAGGTCCAGCGCCAAGGGCTCGCCGATCAGCGGGGTCGTATCGGTCACCTTCTAATGGTACATCTCCGAGTTGACACATTAGAAGACGATGCGCTAGAACTAATGCATCACCACGTAGATAAGGCATGTGAAATGTTCGAGCTGCCCCGCGTTCAGCACCGCACCGTCGAGGTCGACGGCGTCGAGGTCTTCTACCGCGAATCGATCCCGGCGCGCCCCGACGCGCCGATCCTGTTGCTGCTGCACGGTTTTCCCTCGGGTTCACACCAGTTCCGTGCGCTGCTGCAGGCGCTCGGCGGCCACTACCGGCTGATCGCCCCCGACTACCCTGGCTTCGGACGCACCAGCGCCCCCGCCGATTTCGAGTACAGCTTCGATCGCCTCGCCGATGTGGTGGAGGGTTTCGTCCAGGCCCTCGATCTGCGCCGGTTCGCGATGTACGTCTTCGACTTCGGCGCCCCGATCGGCTTTCGGCTGGCCCTGCGCCACCCCGAATGGATCGCCGGGTTGGTGGTGCAGAACGGCAACGCCTACGAGGCCGGACTTTCCGAGGGCGCCAAGGAATTCGTCGCGCTGCGTCCGGAACAGGAGGGCGCCGAGGACACCATCCGCGGACTGCTCACCCTCGAGGGCACCCGCGGCCAGTACGAGCACGGCGTGCCCGATCCGTCGGTGCTCGCGCCCGAGAGCTGGCTGCTCGATCAGCACTTCCTCGAGCTGCCCGGCCGCAAGGAGGCGCAGGTCGCGCTGGCCTTCGACTACCAGTCGAACGTCGACGCCTACCCGGAATGGCAGCGGTGGCTGCGCGAGCACACCCCGCCCACGCTCGTCGTGTGGGGCGCCGAAGACCCGTTCTTCCCCGAGCCGGGCGCCCACGCCTACCTCGCCGACGTCCCCGACGCCGAACTGCACCTCTTCGACACCGGCCACTTCGCCCTGGAAACCCACCTGCCGGAGATTGCTCCGCTCATCGCGAAGTTCCTCGACCGGCTCTGAGCCGGCTGCGAACCGAGCCGCCGTAAGAGGAAGCCGCAGGTGCGCGTGCAAGCTGCGCGCAGGACCTGGCACGCGAATGGTGCGGACAGGCGCGACCGCTCTCTACCGAGCCGCCACTCGTCGGAGCCCCGACCGCGTGCGCAGGCTGCGTCCAGGACCTGATACGCGAATGGCGCAGCCGGGCGAGAATCCGCAGAAACGCGAAAGGCGCTGCCCGCGAAACGAACCCGCGGACAGCGCCTTTCGACCAGCTACTAGCTGTAGATCTTCTCCACCTCGGAGGCGTACTGCTTCATCACGACGGCGCGCTTGAGCGACATCTTCGGGGTGAGCTCGCCGCCCTCCTGGGTCCAGTCGACCGCGAGGATGCGGATCTTCTTGATCTGCTCGGCGTGCGAGACCTTCTTGTTGGTGTCGGCGATGGCGGCATCGATCTCGGCGACCAGGTCGGCGTGCTCGATGAGCTTCTCGATCGCGGTCTCGGCGGGCAGCCCTTTGCGTTCCTTCCAGCCGGGCAGCGCCTCCGGGTCGAGGGTGATCAGCGCGCCGACGAACGGCTGACCGTCGCCGACCACCATCACCTGGCTGATCAGCGGGTGCGACCGCAGCGAGTCCTCGAGCAGCGCGGGCGAGACGTTCTTGCCGCCCGCGGTGACGATGATTTCCTTCTTGCGGCCGGTGATGGTGACGAAGCCGTCGGCGTCGATGGCGCCGAGGTCGCCGGTCTTGAACCAGCCGTCGTCGAAGGCGTCCTCGGTGGCTTCCGCGTTGCCCCAGTAGCCGCCGAACACGACCGAGCCGCGCAGCAGCAGCTCGCCGTCCTCGGCGATCTTGACGGCGTGGCCCTCGATCGGGCGGCCGACCGAACCGACTCGAATCTTCTCCGGGGTGTTCACGGTGATGGCCGCGGTGGTCTCGGTGAGGCCGTAGCCCTCGTAGATGGTCACGCCGACGCCGCGGAAGAAGTGGCCGAGGCGCGCGCCGAGCGGGCCGCCGCCGGAGACGGCCGCCTCGCACTGACCGCCGAGCGCGACCCGCAGCTTGCTGTAGACCAGCTTGTCGAACACCGTGTGCTTGAGCTTGAGCACGAGGCCGGGGCCGCCGTTGTCCAGCGCCTCGCTGTAGGCGATGGCGGTGTCGGCAGCGGCGTCGAAGATCTTGCCCTTGCCGCCGTCGTGCGCCTTCTGCTTCGACGCGTTGAACACCTTCTCGAACACGCGCGGTACCGAGAGGATGAAGTGCGGCTTGTAGCTGCCGAACTGGTCGACCAGGGTGGACCAGTCGGAGGTGTGCGCGACGATCACCTTGGCGTCGAAGGCCGCCAGCGCCACCGCGCGCGCGAACACGTGCGCCAGCGGCAGGAACATCAGGGTCTTCTTGCCCTCGGTGACGTACTTGCTCAGCGCGATCCGGTCGGACTTCGACTCCGCGTAGAGGTTCGCGTGGCTGAGCATGACGCCCTTGGGGCGGCCCGTGGTGCCCGAGGTGTAGATCAGGGTGGCGGGCGAGGCGGCGCCGACCTGCGCGCGGCGGTCGTGCACGGCCTGATCGTCCAGCTCGGCGCCGCGGGCGAGCAGCTCGTCGATGGCGCCCTTGTCGATCTGGATGGTTTCCTTCAGCTCGGGCAGCGAGCCCGCCTCGATCTCGTCGATCGTGGCGCGGTGCTTGTCGTTTTCGACGACGAGCAGCTTGGTCGCAGAGTCCTGCAGGATCCACTTGGCCTGCTCGGCGGCGGAGCTGTCGTAGATGGCGACGGTGCAGGCGCCCGCCGCCCAGATGGCGAAGTCGAGCACAGCCCACTCGTAGCGGGTGGGGGCCATGATGGCGACGCGGTCGCCGAGTTCGATGCCGGAGGCGATGATGCCCTTGGCCACGCCCGTGACGGTTTCGGCGAACTCCGCCGCCGTGACGTCCCGCCAACCGCCGCTGCCGTTCGGCACGTTGAACAGCACCGCGTTCGGCGCCTGCTCGGCGTGGCGGAAGACGTTGTCGGAATTGTTCGCGTCATCCGGGATGGTGTAGGAAGCCGGGACTTCGAACTCTCGCATCAGTGCCCTTCCACGTGGGTTTACTCGCCAGTAATCTACGACACCTTGTGCCGGTCCGTGCGATCGACTACCGAAAATCTCGCCGCTCGGTAATCGGCCGCCCGATCCGGACTCGTTTGCCATCTTTCTGCACGGCCGGAGCGCAGGCGGAGGTACGCACTCATCCTAGGTCGCTCGCGCGCACCGGCTGGACGGCATCGCGCAGGAAATCGGAGAGTTCGCGCAGCGCCACCGCGGCGGGGCGGAACAATCCGGCCTGCAACTGGGCGACGTGCCATAGGCCCCGGCTCTCGGTGAACTGCACGTGCACTCCCGCGCCGCGCAGCGCCGCGACCAGTGCGACGCACTGGGCGTGCAGCAGCTCGCTGACGTCGACCTGGACATAGGTCGGCGGCAGTCCGTGCAGGACCCCGCGCAGCGGCGCGTAGCCGGGATCGTTCCCGTCGCCCTCGCCGAGGTAGGCGGCGGCGCAGGCGCGCGACCACGGCTTGTTGATCACCGTGTCGCTGTCGCGATCGGGGATCTCGTTGGGATCGCTCCACGGTGCGATCAGGCCGAGCGCCGCAGGGGTGATCCCGTGCTCGGCGATCAGCCGCTGCGCAGTGGCCAAGCTCAGGCCGCCGCCCGCCGAGTCGCCCGCGACGGCGATCTGATCGGGCCGGAAGCCCTTCTCGGACACCAGTTCCAGGAACGCGGCGACGGCGTCGTCCAGACCCGAGGGGAACGGGTGCTCCGGCGCCATCCGATAGTCGACGACGTACACCGCGCTGCCGGTGTCGCGGGCCAGCCGCGCCGCGAGCGAGCGGTGGGTGGCCATCGACCCGACCGCGTAGCCACCGCCGTGCAGGTAGAGCACGGCGGTGGTGGGGTTGGTCGAGTCCGCGATGTGCAGTTCGGCCGGACGAGCGCCGAGTCGCGTCTTGCGCACCGTGACGCCGGAGGGCATCGGTTGCAGCGGCGCGCCGAGATCCATCAGCTTGCGCTGCACCGTGAACGGCAGTCGAGCGTTGAGCATCAACCGGAACACCGGCTTCAGCAGCACGCGGCCGACGGGCAGCGGAATGTCGAATTCACGCATGGTCGTTCAGGGGAGGAAGGGCCGGTTGACCGCGGCGGCGATGCGCTGGTAGCCGGAGGCCGTGACCCGCACGAACACGTCGAGCAGCTTCGCCTCCCAGCCGATCAGCACCCGGCCGTGGCCCTTGCGCACGCCTTCGGTGATGGTCTGCGCGGCCATCTCCGGGGTGTGGATGGCCAGTTTCTTGTCGAACATGGACGCGGCCGACTTGCCGTCGATGCCCTCGGCGTAGGTGGCGTTGCGGGCCACCGCGGTCTTGATGCCGCCCGGGTGCACGCAGGTCACCTTGACCGGGTGCTTGCCGACCAGCATCTCCTGGCGCAGCGATTCGGTGAAGCCGCGCACCGCGAACTTGGCTGCGTTGTATGCGCTCTGGCCCGGCACGGCGATCAGGCCGAACAGGCTGGACACATTGACCACGTGGCCGTCGCCCGACTCGATGAGCATCGGCAGGAACGCCTTAGTTCCGTTGACGACGCCCCAGAAGTCGACATCCATGATCCGCTCGATGTCCTTGAACTCCGAGCGGATGACCTCGCCGTGGAACGCGATGCCCGCGTTGTTGTAGACCTGGTGCACCACACCGAAGTGCGCCTTCACCGCGTCGGCGTAGAGCAGCACCGCCTCGCGCTCTGCCACGTCGATCCGATCGGACTTGACCTTCGCCCCGAGCTGTTCGCAGCGACGGACGGTCTCGGCGAGGCCGTCGGTGTCGATGTCGGAGAGCGCGAGCTCGGCGCCGCGCGCGGCCAGGTTCTCGGCCAGCGCGCGGCCGATGCCGGAGCCCGCTCCGGTGATGACACAGACCTTGTTCTTGAAGTAAGCGTCGTTGCTCACGGGGATCACACCACTTTCAGTTCGCCGGGCGCGGTTGTCGTCGCGTAGGCGGAGACGTCGAAATTCTTTGTCAGCCTACGGAATTGGAAGGTGAAATCGGGCCACAGCGTCGTATTGTTGCCGTGCTTGTCCAAGTACCAGCTCGCGCAGCCGCCGGTGTTCCACACCGTCTTGCTCAGCTTGGCCTGCAGGTCCTTGTTGTAGGCGTCCTGCACTTCGCGGCGCACCTCGACGCTGCGCAGGCCGAGACGGTCGACGGTGGTGAGCGCGTCGGAGATGTAGTTGATCTGGGATTCGATCATGAACACCATCGACGTGTGGCCGAGACCGACGTTCGGGCCGAGCAGGAAGAACATATTGGGGAAGTTGGCGACCGCCGAACCCTTGTAGCCCTGCTGGCCGATCTCGTCGAAGACCTCGCTCAGCGTGCGGCCGTCGAGGCCGGTGATGGTCTCGTAGGTGGGCGAGTCGGTGACGTGGAAGCCGGTGGCCACGATCAGCGCGTCGATCTCGCGCTCGGTGCCGTCCTTGGTGACGATCGAGCCCGCGCGGATCTCGGCGATGCCGTCGGTGACCACGTCCACATTGTCGCGGCTCAGCGCGGGGTAGTACTCGTTGGAGATGAGCATGCGCTTGCAGCCGATGCGGAAGTCCGGGGTGACCTTCTTGCGTAGCTCCGGGTCACGCACCTCGTACTGCAGCTTGGCCTTGGCCAGCAGCTGGAAGCCCTGCATCAGCGCGGGGAACTTGGCCAGGCCGACGACCTGGGTCTCCCGGGCGGCGTAGATGGCCGCGCGGGACAGCCGCTGCACGCCGGGCAGGTACTTGAACGCGAGCTGCTCGGCCTTCAGGTACGGGCGGTCCATGCGGGGCAGCAGCCACGGCGCGGTCCGCTGGTAGACGTCCAGCTTGGCGACCCGCGGCGCGATGGACGGGATGATCTGGATGGCCGAGGCGCCGGTGCCGATGATGGCGACCCGCTTGCCGTTCAGGTCGGCGTCGTGGTTCCAGCGGGCCGAGTGGAAGATCTCGCCCTCGAAGGTGTTGATGCCTTTGATGTCCGGCTGGTTCGGCTCGCACAGCGCGCCGACCGCGGAGACGACCGTGTCGGCGGTGAAATCGCCCTTGCTGGAGGTGATTTCCCACCGCGCGGTGTCGTCGTTCCAGCGGGCGCCGGTCACGTCGCAGTCGAAGATGTGCTTGTCCAGCACGTTGTACTTCTTCGCCACGCCCTGGATGTAGGACTGGATCTCGCCCTGCCGGGAGAACGAGCGCGACCAATTCGGGTTGAGCGCAAAGGAATACGAGTACAGGTGCGAGGGCACGTCGCACGCGGCGCCGGGGTAGGTGTTGTCCCGCCAGGTTCCGCCGACATCGCCGCCGCGCTCCAGGACCAGGTAGTCGTTGCGACCCTGCTGACTCAGCCGGATGGCGAGACCCAGACCGGCGAAACCGCTGCCGATGATGATCGTCTTGGCATGGCGGACGGACCGGTCGCCGACAGCTTTGTCTGTAACCTTGCGACTCATGTAAGGGAGACTACGGTCTTATTGAGCAGCAGTCAACAGCAATTGAACCGCGTTCAGTAACATGAGTGCCGTGACCAGCAAAAGCTCCGGTGCAAACGGCAAGCGGACCCGGCTGAGCCCGGATGAACGCCGCCAGCAGCTGCTCGCGCTCGGCGCCAAGATGCTCGGTGAACGCACGATCGAGGAACTCTCGGTCAGCGAGATCGCGGCCCAGGCGGGGATCTCACGCGGCCTGCTGTTCCACTACTTCCCGACCAAGCAGGACTTCCAGCGCGAGGTCGTCCGGCACGCCAACGCCGAACTGCTGGAGCGGGTGGCGCCGGACCGGTCGCTGAGCATCTTCGACATGCTGCGCGATTCGATCGAGCGCTACGTCGACTACGTCAGCGAGAACCGCACGTCCTACCTGGCGCTCTTGCGTGGCCCGACCAGCGTCAGCCCCGACCTGGTGCCGCTGGTCGACCAGACCCGCGACGCAATCATCGGCATCATCCTCGCCGAGGCGCCGACTTCCGTCGACCCCGCCGCGAACCCGCGGCTCATGCTCGGCATGCGCGGGTGGGTCGCCTTCGTGGAGGAGACCACCCTCACCTGGCTGCGCACCGAGCCGATCACCCGCGAGGAACTGATCGACTTGCTGGTGGAATCCCTGCTCACGCTGGCCCTTGCCCTGAACCCGGAGCTCGCGGCGGCATTGCAGGGGTGAGTGGGGAGGCGATTCGGCCGGTCCACATCTCGCGCACTATCGCTTCGATGTCCCAGGTCGGCCGCCAGCCGAGTTCTTTTGCGGCGCGGGAACTGTCGCACACCAGTGTCGGCGGCTCCTGGGCGGCGGGGAGATGTTCGACCGGGATGGCGCGGCTGGTGATGCGGGACGTGAGAGCCACCAATTCGGCCACGCTGGTACCGATTTCGCTGCCGATGTTGTACCGGCGGCAGACGCCGAGGCCGGGCAGGTGCGCGATCGCCGCGGCGACGGCTCGGGCCGCGTCCTCGATGTGCAGGTAGTCGCGCGTCGCGCTGCCGTCGCCGTACACGCGCAGCCGATCGCTCGCCCCGGTCGCCACCGCCCGCAGCCGAGAAAGGATGCGTGTGTCGTCGGTGTCGGCGCCGCCGACCAGGTTGGACAGGCGCAGGACGGTCGCGGCCAGGCGGCCCGACGCGGCTTGCGCGGCGATGGCGGATTCCGCCGCCTGCTTGCTCGCGGCGTAGGGGTGCGGCGGCGCGTCGGGGACGTCCTCGGTCATCGGCTGGACATCGGTGGCGTAGATCGCCGCGGTCGACGCGAAGACCAGCTTCTCGATGCCCGCCTGCGCCATAGCGTCCAGCAGTGCCACGGTGCCGCCGACGTTGACCTGGAAATACGGCAGCGGGTCGGCGACGGAGTCCCTGGCGCGGGTGAGCCCGGCCAGATGACAGACGGCGTCGACGCCGCGGACCGCGACCGTAAGCGATTCGGGCTCTAGAAGATCCGCTACCCGGATTGCCGCTTCCGTTGGCGCGCGGACACTTTCGCGACGGACGAGCGCGACGACCTGATGTCCGTCCCGGCGCAGCCGCGCGGTGACGGCGCTGCCCAGGTAGCCGTTGGCGCCCGTGACCAGAATCCGCACGCCGCCCCCTCAGGCCAGGAACGGCGCCAGCTGCGGCACCGCCTCGACGGGGTGTTCGGCCTGGATCTCCTCGTCGATCGAACGGAACTCCCAACCCTGGTGCGCGCGAACGAGTTTGCCCGCGAGAAAACCGGTGTGCGCGTGGATCTTGCTGAGGTCGTAGCGGGCGATCTCGGTCTTCGTCATGCCGTCGACGACGCGGCAGAAGGCGTTCTCGATCTTCTCGAACGTCTGGCCGGTGTAGCAGGTCACCAGGAAGAACACGGTGGTGACCTGCGGGGAGATCCTGGTCAGGTCGAGCGTGATGATCTCGTCGTCGCCGTCACCCTCGCCGGTCGTGTTGTCGCCGAGGAGGCGGACCGACCCGTCCTGCGAGGTCAGCTGCTCGTGGTACACCACGTCGACGATCGCGTCCCCCGCGAAGAGCAGCGCCGACGCGTTCAAGTCGATGTCCTTCGTTTTCCCCGGCAACCACCGCCGCTTGGCCGCCGGATCCCATCCGGCAGCCATCTGTACGACAGCCAGGGAATCCCCACCCGAATTCGGAACCACTTCGCACCGATCCCTTCCACGGCGCGCCCCTCGCGCCACGCCACCACCCTAGGAGCTGACGCGTGTCTGCATCGCCACATCCGCTCCGGTGCCAGAGCGCCATTTCGTCCGACCACGTGTCCCGGTCATCCGCGGTCCTGTTCGTCGGGCCGCGCTACTGGTCCGGCACGGACGAGGCGGAGCGCAGGTGCGGAACTCCGGCCGCCGAGTGGCCGGGAAACGGCGAACGCCGGGGCGAAACCGGCTGGGGGACCAGCGGTTTCGCACCCGGCGTGCGAGGCAGCTAGAGGTTAGCTGGTGGGCGCGAACGCCTCCCCGACGATCTCCGCCTGCTCGACGGCGTGCACCTTGGACGAACCCGAGGACGGGGCCGACATGGCGCGGCGGGAGATGCGGCGGAGTTTGCCGAGACGCTCCGGGAGCAGCTCGGGGAGGTTGAGGCCGAAGAAGGGCCAGGCGCCCTGGTTGGCCGGCTCCTCCTGAACCCACGCGATGTCGGTCGCGTTCGGGTACCCCTCGAGCGCCTCGTTCAGGCGGAACTTGGGCAGCGGGTAGAGCTGCTCGATCCGCACGATGGCGATGTCCTCGCGCTTCTGCTTCGTCTTCTCGGCGACCAGCTCGTAGTAGAGCTTGCCGCTGGTCATCAGCACTCGCTTCACCTTGGCGCGATCGCCGACGCCCTGCTCGTAGGTGGGCTCGTCGAACACGGAGTGGAACTTGGACTCGGTGAAGTCCTTGAGGTCCGACACCACGGCCTTGTTGCGCAGCATCGACTTCGGGGTGAAGACGATCAGCGGACGACGGATGCCGTCGTGCGCGTGGCGGCGCAGCAGGTGGAAGTAGTTCGCCGGGGTGGACGGCACCGCGACGGTCATCGAGCCCTCCGCGCACAGCTGCAGGAAGCGCTCGATGCGGCCCGAGGTGTGGTCGGGGCCCTGGCCCTCGTGGCCGTGCGGCAGCAGCAGCACCACGTCGGAGAGCTGGCCCCACTTGGCCTCACCGGAGGAGATGAACTCGTCGATGATGGACTGCGCGCCGTTGACGAAGTCGCCGAACTGCGCCTCCCAGAGCACCAGCGCGTTCGGGTTGCCCAGCGAGTAGCCGTATTCGAAACCGACGGCGGCGAATTCGCTCAGCGCCGAGTCGTGCACCGCGAACCAGCCGGGCTTCTCGCTGCCGATGTTGTGCAGCGGGGTGTATTCCTCGGCGGTCTTGCGGTCGATGATCACCGAATGCCGCTGGGTGAAGGTGCCGCGGCGCGAGTCCTGACCGGTCAGGCGCACCGCGCGGCCCTCGTCGATCAGCGTGCCGAAGGCCATCAGCTCGGCGAAGGCCCAGTCGACCTTGCCCTCGTAGGCCATCTCGCGGCGCTTCTCCAGCACCGGCTTGACGCGCGGGTGCACGTTGAAGCCGTCGGGGACGTTGAGGAACGCGTCGCCGATGCGCTGCAGCACGGCCTTGTCGACCGCGGTCTGCACGGTCGCGGGCACCTTCTGGTCGTCCTCGACCGACTCGCTCGGCCCGGGCGGGAACTTCTCCAGTTCGCGGACCTCGTTGAACACGCGCTCCAGCTGGCCCTGGTAGTCGCGCAGCGCGTCCTCGGCCTCTTTGATGGAGATGTCGCCACGGCCGATCAGGCTCTCGGTGTAGCTCTTGCGCACCGAGCGCTTGGTGTCGATGACGTCGTACATGTACGGCTGGGTCATCGACGGGTCGTCGCCCTCGTTGTGGCCGCGACGGCGGTAGCAGATCAGGTCGATGACCACGTCCTTGCGGAACTTCTGGCGGAAGTCGACCGCCAGACGCGCCACCCAGTCGCAGGCCTCCGGGTCGTCGCCGTTCACGTGGAAGATCGGCGCGCCGATGAACTTGGCGATGTCGGTGGAGTATTCGGTGGAGCGGCTGTTCTCCGGCGAGGTGGTGAAGCCGATCTGGTTGTTCACCACGATGTGGATGGTGCCGCCGACCCGGTAGCCGCGCAGACCCGAGAGGTTCAGCGTCTCGGCGACCACGCCCTGGCCCGCGAACGCGGCGTCACCGTGCAGCATCAGCGGCATGACGGAGAAGCCCTCGGGGCCGTCGCCCTTGTCGAGCAGGTCCTGCTTGGCGCGGACCAGACCCTCGAGCACCGGGTCGACCGCCTCCAGGTGCGACGGGTTGGCGGTCAGCGAGACCTCGATCTCGTTGTCGCCGAACATCTGCAGGTAGGTGCCGCGCGCGCCGAGGTGGTACTTCACGTCGCCGGAGCCATGCGTGGCCGCCGGGTTCATATTGCCCTCGAACTCGGTGAAGATCTTCGAGTACGGCTTGCCGACGATGTTGGCGAGCACGTTGAGGCGGCCGCGGTGCGGCATGCCGATGACGACCTCGTCGAGCGAGTGCTCGGCGCTCTGGTCGATGACCGCGTCCATCATCGAAATGACCGCTTCGGCGCCTTCCAGCGAGAAGCGCTTCTGGCCGACGTACTTGGTCTGCAGGAAGGTCTCGAAGGCCTCGGCCGCGTTCAGCCGGTTCAGGATGTACTTCTGCTGGGCGACAGTCGGCTTGACGTGCTTCTGCTCGACACGCTCCTGGATCCACTGCAGCTGGTCGGTTTCCAGGATGTGCATGTACTCCACGCCGATGTGGCGGCAGTAGGCGTCGCGCAGCACCGAGAGCACGTCGCGCAGCTTCATCCGCTCTTCGCTGTGGAAGCCCGCGACGGCGAACTCGCGGTCCAGGTCCCACAGCGTGAGGCCGTGCTGGGTGACGTCGAGGTCCGGGTGGCTGCGGAACTTGTCTTTGATCAGGCGCAGCGGGTCGGTGTCGGCCATCAGGTGGCCGCGGTTGCGGTAGGCCGCGATCAGCTCGAGCACGCGCGAGCTCTTGTCGACGCCGCGCTCCTTGATGTCCTTGCGCCAGCGCACCGGCTCGTACGGCACGCCGAGGCCGTGGAAGATCTCGTCGTAGAACTCGTCGGAGATCAGCAGTTGGTGGATGGTGCGCAGGAAGTCGCCGGACTCCGCGCCCTGGATGATGCGGTGGTCGTAGGTGGAGGTCAGCGTCATCAGCTTGCCGACGCCGAGGTCGGCGACGCGCTCGTCGCTCATGCCCTGGAACTCGGCCGGGTACTCCATGGCGCCCGCGCCGATGATCGCCCCCTGACCGTTCATCAGGCGGGGCACCGAGTGCACGGTGCCGATGGTGCCCGGGTTGGTCAGCGAGATGGTGACGCCGGAGAAGTCCTCGGCGGTCAGCTTGCCCTCGCGGGCGCGCCGCACGATGTCCTCGTAGGCGGTGTGGAACTGCCCGAAGGTCATCTCCTCGGTGCCCTTGATGGCCGCGACGACCAGCGAGCGGTTGCCGTCCTTGCCCGGCAGGTCGATGGCCAGGCCGAGGTTGGTGTGCGCGGGGGTGACCGCGTTCGGCTTGCCGTCGATCTCGGCGAAGTGCCGGTTCAGGTTCGGGAACGCCTTGACCGCCTGCACGATGGCGTAGCCGAGCAGGTGGGTGAAGGAGATCTTGCCGCCGCGGGTGCGGGCCAGGTGGTTGTTGATGACCAGACGGTTGTCGATCATCAGCTTGGCCGGGATGGCGCGCACCGAGGTCGCGGTCGGGATGGCCAGCGAGGCGGCCATGTTCTTGGCGACCGCGGCGGCGGCGCCACGCAGCACCTTCGCCTCGTCGGCCGCCTCGGCGGGCTTGGGGCCGCCGGAGGTCGGCGCCGCGTTCGAGGTCGGCGCCGGAGTGGTCTGAGGGGCGCGCGCGGTGGCCTTGGCCGGAGCCGCGGGCTTGGCGGCCGGAGCCGCGGGCTTGGCGGCCGGAGCGGGAGCCGGTGCGGGCGCGGGCTTGGCGGCGGCCGGGGCGGGCTTCGCGGCCGGGGCAGGCGCGGGAGCCGGGGCGGGCGTCGCGGGAGCCGGGGCGGCGTTCGAGGTCGGCGCGGCGGACTGCGAGTTGGTGGCTTCGCCGCTCGCTTCGGGGGTGTAGTCGGCGAGGAACTCGTGCCAACTCTCATCGACCGACGATGGATCCTCTTTGTACTTCAGATACATCTCGTCGACTAGCCACTGGTTCTGTCCGAACTGGGAAGTTGAGCTGCTCACAGCAGGTGTTCGCCTCATTTCGTTCTTCGCGCTGCGACGTTTGTGACGTGCCCGGCATGGGGATCAGCGGATGCGCGCCGATGGACCCTCTGTCGAGGATATGCCCAGCAGCAAATCGACGAAGCTACCCACCACCGGACAGACCCAAACTCTTCTGTGCAGACTCGTCCGGGTCCGAGAATATTCCTCCGGTCTCGCGGGCCGCCGTCCAGAGTCGGGTATAAGTTCGGCCGGCCGCGAGCAGGTCCGCGTGGGTGCCGAATTCCGTGATCCGGCCGCGCTCGACGACCGCGATCCGATCGGCCCGCGCGGCCGTGCCGAGACGATGCGCGACGACCACCGTGGTGCGTCCTCGGGTCAGCGATCTGCTCGCTACCAGCACGGACGCCTCGGTCTCCGGGTCAAGCGTCGCGGTGGCCTCGTCGAGCAGCAACAAGTCGGGACCGACCAGTTCGGCCCGGGCCAGCGCGATCAACTGCCGCTGTCCCGCCGACAGCCCGCGCCCGCGTTCGCCGACCGGTTGCCGCAGTCCGAGGGGCAGCGCGGCGATCATGTCGGTCGCGCCAACAGCCGCGGCCGCGGCGCGGATCTCCGCCTCTGTTGCGGAAGGTTGTCCGAATGCAATGTTGCTGGCGACGTCGCCGGTGAAGAGGTGAGCTTCTTGGGGGACGATGCCGAGCCGGGAACGGTAGTCGGCGAGGCGGTATTCGCGGATGTCCACGCTGTCGACGACGATCGCCCCTCGCGACCTCTCTTCGGTGAGCCCGGCATCGCTCGGCGCGGCGGCGGAGGCGGCGGCGGATTCCGTGCCCGCGTCGAGAGTCGAACGCGGCAGGTCGTAGAGGCGGGCCAGCAGCTTGACGATCGTCGACTTGCCCGCGCCCGTCGGCCCGACCAGCGCCAGCGTGGACCCGGCCGGAATGCGCAGGTCGATATCGTGCAGCGCCGGGTTCTCGGTCCCCGGATAACGGAAGTGCACGTGATCGAGCGCGACCTCGCCGCGCAGACCGTCGGTGATCGCCACGGCGTCCGGCGGATCCGCCGCGATCGACGACGGGGTGCGCAGCAGCTCGCCGATCCGGCGCAGACCGACCCTGGCCTGCTGGTAGCCGTCGAAGACCTGGGACAGCTGCGTGATCGGCCCGAACATCAGTTCCAGGTAGAGCACGAAAGCGACCAGCGTGCCTGCCGTCGTCGCACCCACCGCGACCTCGCGTGCGCCGACGAACACCACCGCGGCCAGCGCCAGATCGGCCCAGGCGATGACGAAGGCGAAGTACAGAGCGATCGCCCGCTGCGCCCGCATCCTGGCATTGCGATAGCGCTCGGAGTATTCGGCGAACCGCCGCGCGGCGCGGGGTTCGTGCCGGTTGGCCTGCACCGCGCGCAGGCCGGTGACGTTCTCCTGGAAATCGGCGTTCACCGTGGAGACGCGTTCCCGTGACACGGTGTACGCGGTGGAGGAGACGCGCCGGAACAACACCGTCGTCACGACCAGCGGCGGCAGCGCCAGCAGCGCGACCACGGCCAGCGAGACGTCGATGACCAGCAGCGCCACCACGATGCCGAGCAGGGTGAGCGCGCCGATGAGGGTGGTGGCCACGCCCGTCTGCAGGAAGCTGGACAGCGCGTCCACGTCGGTGGTCATCCTGGTCATGATCCGGCCGGACAGTTCCCGCTCGTAGTAGTCGAGGCCGAGCCGCTGGAGATGCGCGTAGCTGCGCACGCGCAGGCCGTAGAGGACGCGCTCGCCGGTGCGCGAGGTGAGCACGATAGTCGTGGCGCCGACCGCGAAACCGGCCGCGACCAGCGCGACGCCGAGCGCCCCCGCGATCCGCAGCGCGTCGGGCTGCCCGGCGCTCACGCCGGTGTCGATGGCGTAGCGCACCAGCGCGGGGAAGGCGACGCCGACGAGCGCGTCCAGTGCGAGCAGGCTCACCACGGTCAGCACCAGGAGGCGGACCGGGCGCAGCAGTCGCGCCAAACGGAAACCGGGATCGGGCTCGCGCAACTCGCGGTCGTCCAGGCCGGGTTCTTCGGTGGCGGGCGGCAACAGCTCGATGGTCCGGCGCAACTCGGGGGTTTCGGCCAAGTCGGCCGCCGCGCCGAAGCCGCCGCCCATCCGGCCCGCGACCCGGGGTGCGCGGGCCGATTCGCCGGGTTCGTCCGTCGCGGGTGGCGGCTGGGCCGGCGCGGGCAGGCGGATCACCCGGTCGGCGTGGGCGAGCGTCGATTCGCGGTGCGCCAGGATGATCGTGGTGCGGCCGCCTCGGTCGGGCAGCGTGTCGAAGATGGCGGCTTCGGTGACCGCGTCCACCGCCGAGGTGGCGTCGTCGAGGACCAGGACGCGCGGGCGGGCGAGCAGCACCCTGGCCAGCGCGATGCGCTGGCGCTGGCCGCCGGAAAGGGTGAGGCCGCGCTCTCCGACGACGGTGTCGTATCCATCCGGCAGTTCGCCGATGAACTCGTCGGCGGCGGCCAGCTTGGCGGCCTGCCTGATCTCGGCGTCGGTGGCGTCCGTCCGGCCGAGCGCGATGTTGGCGGCGATCGTGTCGGAGAACAGGAACGGGTCGTCGAACACCACGCCGACGGCGGCGCGCAGGTCGGCGGCGGCGACGTCGGCGATGTCCACCGGTGACTCGGCGGGTCCGGCTCCGAAGAGCCGGATGCGTCCGGCGTCGGGCGCGTAGAAGCGCGGCAGCAGCAGCGACAGGGTCGTCTTGCCCGAACCCGCCGGGCCGATGATCGCGACCGTCTCGCCAGGGCGCACGGTCAGGTCGAGATCGCGCAGGATCGACAAGCCGGGGTCGAATCCGAAAGTGAGCGAGTCGATCTCGACGCCCAGTGGGCCGTCCGGCAGCGCGGCGGGTGCGGGCGGGTCGGCGATCACCGGCGCGGTGTCGATGACCTGGAAGACGCGTTCGGCGGCGGCCCGGGTGAGTTGCGCCAGGATGACCACCGAGGACATGGCGCGGGTGGCCGAGGTCATGGTGGCCACGTAGGCGGCGAAGGCGAGGAAAGTACCGAGCCCGATCGAGCCCTCGAGCGCGAGCCACCCGCCGAAAGCGATCACCCCGACCAGCCCGGCCTGCGGAATCGCGGCCACCACCGGCGCGAAGCGGGCATCCACCCGCGCGGCGCGCATGCGTTCGGCGTAGAGCTTGCGGCCGTGTCCTTCCAGCACGTCGACCATTCGGGCTTCCTGCCCGAAGCCCTTCACCACCCGCACCCCGGTGACCGTCTCCTCGACGTGCTGGGCCAGGTCGGCGGCCCGCTGCTGGGCCGACCAGGTCGCCGCGAACAGCCGCGGCCGCATCCGGTACACCACCGCGGCGATGCCTGGCACCACCAGCAGGGCGACCACCGCCAGCGGCGGCGAGAGCCACAGCATCACGCCTGCGGCGAGCAGGAACTGCAACAGCGCCATCCCGGAGAGCGGCACCATCGCGAGCAGCCCCTGAACCAACTGGAGGTCCGTGATCGACCGGGAGACCACCTGTCCCGTGCGCAGCGCGTCCTGACCCGCGCCGTCCAGTCGTTGCAGCGAACCGAGCAACCGCACCCGCAGGCCGTGCTGGACGTCGAGCGAGAGCCTGCCCGCGAGCAGCCGCCTGCCGAACGCGGCGCCGAACCGTCCGGCGGCGAGCAGCGCGAGCAGGGCCGCGATCACCCCGATCACCCCGGTGTCGCCGACGCCGGCCGCGTCGACCGCGCGCTTGGTGAGCAGCGGTGCGGTCACCTCCACCAGCGCGCCCGCCAACACCGCGGCCAGGACGCCCGCGATGGTGCCGGGATGCGACCTGCTCTCGTCCCACAGCCGCCGTATCCAACCCCGCCCCGTCGTGCTCCGCTCAGTCAATTGCGCTGTTCACCGTCCGCTCCTTGAACTCCCTCGTCAGCCTGCGCACGGCCGGAGGTACGCCTTCGAAGGTAATGACGCGCGGCGACACACCGCTTGTTCCCGGAGTCTGTCCGCGGCGCTTGGCGCGTCCTTCGCCGCGGTTCTAATCTCGCCGCCATGACAACGCAGGGGGATTTCACACGTCGCTTTCACCAGCTCCGACACGACGTCGACGACGTCTACGAACAGGTCGGCGAACTGCAACGCCAGGTACGCCACGGATTCCGCAAGGTCGACAAGCGATTCTGCAAGATCGAGGCGCGGCTCGACATGGTGGATTCGCGGCTGGACGGTATGGATTCGCGGCTGAACCAGATCGAGCACGGCGTCGCGGAGGTTCTCCGGATGCTGCGGGGCGGGCGCGGGATCACGCCCGCCGGTGACGGCCGCGGATCACATGTCGCGGCTGCGCAGTTGCCACCAGCCCGCGCCGGCGATTCCGATCGTCCACAGCAGTAGCACGACGAAGGCGGCCGGGGCCGGGGCGAGGATGTCGCTGTCCGGGAAGGAGTCGGCCGCCACCGTGGCGACGGTCGCCGACCCGGGCAGCAAGGTGACCACGCCGCCGAGCCCGATGCCGTTGGCCACCAACCAGATCAGCGGCTCGATGACGAGCAGCCAGCCGAGGATCAGCGCGACAGCGCCGGTCGATTGGCGTAGCAGCAGCCCGAGTCCGGCGCCGAGCAGCGACCAGCAGACCGCCGCGAGCAGGCCGGTGCCGAACACCGTCAGCAGTCGCGTGCCGAACTCGAACTTGCCGCGGCCGAAGGCCAGCAGGCAGCCGAACGCGACGAGCTCGACCAGTACCGCGACAGCGAGCGTGTACCCACCGGTGACCAGCAGTTTGGCCGCTGCCAGCCGATCACGGTCGGCGGTGAACTGCGAGGTCACCGGCATCGTCCGATAACGGAACTCGCCGCCCGCGCCCGCCGCGCCGAAGACCGCGGCGGCCAGGATCGTCGCGGTGAGCGCCAGATACAGCCCGATCGTCGCGGCACCGGTGGCCAGCGCGGAATCCGGGTCCGCGGGCCCGGCCATCACCGAGGTCACCGTGGAGGCGACCAGCGCGATCGCGGGCAGCAGCACGCCGAGCGCCAGGCACCAGCGCAGCGTGTAGACCTTGCGCACCTCGGAGTTCACCGGCGGGACGAGGTCCGGGGGCAGAGTGATCATCGCGGAATCCCGTAGGGCGTCGGCTGCGGATGGGGTGCGTGCGTGCCCGGCGCCGGGAACATCGGCGCCGCGGTTCTGCTCGGTTTCGTCAGCGAGGCGAGCACGCGGTCGGGGTGGATCGGATCCGGCGTGACGCTGTCCAGCCGGACCCCGGCGGCCTTGGCCGCGTCGACGATCTCCGCTTCGCTCGCCTCGGCCACCGCGAGCCGCCCGTCGGGGCGGATCACCGCGTCGGTGTAGCCGCGTGCGGCGAGCATCGTGGCGAGCGCCACCGGAGTGGATGCGGCGACGACGAGCCGGTCGGGGTGATGGCGGCGCAGTTTCGCCGGAGTGCCCTGGTAGACGACCGCGCCCTCGCTCAGCACGATCAGCTGATCGGCCATCGCCACCACCGCGGCCAGGCTCGCGCTGGACAGCACCACCGTGCCGCCGCGGCGCGTGTGCCTGCGCAGGAAATCGTGCAGCCAGCCGCGTTCGGCGGCGTCGAGTCCCTCGGTGGGCTCGTCGAGGATCAGCACCCTCGGATCGGTGAGCAGCGCGGTGGCCAGCGCCAGCCGGGTCTGCTGGCCGACGGTGAGCGCACCCGTCTTGACGCGCGCGGCCGCGTCCAGCCCGACCGACTCGAGCACCGGGTCGACCCGCGCGTCCGGCACCCCGGCCGCTGCCGCGTACACCAGCAGGTGATCGCGGGCGGCGCGCGCCGGATGCAGTCCGCGCGGCGTGAGCATCCCGCCCACCGGGGACAGGCCGATCTCCGCGCTCCCCGAAGAAGGTTCGAGCAGCCCGAGCAGAATCCGCAGAATCGTGGTCTTGCCCGCGCCCGCCGGACCGACCAGCGCGGCGGTGCCGCCCACCGGGACGCTGAAGTTCACGTTCTCCACGGCCGGACCCAGCTCGTACCGCTTGCTCAGGCCGCGCACGACCAGAGCGGGCTTGGCTGCGGTCATTTCGGTCCGGCGGGGAAGTGCGGCGGGGTGGCGTCGAGCGCGGGCAGCGGATCGGCGTCGACGACCAGCTGCCGGTTGAGCGGCCAGAAGGCGGGCGCGGGCCCGAATGCCTTCTGCGCGTTGAGGACCGTGGTCTTGCCGAGGGTACGGTTACCGACGCCGCCGATCACCGCGCCGATGCCCATCGGGATCACCTTGCCCGCCATCAGCGCCAAGCGTTTGGTGAGGAACCGCACGAGGAACCGCTTCATCAGCGAGTCGTTCATGCTGGACAGGCCGGGAATTCGGTTGGCGAGCAGCGTGCCCCAGTTCTTGGCCGACTGCCCGACCGAGCGCTCCACGATCTCCATGCCGGTGTCGCCGAGCACCACCGCGAGCACCAGCGCCCTGCGCTGTTCCTTGGCCTCCGGCGCGATGCCGTGCACGGCGGCGATCGCCAGCGTGTACAGCGCCGAGGCCTCCAGGAAGAACGCCGTCTCCGCGGTGATGGTCGCCAGCGAGGCGACCGTGCCCACGCCGGGCATGGCCGCGGTCGCGCCCGCCGCTGTGCCGCTGCCGGTCACCGCGAGCAGGTACTGCCGCTCGATCCGGTCGATGATCTGGGCCGGGGTCTCATCGGGATGGGCGCGCCGGACTCGATCGATGTACTTCTCGACCGCGGGCGCCTGCAGCTTCGATCCGTTCTCGAGCAAGGCGATCACGGTCTTCTCGAACGCGCCGTGCCTCATCGGCAACACCCCTTAAGTCCTCTGCCTTCGCTGGCAGAACTCTATGGCACCGAGCCGTCGTCGGACCAACACGACAACGAACCGGATCATCTCCCGGGTTCCCGGGGCCTGCCGACCGAAACGACCGGGTTACGCCGGTCCGCGCAGCGCGGGCACCCGCTCCGAGAGCGGCGGCGGTGGCGGCGGAGTGCCGTCGCCGAACGGGCGGCCGCCCAGCTCCTCGCGTCCGTGCGCGGTCAGCCAGTTGCTCAGGTCGGGACCTTTGGGCACCACCTTCGTCGGATTGATGTCGGTGTGCACCACGTAGTAGTGGGTCTTGATCTGCTCGAAATCGATGGTGTCGCCGAAGCCTGGGGTCTGGTAGAGGTCGCGGGCGTAGGCCCACAGCACCGGCATCTCGCTCAGCTTCTGCCGGTTGCACTTGAAATGACCGTGGTAGACGGCGTCGAAGCGGACCAGCGTGGTGAACAGCCGCACATCGGCCTCGGTGATCGTGTCGCCGACCAGGAAGCGTTGTCCGGCAAGCCGATCCGAGAGCCAGTCCAGGCGGGCGAAGAGCCGGTCGTAGGCGGCGTCGTAGGCGTCCTGGGCGCCCGCGAAGCCGCAGCGGTAGACGCCGTTGTTCACATCGCGGAAGACGACGTCGTTGATCTCGTCGATCTCGGCGCGCAGCGGCTCCGGGTACAACGCGGGCGCGCCCGGCCGGTGGAATTCGGTCCATTCGGTGGAGAAGTCCAGCGTCATCTTGGCGTAGTCGTTGGTCACCACCTCGCCGGTCGGAATGTCGACCACGGCGGGGACCGTGATGCCGCGCGGATAGTCGGGGAAACGAGCCAGATAGGCGTCGCGCAGCCGCGGGATGCCGAGCACCGGGTCCACGCCGCCGGGATCGAGATCGAAAGTCCAGCTCAGCTTGTCGTGGGTGGGGCCGCACAGGCCGAGCGAGAGCACGTCCTCCAGACCGAGCAGCCTGCGCACGATGAGGGTGCGGTTGGCCCATGGGCACGCGCGGGCCGCGACCAGCCGGTATCGGCCGGGCGCCACCGGGTAGCCGTCGCGCCCGTCGGCCGTGATGCGGGTGGTGATGTAACGGGTGTCCCGCTTGAACTCGCCCGGTTCGACGTAGGAACCGCTTTCCGATGCCGCCTTGGTCACCTCGCCAGTCTGGCAGATTCAGGTCTTAGGCTGACGCAATGACCGAACGTAGTGAAACGAAGGCGACTCGGCTGGAACGCGAAACCACCGACGGCGGCGCCGAGGTAGCCGTCCTGACGCTGGCCAACCCGCCGCTGAACCTTTTCGATCAGGCCATGTTCGACGCGCTGGTCGACGACATCGCCGCACTGACCGCGAACCCGCCGCGCGCGCTGCTGCTGCGCGCCGAGGGCAAGGTGGTCTCTGGTGGCGTCGACGTGCACGTATTCGACGGATTGACCACCGAGGAGGGCGCCGAGCTGTGGCGCTCGCTGTTCGCGCAGATCATCCACCCGCTGGAGGCGCTGCCGTGTCCGGTGCTGTTCGCCGCGCACGGCCTCACCCTGACCGCCGCCTTCGAAATCGCGCTGGCCTGCGACATCATCCTGGCCGCGCCGAAGGCGAAGTTCGGTCTGGTGGAGACCGTTGTCGGACTGACCCCGTCGATGGGCGGCCCGCAGCGCCTGGCCGAGCGCGCCGGATCGGGCCGCGCCCGCGAGTTCGTCATGACGGGTGATCTCTACGACGCGAAGACCATGGCCGACTGGGGCGTGGTGAACGCCGTGCACGAGGACGTCGACAGCGCCGCAAGGGAACTCGCGCACCGGCTGGCGCAGGGGCCGACCAAAGCGCACGCGGCGACCAAGCAGATCGTCGCGGCCTGGCGTTCCGGCGGTGTGGCGCACGCCGATTCGGTGACTCCCGAGGTGTCCGGCGAGCTGTTCGCCACCGACGATCTGCGCGGCGCCGTGCGGAGCTTCCTCGAGGTCGGTCCGGGCAAGGCGACGTACACCGGCCAGTGACGGCGGGGACACGGTAAATCGACTATTCCGGCGAAATTGTGATCGGCGTCATATAGTCGCAGGTGCCTGGCAGCTAGAGGCACCCGCGCGGAGGACACATGTCGCAGCTCTTGGTCGAATACCCCCTCACTCATTCGCCTGCGTGCAGCAACCCGCTGGCCCGCGGCGCCGACGGCGTGCTGCGCTACGGCAACCTCACCCCGGCGCTCACCGAGCTACTCGATCTACAGGTGCACGCCTTCGCGTCGCGCGAGGCGGTCGTCGAGCTCGGTGGGCCCCGGCTCACCTACCGGGAGCTGTGGCACTCGGCCTCCCGTATCGCGGGCGGCCTGCAGGAACACGGTGTCGGGTACGGCGACCGGGTCGCCATCCACATGCCGGCGGGCGTCCGCTGGGTGCAGGCGTTCCTCGGCGCTCTGCTCAGCGGCGCGGTGCCGGTGCTGGTGCCCGACGGGCTGCCCGCGCGGGTGGCCGCGCAGGTGATCACCGACAGCAGTGCGGATTTCGTGCTCGGCGGCGCTCGCGGCGGCGAGGCCGAGCTGCCGGACGGCGCCGCGTTCATCGATGACGGTGCGGCGCTGAACGATCTCGCGCTGCTCTGTTACACCAGCGCCACTCGCAAGGGCGTCGAGCTGACCAACGAGAACCTGCTCTCGGCGGTCCGGTCGGTCGTCGCCGCGCTGGATCTGCCCACCGACGGCGTGCGCAATCTGGTGCTGCCGCCGCTGGCGCACGCCAGCGGGTGCGTCGACCAGTTGCTGCCCACCTTCGCGGTGGGCGGCACCGTGGTGCTCGCACCGGACGGCCGCGGACTCGCGGAAGCCCTTGTGGCCGAACGGGTCGACATGGTGTCGGGCACGCCGCGCATCTTCGCCGGACTGCTCCCCGAGCTGGCCGCGCTGCGCGCCGACGGCGTGCCCACCGAGGGCATCAGCCGGGTCAGCAGTGCGGGCCACCACGCCGAGCGGACACCTGGTGATCTCGCCGCCGCGCTGCGCGAGGCGTTCCCCTCGGCCAGGCACTGGTCGGTGTGGGGCTCCACCGAGACCAGCGGCATCGGCCTCGCGGTGGACGACACCGAAGCGCCCGCCGACGCGGGCCGCGTACTCGGATTCGCTTTCGGCGGTACCGAATTGGCGCTGTGGGGTCCGCGGGCCGCGGCGGGTCACGGTGAATTGCTCTGTCGTGGACCGAATGTCACGCGTCGGTACTGGAACGATCCGGAGACCACCGCGCATCGGTTCACGGGCAGTTGGTTCCACACCGGTGACCAGGTCTCGATCGACGACCACGGCCTGGTCCGGAGCGAAATCGCCTGAGGCGATGGGTTATTCCAGCATCCGGTCGCGCAGACGCGCGCGCAGCCCGGATGTCAGCCCGACGACCTCGAGGTAGCGGTCGAAGTCGCCGTGCAACTGCCGGACCGATTCCAGTGCCATCGCCAGGTACTCCTCGCGCACGCCGAGCAGGTCCTCGGAGAAGCGCGCGCCCGGCGGCAGGGTGGGCTCGATCAGTGCGCGCAGCGGCTCGACGGCCTCGTTGCTGATCATGAAGTCGGCGAGCACATCCTCCTCGACCACGTCCACCGCCCGCAGCAGCGTCGCCACGGCCCAGCCGGTGCGGTCCTTGCCCGCCGCGCAGTGCACCAGCACCGCGCCGTCGCCGTCCACGATGGATTGCGCGATGGCGGTGATCGCCGTGTTCGCCTCCGGCAGCGCCGGGAACTCGCGGTAGACCTCGAGCATGTGCTCGAACGCCGACTCGGTGCGCGTTTCGTGCGGGGGCGCCTCGCCCAT
This sequence comes from Nocardia sp. bgisy134, assembly GCF_057708325.1. NCBI lineage: Bacteria > Bacillati > Actinomycetota > Actinomycetes > Mycobacteriales > Nocardiaceae > Nocardia > Nocardia sp. bgisy134. The sequence goes on from NZ_JBYIRW010000007.1 coordinate 111,686, forward strand.
CCGCGAGTCGAAGGGCGTGACGCTGCGCCGCACGCCGTCGGGCAGGTTGTCGTGCCCCATGTGGTCGATCTCCCGGATACCGCGCAGATCGAAGACCTCGGCCACGCCCAGTTCGCGCAGACTGTGGTGGCCGCGCTCATCGAGTCCGCTGAGCTGGGCCGAGCGCAGCAGCACGCCGGGGCGCACCTTGGCGCCCTCGGCGGTGCGCAGACCACCGGTGTCGCGGAAGTTGAACGTGCCGGAGAGGAAGAACTGATCGGCGGGAGGCGGGAGAGTCACCGATCCAGGCTATCGGCCGCCCATATCGCGGTGGTGTCGTTCCCGGATCGAACGCCGAACACGGGGTGAACCAGTTACATCGCGAGTTTGTGCGGTTAGTCACAGGATCTGCGAGTGCGGCATGGCGATCCGTAAAGTGGATAAACGTGTGTCTTTCGGCCGCGAGGGGCCGGTAGTCACCCCAGAACGTCGATCGGCGGGACACTGCAGCGTTGCAGAGTGATTCCGTTTGGGTAACAAAACATTCTTCCAGTCTGGAATACCCGCTGAACCCGTTCTCAAACCCCGAAAACCCTCTACCATTGATGAACGTTGGACCGGGCAGCCTGGGGATTTCTGGTCGCTCGCCAAAGTTCAGCGAGTCGCGCCATCGGAGGTGCGCGAGTTCTTTCGCCGAGGGAGTCGTCGTTGAGCGCACGTGGAGAAACAGTGGAGAGTCGGTTGCGGCCGACGATCTGCGAGGCCGTGGAGAAGGCGGCCGCCTCGCTCGATATCACCGGAGTACGGGCACTGCGGGTGCTGCTGCATGCCGGGGTCACCGCGTACTGGCCGCTGGTCAAGGCCGCGCCGACCAAGCACATCCGCGCCTATGAGGCGACTTTGCGCACGCTGCGCGAGCGCTGGGAGCTGCGGTCCGGGTCATCGTCGCCCGACCCCGCCGCCACCGAGATGTTCCGGGAAATGGACACCGAGGTCGCCAACTTCCTTCAGCTCTGTGCCGATCGCTCCGGTGCGCAGTGGCTGGAGCCGGTGGACGACATCGCCGCCTACACGGTCTCGGTCCTGCAGGGGACCGTGCTGCGCTGGCTGGCCGATAGTAACGACGAGACCACGCTGATAGTTCTGGACGACTTGGTGACCGGTCTGGCGACCCGGGCGGCCGAAGTCTGACTCGGACAATACTGGACGTATGACCAGTTTGGTGGTTGAGTTGTCCGGGTGAGCGAGACCTCGCCGATCGCCGGACTGCACGCCGCCACCGCCGACCTCGACCCGCCACTGGCGGCGCTCGATCTGACGGCGTTGCGCGCCAATGCGGCCGACTTGGTGCGTCGCGCGAGCGGCGTACCGATCCGTGTCGCCAGCAAATCCGTGCGCTGCCGCGCCGTCCTGGAAGCCCTGCTCGGCGGCGAGCTGACCGCGGCCGACGGCTTCGCGGGCATCATGTCCTACTCCTTGCGCGAGGCGCTCTGGCTGGCCGGTCTCGGCGCCCGCGACATCCTGCTCGGCTACCCGACCGTCGATCGCGCGGCGCTGGCCGAACTCGCCTCCGACGACATCCTGCTCGGCGCGATCACCCTGATGATCGATGACGTCGCCCAGCTCGACCTGATCCGCGCCGCCGTGGGCACCGACCTGGTCCGGCCCCGTGTCTGCCTCGACGTGGACGCGTCGCTGCGCATCGGTCCGCTGCACCTCGGCGTGCGCCGCTCGCCGATCCGCACCCCCGACCAAGCCGCCGCCCTGGCCCGCGCCGCGCTCGATCGCGGCTTCGACGTGGTCGGCGTGATGACCTACGAGGCGCAGATCGCCGGACTGCCCGACAGCAATGCCGCGGTGCGGCTGGTCAAGCGGGCCTCGGCCGCCGAGATCGCCAAGCGCAGGGCGCGGGTGCTGGACGCGGTGCGCTCGGTGGTGGGCAAGCTGGAGATCGTCAACAGCGGCGGCAGCGGTTCGATCGAGGTCAGCATCGCCGATCCGGATGTCACCGAGGTGACGGCGGGCTCGGGTCTCTACGTGCCGACACTGTTCGATCACTACCGCGCCTTCACCCCGCGGCCCGCGTTGTTCTTCGCCACCCCCGTGCTGCGCAAGCCGACGCCCTCCATCGCGACGGTGTTCGCGGGCGGCTACATCGCCTCCGGCCCGACCGGCGCCTCCCGGGTACCGAAACCCGTGTGGCCCAGCGGCTTACGGCTCATCGGCACGGAGGGCGCCGGCGAGGTGCAGACTCCGCTCTCGGCCGCCGCCGAACTGCGCATCGGCGACCGGGTGTGGTTCCGCCACGCCAAGGCGGGCGAACTGTGCGAGCGATTCGATCAGGTCCATCTCGTCGAATCGGACGGCAGCCGCACCACCGTCCCCAGCTATCGCGGCGAAGGCAAGAACTTCGGCTGAGCGCGTCCTCAGCCGAGGTCGAGGAAACGGGCCAGGTCGGGCAGATCCTCGGGCGCGGCGGGCAGGTATTCGGTGAGCAGGGGCGACCGGATGATCACCGCCCGCCACATCGCCCGCGACACCGCGGCGCGCACCAGGTCGCGCGACAACAGGAACGACATGCCGTGCGGCGCGTCGGCCGGGCTCGACGTGGTCATCGACAGCAGCACCACGGCGGCCTCCCTGCCGCGGAAGCGGTCGACGGTGCCCACCAGCACGTCCTCGATCTTGGCGCGCGCCAGCATGGTTCGGATCCGGCCGACCTGAGCGCCGTACGGCGCGACGACGAAGATGTCGTGCGGATGCAGCCGCCGGGTGGACGCGCCGGTGGTCCAGGACAGGCCGAGCAGGGCGCGGACCTGGCGCACCACCTCGCGCGCCTCGGCGGCGGATTCGGTGGCGTCGCCGTAGTGGTCGACGAGCACGGTGCCGATGCCCGGCTCGACGCCGTCGAGTTGCCTTGCCAGCGTGACGGTTTCGTTCGAGCGCAGCCTGCCGTCGTAGAACAGCCGGGAGATCGGATCGCACACGCGAGGATGCATCCGCCAGGTGCGGTCCAGGAAGTATCCGCGCTCGGATCCGACGGTGTTGCGGCCTGCGAGCAGCCAGCCCAGCGTCGATTCGCCCACGGGTCCAGGATGGGTGCTGCGCGCGGCAGTGGGCTGTGGGTCGCCGAGCAGCAACAGATTTCGCGCGCTGCCCGCCACGGTCGCCGTCTCGGCCAGCGGGAACCGGCCCGCGTCGGCGATCACCAGCAGGTCCAGGCTGTCGGCGGGGACCATCGAATCGTCGGCGAAATCGGCGGGCAGCCCGCCGATCACACACCCGTTCACGGCGTTGTCCAGGAACCGCGGATAGCGAGCACCGTCGATCACCGCCCACTCCGGAGCCACCGCCGCGGCGTCCTTCTTCGCGACCAGCTCCGGCAGCACGCCGACCGCGACGATCGCGTCGAGCAGGCTCTCGACTGTCGAATGTGCCTGCGCCACAACCCCGATACGCCACCTGTCCTTGATGATCAGCCGCTCCAGGACCCGCGCGACGGTGGAGTTCTTCCCGGTCCCCGACGGGCTCTGCACCACCAGGTACGACTCGTCCAGGGCACGGGTGGCGGCGGTGATGGCGGCGGCGTGGTCGCCGTGCACCTCCGGCAGCGGTGCGTCACCGCGCAGCCGCGGCGCGCGCCGGGCCATGATGTCGAACAAGGCGCAGGCGGGAATCTCCGGCAGCGTCACCAGCAGTCGCTGCGCGGCCGATTCCATGGCGGCCTCGGCGTTCTCGTCCCAGTCGGGCAGTCCGGGCGCGATGGCGGCGGGTAGGTCGTCGTAGGGTTCGCAGCCCTCCGGCAGGAGCTCCTCCAGGCGGACGGTGTCGTCGAAGTCGGCGTCCACCGCGCAGCCGAGCACCGTCGCGGTCGCGGTGGCGCGCCGGCCGCCGACGGCCCTGCCCGCCGCGACCGGGTGGTCGTAGTAGGTGCAGACGGTGGCGCCCGGCGTCAACGCGGCAGCGCCGCCGCCGTCGGAGCCGGTGCCGATCCGGCCGGTCAACGTCAGATACCTGCGCATGGACGGGCGATTCGGGCTGTGATGCCACTTCGTGTCCACGGTGCCCCAGTCGGCGATCAGCACGCCGGACGCGTCGGGCCATTCGTGCACGGGAAGGCTGAGGCGGTCCGCGTGCGCGTACCACAGCGGCTGCCGCTCGCGCCGGTGATAGCCGAGCGCCGCGGCCATGAGCGCCGCAGGGTGGTCCGGATCGCGCTGTGCCGCCGCGTATTCCGCGAGCGCGGCCTCCACCGAGGACGGACCGGAGACGGGCGCGAGCTGGGGCCGATCCCCTTCGGGCCCGAGGCGCCACGAGTCGTCGCGCGGCAACGCGATCGCCCGGGGATCGGCGGGCTGCTCGGCCGCGAGCTCCAGCAGCCAGTCGCGCAATCGCAGCACGGTGACGCACGCGGGTTCCGGCTCGCCGGGCATCTCCGGCAGCAGGCGCCGCAGCCGATCCAGGCGGTAGGAATCCTCGCCGACCAGCAGCGCGTTGCGCACGATCGGGTACAGGTCGACGAGCACGCCGTCGCGCAACAACTCGTCGGCGATCTCCTCACCGACGCCCGACGCCCCGGTCCAGCGCAGCAGCGCCGAGCGCACCTCGGAGGTGTAGTGGTAGACGCGCATGTCCGGAAACGTCCGCCGCCGGTGCGCGAGCAGATCGAGCACCTTGGTCAGTGTGTCCCGCCACGCTACGTCCTCGTCCTCGTCGTCCGGCGTGCGCAAGGACAGGTGCACGGCGCCCGCCGCGGCAACCTCGATCGCCGCGAGTCGTCCGCGGTCGGTATCGAGGGTCAGCGCGAGATCGCCCGGCGAGACGGGCGGCAGGCCACGCAGCGCGGGCGCGTCGATCAGCGTGTGGGCCGGGCGACCGGAATCCTCGCGCCGCCGTTGGATTTCGGCCTGCCTGCGCAGCGTGGTCACGGCGCGTGGCGGCAGTCCGGGCACCGCGCTGTCGAGTCCGCCGAGCCGGTCGATGGTGCTCACCCCGGCCTCGCGCAGCCTGGCACGCGTGGAGGAGGACATGCCCGCCACCAGGAGCAGATCGCGGGCGGCCGTCAGCTCGGCGGTGCAGGTCGGGCAGCGGCCGCAGGCCAGGTAGCGCGGATCGCCCCACTGCACAGGGAGCAGTTCCCCCAGCTTCTCCTCCAGGATCCGCTCGACGCGCCGCCGCCGGGCTCGATACACCGGAACCAGATCGGCGAGCGGATAGTCGGCGCTCTCCGCACCGAGGTGCAGCCGGACCAGGGGCGCGGCCAGCGCGCCGCCCCTGTCCAAAGCCTCGGCGCAGGCGGCCGATTCGAGCGCCGCGCCCACCCGATCCCACGGCGTCGCCGCGGCGCCGTGCACGGTGTAGCGCACCCGGTGCCCCGCCCGGACCAGATAGTCGCAGCGGCAGGCGAATCCGCCGTCGAAGAAGATGGCATTGTGCAGCACCGGCACGCCCTCGCGCAGCGCGGCCTTCGTCTGCTCGTGCGCGTCCCGCAGCGCGGCTACGCATCCTTCCGGGTCGTCCGGATTCTGTGGCGGCTGGCGGATTTCGACCATGCCGCCGCCGTAGCGGTCGCGGAAATCGGCGAGCCTGCGCTCGCGGGAGTCGTCGACGCGGCGCGGCTCGGCCGCGAACCGCGCGAGGCCGGGCTCGTCGTCCGGGAGCGACCCCAGTTCGGTGTCGAGGGCGCGGAGCAACGCGAATTCACAGCGCGCCGCGCGCACGAGATCAGCGGCGGTGCATACGACACGATCACCGAACACGAACAAACGCGCCCCTCCTGTGTCTTCGCCGGGACACCCGCACCAGGCGCGCTGGCGTGCGCGCCGGTCGGCAACACCTTAGCTAGCCCGCGTGACCTCGGGTTACCCCGCCCGGCTCAGGAGCGTGGCTTACGGCGCTCCGGGCGCTTGGCCGCATCGCGATCGCGGCGCGGACCCCGGCTGAAGGAGCGGTGCGAGGGCGGGCCCTGGTCCAGTTGCAGTTGGATGAGCTGGCCGCTGATCCTGGTGCGCCGCAGGGCTTCCAGCGTCTCGGGGGGCAGCTGCGCGGGTAGCTCGACCAGACTGTGGTCCGGCCGAATGCTGATATGCCCGAAGTCGCTGCGTCGCAAACCACCCTCGTTGGCGATGGCGCCCACGATCGCGCCGGGCGCCACGCGGTGCCGCTTGCCGACGCTGATCCGGTAGGTGGCCAGCTCCGTGCCGGTGCCACGGTGGTGCGAGGCCGCGGGGCGGTCCTCGTCGAACCGGCGGGCGGGCCGTTCCCGCGGCATCCGCTCGCGGCGTTCCGGCTCGGGTTCGGGCTCCATGAAGAAGTTGTCGCCGTCGTGGGAGCCGACCACGAGCGCCGCGGCGATGTCGACGAGCGGGATGTCGTGCTCGCGCTCGTAGTCCTCGATCAGCTTGCGGAACAGCGGCAGATTCGCCGAGGACAGGTTCTCGGTGATGGCGTCGCCGAACTTGGCGACGCGCTGCGCGTTCACGTCCTCGACGCTGGGCAGCTGCATCTCCTCGAGCGGGTGGCGGGTGGCGCGCTCGATCGCCTTGAGCAGATGCCGCTCCCTCGGCGCAACGAACAGCAGCGCCTGCCCGCTGCGCCCGGCCCGGCCGGTCCGGCCGATGCGGTGCACGTAGGACTCGGTGTCGTGCGGGATGTCGTAGTTGACCACGTGCGAGATGCGGTCCACGTCCAGGCCGCGCGCGGCGACGTCGGTGGCGACCAGGATGTCCAGCGTGCCGGACTTGAGTTGACCGATGGTGCGCTCGCGCTGGTTCTGGGCGATGTCGCCGTTGATCGCCGCGGCGGAGAAGCCGCGGGCGCGCAGCTTCTCGGCGAGCTCTTCGGTGCCCTGCTTGGTGCGCACGAAGATGATCATCGCCTCGAAGGACTCGACCTCGAGGACCCTGGTCAGCGCGTCCAGCTTGCGCTGGTGCGAGACCTGCACCCAGCGCTGGGTGATGTTGGTGTTGGTCTGGGTCTTGGCCTTGACCGTGATCTCGACCGGGTCGTGCAGGTACTGCTTGGAGATCTTGCGGATCGCCGAGGGCATGGTGGCCGAGAACAGCGCGACCTGCTTGTCGGACGGCGTCTCGGCGAGAATCCGCTCGACGTCCTCCTGGAAGCCCATCTTGAGCATCTCGTCGGCCTCGTCCAGCACCAGGTACTGCAGCTGGGACAGGTCGAGCGTGCCCTTCTCCAGGTGGTCGATGACCCGGCCGGGCGTGCCCACCACGACGTGCGCGCCGCGGCGCAGGCCGGACAGCTGGACGCCGTAGCTCTGCCCGCCGTAGATCGGCAGCACGTGCAGGCCGGGCATGTGCGCGGCGTAGCGGCCGAACGCCTCGGCGACCTGAATGGCCAGCTCGCGGGTCGGCGCGAGCACCAGCGCGCGCGGCTCCTTGCCGACGGCCTGCAGGCCCATCAGGATCGGGATCGCGAATGCGGCGGTTTTGCCGGTGCCGGTCTGCGCCAGACCGACCACGTCGGCGCCTTCGAGCAGCGGCGGAATGGTCGCCGACTGGATCGGCGAGGGAGATTCGTAACCGACATCGGCGATGGCCCGCAGGATGCGGTCATCGATACCCAAGTCGGCGAAGGACGGGCCGGCAGCCGGGGAAGCCGATTCGCTCCCAGCCGGGTCCCTGTCGTTGTCGCCAGGAACGCTGTCGACCTCATTGATGTTCATTGACCAGGAGTTTACTGCCTGGCGGTGGCCCTCCCGGTCACCGGGCCAATACGGTGAGACCTATGCAACTGAATGACGCGCCCGAACATCAGGACCAGCCCGTCTCTCCGGTGGAGGTCGCGGTCGTTCAGTTCGCGCCGGGAAAGGATCCGGCGGGCAATCTCGCGGCGCTGCGCGAGCACGTCGGGACCGCCGCGGGCCGTGGCGCCCGGGTGGTGGTCGCGCCCGAATACTCGATGTTTGCCGTGACCCGGCTCGACGAGCGCGTCGTGGCCGTGGCCGAGCCGCTGACCGGCCCGTTCGCCACCGGACTCGGTGCGATCGCCAGGGAGTTCGGGGTGTACCTCGTGGCGGGCATGGTCGAGCAGGTGGCTCCAGGAGCGGACCGGATTCGCAATACCCTGCTGGTGTTCGGGCCCGACGGCGAACTCCTCACGCGGTACCGGAAGGTGCACCTCTACGATGCGTTCGGCCACCTGGAATCCGACGTGGTCGAGCCCGGCGTGATCGAGGCGCCGCCGATCTTCGCCGTCGACGGGGTGCGCTTCGGCGTGCAGACCTGTTTCGATCTGCGCTTCCCCGAGGGTTTCCGGCGCATCGCCGCCGCGGGCGCGCAGGTGCTGGTGCTGCCCGCGCAGTGGATTCCCGGCCCAGCCAAGGTCGACCAGTGGACCACGCTGTTGCGGGCGAGGGCGATCGAGAACACCACGTACGTGCTGGCCGCCGACCAGTGCGCGCCGCGCGGCGCGGGCGCGTCGATGATCGTCGACCCCACCGGCAGCGTGCTCGCCGAACTCGGCGACGAACCCGGCGTGCTCACCGCCAGCGTCGACCTCGCGCACCTGGCCACCGTGCGCACCACCAACCCGAGCCTGGCCTTGCGCCGATTCGCGATCACCGAGCGCGCACCGGAGTAGCGTTCGAATCGATGGTCTACGCCGATCGGATCGCCGCCGGCCGGGCGCTTGGCGCCGAGCTGGAGCATCTGCGCGCGTCGAAGCCGCTGGTGCTCGGGCTGCCCCGCGGCGGGGTCCCGGTCGCCGCGACGGTGCGCGAGATCATCGGGGGTGACCTGGACATTCTGCTGGTGCGCAAGCTCGGCGTTCCGTGGCAACCGGAGCTGGCGATGGGCGCCATCGGCGAGGACGGGGTGCGGGTGCTGAACACGGACGTGCTCGTCCACACCGGCGTCACCCAGCGCAGGCTCGCGGCGATCGAAGAGGCCGAGCGCGCGGAGCTGGAGCGGCGCAGGAAGGTGCTCCGCGGCGGCGCGGAACCCGTGCCGATCGCCGGGCGCACGGTGGTGATCGTCGACGACGGGATGGCCACGGGGGCCACCATGATGGTCGCCTGCCGGGTCGCGCGCCTGCACCAGCCGACGCGCATCGTGGTCGGTGTGCCGGTGTCGTCCGGCGAGGCGATCCGCCGGGTGGAGACCGAAGCCGACGAGGTGGTGTGTCCGCTGGTGCCGCGCAGCCTCGGCGGCGTCGGCGTCGCCTACCGCGACTTCCACCAACTCGCCGACCACGAGGTCACCGACCTGCTGATCTGATCAGCCGACTTCGGTGATGCCCTTGCGGTGCCGCTGCGCGAGTTCCGCGTAGACGCCGGGATTGAGCTGCACCCACAGCTGCGCCTGCGTGCCCTCGATCGGGCGCTTCACTTCGGCGGGGGAACCCGCGGCGAGCACGCCGTCGGGGATCTGGGTGCCGGGCAGCACCAGCGAATGCGCGGCGACCATGCTGCCCGCGCCGATCTTGACGAGGTCGAGCACGGTGGTTCCGTTGCCGACGATCGCCTCCGCGCCGACGGACGCGCCGTGGAACACCACGCTGTGCGCGATGGTCGCGCCGGGACCGATCTCCATCGGCACGTCCGGCGGCACGTGCAGCACGGCGTTGTCCTGGATGTTCGCGCGTTCCCGGATGGTGATCGGCGCGAGATCGGCGCGCAGCACCGCGCCGTACCAGATCGAGGCGCCCGCCTCGACCCGCACGTCACCGATCAAGGTCGCGTTCGGCGCGACGAACGCCGTCGGATCGATCTGCGGTCGCTTGCCTTCGAATTCGTAGAGTGGCACGGCTACAGGTCTACCAGCGCCGGATCGCTACCAGCGTTCGGACCGCGCGGTGGTCTTCTCGGCGGCGGTGAGCATCGGGCGCAGATGCGCGGCAAAGGTTTCCGCGGTCACCGGCGCGACGTGCACGTCCGCGCCGGTGCGGACGGCGTAGCGGCCGTCCTCGGCGACGTCGATCCAGCACAGCACCCCGAACGGCGTCAGCCCCTCGGCCCGGCGCACCGACACCACGATCTGGCCGATGCCGTCGCGCGGACGGGCGAGCAGGCGGCGGATCCGCGCGGGCGCGGACGGACCCGACACCGGAACGGTCACCAGATCGCGGCTGTCCTCCCTGACCCGCGACAGCGGCGAGCTGAGCCGGGCCGTGTTGCCGGGCGGATTCTCGGGAAGCATCGAGATCACCCGAGCGGGCAGGCTTTTCGGGCTACCGACGAACAACCTGATGTCGCCGCCGCGGTCCGGTGCCGGGCCGGGCCGTTGCGCGGCGACGACCGCGATGTTGCCCGAGGCGATGCCGAGGACGCGCACGGGCTTCGCGGCGCCGTTGGCAGGGGCTTCTGAGACGATGTCGAACCTGGCGCGGGACGCGACGCCATCGCGTCCCGCGCCGGAGACGCCGTTCCCCGCCGTCACGGAGTGGGTCGCGGCCGTCGACGGCCCCGCGGACGCGCCGATGGCGAATTCCGCGGCGTCCGTGAGTTGTTCGTCGTCGAGCACGGCGGCGCGGTTGGTCGGGCGGTGCTCGCCGAACACCTCCACTCGCACGGTCGGCCGGGCGAGCAGCCGCAGCGCCGCCTCCAGGTCGGCGTCCAGCGTCCGCTCGCACCACTGGTGCAGGGCGGGCAGCTGCGCCGCCCGCTCCATCGAGTCGCGCGCCGAGAGCCGGACGGCCAGCGGATACGGAATGCGGTCACCGTCGGTGCGCTCCCAGGCCATGGCGAACTGGTCCGGAGTCAGCGTCCAGTTCACTCCAGCTCGGTCCATTCGCCGACGACCGGTGGCGTGGTCGGATCGAGTTCGCCGATCAGTTCGCCCGTCTCGTCCGCGGGTTCGAGGAAGGTCAGGTCGTCATCGATCCAGTGCAGCTCGTCGTCCTCGTCCTCGGCGCGGGCGGCCGCGGCCTTGGACGCGACGCTGGAACCGTGCCGAGTGGTGTCGGCCGCGGCGATCGCGCCGCCCATCAGCCCGCCGACGGCGCCCGCGCCCATGCCGGTGACGGCTTCGCTGTTGGCGTCTTTGCGCCGTTCCTCGCGTTTGCGTTGGTCGTCGGTGGAGCTCGCGCTGCTGCCGGGGAAGGTCGCGCCGGGCAGCGCGGTGGAGGCCGCTCCCACCGGTGCGGAAACACCAGGGCGCGGTGTGCGATCCGGAGCGGACGGCGCGGTGGCGGCGGGGGAGTCGGCCGCGACGGGAACCGTCTTCGCAGCCGCAGGCACGGTGTCGGCGGCAGGTGGCGTCGCGAGCGGTCCGGCGGCGGAGGTCACCGTCGCCGGGGTCGTGTCGGTGGCCGGTGGTCCGTCCGGTTGGGGTTTCGTCTCCTGCGCCGTTTCGACCGTGGTCGCGGGTAGCGCGGTCAGGGCCGAAACAGGTTGGGCGCCAGGGCTTTGCGCGGCGTCTGCCGGGAGGGCGGGCGCGGTCACCAGTCCGGCGGCGCTCGGGGTGATGCCCGCCGGGATGACCGGCGTGTCGTCCGGGAAAGCCGGGACGCCGGAACCGCTCTGTAGGAAAGCGTTGGTGTAGATGCTGTCCATGGCCTGCACGACGTCCTGCCGATCGTGCTCGGTGGCCTTCTGCGCGACGATGTTTCCGGTCGCTTGGTTCGGATCGAGCAGCGCGGCCGCCAGATCCGGCTCGGCGCCGGACGGCGAACCGACCGCGGACCGCAGTGTCTCGGCGGCGTCACCGGCCTGTCCGAGCCGCTGCGCCACCGTCGCCATCACATCGGCGATCTGCTGCCCACGCTGTTCGAAATCGCGCACCGCGTCGGCGGCGGTCTGCGCGGCGCCGCCGCGCCAGCCGTCGGCGATGGTCGAGCGAATCTCGTTGTGCGCCTGCGCGACCGAGTCGGTGAGTCCGGTCGCCGAACTCTGCCAGGCCTGCCTGCCCGCGTCGATCGCCGCCGGGTCGAGGAGCTGCACCTTGCCGTGGATCTCCTGGTGGGTGAGGTTGTCGAAGACCTCGACGCTCGGCGCGTAGGCCGGATCGACGCGGGTGTGCGGTGCGCGTTCGGTCTGATACGGAATCTCACGCATGCGCCGCTCCCGTCGCGTCCACCCGGCCGACCGCGGCCGCGAGTTCGGTGTCGGCCTCGGTGTATGCCGTCGCCGCGGCGCGGAAGGTCTGGGCGAGCGCCCGCGCCGAGTCGGCGTAGTCGCGCAGCCGCGCGATCGCGCCCTCGGCCTTGTTCTCGAAACCGAGCCGCAGCGCGTCACCCGAGGCGAAGCCGCCGAAACCGGGGAGCGAGACGGCCGCGCTCAGCACCTGGATCTGCCCCTCGACCTCGTCGGCGAGCTGTTCGTAGCGCCGGGCGCAGCGCTCGTGCGCACCCTCGGCGACCAGCACGCCGTCGATCCAGAGCCTGCCCTCGTCGACCGCTTGGTTCAGTGCCGTGACCTGTGGTTGCACTGTGCTGTCTTGTGCTTGCGCTGTGCCGTCTTGTGCTTGCGCTGTGCCGTCTGGTGCTTGCGCCGCGCCGTCCTCTGGCTGCGCCGCGCCGTCTTGTGGTTGCACCCCGCCGTCCCCCTGTCTCCTCATCGTGCCGCGTTCCGCAGCCGTATTCGGTTCACGCGTGTCGTGCCAACCCCACGACGACGCCCTGCATCCAGTCCGCGATGTCTGCGCCGACCCGCGCGTGCACCGGCTCGTGCAGCAGATCGTGCCCGGAGTCGGCGTACTCGCGTAAATCTACCCATTCGTGGCGTTCAGTCCAGACCCGCATCGCGTCGACCGGGGCGCGACGGTCCTCCACGCCGTGCACGGCGAGCACGGGAAGGTCGGCAGGGAGCGGGGTGCCTGGAGCGCCGGGCAGGCCGCTGCCGAGGGCGCGGCGCGGCACGGCCGAGAGCACCAGACCGGTCAGTGTTCCGGGGACGAGGCTCGGGACGATCGGGACGTTCGCTTCCACGGCGTTCAGGTCCGTGGCCGTGCTCGCGTCCGGGATCGCGGCGCCCAGCATGCCGAGCGCGGTGACCGCGCCGAGCGAGTGCCCCATCAGCAGCAGCGGCGATGCCGGCAGTTCGGTGCGCGCCAGATCCACCAGCCTGGTCGCGTCCGCGACCAGCTCGCCGAGGGTGCCCGGGTGTTCGGGATCGCCCTCGCTGAGGCCGTGCCCCGCGGTATCCAGCCCCCACAGCTCGATATCGACCGAGCGCAGGATGCGGGCGAACCGGTGGTAGTGGCCGGTGTGCTGTCCGATACCGGGCAGTAGCACCGCCACGGCCGCGTGTTGGTCGACCGGCCAGCGCCGATAGTGCAGTCTGCCGCGTGTGCCGTCGAAGAAGAGCATGCACTGATAGTGCCAAAACTTCTGCCCCTCAGGGGACTTCACCACTCCGGCGAAATGACGGTTAAAATGCGCGCGTTCGGGGTACCGATCAGGAGGTTCCAGGTGTCCATCGTCGAGCTGCCCGCGGCCGTGCGCCGCAGCGTACCCGTGCTCGCCCTCGCCCTCGCCTGCGCTGGATTCGCCGCGCCGAGCGCGACCGCCGAACCGGGCCCCGGCTGTGCGTCCGCGACGGCGACGACCGCGGTGCCCGCCGTCGTTCCGGTGCTGGACTGGTCGGAGAACCTCGGCTACGACCGGCAGGGCAACCTGTGGGTGTCCCGGCTGTATCGCAACGAGGTGCAGCGCTACGACGGCGCCGGACAACTGACCGCGAGGGTGCCGGTGGAATTCCCCGGTGCGGTCCGGCTCGGACCGGACGGGCTCATGTACGCGGTCTACGGCGACGCGCCCACCAGCGTGGTGCGCCCCGGCGGCGTGGTCCGGTTCGACCCGGCCGCCGCCGACCCGCGCCCCGAGATCTTCGCCTCCGGGTTCACCATGCCCAACGGCGCGGCCTTCGACGCCGACGGCGCCCTCTACGTCGCGTCGGCGACCGGGGTGATCCGCATCGGCCGCGACGGCGTCGTCGATACGGGCTGGACCGAGCGCGCGAAGCTGAACGCCAACGGCATCGCGATTCACGACGGCACGGTCTACCTGACCTCCAACGGCGGCCCGTTGGGACGAGTGCTGCGCTTCCCGGTCACCGAGCCGGAACGCCGCACCGTCCTCACCGACCTGTCGTCCGCGCTGCCCGGCATCCCGGACTTCGCCGACGACCTGCTCGTGGACGAGGCGGGCGTGGTCTACGTGACGACGCTGTCCGGCCAGCTCGTCCGAATCGACCCGAACGGCCAGTCCTGTCGCGTCCTGGCGAGCGAGCCGATGACATCCGCCGTCGCCGTGCCCGACCGGCCCGGCGAATTGCTCGCGGGCACCGAACGCGGCGCGATCCTCCGCATCCAGCTCGCCCCCTGACCGTCGGCCGCGGGGCCGGGTGCGCTTCCGTCGATATCGACGCCGCCTCGAACTCGCCGCGCGGGCTGTGGTCGCAAGCGCGCCGATCTATGGCTGCGGTGCGGGCGAGGAAGCCAACAGGCTCGGATTAGAAGCGGCGCATTTGCGTGGCCGCGGCTTTCCACGGACCGCCCACACGGTTCACATAGGTGTCAGCTGTGTGAGGCGTACGGACTGTGTGTGGTGTGGCAGCTAGGGGTGAGCCGATAGGGGGAGCGTCGAGCGGGAGCTAGAGCCGCGGGCCTTCGGCCGGGGTGAGGGCGGAGGTGATCCGAGCGGCGATGGCGTGTAGTTCCTCTGTCAGTTCCGGGGATTCGTGGACGCGGAAGGCGACGCCGAGGTCGAGCAGGCGGTGGGCCAGCCAAGCCGGGGAGTCGTCGCGGGTGGCGGTGAGGCGGCAGGTGTGGTCGTCCAGTGCGGTCAAGTCGCCGGTGTCCTCGCCGAGGCGGCCCGCGACGCGGGTGATCGGGGCGGAGATCGTCACGAAGACGCGGTAAGCCGGTGCGCCCCAATCAGTTCGGCGGCCCGCGACGTAGTCGGCGGGGGAGGCGGCGGGTAGTGGGCGCGGGGTGAATCGGGCGCCGGTGGGCTGCGGACGTTGGATCCGATCGACGCGGAAGACCCGCCAGTCCGCGCGATCGAGGTCGTGCCCGAGCAGATACCAGCGGCGGCGGACCGGGACCAGGCCGACCGGTTCCACATGACGGCGAGTCTGCGCGCCGGATTCGCCGCGGTAGCCGAAACGCGCTCGCTCCCTGTTGGTTACGGCCGCGGCCAGCGTGCTCAGCACTTCCGGGTCGACGGTCGGTCCGTCGTGCGCGGGCGCGGCGGTCGCCGAACCGAGCACCCGCACGCGACGGCGCAGCTTGGCGGGCAGGATCTGCTCGAGCTTGGCGAGCGCGCGCACCGACGCCTCCTCGATGCCCGCGACCGCGGACCCGGCCGCGGCCCGCAGACCGACCGCGATGGCCACCGCCTCCTCGTCGTCGACGAGCAGCGGCGGCATGGCCGCGCCTGCCACCAGCCGATAGCCGCCTGTGGCGCCCATGGTGGCCTCGACCGGGTAGCCGAGTTCGCGCAGCCGGTCGATGTCGCGGCGCACCGTGCGGTCGGTGACGCCGAGGCGTTCGGCCAGTTCACTGCCCGAGAATTCGCGCGGGGTCTGCAACAGCGAGAGCAGGCGGAGCAGGCGGGCGGGGGTGTCGTTCACGAATTCCAGAATCCCAGAAAAGTAGGACATAGATGGTCCTATATGGCTTCTAACGTTGTGGTCGTGACGAACCGAAATGCCCTCCGCCCCTTCCACATCGACATCCCTCAGGTCGATCTCGACGACCTGACCGACCGGCTGGCCCGCACCCGCTGGTCGGCGCAGCTGCCCGGCGCGGGCTGGGAACGCGGTGTCCCGGTCGACTATCTGCGCGAGCTCGCCGAGCACTGGCGCACCCGGTTCGACTGGCGCGCGCAGGAGGCGGCGCTGAACGAGTTCCCGCAGTTCCTGACCGACATCGATGGGCTGGACGTGCATTTCGTGCACGTGCGTTCACCCGAGCCGGACGCGCTGCCGCTGCTGCTGACCCACGGCTGGCCCAATTCGTTCGTCGAGTTCACCAAGACCATCGGTCCGCTGGCCGACCCGAGGGCGCACGGCCTCGACCCCGCTCAGGCGTTCCACGTGGTGGTGCCCTCGGTGCCCGGGTTCGCCTTCTCCGCGGCCCCGACCGAGGACATGACCACCGGCCGGGTGGCGCGGATGTGGGTGGAGCTGATGGACCGCCTCGGGTACCGGCGTTACGGCGTTCAAGGCGGTGATCTCGGCGCGTATGTCGCGCCGGAGATGGCGTTGGCCGCGCCGGACCGTGTGGTCGGCGTGCACCTCGACGGCGGCATCGGCATGCCGACCGCGGCGGACGTGCCGACCATGAGCGCCGAGGAACGCGCGGAGCGGGATCTCATGCAGCAGTGGATGACCGGCGGCGTCGACCATCACACGCTGTTGCGCGCGGCGCCGCAGACCTTCGCGCACGCCTGGACCGATTCGCCGGTCGGACTGCTGGCCTGGCAGACGCAGAAGTTCCGCGAATTCACGCCGCTGGTCGACCATCTCGAGGAAGCGATCGACCGCGACCACTTGCTGACCAATGTCAGCCTGTACTGGTTCACCGCCACCGCGGGCACGTCGTCCTGGCCGATGTACAACGGCCTCGGCAAGGCGGGCTTCGCCTGGCCGACCGGACAGAAGCTGGTCCCGACGGGCGTCTACGGCGGCGGCTCCGCGCTCATGCGCCGCCTTGCCGAACAGGACAACGACATCGCCCACTGGCCGGAGGACAACACCGGCAACCACTTCGTGGCAATGGAAGTTCCGGACATGCACGTCGCCGACATCCGCACGTTCTTCGCCGAGCTCGCCTGAGCGCCGAGGCCTCCGGGCGGTTTGGGCTGATCCTCGTCCGCCGCAGCGGACGCGGCGCCCTTGATAGACATCTGTCCATGTATCCTAGACATCTGTCTATTAAATCCTAGGGATTGGATACGCGATGGAGACGACTGCGAATGTGTTGGTCGGCCTGCTGGCCGCGCTGCACCTGTACATCCTGGTTCTGGAGATGTTCCTGTGGGAGAGGAAGCCGGGCCGCAAGCTCTCCGGCTTCGATGCGGCGATGGCCCGTGCCACCGCCCCGCTCGCCGCGAACCAGGGGCTCTACAACGGGTTCCTGGCGGCCGGGCTGGTCTGGGGTCTGATCGCCGAGAATCCGATCAGGTTCCAGGTCCAGGTCTTCTTCGTCGTCTGCGTGCTCGTCGCCGGGCTGTACGGCGGCTTCACCGCCAACCGGCGGATCCTGATCGCCCAGGCATTGCCCGGGGCGCTGGCGCTCGCCGCCGTCCTGCTGGCCAGGTGACTGTCATGCAAGCAGATCCCCGCACGGCACGGACCCGGGCCAAGCTGCGCCGGGCGCTGCTGGAGGAATGCGACAGCCACCCGTTGGCAGAGGTCAGCGTCGCCGCGTTGGTGCGCCGGGCGGGGGTCGGCCGCGCCACGTTCTATCTTCACTACGCCGACTTGGAGGCGGTCGCCGTCGATGCCTGCGCCGATGTCGTCCGCGATGCCGTGGACTCCCTGCACGCCTGGCGCGGTACACCCGACCCCGCCAGCCCGCCGCCCGCCCTGCTTGCCTTCTTCGACCGTCTCACCCCGCACGCCGGGCTCTACCGGGAACTGTTGCGCCCGGGCGGCGGCGGTCCGCTCGGCCACGTACTCCATCGCGATCTGCGCGCCCGCAGCCACACCGAGCGCACCCTGGCCGGTGCGCCGGAGCCCGATCTGGTCGCCTCGGCCGTGGCAGCGACCTTCGCCGGGGTGCTCGCCGACTGGCTGCACGGCCTCATCGAGGCGACCCCCACCGAGATCGCGCAGCGGGTTTGGCGCCTGCTCGTCACTCTGCACCGCACCCCCTTGCCCCAATGATCGCCGCCTGCCGTGGTGTTCACCCGTCCTCGGTGAGTCGACCAGGACGCCTCCGGCTGGCCCATGGAGTGGTCTTCTCGCGCGTCTCCACCCTTGTCTTTTGTTCTGCCTCGGCTGATCGGGCGTCCGACAGATGTCCGTCTGTGCCGCCCGCTCGACAGCTCCGCCGAACGCGCGCGGTTCGAGGGTTGATGCCCGGTGCGGGTGCTGCCGTCGCGACCGCCGCAGCTATCGACCAGTGGCTGGGCGGCGGGGTCGGTGCGGCTGTCGCGAGATGCCGGTGCCTGAGCGGTGGGGGCGATACTGGGCAGGCTGCCACCAGGGCGTCGCCCGGCGCGCGCAGCGGACTGTGCGGTGGTGGGAACCGCTGGTGACTCGGCGGTGAGGGCGATGACGGGTACGAACTTCCCTGCGGGCGTGGGCTTGTGGTGTGCCGGGTGCGCTGCGGTGTGCGGGCGGTGCGGGTTCGAGGCGGCCGTCGCGGATCCGCCGACGATCAACTGCCAGGAACGATGGCGGGCGCGGGCTGCGGCGCGGCAGGGGCGGTCTCCGGTGCGGCGGGTGCGGATGCGGCGGCCGGGATCTCCGGAACGACGAACGTGCCGACGGTCGGCGTCATCACGCAGTGCGCCCCGGGATATCCGATGACGCCCCACATCGACGCGATGACGGTCCCTGGGCCGGTGCGCACGGTCTTGGACAGGGTCGGCAGGTTGAACTCGGTCATGTCGTCGAGCGCGTCGATGCCACTGTGTCCGTTGTTGACGTTGAGCCACGCCACCACGAGTCCGGAGCTGAGCGGGGCGCCCGAGTGCGACGGGGTGGCGCTGAAACGGAGGGTTCCCGGCTCCGGGCTGGCGCCCTGGTCGCGGTTGTTGCCCTCGGTGGTGCCCGCCGCGATGATCGTGGTGATGGGGCCGTTGCTGCCGCAGCCGAAGGTGGGGGCGGCGTAGGCGAAGGGCGCCCAGGCGCCCGCGATGTCGCGTAGCTGGGCGACGTCGACGAGCTTGGTGTACGAGCCGAGCGCGTCCACGCCCGCGCGCGCGGCCTGGTCCGTTCCTGCGCGTTCGGTGAGGTGGGTGACGGCCTGATCGATCGCCGCGTCCGGCGCGGCGGAGGCGGGTCCGGTGAGGGTCAGGACCGCACCGATGCCGAGGGAAGTCACAGTCGCGGCCACGCGTGCGATGGTTCTGCCGTTCACCAAGTTCTCCTCGAATACGAACCCAGGGTTTCCCCGGCCCTGGGCTGCAACGTACCAGTTCGACGCGCCCGCCGCCGAGTCGGCCGAGCGGATTTCTCCCGGTCGCCGCAGGGTTGCGCGGCCGTGCGAAGCCCGCAGGTCGGCGCGGTGTCGTGCCTGCCAGACGCCGAATGTGATCCACTCGACAGCGTCGGATTACCCCGGGGTAGGTTGGTGCCGGAAGTACGAGACACAACGGGAGTTGCGTATGAAAATATCCCTGTCCCCCGACGAGGCGGCTTTCCGCGACGAGCTGCGGCAGTTCTACCGCACCCAGATCCCCGCGGAGATCCGTGAGCGCGTGAAGTACGGCCACGAGCTCTCTCGTGAAGACGTCGTCACGGTGCACAAGATCCTCAACGACAACGGACTCGCGGTGCCGAACTGGCCGGTGGAGTGGGGCGGCAAAGACTGGACCCCGATGCAGCGCCACATCTGGCAGGACGAGATGCAGCTGGCCTCGGTGCCCGAGCCGCTGACGTTCAACGCTCAGATGGTCGGTCCGGTCATCGCGCACTTCGGCTCACAGGAGCTCAAGGAGCGCTTCCTGCCTGCGACCGCGGCCCTCGACATCTGGTGGTGCCAAGGCTTCTCGGAGCCGGACGCCGGTTCGGACCTGGCCTCGCTGCGCACCACCGCGGTGCGCGACGGCGACTCCTACATCGTCAACGGCCAGAAGATCTGGACCACGCTGGCCCAGTACGCCGACTGGATCTTCTGCCTGGTGCGCACCGATCCGAACGCGCAGAAGAAGCAGTCCGGCATCTCCTTCCTGCTGTTCGACGTGAAGAGCCCCGGCGTCACCATCCGCCCGATCAAGCTGATCGACGGCGGGTACGAGGTGAACGAGGTCTTCTTCGAGAACGTGCGGGTGCCCGCCGATCAGCTGGTCGGCGAGGAGAACATGGGCTGGACCTACGCCAAGTTCCTGCTCGGCAACGAGCGCACCGGCATCACCGGCGTCGGCCGCACCAAGGTGAAGCTGGGCGTCGCGAAGGACTACGCGCGCCAGATCAAGTCCGGTTCGGGCACCCTGCTGGAGGACCCGGTGTTCGCCGCCCGGGTGGCCGAGCTGGAGAACGAGCTGCTCGCGCTCGAGCTCACCCAGTTGCGCGTGGTCTCGAATTCCACCGAGGGCAAGCCGAACCCCGTCTCCTCGGTGCTCAAGCTGCGCGGCTCGGAGTTGCAGCAGGCCGCCACCGAGCTGCTGCTCGACATCGCAGGACCGGACGCGCTTCCGGTCGACGCGGACGAGATCGCCTCCCCCGGCTGGGCGCAGCGCAGCGGCCCCAGCTACCTCAACTACCGCAAGACAACCATCTACGGAGGTTCGAGCGAGGTGCAGCGCACCATCATCGCCTCCACGATCCTCGGATTGTGAGGCTTCGCCATGGAATTCGAACTCACCGATGAACAGGTCATGCTGCGCGACACCGTGCGCGACGTACTGGCCCGCAACTACGACCCGGAGTCCCGGGTGAAGGTGATCGACACCGAGCTGGGCTGGAGCCGCGACGTGTGGCGCCAGCTCGCCGAGCTCGGCGTGCTCGGCCTCGCTTTCACCGAGGAGGACGGCGGCGTCGGCGCCGGTCCGGTGGAGACCATGGTCGTGCTCGAGGAGATCGGCCGCAGGCTCGCGCCGGAGCCGCTGCTCGACGCGGTGCTGGTGCCGGGCGCATTGATCGCACAGGTCGGCAGCGCCGAACAGCGTCAGCGGATCCTGCCCGACGTGGCGGCGGGCGAGAAGCTGCTCGCCTTCGCGCACGCAGAGCCCGGCGTGCGCTGGCCGTCCGTCGACCTCGCGACCACCGCGACGGCCGAGGGCGACGGCTACCTGCTGACCGGCGTGAAGAACCCGGTGGCGCACGGCGATTGCGCCGACGATCTGGTGGTCAGCGCGGTGCTGCCGGGCGGTGGCGTCGGCCTGTTCGTGGTCGCCGCCGAGGGCGCCGGGGTGTCACGCAAGGGCTTCCGCACCGTCGACGGGCTGCGCGGCGCGCAGATCACCTTCGACAAGGCGCCCGCCGAGCTGCTCGGTGACACGCTGGACGCGGCCGAGTCGGTGCAGGTCGCGCTCGGCCACGCGCACGCCGGTCTGTGCGCCGAATCCATCGGCGCGATGGAGGAAGCGCTGCGGCTGACCACCGAGTACCTGAAGACGCGCAAGCAGTTCGGCGTCACGCTGTCGAAGTTCCAGACCCTGACCCAGCGGGCGGCGAACATGTACGTCTCGCTGGAGCTGGCCCGCAGCATGAGCCTGTACGTCACCGCGTCGCTGGCCGACGGGGCCGACGACCCGGTGGTCGCCTCGCGCGCCCGTCTCCAGGTCGGACGTTCGGCGAGGCACGTCGGGCAGGAAGCCATCCAGATGCACGGTGGCATCGGCGTCACCGCGGAGTACCCGGTCGGCCATTACGTCGCGCGGCTCACCGCGATCGGCCGGACGCTCGGCGGCGATCTCGACCATCTGAAGGTGCTCAGCGCCCAGGTCGGCAGCTACGACCTGCCGGAACTGTAGGACCACGGAGGTCGGGTGGCGGTGCGGGCGAAAACGTCCGCGCCGCCGCCCTACTCGTTTTCGCCCTGGTAGTCCGCCCGCGGTGTGGCGGCCGGTCGGCGGGATGTCGTCGATTCCTCGTCGACGGCCGACGGCGGTGTCGTAGCCGACAGCGTCCGCCGGGTCGTCGTCGGTTCCTCGGTCTCCCTTGTCGTTTCGGCCGCGGTGGTGCGCGGCTCCGTGGTGCGCTCGGGCCGGGGGGTGTTCGTCTCCGATTCCTCTTCCGGCGGAATGGTCATCGTGACGTATCCGGCGGGCCTGCGCGGGGGTCCGCCCGGCGCCATCTGCCAGGTCGGCGACGGCGGAATCACGATGCGCGACACCGTGCCCGTCGAACCGTCGTCGCGGACCACGGCCGCGGCGGCGGGACCGTCCTTGAGCGGTGGGGGCGGAACATAGGTTTCGTCGCCGCCGATCCCGCAGGAGCCGATGAGAACCAGACCGACCGAGACCGCTCCCGCTGCGATCGCTGGACCCGCGATCTTGGCCCTGCTGCTCTCCATTCGGGGACACTCCTCGTGTGTTTCGAGTGGGCTCACCATAAACCAGGTCGGTCACCCGGGCCAGGCGTACCTCCGCCGTCACTGCCGCCGGACCGGAACTTTTAAACACATATGATTCAGATATCGAATTGATCTCGTCCGCGTGTCGCGGGCACGTGTCGCGGCGGAGCCCCCTGTGCGGGCCGTAGCGTACGTGATCAAAGTTACGCATGAGACGCCTGTATCAGGATGAGAGACGCGCTGGTGGAGCTGCGCGATCGAACACTCTGATCGGCGTCACCGAGGAGAAGATGATGGGAGCATACTCGACCTCTCCGCTGCCGCCAGTAGACGCGACCTCCGACACGGCGGAGGACGCGAATCAGGAAGCGGCGAAGCAGAAAGCGTCGAATCCGCCCGCGCGTTCCGTGCCCACGATCGTGGCGCGAGCGTTGGCCTGGCTGTTCTTCCTCGGCGGTGTCGTCGGGGCCGTGCTTGGCATCGCGGGCTTGCACGTCGAGATCACCGTTGCGGGTCTGATCCTGGCGTGCACCGCGGGACTCGTCCTGCTCAAGATCCGCGCGGACAGCGGAGCGAGGAGCGGCACCGGCTGAGCAACCGTTTTCTCCCGTGATGTCGCTGCGAAAGTCATTGGTGCCCGACGTCTTCGACGCTTATCGTGACGCCTGACAAGGGCAGCGGACGAAGTCCGTCGAAGGTCCGCGGAATCGCGGAGCGCGGCGGGATCGCGCCGGAGGGGCGCCGCGGACGGGGTACGTCCACACTTCGCACACTGCGGGAGCGAAGTGGAGGTATGCGGCATGCGGATCGAGATCACCGGCGATGCTGTCGCGTATCGCGCCGCGACAGAGGCCTTCGTGAGCCGTGATTTCCTGCGGCACACGGTGATCGCCACGGTCGTCGCCAACCACGTGGACGGGCAGCAGGCGGCGGATGGAACGTCGCGCTTCCTGTCGCTGCACGCGGCGGACGGCGCCGTCGTCGGCGTCGCCATGTGGGCCGGAGGTCGCGAGGTCTACCTGGGGCAGCTGCCCGCCGAGAGCCTGCGACCGGTCGCTGAGGCGTTCGCCGCCGCGGCGCCCGGCAACACCGGGGTCGAAGGGCTCGTCGCCGCCGCGGAGTCGTTCGCCGAGCATTGGTGCGCGCTGCGCGGCGTCGGTCTGCGGGAAGACGTCCGTACCAGGCTGTTCCGGCTCGGCGAGCTGCGTGTGCCGCGCGGGGTCGCCGGTGCGCCGCGCCGAGCCGCCGACCGCGATGTCGCGCTGTGTGTTGCCTGGTTCGAGGCCATGCGCCACGAAATCGATCTGGCGCCGCCGCATCCGAACCCGGACGTGATCCGCAAGCGGGTGGCGGCGGGGCGCTGGTGGTTGTGGGAGGTCGGCGGCCGTCCGGTGAGCCTTGCCGCGCACCAGATTCCGGTGGGCGGCTGGACGCGCATCGGCCCGGTCTACACGCCGCCCGCCGAGCGCGGGCACGGCTACGCGTCGGCCCTTACCGCGCAGGTGTCGCGGGCCTTGCGCCGCAACGGTCTCGACGTCTGCCTGTTCACCGATCTGGCGAACCCCACATCGAACCGGATCTACCGGGCGATCGGTTACCAGCCGGTCGACGACTTCGTGAACTACGTGTTCGAGGACCGCCCCGCGGTCAGCCGATGACCCATTCGAAGGCCGCGGCCTTCGACCGCGCTCCCTCGGCGGCGCGCGAGCGGTTGGGTTCGCCGAGATCGGCGAGCAGGCCCTCGGTCAGTTCGACGAGCGTGGCCAGCGTGGGCGGCGCGAACCAGTCGGGGCGGGTGGCGAAGAGGATGTCCTCGCTGGAGGTGTTGCCGCTCGCGCCCGGCGCGAACGGGCAGCCGCCCAAGCCGCCGAGCGATCCGTCGACCATGCCCGCGCCCGCCGCGATCGCGGCCAAGGTGTTGGCCACGCCCATGCCCCAGGTGTCGTGGCCGTGGAACACGATGCGGCGCTGCGGCGTCCGGTCACGAACCGCGGAGATCAGGGCGGCGACCTGGGCAGGATGGGCCTGGCCGAGCGTATCGGCGAGCACGATGTCGCTCGCGCCCTCGGTGCGCGGATCGTTCGCGATCTCGAGCACCCGCCCCGGATCCACCGGGCCCTCGAACGGGCAGGTGAAACTGGTGGCCAAGCACAGCTGAATGGCGCCGCCCACCTCGTGGGCCAATCGCACCGCCTCCGGCATCACGGCCAAGCTGTCCTCGGTGGTGCGGCCGATATTGGCCTGGTTGTGCGAGTCGGAGACCGAGAAGCAGTACTGGAAATTGCGGACGCCCGCCTCCGCGGCCTTGGCCACGTGACGCGGGGTGGCCACCCACACCCAGCAGCGCTCGAGCTCCTCGGGGGTCAGGGCCGCGACCAGGTCCATGGTGTTGGCCATGGGCGGCACCAGGTCGGGGCGCGCCATCGAACCGATCTCCAGCGCGGGCACGCCGAGCGCGAGCAGGCGGCGCACGATCTCGACCTTGCGCTCCACCGGCAAGGTCTTGCCGGTCAGTTGCAGTCCGTCGCGCAGAGTCACATCACGCAGTAGCGCGCCGCTCGTCTCGGTCAGCACTGCCGGTCCTCCCGCGCCTGCGGCGGCACGCACATCACGCCCGCCCACGGTTTCTGGTTCGCGCCCGCCGGATTCGGGTGGATCGTCGGCCGCGCGTGTCCTGGCGCGCGCTGCTCCCACGTATTACGGCCGGCCGGCCTGCGCCGTACGCGCCTGCGGCTCATGCCTGCACCTCGCTGGCGCTCGCTTCCGGCATGCGCCGTGCGCGCTGGCACATGATTCGCTCGCTCCGCTCACTCATGCCTGCACCTCGCTGGCGCTCGGTTTCGGCATGCGTCGTGCGCGCTGGGACGTGATTCGCTCGCTCATGCCTGCACCTCGCTGGATCCCGACGCGGCGGCGATCTCGGCCTCGCTCAGGCCGAGCAGTCCCGAGAGCACCTCGCGGGTGTGTTCGCCCAGGTCGGGGCCTACGTTGCGGATGGGAAGCGACTGTTCGCCGATCACCGGCACGATGCCGGGGAAGCCGACGGTCTTCGGTTCAGGTTCGCCGACGTCCACCGGGAACGGCTGAATCATGTTGCGCGCCTTGTACTGTTCGTCGTCGACGATGTCGGCGGCGGTGTAGATCGGCCCGCACGGGATGGCCGCGTCCTCCAGGATCTTCAGCGCTTCGTCCCTGGTGTGCCGCATCGTCCATTCGCCGATCGACGCGTCCAGTCGTTCGCGGTGGCGCCAGCGGCCCGCGTTGTCCTGGAGTTCGGGATCGGCCGCCAGATCGGGCCTGCCGATGACTCCCATGTAGCGCTGGAAGATCGCGTCGCCGTTGCCGCCGATGATGATGCTGAATCCGTCCCGGCAGGGGTAGGCGTTGCTCGGCGCGATGCCCTCCATCCGGCCGCCGACGCGCTCGCGGTTGATGCCGTAGGCCAGGTAGTCGGGGACCAGCGACTCCATCACCGAGAGAATGGCCTCGTTCAGTGCGACATCGATCACACGTTCCCGCAGGGGCACCGCGTCGTCCGTGCGCTCTCGCTGGAAGAGCGCCATCACGGTGCCGAAGGCGGCGTAGATGCCCGCGATGGAGTCACCGATCGAGACACCGACCCGCACCGGGGGACGGTCCGGGTCGCCAACCAGTTCGCGCAGACCGCCCACGGCCTCGGCGACCGCGGCGAAACCGGGCCGCGCGGACATCGGCCCGGTCTGCCCGTAGGCGGAGATCCTGGTGATCACCAGATCGGGGTTGGCCTCGTTCAGCGCGTCGGGCCCGAGGCCCCACTTCTCGAGCATGCCGGGCCGGAAGTTCTCCAGCAGCACATCGCAGTGCCTGACCAGGTCGAGCACCACCGCGCGCCCCTCGTCGGTGCGCAGATCCAGGGTGATCGACTTCTTGTTCCGGTTGACGGTGCGGTACAGCATCGAGGTGTCGCCGCCGTAGAGCCGCCAGTTGCGCAACTCGTCGCCGGCCTTCGGCCGTTCCACCTTGATGACCTCGGCGCCGAAGTCGCCGAGGATGCGCCCGGCGGTGGGCGCGGCGATGTAATTACCGAGCTCGAGGACGCGAACTCCGTCCAACGGCCGAATACTCATGGCCACCAGTGTGGACTAATGGGGCTCTCGTCCTCGGCCCGCCCTCGGTCTCGGGCCGCCCCGCGTGTCTCTGAGCTTCCGGTCCGCGTGTCCAGGCGCCTTCGCTCGGCGTGTCTCGGTGCCTTCGAGGCGCCTTCAATCGGCGTGTCTCGGTGCCTACGCCCCGCGTGTCTTGGGCCTCCCGCCCGCGGTCTCTGAGCCTTCCTCCCGCGTGTTGCGGCGCCCTTGGTCGGGGTGTTTCCGGGCCTTCGGTCCTCGCGGGGCAGCCGTCGTCCGGCAGCGCCGGTCAGGCGGCGCGGGAGACCTCCTCGATGATCGAGTAGTGCTCGGCATTGCCCGCGATGACGGTGCTCGCGACGCCGTCCACGCCGACCGGGACATCGCCCGCCAGGGTGATGCGGGTCAGCTTGCGCGGCTGGTCGTCGTAGTCGTCGATGGCGTAGTGCTGGGTGGCGCGGTTGTCCCAGATCGCCACGTCACCGAGCTGCCAGTTCCACCGGACGGTGTTCTCCAGGCGCGTCACCCGGTCCTGGAACAGGCGGAACAGTGCCTGGGATTCGGCGCCGGACAGGCCGACGAAGTGCTTCACGAAGTGACCGACCAGCAGCGCCTTCTCGCCGGTCTCCGGGTGCACGCGCACCACCGGGTGCTCGGTCTCGAAGTAGGTCGACTCGAACTCGGCACGGTACTCGGCGGCGTTGGGGCGGGCCTTGGCGCCGTGCGCCGCGGCGTAGTCGTACACGTTGGTGTGCACCGCGCGCAGGTTCTCGGCGAGCAGCTTCAGTGGCTCGGGCAGCGATTCGTAGGCGGCCACTGTGGAGGCCCATGTGGTGGAGCCGCCGTAGGTCGGCAGGGTGACCGCGCGAAGGATCGACGCCTTCGGGATGCGGTCGACGAAGGTGACGTCGGTGTGCCAGCTGTTGGCGCGGCCGTACTCGGAGTCGATGGCCAGGCTCTTCAGCCCGTGCGAGGTGACGGTCGGGTGCGGGGTGGTCGGGCTACCGAGCAACTCGGCGAACTCGTACTGCCCATCCTCGGTGAGGTGGTCCTGGCCGCGGAAGAAGACGACCTTGTGTTCGAGCAGAGCGCGGCGGATCACGTCGACCGGCGCCGCGTCCAGGTCGCCGCCGAGCCGGACATTGTCGACCTGAGCGCCGATGCGGGCGCCGAGCTTGGTCACCGAAACAGTGGGGGCGGTTGCGATCGTCATGGTGATCACCTTCGCTGTCGAGAACGGTTAGTGCGCGCTAGAGCACACCACCCGTAAACCCTCCGCGACCAGGGTTTTCGTCGGCATGATCGCAACACGTGCCACTCGCGCCCCACAATTGGCGAACCGGTCCCGGCCCGTCAACCCCCGAACCACCATTTGACTCCCGTCGATTTTCAGCACCCCAGCACGCACACCGGGGACAGGTAGACCCGCCCCCATCAGCACCGCACCTACCACGCAACAGCACCCACCCTGTTACTCCCCAAGAACGCAACCACAGCCGGTCGACCACGCTGGAACCTGCGCCAGCGTCCACCAACGGCGGGAGGTAGGTCGGGTACGGCAACTCGGCGTGCCCAGCACCGTTCGGGGAAGCCTGGGTGGGTGAGCGTGATTTGCAGGCAAGCCCCCGAAACCACGTCTGCGAACGCGCCCACCCGCTGAACTGACGAGAGAACGCCCTCCACCCACTCAAAGGAACGCAACCACAGCCGGATGACCACGCTGGAAGTTGCACCCATGCTTACCAACGGCGGGAGGTAAGCCGGGTACGGCACCCGACGTGCCCGGCACTGCTCGGGGAAACCTGGGTGGGCGAGCGTGATTTGCAGGTATGCGGCCGGAACCACGTCCGCGCCCACCCGCTGACCTGACGAGAGAGCGTCGAAGGAGGTGCTGGGCACATGCCGACCCTGGCTCTGCTGGTTCGCGGCATCCGCGAGCGGCAGGAGGAGATGACGGCCCCTGGCCTACTAAGTGCTGGGCCGACCACGCCTCGGCGTCGGGCAGCGGCTAGGAGCGGCCGACCCCTGATCGCGGGAGCCCTGCGATGAGGCACCCCGACCGTTCAGCCCCACCGCTCGATGAGTCGCAGCTCAGCCCACGTGCTCGCGCAGATAGGCGAGATCCTCGGCGACGCCCTCGGCCGGGGTCTCCAGCACCACCGGCGCGCCCGCATTACGGCACACCTCGGCCAGCAGCTGCGGGTCGATGGTGCCGTCGGCGAAGTTGGCGTGCCGGTCGGCGCCGGAGTTGAACTCGTCGCGCGAGGAGTTCAGGTGCACCAGGTCGATGCGGCCGGTGATGGCCTTGATCCGGTCGACGACGCCGAGCAGTTCCTCGCCGCCCGCCCACGCGTGGCAGGTGTCGAGGCAGAAGCCGGCGCCGTAATCGCCGACCGCGTCCCACAGGCGGGCAATGGAGTCGAAATGCCTGGCCATGGCGTGGTTGCCGCCCGCGGTGTTCTCGATGAGGATCGGCACCGCGAAGCCGCCTTTTTCCTGCTGGCGTTCGAACAGCTTGCGCCAGTTGTCGATTCCGGTCTCCACTTCGGCGTCGGAGCGGACGTGCCCGCCGTGCACGACCAGGCCGAACGCGCCGAGCTCCGCGGCGGCCTTCGCCTGCTGGGCGACCGCGTTGCGGGACGGCATCCGTAGCCGGTTGTTCAGGCTCGCCACGTTGATCTGATAGGAGGAGTGCACCACCACATCGATCGGACTGGCGAGGATCTCCTCGGTCCGCGGATGCGGGACCGGCTTGTCCCAGCTCTGCGGGTCGACGACGAACATCTGGATGACATCGGCGCCGAGTTTCTCACCGAAGCCGATCGGATCGCTGTCGAGCCGGACGTGTGCTCCAATGCGCATGGGGCTCAGCGTAGTGGGCGGCACCGACATCGCGGAGAACCGGCGATCCACCGGCGAATAACCGAGAATCGAAGGACTTGTTGCGCCCACGTGGGTCCGCGAGATACATCGGTAGGATCCACGTGCTCGACCCGATGAGGGGGGTGAATCACCTTGTTGCGTACTGGCGAAATCTTTGCCGGTTACGTCGTCAAGCGCGTGCTGGGTCAAGGCGGCATGGGCACGGTGTATCTGGCCCAGCACCCGCGGTTGCCGCGGATGACCGCCCTGAAGCTGCTCGATCGCGAGCTGTACGGCGATCTCGAGATCAGGGGACGCTTCGAGCGGGAGGCCGATCTGGTCGCCCAGCTCGACCATCCCAATATCGTCACCGTCTACGACCGCGGGGCCGAAGACGAGCAGCTGTGGATCTCCATGCAGTTCGTGCCCGGCTCCGACGCCGCGAGCGCCGACGTGGACGTGCTCGCCGCGGGACGCGCGGTGCAGATCATCGCCGAGACCGCCGCGGCCCTGGACTTCGCGCACGCCAACGGGGTACTGCACCGAGACGTCAAACCGGCCAACATCCTGCTGGCCAAGGCGCCCATCGGACAGCCGGAACGGGTGCTGCTCACCGACTTCGGCATCGCGGGCATGCGCAACGCGGACACCACGCTCACCTCGGCGGGCACCATCACCGCCACGCTGGCGTACGCCGCGCCCGAACAACTCAGCGGGCAGCCGCTCGATCACCGCGCCGACCAGTACTCGCTGGCCTGCACGCTGTTCTGGATGCTCACGGGCAACGTCCCCTTCCCTGGCGCCACGCCCGCCGCGGTGATGAACGGCCATATCGCCGCGCCGGTGCCGTCGCTGTCCCGCAGCCGCCGTGGTCTGCCTGCCGCATTGGACGCGGTGATGGCGCGGGCCCTCGCCAAACGCCCCGCCGACCGCTTCCCGAGCTGCACCGATTTCGCCGTCGCCGCCCGCCGCGCCCTCGCGTCCGCCACACCCGCCCCGCATTCGACAACCGGCCCCGTGCCACCCCACACCGGTTTCGCCACCCGCGCCGACGCCACTCCACTGCCGCCCCGCACCGCTTTCGTCCCCGGCGGACGTCCACCGCACGCGCCCGCCCCGCACACCAGCAGCCCTACGCACGTCGCCCCACCGGCACACACCAGCGCGGCTCCGAGCGCCGGGGCCCCGCATCCCGGTGGCCCAACACACACCAGCTCACCGGCGCACACCAACGCGGCGACGCACGGCAGGGCTTCACAGACCAGCGGTCCGCCGCACACCGGCACGCCCACGCACGTCGGCTCGTCGGCACACCCCGGCCTGGCTGCACATGGCGGCGCCCCACAGGCCGGCGGCCCGCCGCACGCCGGTGCGGGCCCGAGCGTCGGGGCCCCGCGGTCCGGTGGCCCTACGCACCCCGGCTCGCCGGTGCATACCGGCGCGGCTGTACACGGCGGGCCCGCACAGACCGGTGGCCCGCCGCACACCGACGTACCGCCGCGTGGCACGGCTGTGCACACCGAAGCGCCAGGGCACACCATGCATGGCGAGGCCTCGCAAGCAGGTGGCTCTTCACGCAACGGCGTGCCGCCGCACCCCGGCGCCGCTGTACACGGCGGGGCCTCGCAGACCAGCGGGCCGTCGCACACGGGCGCGGCTGCGCACGGCGGGGCCACGCAGAACGGAGCACCGCCGCACCCCGGTGTGCCGCCGCGCGGAACGGCTACGCACGCCGAAGCCCCGGGGCAGACCAGCGGCTCACCGCACCCCGGCACACCGGCGCACGGCGCGGCTGCGCACGGAGGTGCTGCTCGGCAGACCAGCGGCCCATCGACCAGCACCACACCGCACGTAGGCGCGGACTCGTGGACCGGAATGCCGCCACACACCGGTTTCGTGCCGCCCGCGCACGGCTCGGCACACGAGTCCCGCAGATCCACCGCACCCGATCCGTCGCATCCCGGTGTGCCAACTGGTTTTGATCCCGGCCCGCACACCCAGTTCGCGCAGAGCTCCGATGACGTGCGGCGTCCGAGTGCGACCGCGTCTCCATATGCGCCCGCTCCCGAGGGCCGGTCGGCCACAAGCTCCCCGCACGCACCCCAGCAGTCGTATCCCGGTGTGCCGACTCGGTCGAGTGGCGTGCGGCCACCCACCGGATTCGCGCCACGCGCCGAAGGGATGCCGCCGACGAGCGTTCCGCCGCATCCGCATTCGGTTCCGCACACCGGCGCGCACACCCACACTGGCGTGCCGGGGCGCCCCGCTGTTCCGCCTCGGCCAGTGACGAATCAGACCGGGAGCGCACCGCACACGGGCGGGGCTCACGGTGGGACGCTGCCCATGCCTCCCTCGCACCATGCCGGGAATCAGACCGGGAGCGCACCACATACCGGCGCAGCCCACGGTGCGACGCCGCCCTGCCCGCCGTCGCACCACGCCGTGGATCTGACTCGTGGTGGCACGCGGCACGGAACTACCGGGCAACCGGCACCGCTCGGGACCGATCCCTCGCGTCCGGCGGGTGTGCCGCCGACGAGTCCTGAATCCGAGCGTCCGACCGGCCTGCCACCGACGGCGCCCCTGCCGGACGCTTCGTTGCCGACCAGCGGGACCGCGCATACCAACCCTCCGCGCGCTGCCGGAGTGCAGCAGCCGCAGCGGGGTCGGACGGACGCAGATCATTCGGCGTCCGGACGGAACCAGCCTGTGCCGCAGCGGCCGCAGCGGGATTCGACGGGCACCGGCCGTTCGGCGCCCGGATGGAACGAGCCCGTGTCACAGCGGGATTCGACGGGCACCGGTCGTCCGGCATCCGGGCGGAACGAGCCGGTGCCGCCAAGGGATTCGACGGGCACCGGCCGTCCGATCGAGTCCGTGCCACAGCAGGGTTCGACGGGCACCGGCCGTCCGATCGAGTCCGTGCCACAGCAGGGCTCGACGGGCACCGGTCGCCCGGCGTCCGGGCGGAACGAGCCTGTGCCGCAGCAGCCGCAGCGGGGTTCGACCGGCACCGACCGTTCGGCGTCCGGACAGAACGAGCCCGCGCCACAGCAGGGTTCGACGGACACCGGCCGCCCGGCGCAAGGGCGGAACGAGCCGATCCCACAACGGCCGACGCGCCGCACGCCACGGCCGATCACGATCGCGCTCCCGGATCGGGTGCGGGGGCGAATTGCGCCCGCCGGGCAGGGGCCGGGAAACGGCCCGCAACCGCCCGAACCACGCCCTCCGCCATAGCTTTTCGCTATGGATGTCGCCTGGCGTACCCCGCCTCCTCGGGCGCCCTGGGGCCGTGCGACTGCTGCTATGGTTTCGATGTTTTCCGTGGTCGGGTAAGCGCTGACCGCGCGTTCTTATGCTTAACGCCTGTTCCCGGTGGGTCCCGGTGCAGGCGGGAATTGGAGCAGACATGCTGGCCAGCGGTGAGGCTTTCGCCGGCTATGTCATCGAACGGCAATTGGGTCGCGGTGGCATGGGTTCGGTGTACCTGGCGAAACATCCGCGGCTGCCGCGGATGACGGCGCTGAAGCTGTTGAACCGGGAATTGTTCTTCGACAAGGAGGTGCGGGCGCGGTTCGAACGGGAGGCGGACCTGGTCGCCCGGCTCGACCACCCCGGCATCGTCACGGTCTACGACCGCGGTCTGGAAGACGAGCAGCTGTGGATCTCGATGCAGTACATCGACGGCATCGACGCCGCCTCGGTGGATCCGAAGACGCTGCCGCCCGAGCGCGCCGTGCAGATCGTCAAGGAGACCGCCGACGCGCTGGACTACGCGCACGGCATGGGCGTGCTGCACCGCGACGTGAAGCCGGCGAACATCCTGCTGGCTCGCTCCACCGGCGGCCGCGGCGAACGCGTCTACCTCACCGATTTCGGCATCGCCCGGCTCCGTGACGACACCGGCCACCTCACTCAGACCGGCACTTTCACCGCCACCCTGGCCTACGCCTCGCCCGAGCAGCTCACCGGCGCCGCGCTCGACCACCGTTCCGATCAGTACTCGCTGGCCTGCGCGCTGTTCTGGCTGTTCACCGGCAGCGGTCCGTTCGCGGCCACCAACCCGGCCCAGGTCATTCAGGGTCACCTGCAGTCGGCGCCGCCCGCGCTGAGCAGCGTGCGCCCCGGGCTGCCGTTCGCGCTGGACGGCGTGCTGGCCAAGGCGATGGCCAAGCGTCCCGACGATCGCTTCGCGAGCTGTTCGGAGTTCGCCGCGGCGGCGCAGGCGGCGCTGTCGGGGCAGAGCGTGCCGTCCATGCCGCTGGTCGGCGGCCCGCGGCCGGTCACCGGTCCGCCGCAACCGATCTCGGGTCCGCATCCGGTCACCGGCGGGCCGATTCCGGTGACCGGCGGGCAGTACCCGGTCGGTCCGACGACCAGCGGTTCGCAGCCGCTGACCGGCCAGCCGATGACCACGCCGCAGGGCGTGATGCCCAACGCGGCCGCTCCGCACCAGCAGACCGGCCCCGCCGCGCAGTACCCGCAGCAGTCCGGGGCGTACGGGTTCGCGCCGCCGCCCGGACCGCCGATGGGCGGGGGACACGCGATGGGCGGCGGCCACCAGCCGCCGCGCAAGTCCAACACCGGACTGATCGCCGCGCTCGCCGTCGGCGTGGTGGTGCTGATCGCCGTGGTCGTCGGCATCGTCGTCGCGGTGAGCAGTAGCTCCTCCTCCGGTGGTGGCGGCATCACGACCACGGCGCCGACGAGCACCTCGAACAGCAAGCGCCCGGTGGCCGCCGACGCCGCCGCGATCAGCAACGAGTTCCCGGGCATGGTTCCGGCGGACAAGGACGGCGACATCGGATACAACGGCGCCACCTGCGGCGCCTACTCGCCGGACCGGCCTTCGGTACCCACCGACGGCACACCGGATTTCGGCAACTGGGCCTATCAGTGGGACTGCTTCGGCGGCGGCAACAACGACGATCCGTTCTTCACCATCTACGTCTACAAGTCGGCCGCCGACGCGCAGGCAGCGCTGAACAACCTGCCGTCGAACGCCGCCAAGTCGACCGACAGCAACGGCGGAAAGTCCTACACCAACTACAAATTCGACAACAGCGGCCCGAAGATGGTCACCGTCTTCACCGGCGACCCGGACCGTGCGCAGTTCCTGATGTACACCGACGGCATCGTCGGCACCATCGACGAGGTGCTGCGCTGGTGGCGGTCGGCGCCGCTGAACTGACGCATGCTGGACAACGGAGCGGTTTTCGCCGGGTACACCGTCGAACGCCTCCTCGGGCGCGGGGGCATGGGATCGGTGTATCTGGCGCGGCATCCGCGATTGCCGCGATGGACGGCGTTGAAGCTGCTCAATCGAGAGCTGTTCTTCGACACCGAGATTCGGGCCCGGTTCGAGCGGGAGGCCGATCTGGTCGCCCAGCTCGACCACCCGAATATCGTCACCGTGTTCGACCGCGGTGTCGAAGGCGAGCAGCTGTGGATCTCCATGCAGTACGTCGAGGGTGTCGATGCGGCGTCGCTGGACGCCCACGTGCTGCCGCCGCAGCGCGCGGTGCAGATCGTCGCCGAGACCGCCAAGGCGCTCGACTTCGCGCACGGCAAGGGCGTGCTGCACCGGGATGTGAAGCCCGCCAACATCCTGCTGGAGCGGGCCGAGGGCGGGCTGGAGCGGGTGTTCCTCACCGACTTCGGCATCGCCCGTTTCCGTGACGACACCGGCAAACTGACCCAGACCGGAACCTTCACCGCCACCCTGGCTTTCGCCTCGCCCGAGCAGCTCTCCGGCGCGGTGCTCGATCACCGCTCGGACCAGTATTCGTTGGCGTGCAGCCTGTTTCGTATGTTGACCGGAACCGTGCCGTTCGAGGCGAGTAATCCGGTCGCGGTCATCCAGGGGCACATGCAACAGCCGCCGCCGCGGTTGAGCACCGTCCGGCCCGGTCTGCCGCCCGCCCTGGACGCGGTGCTGTTGCGCGCGCTCGCCAAGCGTCCGGACGACCGCTTCGGCTCGTGCGCGGAGTTCGCCGAGGCGGCGCGGCGGGCGTTCACCGAACCGGCGTCCGGTCCTTTCCCGCTGGCGGACAACGGTTTCGGCAACGGCTCCGGCGCGTGGCCGCAGGCGGCGCCGCCGCAGTGGTCGCCGCCGCGTCCGGCCCCGCCGACGACGCCCGGCTACCCGACTCCGCCCGTGGCCTCGGGACCCGCGCCCGCCACCGGTCCCGGGTATCGCACGGCCCCCGGCACCCACGGCCAAGGGGCCTCGCCCGGCGTGCCGGGCGAGCAGGGGTCCTGGCAGGAGTATCCGCCGCGGTCCTCCGCGTTCGTTTCCGGTGCGGACGCGCTCGGCGCTCAGCAGCCGTCGCGCGCGCACAGCGGCGCGATCCATGCACCGGGTTCTGCTGGGGCGCAGGCGCATTCGAACCGCTCGGGCGGCCACGCCGCGCAACAGCACGGCCGCGGACCCACGCCGTCCCGCCGATCGCGCCGCACAGCGGTGATCGGCACTGCCGTGGGCGCCGCGCTCGCGATTCTCGCCGTCACCGCGCTGGTCGTCGACCGTGGGTCCGAGCCGGGCAGCTCGGCCGCACCGTCGAGCACCGTCGAGCCGTCGCCGTCCACACAACGCCCCGCGAAGACCACCGCGGCGCCGACCACCTCGAAGAAACACGACGAGTCCGGCTCTCTCGTGGACGACATCGACTTGATCAGCAAGGCATTTCCCGGCATGACCCCCGAGGTGGACAAGGACAACGTCGTGCACACCGGCCCCGGTCACAACGGGTCCACCTGCTTCGCAAAACCGGAGGGTTCGGCGAACGCGATGGACGCGGGCGCACCGGATTTCGGCAACTTCACCGCGTACTGGTACTGCTTCGGCGGCCCGAACAAGGCCAGCTACGAGCTGTTCGTCTACCGCTCGCCCGAGGACGTGCAGGCCGCCGTCGGCTCGCTGCCCGGCCACACCCGCTCCACCGCTCAGCACGGCCGCGAGACCTACACGAACTATCTGCTCGACGGCCACCCCGCCGCCAAGCGGCCCCGCATGATCACCGTGTTCACCAGCGCCAAGAAGCGGGAGAACTTCCTGATGTACAGCGTCGGATTCATCGCCACCCAAGAGGAATTCATGGACTGGTGGCACACCGCGCCGCTGAGTTGACCGCGTCGAATCCTGGACTTGCCTCTCCACCGAGGGGAGACGCCAGGCTGTCGGACATGGACGACGACACGCTCCTCTCGATCGGCGCGGTGGCGCGACGCACCGGCTTGACGGTCAAGACCATCCGCTTCTACGCCGACCGGGGGATCGTCGCGCCGTCCGCCATCGGCCCGAACGGCTTCCGCCGCTACGACTCCGACGCGATCGCCCGCCTGGAACTGGTCCGCACCCTGCGCGCCCTCGGCCTCGACCTGGACACCGTGCGCCAGGTACTGGCGCGGGAACGCACCGTGTCCGAGGTGGCGGCGGCCCATGCCGACGCCGTCGACCTCCAGATCCGGATCCTGCGGCAGCGGCGGGCGGTGTTGCGCGCGGTCGCGCAGCGGGCCACCGACACCGAGGAGATGAACACCATGCACCGACTGGCCACGCTCACCGACGCCGAGCGCCGCAGGATCATCCATGACTTTGTCGACGACGCCTTCGGCGGTGTCGACGCGAATCCAGAGCTCGTCGAACTGCTCCGCGCGACGGTGCCCGATCTGCCGGAAGACCCCGCGCCCGAACAGGTTCGGGCCTGGATGGAACTGGCGGAACTTGCCCAGGACGAGGATTTCCGTGCTGCTGTGCGTCGGATGGCCGAGTACCAGGCTCGCGAGCGCGCGAACGGCGACACCACCGGACTGCACCACGAGCTGACCGGGGCCGTCCGCGACCTTGTCGGCGCGGCGCTTGCCGCGGGCACGGCTCCGGACGGGCCCGGGGCGGCCGAGGTGGTCGACGAGCTGACCGCGCGCTACGCCCGCACCTTCGGCCGCGCCGACGACGCCGCCCTGCGCCGCTGGCTCCTGGAGCGGCTGACGATCGCCAATGACGCACGGGTGGAGCGGTATTGGCGGCTCGTCGCCGCCGTCAACGGGTGGCCCGCACCGCAGGAACTCGCCGAGATCTTCGACTGGTTCACGGCGGCGTTGAGAACTGTATCAGCGACTCGCCCCTAGAGAGCTTGTCAGCGACTCGTCGCCAGAGAAGCTGTGCGTCAGCGACTCGTCGCGAGCGCAGCGGCATCGGCGACTCGTCGCCTGCGTCCCTGACCAGATCCGATGAGGTGCGCAGCCCGCGAAAGCGGGCCGCGCGCAACAGGTTCTAGAGCGCCGCTTCGATGGCCGAAACGACGGTCGGGTCTTCGGGTTTCACGGTAGGGCGGAACCGTGCCGCCACCTTGCCGTCCCGGTCGATGAGGAACTTCTCGAAGTTCCACTGGATGTCGCCCGCCGCGCCCTCGGCGTCGGCGGTCTCGACCAGCTCCTGGTAGAGCGGGTGTCGGTTCTCGCCGTTCACCTCGGCCTTCTCCAGCAGCGGGAAGTCGACGCCGTAGGTGGTGGAGCAGAACTCCTGGATCTCCTCGGCCGAACCGGGTTCCTGGCCCATGAACTGGTTGCACGGCACGCCGATCACGGTGAACCCGCGCCCGCCGTACGTCCGCTGCAGGTCGACCAGCGCCGAGTACTGCGGTGTCAGACCGCATTTGGACGCCACGTTGACCAGCAGCACCGCCTTGTCACCGGCCAGCTCGGCCAGCGTCGTCGGCGCACCGGTCAGGGTCTGTAGCGGAATATCCCGAATGCTCACTCGTCTCGCACCTGCCAATTCTGTGATTCGGTGGGTCCACCCCGAGCGCCACGCTACCGGATCGGCGCGGCGGACGACCCCGGCGTACAGGGTCGTCCGGCGCGGCCGGGTCCGGGTCAGCGCAGCCGCGTTCGCCGCATCAACCGCAGTGTGGTGAGGGTGGTCTTGACCTGCTTCTCGTAGGGCATTCCGGCGCGGGCGGCCAGGACCTGGCGTTTCACCACGCCGATGTTCACCGTGTCGGTGTACTT
Source organism: Nocardia sp. bgisy134 (assembly GCF_057708325.1). Lineage (NCBI taxonomy): Bacteria > Bacillati > Actinomycetota > Actinomycetes > Mycobacteriales > Nocardiaceae > Nocardia > Nocardia sp. bgisy134. The sequence goes on from NZ_JBYIRW010000007.1 coordinate 149,736, forward strand.
CAGCAAGCCCTGGTCGCCGTGCCTGGTGCCGACCCCGGACTGCTTCACCCCGCCCGACGGCGTGGCCTTGGCGGCGTAGGTGGTGACGAAGCCGTCGTTGACATTGATATTGCCCGACTCGAGCCGGCCCGCGATCCGCCTGCCCCTGGCCAGATCGCCCGTCCACACGCTGGCGTTGAGCCCGTAGTCGGTGTCGTTGGCGAGGCGGACGGCCTCGGCTTCGTCGCGGAACGGATAGACGCTCACCACCGGTCCGAAGGTCTCCGCCTTCGCGTGGGCCATCTCGGGTGTGACGCCGGTCAACACGGTCGGCTCGTAGAAGGCCGGTCCGATGTCGGGGCGGGCCCGGCCGCCGGTGTGCACGGTCGCGCCCTTGGCGCGCGCGTCCGCCACGTGCTCGGCCACCCTGGCCAGCTGGTCGGCCGAGACGAGGGAGCCGAATTCCGGCGCGTAGTCGTAGGCGGCGCCGATCTTGGATCCGAGATCCTCGGCCGCGGCGACCAGGCGGCGCAGGAATTCGTCGTGGATCCGCTCATGCACGTAAATCCGCTCGATGTGCATACAAGCCTGGCCGGAGTTGGCGAATACCGCGAAGACCGCGCCCGCGACCGCCTCGTCGAGATTCGCGTCGTCCAGCACGATCATCGGATTCTTGCCGCCGAGTTCGAGGCTGCATCCGATGAGGTGGCGGCCCGCCTGCTCGCCGACCACCCGCCCGGTGGCGGTGGAACCGGTGAACATGACGAAATCTGAGCCGCCGATCAGCGTGGGCCCGACGTCGGGGCCGGTGCCGCAGACGACCTGGAACAGCCCGCGCGGCAAGCCCGCCCGATACAGCAGTTCGACGCCGAACAGCGCGCACAGCGCGGTCTTGTTGTCCGGCTTGAGCACCACGGCGTTGCCCGCGATGAGGGCGGGCACCGAATCGGAGAGCGCGATGGCGAAGGGGAAGTTCCACGGCGCGATCACCGCGACCGCGCCCTTGGGCCGGTGCTCCTCGAACGAGGTGGTCACCAGCGGGATCGGGCCGCCGCGCCGCCGTGGCCGCAGCACCCGGCGCGCGGTCTTCAGGTAGTGGCTGATGACCATCGGTACGTCGCAGGATTCCTCGAGTGCCATGCGCCGGGTCTTGCCGCAGCCGATCTGGATGAGGTCGGCGATCGTCTCGCCCTCCCGCAGGATCAGCTCGTGCGCCCGCTCGAACACCGCGAGCCTGCGGCGCAACGGCCAGCTCGCCCACTCCCGCTGCGCCGCGCGGGCGACGGCGAAGGCCTCGGTGATGTCCTCGGGCCGGGATTGCGGCAGGTCGCCGACGTGGGCTCCGGTGTAGACCTCGGTCATCGGGAACGGCGCGCGGCCGTGCGCGCCGGACTCGGCGGCGACCATGCCGGTCAGTCGCGCTATCAGCTCCGCGGTGATCCGGGGCGGCAGAGTCGCCGTCGTCCGGTCCGTGGCGTGGGTAGTGCTCATGCCTGCACCTCGCTGACGCTCGGCTCCGGCATGCGCGATGCGCGCTGGCACATGAATCGCTCACTTCGTTCGCTCATGCCTGCACCTCGCTGACGCTCGGTTCCGGCATGCGCGATGCGCGCTGGCACATGAATCGCTCACTTCGTTCGCTCATCGGGTGTCTCCAAGGCGTGCGATTGCGACGCGCGCCCGCGGTGCGTCGGGCGCGTCCCTCGGTATGGAATTAGAACACGTTACTATTGTCTCACGCAGGGTTCTTCGTGATCGGGCAGCGGCGCTGCAATGTTGGCGCGGCGGCGCTGGGAATTCGGCGCGGCGGCGCTCGGACTTCGGCGCGGCGCTAGGGGTTGGGCTCTGTAGCGCTCGGCATCGGACGCAGCGGCGCCTCGGGCTGCACCTCGACGAGCACCAGGTGCGCCCCGCGTGGCGCCGACACCACGGCCAGCACCGCCGCCGCGAGATCGCTCGCTCGCAGCATGTGCGGGTGCCTAGCGAAACCCCACGCCTTCCAGTCCTCGAGCAGTGGTCCGACGACCTCCGGTGTGGAGTTCATGCCCATGTTGGTCAGCGTCGGGCCGGGTCGCACCACCGAGGCTCGAATGCCGGTGCCCTCCAACTCCATTCGCAACTGCACCGCCATCGCCTCCAGTCCGGCCTTGGCCGCGCTGTACGCGCCGGTGCGCGGCCTGGGCTCGGGCGCGCAGTCGGACCCGATGAGCACCACGTCACCGCGCCGCCTGGCGAGCATGCCGGGCAGCACGCGGTGCACCAGCCGCTGCGCACCGACCAGGTGCACCTCGACCTGGCGCAGGAATCGTTCCGGATCCATCTCCTGCACCAGCGAGAATTCGATGTCGCCCGCGCCGGACACCAGGATCTCGAGGGGGCCGAGTTCGCGCTCGGCGGCGGTGACGAACTCGTCGACCGAATCCGCGTCGGTGACGTCGAGCCGGTGGGCGAAGGCGGTGCCGCCGTCGGCGCGAATCTTGGCCGCGAGTTCTTCGCAGAGATCGACGCGCCGCGCGCCGAGCGCGACCGGATGACCGAGCTCGGCGAGCGCGAGCGCGGTCGCGGCGCCGATGCCGGAGGACGCGCCCGCGATCAGCGAGGGCCTGCGGGCAGGGTGGGGTTCGTAACGGGGCATCTAGCTCTCCACTACTAGGGGAAGGGCGGCGAAGCCGCGGACGTTGGTCGAGTGCACGCGCACGATGCCGCTGTCGAGGACGCGGTAGGCGGGTACCCGGGCGGCGAATTCGCGAAGCGCCACAACGGCTTCCAGACGCGCCAGGTGCGCGCCGAGGCAGAAGTGCACGCCCGCACCGAAACTGGCGAGCTTGCCCTTGTCCGGCCGGTCGATGCGGTAGGTGTCGGCGTCGTCGAAGGCCGCGGAATCGCGGTTGGCCGACCCGATCAGCAGCAGCACCTTCGCGCCCGCCGGGATCGTCGCGCCGTAGTAGTCGAGATCGACGACGGCGGTGCGGGCCACGATCTGGCTGGAGGTGTCGTAGCGCAGCGTCTCCTCCACCCAGTCCGGCACCAGGCCGGGCTCGGCCGCCACCTTCGCGTATTCGCCGGGATGGCGTGCCGCCCAGTACAGGGCGTTGCCGAGCAGTTTGGTGGTGGTCTCGTTGCCCGCCACCACCATCAGGAACATGAAGCCGATGATTTCCTGATCGCTGAGCCGATCGCCGTCCATGTCGGCGTCGAGCAACGCGGAGACCAGATCGTCGCCTGGTGCGCTGCGGCGCTCGGCGACCAGGTCGGTGTAGTACCCGAACAGCTCGAGCGAGGCGTCCACCGCGGCCATCGGCACGTCGAGCACGCCGTCTTCGCGGTGCACGACGAGATCGGCGAAGCGGCGGATCTCGGCGCGGTCCTGTTCGGGGACGCCCATCAGCTCCGAGATCACGTCCATCGGCAGCTTGCCCGCGAAATCCTCGATCCAGTCGAAGGTTTCGCGCGCCAGCGCGGGCTCCAGATAGCCGAGGGTGATCTCGCGGATGCGGTCTTCCATCTCCGCGACCCGGCGCGGGGTGAAACCCTTGTAGACCAGCTTGCGCATCCGCATGTGCCGGGGGTCGTCCATGGCGAGGAAGGACATCACCCGGTGTGCGTGCGGGCCCCATGCGGCCGGGTCCAGCGAGACGCCGTTGGCGCTGGAGAGCCGGGCCGCATCGCGGAATCCGGCGATCACGTCGGCGTGCCGGGAGAGCGCCCAGAAGTCCAGGTCGGGATTGTGATAGAGCGGCGCCTCGGTCCGCAGCCGCCGGTAGGTGGGGTACGGATCGTCGTGGAAGCGGTAGTCGTACGGGTCGAAGGTCAGCGGTTCCAGCGAGGCCGGCGTCATGGTGATCTCCGATTGATCCGTAACGAGTTCTCGCGCTGGACAGAGCTGAGCGCCGTCCGCGAAGACACATAGCTGGACATGTGTCTGGACAGTACCAGTGCTCGCATATCGAGACAACGGATCGGTGACATTCGCGGTCCGATCCCGCACCTGTCCGGTCGTTGATAGTGAAACATGTTCTTGCGTGCCAGAGTGCGACTGGACTATATTCCGTACACCTGTCCAGACAGTATCGGAGCAACCATGAGCAGTCTCCTGCCCGCCGACGGTGCGCGTCTGTTGATCGACGGCAAGCTCCGCCAGGGCGGCGACGGCGTGTTCGAGACGGTGAATCCCGCGACCGAGGAGGTCGTCGGAGTCGCCGCGAACGCGGACGCCGCCGATATGGACGCCGCGATCGCCGCCGCGCGCACCGCGTTCGACGACACCGCGTGGTCCCGTGACCACGCCTTCCGCGCTCGCTGCCTGGAACAGCTGCGGGTCGCGTTGCAGGGCGAGGTCGAGGCGCTGCGCGAAATCACCGTCGCCGAGGCGGGCGCCCCCGTCATGCTCACCAGGGGTCCGCAGTTGGAAGGGCCGATCGCGGATCTGGCGTTCGCGGCGGGGCTGGCCGAGAACTACAAGTGGGAAACGGATCTCGGCGTCGCGGCGCCGATGGGCATCAAGACGCGCCGGACACTGCGCCGCGAACCGGTCGGCGTGGTGGGCGCGATCATTCCGTGGAACTTCCCGCACCAGATCGGTTTCGCCAAGCTGGGTCCCGCGCTCGCGGCGGGAAACACGGTGGTGCTCAAGCCCGCTCCCGATACGCCGTGGTGCGCGGCGGCGGTCGGCGCGATCATCGCCGAACAGACCGACATCCCGCCCGGCGTGGTGAACATCGTAACCTCGTCCGATCATGGTCTGGGCGCGCGCCTTTCGGTGGACCCGCGGGTGGATCTGATCAGCTTTACCGGTTCGACGCAGACCGGCAGGCTGGTGATGGCCGCCGCCGCGCCCACACTGAAGAAGACCTTCCTCGAGCTGGGCGGCAAGTCCGCGTTCATCGTGCTCGACGACGCCGATCTCGCCGGAGCCGTTGGCGTCGCGGCGTTTTCGGTGTGCGTCCATGCCGGACAGGGGTGCGCGCTCACCACCCGGCTGCTGGTGCCGCGCGCGGCCTACGACGAGGCGGTGCAGGTGGCCGCCGCCGCCATGGGCCGGATGAAGCCGGGCGATCCCACCGATCCCGGCACCGTCTGCGGGCCGCTCATCTCGCGTCGCCAACGTGATCGGGTGCTCGGCTACCTGGACACGGCGCGGGCCGAGGGCGGGCGGATCGTGGTCGGCGGCGGCAGGCCCGCGGGCCGGGAGCGCGGCTGGTTCGTCGAGCCGACGCTGATCGCCGACCTGCCCAACAGCGCGACCGTCGCGCGCGAGGAGATCTTCGGACCGGTGCTGGTGATCATCGCGCACGACGGCGACGAGGACGCCATCCGCATCGCCAACGATTCCCCCTACGGGTTGTCCGGCTCGGTGTGGGGCGTCGATCCCGAGCGGATCCGGCGCGTCACCGAGGGCGTGCGCACCGGCACGCTCAGCGTCAACGGCGGCGTCTGGTACTCCGCCGACGCGCCGTTCGGCGGCTACAAGCAGTCCGGCATCGGCCGCGAGATGGGCGTGGCCGGCTTCGAGGAATACCTGGAAACCAAGCTGATCGCCGCCGCGGGCTGAAACCCGCCGGACCGCAATCCGATCGGCAGAGATGTGGAGGAGCCGACCCCATGGGGCGATTCACAGGAAGATCCGTCATCGTCACCGGCGCCGCGCAGGGCATCGGCGCGGCCTACGCCAAGGCGCTCGCGGAGGAGGGCGCGAAAGTCGTTGTGGCCGACCGTAATGTCGAGCGCGGCAAGACCGTCGCCGCCGAGATCGCGGCGGCGGGCGGCACCGCGGTGTTCGGCGAGGTCGACGTCGCCGAACCCGAATCCGCCACGGCGCTGGCCGAATTCACCGTCGGCGAGTTCGGCGCGATCAACCACCTGGTCAACAACGCCGCCATCTACGGCGAGATGAAACTCGACCTGCTGCTCACCGTGCCGTGGGACTACTACAAGAAGTTCATGTCGGTGAACATGGACGGCGCGCTCAACATGACCAGGGCCGTGTTCCAGCACCTGGTCCGCGCGGGCGGCGGCTCGATCGTCAACCAGTCGTCCACCGCCGCCTGGGTGTACTCCGGCTTCTACGGCCTGGCCAAGGTCGGCGTCAACGGACTCACCCAGCAACTGGCCTTCGAACTGGGCGCTTCGAAGATCCGGATCAATGCCATCGCGCCGGGGCCCATCGACACCGAGGCGACCAAGACGGTGACGCCGGGCGTCATCGTGGACGACATGATCAAGCGGCTGCCGCTCAAACGCATGGGCACGCCGCAGGATCTCGTCGGCGCCTGCCTGTACCTGCTCTCCGATGACGCGGCGTGGGTCACCGGGCAGATCTTCAATGTCGACGGCGGACAGATCTTCCGCTCATGAACGCACCGCTACGCGTCGGATTCATCGGGCTCGGCAACATGGGCGCGCCGATGGCCCACCGGCTGCTGACCTGGCCGGGCGGGCTCACGGTGTGCGACACCAGGCCCGAGGCGGTGCAGCCGTTCGCCGAAGCGGGTGCGGCGGTGGCGGATTCGATCGCGCGGGTCGCCGCGGCGGCCGACGTCGTCTCCGTCGCGGTGCTGGACGACGCGCAGGTGCGCGCCGTGGTCACCGAGTTGTCGGGCGTCGCCGCGCCGGGAACCGTGATCGCGGTGCACTCCACGATCGCCGACCGGACGGCCGAGGAGCTGTCGGTCACCTGCGCCGAGCGCGGGCTCGACCTGGTCGACGCGCCCATCAGCGGCGGCGCGCCCGGCGCGAAACTGGGTCGGCTCGCGGTCATGGTCGGCGGTAGCGCGGCGGCCTTCGAGCGGGTGCGCGAGCCCTTCGGCTGCTTCGCCGACCTCGTCGTGCACGCGGGAGAGGTCGGCGCGGGGACGCGAATGAAGCTGGCGCGCAACCTCTTGCATTTCGTCGCCTTCAGCGCGGCGACCGAGGCGCAACGGCTCGCCGAGGCCGCGGGACTCGACATCACGACGCTGGGCAAGATCGTCCGGCACTCCGACGCGGTCACCGGCGGCCCCGGCGCCATCATGCTGCGCGATCGCACCGCGCCGATCGAACCGGACGATTTCTGGCTGCCCATCCTGGCCCACGTACGTGACCTCGGCGAGAAGGATCTCGGCCTGGCGCTCGAACTCGGCGACCGGCTGGATCTCGACTTGCCGCTGGCCCGCCTGGCGCTCGAGCGCCTCGGACCCGGTCTCGGCGTCGGCGGCAACACCTTCGAAAGGCGGAATTCATGAGCGAACGAAGTGAGCGATTCATGTGCCAGTGCGCTTCGCGCATGCCGGAGCCGAGCGTCAGCGAGGTGCAGGCATGAGCGAACGTAGTGAGCGAATCGTGTGCCAGTGCGCTTCGCGCATGCCGGAGCCGAGCGTCAGCGAGGTGCAGGCATGAGCGAACGTAGTGAGCGAATCGTGTGCCAGTGCGCTTCGCGCATGCCGGAGCCGAGCGCCAGCGAGGTGCAGGCATGAGCGACAACGACAATGGCTCGCCGGACACCGTCCGTCAGCGCGGGCTGGCCAAGATGGCCGAGGTCTACGGCACCGAATTCCAGGATTACCCCGGCGACCACTTCGCGATGACCGCCGATCACCTCTTCGCGAACGTGTGGTCGCGCCCCGGCCTGACCGTGCGCGACCGCCGCCTGCTGCTGCTCGGCGCGCTGACCGCGCAGGGGTTGATGGACACCGCGGGCATCCAGATCGGCGCCGCGTTGCGCAACGGCGAACTCACCGACGAGCAACTGCACGAGATCGCGCTGTTCCTGTGCCATTACGTGGGTTGGCCGAACGGCACCAAATTGGACCTGCTGGTGGGAACAATCGTGGCGCAGCAGAAGAAGGCCGCCCGCGCCGCCGCCGACCAGCCCGAGAACGCCTGACAGCCCGAGGAAGCGAATAAATGACTGACGCCAAGTCCATCCGTCCACTGCGTGTCAGCGAGGTCTCCGAATGGGGCCACGCCGCCGATGTCGTCGTCGCGGGGTACGGCATCGCAGGCGTGTGCGCCGCCATCGAGGCCGCGCGAGCAGGCGCCGAGGTGCTGATCCTGGAACGCTCCGGCGGGTGGGGCGGCGCGGCGGCGATGGCGGGCGGGTTCATCTACCTCGGCGGCGGCACGCTGCTGCAACGGGCCCTCGGCTTCGAGGACAGCCCGGAGAACATGGAGAAGTTCCTGCTCGCCGCGCTCGGGCCAGGCGTCGACGCGGCCAAGATCGGCGATTACTGCCGCAACAGCGTCGAGCACTACAACTGGCTGGTCGCGTGCGGCGTGCCGTTCCGCGAGGCGTTCTGGGGCGAACCCGGCTGGGAGCCGCCGCACGACGAGGGTCTGATGTACTCCGGCGGCGAGAACGCCGCGCCCTTCAACGCACTGGCGACGCCCGCGCCGCGCGGACATGTTCCGCAGTACGCCGACAAACGGATCGGTCAGCGCAGCGGCGGCTACATGCTCATGAAGCCACTGGCCGAGACCGCCGAAAGCCTCGGCGTACGAGTCGAATACGACACTCGCATCCGGCGGCTGATCGTGGACGACGACGATCGGGTGGTCGGCGTGGTCGCCGCGCACTTCGGCAAGGAGATCGCGGTGCGCGCCGAACGCGGCGTCGTGCTCGCCACCGGCAGCTTCGCCTACGCCGCACAGATGGTGGAGGGGTACGCGCCGCGCCTGATCGGCAGGCCCGCCGCCGCCATCGAGGAGCACGACGGCATCGGCATCCGGGTGGCGCAGGCGCTCGGCGCGGATCTGGCCCACATGGACGCCACCGAGGTCGCGTTCTTCGGCGACCCGCAGCTGCTGGTGCGCGGCATCCTGGTGAACGGGCGTGGCCAGCGCTACATCCCGGAGGACACCTATCCCGGCCGGATCGGGCAGGCCACGCTGATCCAGCAGGAGAACCAGGCGTATCTGGTGATCGACGAGGCCTCCTACGAGGAGGCGCTGAAGACGGTGACCGCGACGCCGTTCTTCCGGCAGCCGCCGACCTGGGCGGCGGAATCGGTCGCCGAGCTCGAGGCGGAGATGGGTCTGCCGGAGAAGGCGCTTCAATCCACCGTCGAGACCTACAACCGGCACGCGGCCGACGGCAAGGATCCGCTGCTCGGCAAGAAACCGGAATGGGTGCGCCTGATCGGCACGCCGTTGGCGGCTTTCGACATGCGCAACTTCACGGCGGGTTTCACCCTCGGCGGGCTGCGCACCGATCTGGACTCGCGGGTGTTGCACGTCTCCGGTGAGCCGATCGCCGGACTGTACGCCGCGGGGCGCTGCACCTCGGGGCTGTGCGCGGGCGGATACGTCAGCGGGGCTTCGCTCGGCGACGGCAGCTTCTACGGCCGCCGGGCCGGGGTGGCAGCCGCCAAGAATTAACGGAGGGCTGATAGTGTCTGGACACATGTCCGAAGGTGATTCCATCATGCTGGAGGCGACCCGGCGTCGCCTCAGCGGGAAACAGGCCGACACTGTCGACAAGCTCACCAAGGCGGCGGTGGAGGTGCTGGCCCGCGAGGGCTTCGCCGGTATGACCATCCGGTTGGTCGCCGCGGCCGCCGGGGTCGGCACCGCCACCGCCTACACCTATTTCTCCTCCAAGGAACACCTGGTCGCGGAGATCTTCTGGCGTCGCCTGGTCGCCTCGCCGTCCCCGGCGAGCGAGTCCGACGACCCCCATGCCCGTGTCGTCGCCGAACTGCGCAATATCGCCATGCTCGTCGCCGACGAACAGGAGCTCTCCGGCGCCGTCACCAGCGCCCTGCTCGGCCGCGACCCCGACGTAGCGCACCTGCGCGACCGCATCGGCGCCGAGATCCGCAAACGCATCCTGCGCGCGCTCGGTCCCGACGCCGACGCCGACGTCGTCGAATCACTCGAACTCCTCTACGCGGGCGCGCTCGTCCGCGCGGGCATGGGCTACGCCTCGTACTCCGAAATCGCCGACCGCATAGAGAAATCCGCGCTCCTGATCCTGAAATAGGCGGACCGCGAACGTCGGCGCTAAGGTCCCGGTTGATCGTTCGATGGAGGGGGAGCATTGCAGCCACACGGACCACAGCCGCACGGGTATTCGCCGAGCGCTGCGCCACCGGGTTATCCGCAGCCGGGCGTGGCGCCCGGGCAACCGAATTCGGTGCCCGGTTATCCGCAGTCGGGACCGCTGCCGGCCGACTATCCGCAGTCCGGTTTACCGCCGGGCTATCCCCAGCAGGTCGGCCCTGCGGGATACCCGCCGCCGCGGCGTTCCAACACCGCGCTGCTGCTCGCCGCGGGCGGTGCGGCGCTGGTTCTGGTGATCGCCGCAGTCGTCGGCGTCGGGCTGATCAACCGAAGCGAGGATGTCGCGCCGCCGTACGAGGCCATGAGCCGTGCCTTCCCGAATCTGCTCCCGGCCGAGGACGGCGGCACGATCTACAACGGCGACAAGTGCGTCCGCGTCGACCCGCGCGGCGAGAAGCGTTCGGACTTCCCGGACCTCGACCTCGGCAAGTGGACAGGCGCGTGGCTGTGCGGCGGCTTCACCTTCCGCGAGTCGGGGTTCGTCGTCTTCGGCTACCGCAACGCGAAGGACGTCCGCTCGGCCGTCGACGGGCTGGGGTCGAAGAAAGAATTCACCGACGTCAACGACGGTGTCCGGTACACGAGCTACGAGCTGTACGCGTGCTGTTACGCCGGGCCGAAGATGGCGACGACCTTCCTCGATGACCCGGATCGGTCGTCCTACCTCCTCTACAGCGCGGGCACCAGCAGTTTCGACGAGCTGAAGAAGTGGTGGCGGTCCGCGCCCCTGGGCTGACCGGTCGCGCGGACTCGGAGTACGACCAGGGGATTCGGGGGAATCCCTGATGGCGCGGGGCGGGGTTGGCAGACAAACTGGAGGACATGACTTCGCAAGCTGTGGGGACCGATGCCGCCGAGACGGTGGCCACGCCCGAGGTGGCTGCTCGTGCCGTCGACCTGTCCAAGCTGTACGGCTCCGGAGATACCCAGGTCAGGGCGCTGGACGGGGTGACTGTCGAGTTTGCGAGGCGAGAGTTCACCGCGATCATGGGGCCGTCGGGCTCCGGCAAGTCGACCCTGATGCACTGCCTCGCGGGACTCGACAGCGCCAGCGCGGGCACGGTGCGGATCGGTGACACCGATCTGACCGACCTCGGCGACAAGCAGATGACCCGCCTGCGCCGCGACCGCATCGGCTTCGTCTTCCAGGCGTTCAACCTGGTGCCGACGCTCACCGCGCTGGAGAACATCACGCTGCCGCTGGATATCGCGGGCCGCAAGGCCGACCAGGACTGGCTGGACACGGTGATCAAGCGGCTCGGCCTCGGCGACCGGCTCGACCATCGGCCCAGCGAGCTGTCCGGCGGCCAGCAGCAGCGGGTGGCCTGCGCGCGGGCGCTTGCGGGCAAACCCGAGATCATCTTCGGCGACGAGCCGACCGGCAACCTGGATTCGCGCGCCTCGGAGGAGGTGCTGTCGATCCTGCGCGCCGCGGTGGACGAGTTCGGCCAGACGGTCGTGATCGTCACCCACGAGCCGCACGCGGCGTCCTTCGCCGACCGAGTGATCTTCCTCGCCGACGGCCGCATCGTGTCCGAATTGCGCGATCCCACCCCGCAATCGGTGCTGGACCGGATGAAGTCGCTGGAGCAGGCGTGAGTACGACGTCGGGCAGTCCGATGCGGAAGGTCGCGCTGCGCAACCTCGCCGCGCACAAGGTCCGGCTGGCGTTGACGCTGCTCTCGGTGGTGCTCGGCACCGCCTTCATCGCCGGATCGTTCGTCTTCACCGACACTTTGCAGCGCACGTTCGACGGCCTGTTCGCCAGCCAGGCCAAGGGCGTCGACGTGCGGGTGAGCCCGAAGGAGCAGCAGTCCTTCGGCGTTCCGCTCGGCGTGGTGGACATGGTCTCGCAGATGGAGGGCGTGCGCGCGGTCGCGCCCAGCGTGCAGGGTCCGCTCGTGGTGCTCGACCCCGAGGGCAAGAAGCCCGTGCAGACCGGTGGCGCGCCGAGTTGGGGCCAGTCCTACATCCCGCCGGAGCGCGCGGTCGCCGAGCCGGAGACCTTCCTCGAGGGCGTGCCGCCCGCGGCCGCAGGAGAGATCGCTCTCAACAGCGGCGGCGCGGAGCGCGCCGGGTTGAAGATCGGGGACAAGACCAAGATCCTGATCCCGTCCCAGAGCACCCAGCAGCGTCCGGTGCTCGACGTGACCGTCACCGGTATCTACGAGGTGCCCTCCGATACGGGCGGTTTCATCGGCGTGCTGTTCTCCGACGCGCAGGCCCGCCAGTTGTTCACCGACGGCTCGCACGTGGCCTTCATCGATATCGCGGCGGAAGGTTCGGGCGACGAGCTGCGCGACCGCATCGCCGCGACGCTGCCCGGCTTCAAGGTGCAGAACGGCGAGCAGGTGCGCGCGGACCTGAAAGCCCAAGTCTCCCAGGCGCTGAACTTCATCAACTACTTCCTGCTCGCGTTCGGCGCGATCGCGCTGATCGTCGGCACGTTCATCATCTACAACACCTTCTCGATGATCGTCGCGCAGCGGCTGCGCGAGCTGGCGTTGCTGCGCGCGGTCGGCGCGAGCAGCGCGCAGGTCGGCGGCTCGGTGGTGGCCGAGGCGCTGGTCATCGGCCTGCTCGGCAGCGCGCTCGGCCTGGCGGCGGGCATCGGCCTCGCGTTCGGGCTCTCCGCGGTGCTCAACGCCTTCGACCTCGGCCTGCCCACCGGTTCCATGGCGGTGCTGCCGCGCACGGCGGTGGTCGCGCTGCTCGTCGGTCTCGTCGTCACCGTGATCAGCGCCTACGCGCCCGCTCGCCGGGCGGCGAAGATCCCGCCGGTGGAGGCGATGCGCGAGGAATTCGCGTCCGCGGGAGAGTCGTTGCGGATTCGCACCGCGGTCGGCGCGGCGCTCGCGGTCCTCGGCGTGGTGCTCGTGGCGCTCGGCGCCCGCTCGACCGGAGGCAGCGCGGCGGCGACCGTCGGTGTCGGCGCGCTGGCGCTCATCCTGGCCGTGCTGCTCGCCGCGCCCGCGATCTCCCGCCCGGTGGTCGGCGGCCTCGGGATGCTGATTCGTCCGTTCGGGCCGATCGGACGAATGGCGCGCAACAACGCCGTGCGCAACCCGCGCCGCACGGCCGCGACGGCTTTCGCGCTCACCCTCGGCCTGATGCTGGTGTCGGCCATCGGCATGCTCGGCTCGTCGGCCAAGGCCAGTATCGGGGTGCTCGTCGACAAGGGTGTCGAGTCCGAGTACGTGCTCTCGGGCCCGCAGCAGCAGCTGCTCGGCTTGCCGCTCGGAGTGCCCGACGCGGTACGCGCCGCGGTGCCGGAGGCGGACGAGGTGATCGGCTTCCGCGGCGTGGCCGTGCAGGCCGGTGACGATCGGATGCAGGGCGTCGCGCCCGACGGCCCGATCGACCGGGCCCTGAACTACGAGATTCTGGAGGGCACCGACGCGCTCGGCGAGCGCGACATCCTGGTCTCGAAAGAGGAGGCGTCCGAGCACGGTTGGCGGGCGGGTCAGCAGATCGAGCTGACCACACTGGACCGGAACCAGAAGGTCCCCGTCACCATCGTGGGCGTCTACAAGAACACGCCGTTGCTCGCCGGTCTGGTGGTGCCGCCCAAGATCTTCGAAGAGGTGACCCCGCCCGCGTTCCGGAACAACTTCTACGTGCTCGTCACCGCGAAGCCGGGCGCCGACCTGGCGAAGATGCGCACCGACCTGGAGAACGCGACCGATCAGTTCGCGGTGGTCCAGGTGCAGGACCGCGAGCAGTTCAAGGGCGCGCAGGGCCGTCAGATCAACACCCTGCTCGCCATCCTCTACGGCCTGCTCGCGCTGGCCGTGGTGATCGCGATCCTCGGCATCATCAACACGCTGGCGCTCTCGGTGGTGGAGCGGCGCAGGGAGATCGGCATGCTGCGCGCGGTCGGCGCCATGCGCTCGCAGGTGCGTCGCACGATCTACCTCGAGTCGATGCTGATCGCGGTGTTCGGCGCCCTCGTCGGGGTGATCCTCGGCATCGGTCTCGGCGTCGGATTCCTGCGTACGCTACGGGATTTGGGCATCGACCAGATCGACATCCCGTGGGGCCAGCTGACCCTGGTGCTGATCTCCTCGGCCGTCGTCGGCGTCCTCGCCGCCTTGTGGCCGGGTATCCGGGCCGCGCGCACCCCGCCGCTGGCCGCCATCGCGGACATCTGACCGGTACACCCGCTATCCCGGATAGCGGGTGTACCAATCGAACGGGGGCTCGCCGTGCGTGTCGCGCGGCGGGTTCGGTCCGAATTCGGTGCAGTAGTCGGCCGCCAACCGCTCGATGACGGGCGCGGCGTCCAGCGCGGTACGCCAGTGGTCGGGGATGGCGGCGCGGCCGTGGCGGGCGCCGAGGATGCTGCCGCACAGTGCGCCCGTGGAGTCGCTGTCGCCGGAATGGTTGACGGCCAACAGGACTCCGTCGCGGAAGATGTTCTCCGGCGTCCCGCCGACGGCCTGCGCGCACAGCGCCGCGTACACCGCGATGCCGAGCGCTTCCGGCGCGATCCAGCCGCGGCCGAGGGCGTCGAAGTCCTCCGGCTGCGGCATGGTCTGCGTCCGGCGCGCCGTGGCGGCGGCCAGGTCGACGGCCGCGGTGAGCGCCGTCGAGGTCTCCTCGTGGTGGTCGTGGCGGGCCAGTTCGGCGCGGACCCGGTCGAGGGCGTCGTCGAGTTCCGCGCCGCGGCCGAGCAGGTAGATCAGCGCGGCCACCGCACCGGCGGGCAGCCAGCCGCTGGGATGTCCGTGCGTGAGCGCTGCGGCGTCGCAACCCAATTCGAAGACGTGCTCGAGGGCGTCGCCCGCGCGGTCCACGGCGTAGCCGAAGCCGCAGGGCACCGCGCGCACGGCCGCGGCGCAGCCCTTGGAATTGTTGATCGGCTCGGTCCTCGTGCCCAGCGGACGCGCGGGTTCGCGTCGCGCCGCCGCTTTCTGGAGCGCGGTGATGGCGGCGTGCGTGGTGCCGCGATGCCCCATCAACTCCGGATGCGCGGCCAGCGCGCTGTGCGGGGGGACCTTCTGCTCGGGAATGCTGACGCCCTGACCCTGCAACCACACCAGGAAACCCTGCTGCATCATGCCCAGCGTCGCGCCGCCGATGCCGCGCGCCCGTGCCCGCACCGAGCCCTTCACGAGGGCCTCCACCGTGAACAGCGTCAGCTGGGTCTCCTCGGAGATCCTGCCCTCGTAGGTGTCCGGCGAGCCGGTGACGCCGCGCAGACCGTAGCGCTGCCGAATATGGTGCAGCAGCATGTTTTCCACCGGTGCGCCGAGAGCGTCGCCGATGGCCGAGCCGAGCAGGCAGCCGTGCACCACGTCGTCCTGGGTGTGCAGCTGTCTGCGATACGCGGTCGCGTGCATGGTCACGGCCGGTGGCGTTGTGGACCGCGCGGGCGGCTCGGTCGGCGCGAGGGTGGCCGGGCCCGGCGCCGGTCGCGCGGGCGCCGGACGGGCAGACGGGCCCGATACAGGCTGGGCGGCAGATTCCGGTGCGGCGGTGGAACTTCGGTCACGCAGGGCGCGAACGACGGCCTCGGCGAATTCGCCGCACGAGTCGAACCGGTCGTTCGGGTCCTTGGCCATCGCCCTGGCGAGCACCGCGTCCAGTCCCGCGGGCAGTTCCGGCCGGGTCGCACGCGGCGACGGGATCGGACCGTGCATGTGCCCGTAGAGCACCGCGGGCAGGTTCGGGCCGTCGTAAGGTCCTGCGCCGGTGAGCAATCGGAACAGCGTGCAGGCCAGCGCGTACTGATCGCAGCGATGGTCGAGCGGTCCGTTGGTCAGTTGTTCGGGTGCGGCGTAGGCGAGGGTCGCGGTCAGATTCCCGGTGCGGGTGAGCCCGGCGGTGTCGTCGAGCAGTTTGGCGATGCCGAAGTCGGTCAGCAGCACGCGCTCGTCGAAGCCCGCGCCGACGCCCGCCGAGCGGGACAGCAGGATGTTGGCGGGCTTGACGTCCCGGTGCAGCACGCTGCGCGCGTGCGCGTAATCCAGTGCGCCCGCGGTCTGTACGACGATCTGCGCGGCACGCTGCGGTGACATCGCGCTCGGCGGCACCGCGGCGCTGTCGTGGCCGTCCACGTATTGCATCGAGATCCACAGCCGCTCGTCCTCGATGCCGCGGTCGTAGACGGTGATGATGTTCGGATGGTCCAGCTGCGCGACCAGATCCGCCTCCCGCTCGAACCGCCGCCGGATCTCCTCGTCGTCGAACATCTCCCGGTGCAGCAGCTTCAGCGCGGTCGTCTTCGGCAGCCGGGGATGGCGCGCCGCGTACACCGCTCCCATGCCGCCGCGCCCGAGTTCGCGCTCGATCACGTAGCCGGCGAACACCTCACCACGGCGCAACATGCGTGCTCCCCTCCAGCGTGCCGAGACTCGGTCGCGAGTCTAGGCCCTGTCTCGACGTCCCATCCGGCGCCTCCGCGGCCCAGATCACGGATGCATCCGGCCGGACTTCGAGACAGGGCCTGGAACGGTCTCACGGCCTTCCGGCGTTCACATCCGCCCAGGACTGGACGTCACCGCGATCCAACGCCACCGCGAGCAGGTCGGGAAAGCGGTCGGGCGTGCAGGCGAAGGCCGGAACGCCCAGCGCCGCGAGGGCGGCGGCGTTGTCGTGGTCGAAAGCCGGTGCGCCGTCGTCGGAGAGCGCGAGCAGCACCAGCACCTGCGTGCCCGCGTCCTTCATGGCGTGCACCCGGCGCAGCATCTCCGCGCGGATGCCGCCCTCGTAGAGATCGGAGATGAGGACGAAGAGTGTGTCGGCGGGACGGGCGATCAGCGTCTGGCAGTAGGCGAGCGCCCGGTTGATGTCGGTGCCGCCGCCGAGTTGGGTGCCGAACAGTACGTCGACCGGGTCGGAGAGCAGGTCGGTGAGGTCGACTACCTCGGTGTCGAACACCACCAGCGACGTGCGCAACGCCCGCATCGACGCGAGCACCGCGCCGAACACCGAGGCGTACACGACGCTCGCCGCCATCGACCCCGACTGGTCGATGGCGAGCACGACGTCGCGGCGCACCGTCTGGGTGTTGCGGCCGTAGCCGACCAACCGCTCCGGGACGACCGTGCGGTGCTCGGGCAGATAGTTCGCCAGGTTCTTGCGAATCGTGCGGTCCCAGTCGATGTCTCGCGCCCGCGGCCTGCTGATCCGCGCGGCCCGGTTCAACGCGCCGGAGACGGCCGTGCGGGTGTGGGTGGCGATGCGCTGCTCGATCTCGCGCACCACCCGTTCGACCACGGTGCGCGCGGTGGCCTTGGTCGTCTCGGGCATCACCCGGTTGAGGCTCAGCAGCGTGCCGACCAGGTGCACGTCGGGCTCGACGGCGGCGAGCAGTTCGGGCTCGAGCAGCAGTTCGGTGAGTTGCAGGCGGTCGATGGCGTCGCGCTGCATCACCTCGACCACGCTGGACGGGAAGTAGGTGCGGATGTCGCCGAGCCAGCGCGCCACCCGCGGCGCCGAGCCGCCGAGGCTGCCGGACCGCTTCCCCGAGGTGGGCTCGTCGCCGGTGTTGTAGAGAGCGCCGAGCGCGCGGTCGACGGCGACGTCGTCCCCGCCGCCGAGCCCGCCGAGCTCGGGTTCGGCCGCCGCGCCGAGGACCAGACGCCAACGGCGGGAGAGGTTTTCGTCGGGCAGGCTCATAGTGCGGCTCCTCGCCGACGGACGGAGTGGATCGCGGTGCGGATCGGCTTGTGCCGGAGGGAGTTCGGTGACGGCGCGCAACCCCCGGCCGCGTTTGTGGTGCACGGTCGCTCAGTAGAAGCCGTGTCGTGGCGCGGCGACGGGTATCTCGGCGACGGCGGGCACGATCCGGCTGTATTCGTCGTGCGTGGCTGCACGGTGGCGGTGGTCTCATGGCGCGGCGGGTGCGGGATCATCCTGCGACTCCTAGAATCTCGGCGACGGTCCGCATGGCGCGGCGGCCGCGTTCGACGTCCACGCCCGCTTGCTCCGCCGTCGAGGTTCGTGCGGCGTCGCCGACCGCGCGGCCGATGGCGCGGCGTTCGCCGGATTCGAAGGCGCCGAAGGTGCGGCGCAGCACCGGCAGCGTCTCCAGGAACTGGTCGTCGTCCAGTCCGCGCAGCCAGTCGTCGATGCGCCGCAACAACTCTCGGTCGTGTACGAGCAGCAGACCGCGGCCGCCGAGGAAGCCGTCGATCCACGCGGCCTTCGAGGCCGGGGTCGCCCCGACCGACAGCGCGGCCGACAGGCGGCGGCCGGAATCGGTGTCGTCGATGATGCCCGCGTCGCTGAGCAGCCGCACCGCCCGGCCGACGAGCGCGCCGTGCACGTCCTCGCGGTCGGCCAGCTTGCCCAGCGCGGCCAGCCAGTTCTCGGTGGCCCACGTGTCGTCGCGGGTGTGGATCGCCAGGTGCGCGGCGTCCAGCTGGGTGCGCAGCTCGGCGGCGGCGTCGGCGTCCAGTCCGGTCACCGCGCCGGGGAGACCCGCGGCGATGCGGACGAGCAGCCCGTCGGCCACGTGCGCGAGCGCCTTGGTATCGGTGCCGCGCACGTCGCCGTAGCGCAGCGTTCTGATCAGGCCGGGCAGCGCCGCGAGCAGGTGGGTGACGTCGTGGTCGAGCGCCGCGACGCTCTCCAGCCGGGCGATCAGTCCTGCGGTCGCGCCGCCGAGATCGGCGAGCAGGGCCAGCTCCAGCGCGCCCGCGAGATCGCCGAGGGTGCGGTCCGGCCGCTGCGCGGTGTCGAGGATCTTGGCCTCGGCGGCGGTGCGCAGCGTGGTGCCCCAGCGCGAGGCCTCGATGACGGCGACCGCGAACTCCGGGCGCCAGCGCAGCGTCCAGGTCTCACGGAAGGTGCCGGTGCTGCGCACCTCCCCGGTGGTCGGCGCGCCCCATTCGACGCCGAGCAGGCGCAGCCGGTGCAACAACCGCGACCGCTCCAGCTCGCGCTCCTTGCGCAGATCGAGATCGACGGTGCGCGCCGTGGGCTCCAGCCTCATCCGCAGCCTGCGCACCCTGGCGCGCAGGTCGGCGTCGAGCGGCACCGTCGGCGCGTTCTCCGGCACCGCGCCGAGCGCTTCGCCGACGACCAGCTCGGTGGTCACCACGTGCACCATGGTCTCGTCGCCGCCGCACATCACCGAGCGCACCGCCTCGGTGACCTCGGAGAGCCCGGCCAGCGGTCGCCGCCGCAGCGCCGCAAGGGTTTCGGCGAGCCGGATGGCCTCGATGACGTGCGCGCTGGATACCGGGAGATCGTGCGCCCGCAGCACTCCGGCGACCTTGGTGAGCCAGCGCGCGATCGGCTGATCGGCGGCGGTGAACAGGTGGTGGTACCAGCCGGGCGAGTCGACGCCCGCGCCGTAGCCGGAGGACGCGGCGAGGCGGGAATGGGTGTAGGGCACCCAGGTGACGGTGGCCTTCACCTTCGGCATGCCCTTGAGCAGCCGGGCATCCGGCGCGGCGGGACCGAGCTTGCCCGCGAGTGCGGGTGCGTGCCAAGCGCCGCACACCACGGCTAGGCGACGCGATCCGCCCTTGAGCGCCTTGCGCATGGTCTGGCGCATGTAGGCCTCACGGCGCAGGGTGTGCGCGTCGATGATGGCCGGGGTGGGGCGACGGCGGCGCGCGATCGACGGCGAATCGGTTCGGCCGAATTCGAAGTCGGGTCCGAGGGTTTCGAGATCCGGCAGCAGGTCGTCCGTCGGCGATGGGTCCAGGCGTGGTTGTTCGTCCGGGTCCGTGGCGGGCGTCTCGCGCAACGCGGCCATCGCTTCGGTGAGCGCGTCGAAAACGTCGATGTCGGTGCTGGATTCGACGACCGCGTCCCACCAGCGTTCGGCGTCGTCATAGCCGGCGGCGGCCGCGAGATGGGCCAGCGGGTCGACGCTGTCGCCTGGCTCCGCCTCGGCGGCCAGCACCGCGCTGCCCGGCAGGTCGCAGAAGCGCACGGGGACTTCGTATTCGGCGGCGTAGCGGAGCGCCTGCCATTCCGGCGAGAACACCGCGTAGGGCCAGAACGCCGCCCGCGCGGGCTGATCGGGTACATAGGCGAGCAGCGCCACCGGCGGGGCCATGCCCTCGGCGGTGACGAACCCGACCAGGGGATCGGCGTCGGCGGGGCCCTCGATGAGGATGGTGTCGGGCTGGAAGTCTTCCAGCGCCAAGCGGAGCGAGCGGGCCGAGCCGGGGCCGTGGTGCCGGATGCCGAACACGCGCGTCACCGTGTCGGGCGGACGGATTCCGGCACCAGGTGTGCCGCTCTCGCCCGCTGTGCGATCGTTCTCCGGTACGTGCATCGCAATCCCTAGCCGGTGACCTCGCGGCACGCCCGGTAGAAGTCGGCCCAGTCGGGACGTTCGCGGACAACGGCTTCCAGGTACTCCGTCCACACCGCGGCATCGGCCACCGGGTCCTTGACCACCGCGCCGAGCAGCGCGCCCGCGATGTCGCCGGCGCGCAGCACCCCGTCGCCGAAGTGCGCGGACAGCGCGATCCCGTTGGTCAGCACCGAGATCGCCTCCGCGGTGGACAGCGTTCCGGACGGCGACTTGAGCTTGGTGCGGTTGTCGGCCGTCATGCCGGAACGCAATTCGCGGAAGACCCGCACCACGCGGCGCACCTCCGCCGCGGCCGCGGGCACCTCGGGCAGTTCCAGCGCCGCGCCGAGCTGAGCGACCCGGCGGGTCACGATGGCCACCTCGTCCTCCTCGTCGGCGGGCAGCGGCAGCACCACCGTGTTGAAGCGGCGGCGCAGCGCGGAGGACAGCTCGTGCACGCCGCGGTCGCGGTCGTTGGCGGTGGCGATCACGTTGAAGCCCTTGGCCGCCTGCACCTCGCGGCCGAGTTCCGGTATCGGCAGGGTCTTCTCGGACAGCACGGTGATCAGCGCGTCCTGCACATCGGACGGGATGCGGGTGAGTTCCTCGATCCTGGCCAGCGCGCCGGTGCGCATCGCGGTCAGCACCGGCGAGGGCACAAGGGCGGCCTCGCTCGGGCCCTCCGCGAGCAGCCTGGCGTAGTTCCAGCCGTAGCGGATGGCCTCTTCCGCGGTGCCCGAGGTGCCCTGCACCAGCAGCGTGGACGAACCGGAGATGGCGGCCGAGAGATGTTCGGAAACCCAGGTTTTGGCGGTGCCGGGCACGCCGAGCAACAGCAGCGCGCGATCGGTGGCCAGGGTGGCGACCGCGACCTCGATGAGGCGGCGCGGGCCGACGTACTTCGGGGTGATCACGGTGCCGTCATCGAGCGTGCCGCCGAGCAGATAGGTGACCACCGCCCAGGGCGAGAGCCGCCAGGAGGGCGGGCGCGGGCGGTCGTCGGCGGCGGCCAGCGCGCGCAATTCCTCGGCGTAGGCCTGTTCGGCGTGCGGGCGCAGCAGGGCGCTGGCGTCGGTGCTGGTCACGGCAACTCCTCGAGCATGTCCGAGCGGTGGGTGAGGTCGGTGGCGAGCTGGTCGAAGGCGCGGGCCCAGGCCACATCGTCGCAGCGCTG
This sequence comes from Nocardia sp. bgisy134, assembly GCF_057708325.1. NCBI lineage: Bacteria > Bacillati > Actinomycetota > Actinomycetes > Mycobacteriales > Nocardiaceae > Nocardia > Nocardia sp. bgisy134. The sequence goes on from NZ_JBYIRW010000007.1 coordinate 171,185, forward strand.
GGCGATCGTGGCGACGGCGGCCGCCGCGTCGACGGGCAGGTGCACCGATGCCGCGGTGAGCAGGGATCGGTGCGCGGCGGGGCCCGTTCCGTGCCCGCCCGCGCGCTGGGCGGCGATCCTGGCGCGTTCGAACAGCAGCAGGATCACGTGTTGCGCCATGGGCTGCGGCCACGGGTGCGGCACGGCGGGCAGCAGCGCCTCCAGCTCGGAGAGCCAGGCGCCGTCGAGGCGAAGCAGGTGCCGGACGCGCTCGTCCACCGGCAGTAAGGCGAACAGCTCGCGGCGGCGCAGCAGCGCGGTGTCGGAGGGCACGCCGTTGGCGAACAGCGCCGCGGCCCAAGACGGATCCCGTTGCGCCAGTGCGGCATCCACCCAGCCGTCGAACAGCGGCTGGCGGAACCGCTCGTCCACCGTGACGCGCACCGCTCGCTCGGGTGCGCCGAGCACGGCCGTCCAGTGCCGCAGCGGCGTCGCGGCGACCAGCTGGCGCAGGCGGCCCGCGGTGACGTCGGGGACTCCGTTCCAGCGGTAGCTGAATTCGACGGCGCGATCGGTGATGCCGTCGCGGCGCACGTCGGCGTCGAGCGGGTCGGGCAACGCGATCCGCAGCGCCGCCCCGTCGGCCTCGACGACGATCCAGTCGGCCGCGCGGCGCAGCATGCGGTGTGCGAAGGACGAATCGGGAAGCAGCGCGAGCAGTCCGGCGGCGGTCCGGCGCACCTCGGCGCGGCGGTCGTCCAACGCCGTCTCCAGCAGCGGCTCGTCGGCCGCCGCGATGCCGTCGCCGAGGACCGCGAGCAGCTCGGCCCTGGCCTGGCCGGTTTCCGTGCCCCAGGTGGCGGCCAGGGCGGCCCGCGCGGCGTCGGCGTCGCGGGCGCGCAGCCGGGCGAGCCAGGCGCGTCGTTGCGGTGCGGCGCCGTAGCGCCAGATCTCGTCGGCTTCGGTGTCGAAGACGAACTCCGACAGCAGTTCCCGCCATTCCGGATGCCACTGCGCGAGCCATCGGCCGCGTGCGCCCGCCAGCCGAAGCAGCGGTTCGCGCAGTGCGGACTGCGCGCTCGCCGCGTCCAACAGCTCTGCGGCCAGCGCATCGGGCGCGCGGAAATCGTGCGGTTCGGCGGCCGCGAACCATTCGGGCAGGAAACGGGACCGGTCGCGCAGCAGGTCGGCCAGTCGCCGCGCGGCGGCGCGGGGCAGCAGCGCGCGATCGTCGTCGGGCGCGGGCGGTGGCGCGGCGGCATCCCGCGGTGCGACCCCGCCGCGCGCGAAAGTGTCTCGTAGCGCGGCGGATTCGAGAAGTAGAAAGGCCGGGTCGGTGCGCAGGCGAGCGGCGACGGCTGCGGCGGGCGCGGGCAGCAGGGCGGGGTCGAAGGCTCGGCGGGCGGTGCCGAGCAGCGCCGTCGAGATCAGGTCGTCGGTCTCGGCGCTCGGCGCGGGGGAGTCCCGGTGCGGCGCGGGCTCGCTCTCCACGTCGATCATCTCGCCCACCGCGAACGCCGAGAGTGGGACGAGTCCATCCGCCGTCCACTCGCCCAGCACCGTGACGGGATGCCCGCCGGAGACCGCAGAGACCGTCCACGGTTGTTCCGCAGGGGCCAGCGGCAGCGCCGCGCCCTGCGCGTCGACCACCCGCCAGCCCGCGTCCGTGATCACCGGAACCACGTCGCGCAGCAGCACCGGCCACGACCGCACCCACGGGTCGGCGCCAAGCGCCGTAGCGTGCGCCTCGAGCGCCTCGCGGACGGCGCCGCCTGCCGCTCCGGAACGGCTGCCTTTCGTCCCGATCGCTGCGGCACGCGCACGGGAGTCTCGTTCGCCGATGCGAGCGGTGTCGAGGGATGCGGCCGCCTCTTTCGCCGCGACAGTCGGGGCCAGGGATGTGGCCACCTCTTTCGCTGTGGGGGCGGCGGCCGTCGGGGCCGCGGGCAGGGTGGTGAAGGGTTCGTCGATTCCGTGGCGCTCGCCCCAGAGCGCGCGCAGGGGCGCCGCGCCTGGGTAGTAGTGCAGGTCCGCTTCGGCCATGCTCCCGAGGACGGGCGCGGTGGCCGGAAAGGCGGGTGCGCCGAAGGCGTGGTCGACGAGCAGCGCCCAACGGTGCGTCCGGCGGCCGTAGAGCCAGGTGCGGCGGGTGTAGAGCCGCTCGTCCTCGGTGCTGCGCACGCCGAGGGTCATCCACTGATCGCGGACGGCCGGTTCGGCGCGCACCGATTCGGCCGGGCTGGGATAGCCGACGTGGGTGCGGACGCTGGCGCGCAGCGCGGGCGGCAGGTCGTCGATGCGGCGGTGCGCCGCCACCAACAGGTGCAGCCTGGCGTATTCGCGCAGCACCGGTTCTGGCCAGTCGGCGCGGGTCGCCATGATCAGCGGCAGCCTGCGTAGTGCGCCCGCGACGCCGGGGGCCTGCGCGTCCACCATGCGCGCGGCGATCGCCTCGAACGCGTGGTAGGAGCGATCGGCCTGGGCGAGGCCGGTGCGCACCTGGTCGCCGAGCCAGATGTCGAGTTCCTCCAGTCCGGCGGTGACGCGCACTCGCCGCTGCTCCGCGGTGGCGGGGTTGGCCGTGCGCGCCGTCGCTGGCGTCGCGGGGCGGGCCGCGCGGGCGGCCAGCCATTCCGCCGCGAACTCCGCGACCTCGGCCGACGGCGCGACAGCGCCCTGGGACCAGTGCAGCAGCAGCGAGAGCGCGTGTTTGCACGGCGACTTGCGGCTCGGGCAGGTGCACGTATACGCGGGGCCGGAGAGATCGACGATCGTCGCGTACGGCTCGGGACCGCTGCCCCGGCACCGGCCCCACACGGCCTCGTCGCGGTACCCGGTCTCGCGCCAGCGGTCCGCGAGGCCACGCGCCGCCGCGAGCGAGCTCGCGTCCGGCGCGAGCGCGCCGACCCGTTCCTCGGGCCACGGTGCGTTCATCGGGTGGCGTCCGAACGTCCGTGCGTCATTCTCGTCTCCCCTGATCCTCTTGTTCGGATTTCTACCCCAGCCCACCGACAGCTCCGCAGGTACCCACGGCTTTCAGCCCGAAAACGCTGTGCGGGCGACGGATTCGCGCACCGCTTCGTCTTGCGCCGAATTCTGTTGTCTGGCATCCTGTTCTGTTCGGCTCCGACCGGGCCACCCACACCGGGTGAGACACCATCGAGCTGCCCGCCGGGGTTGGGCCGAGGGGTGGACATCGAGTCGCGGCCCAGCCGGCTCGATGGCCATATCCATCCCCGCGGGCAGGTTCGCATCTCCTTCCTCTCGTCCACCGCCGGTGGGCGGATGCGGCTCGATCGGGTAGCGTTTCGCTCAGCTTTCGACGGTGACACCGCGCGCGAATGTCGGGAGGGGCGCGCCGCGGTGCGGTGTGTAGGGGGTTTCAACGTGTGCCCGGAGCCCGCGGTCGACATGACGGCGGAGACCGTACCGCGCCTGACCGACGTGGTCGCGCGACGGTTGAACGAGGACCCGGCGGTCACTCCCGACGTGGCGCATGCCGTTCTGCGCGCGCTGGGCGCCATCGATTCCCGCCTCCGGGCAACCGAATTCGACGACTCCGGCATCTTCCTGCGCGCGATCCGAGTGCGCGGCTTCCGCGGCATCGGCCCCGAGGTGACGTTGCGCGTGCCGCCCGGCCCTGGCCTGACCCTGGTGGTCGGGCGCAACGGCAGCGGCAAGTCCAGCTTCGCCGAGGCCGCCGAACTGGCGCTGACCGGCGGCAACCGCCGCTGGGAGGGCCGCTCGGCCGCGTGGCGCGAGGGCTGGCGCAACCTGCACGACGGCGATATCGCCCGCATCGAACTGGAGTTGCTCACCGGCGGAGCCGATCCGGAGCTGACCATCGCCAAGGAGTGGTCGCCGAAGGACGAACTCACCGAGGCGCGCTGGACCGAGCGGCGCAAGGACGGCGCACCGGCGGATTTCGACGCGGGACGGTGGGCATCGGTGCTCGAGCTGTACCGCCCGTTCCTGTCCTACAGCGAGCTGGGCACCCTGGTCGACGGCAAGCCGAGCGACCTGTTCGACGCGCTGCACCAGCTGCTCGGCCTCGACGAACTCACCCTGGCGCAGGAACGGATTCGCGCGCGCAGGCTCGAATTGGAGCGCGCCGCACGGGATTCCCGGCAGGAGCGGCTCGACCTGCTCGCGGCCATGGAGACGCTGGCCGACGACCGCGCGGTACGAATGGCCACCCTGCTGCGCCCCGCGCAACCCGACCTCACCGCGGTCGGCCGCGACATGCTGGGCGGCGCCGACGGCGGCGACGGCCCGGCGGGCCTGCGCGCCATCGTGCGGCTCGCGCTGCCCACCGAGGCCCAAGTGGACGCGGTCGCCACCCGGCTGGAGTCCTGCGCGGCCGCACTGGCGCGGGATTCCACCGCCGACGCCGAGGCCGACCTGCGGGTACTGGAACTGCTGCGCCGCGCCCGCGAACACGCTGCGGCGAACGGGGATTGCGCCTGTCCGGTCTGTGGGCGGGGCAGGCTGGACGCGGAGTGGGCCCGCGGCGCGGACGCCTCGATCGCGCGGCTGAGCGCCCGGGTCGACGCGCTCACCACCGCCCGTGACGAGCTACGCAACGCGGTGCGCGCCGCGCGGGCGCTGCCCGACCACGTACCGCCCGAACTGGACTTCGATCCGCGCAATCCGCCCACCGTCGACACCACCGCGGTGCGCGCGGCCTGGATGGAGTGGGCCGCGCTGAGCCACGCGGAGTACTCCCAGGAACTGCCGGATCGGTTGCGCTGGGCGCACACTCGGCTCGTCGACGAGCTCGAGCTGGTCCAGCAGGGCACCCGCAAGGAGCTCGACCGGCTCGACGAGGTGTGGGCCCCGCTGGTGCCGCGGATCGCCGCCTGGCTGGAGGGTGCGCGCGAAGCGGCCCTGCGGGCGGGCGAGCTGCGCACACTGAAACGCGCCGAGGATTGGCTGAAATCGGCGACGGCGGGTCTGCGCGACGAGCGCATGGCCCCGTTGGAGACCACCGCGCGCTGGGTCTGGCGCACCCTGCGCCAGCAGAGCAATGTGGAACTCGGCGCGATTCGCTTGCAGGGCAACGCGGGCACCGCGCGCCGGGTGCTGCTCGACGTCACCGTCGACGAGGTGGACGGCGCGGCGCTCGGCGTGATGAGCCAGGGCGAGCTGCACGCGCTCGGCCTCTCGCTGTTCCTGCCGCGGGCGACGGTGGAGGAGAGCCCGTTTCGCTTCGTGATGATCGACGACCCGGTGCAGGCCATGGACCCGGCGAAGGTGGACGGGCTGGCCAGGGTGCTCGCGTTCGTCGCGTGGACGCGGCAGGTCGTGGTGTTCACCCACGACGAGCGGTTGGCCGAGGCGGTGCGCCGGATGCAGCTGGATGCCTGCGTGCTGGAGGTGCAGCGGCGCGAACGGTCCGTGATCGAGGTGCGCACGTCGAGCGATCCGGTGCGGCGCTACCTGGACGACGCGCGGTCGCTGGTGCGTACCCCGCAGCTACCGGAGGCGATCGCGGACGAGCTCGTCGCGACCTGCTGCCGGTCGGCGGTGGAGGCGGCCAGCCTGGCCAGGGCGCGGCGCGAGCTGCTGGCGCGCGGCATGAACCATCGCGAGGTGGAGCGGCACATCGAGGGCGCGCAGACCACGAGGGCGATGGTGGCGCTTGCGGTGATGGGCGTGCAGTACAACGTCGACAACCTCAACAAACACCTTGCGCGAGAAGGCAGATGGCTGGTCGGCGCGTTGCGCGACGTGACGGCGGGCGCGCACGTGCCCATCGATCGCGGCATGCGGGAGCTGATCGCGAACACCGAGCGGTTCATCGCCTGGATGGGCCGGTGACCGGGTCGCGCGGACCGCGGCGTCGTCCGCCCGGCCGGCCGCGCGGAGCCAAGCAGAATGCGCCGCGCCCGACGGTCGCCGAGCGGCTCGACGCGGTGGACCGGCTGCTGGACGGCGAGGTGACCGCGGCGGGCGGGGTGTGGTCGCGGGCGACGGCCTGGATTCTGCGGCTGGCCCTCGAACAGGCGGTGGACGAATTGTGGGTGCGCCTCGCGCCGGAGCTGGTGCGTTGCCCGATGCGCGCCCAACTGCTCGCGCTGCGCGTCTACGCCGGACCGGAGACCGGCGCGCAGGTGGCCGCGGTGTGGGCGGCGCTCTCCCGGGCCGCTCACCATCACGATTACGAACTCGCGCCGAGCGTCACCGAACTGCGGCGCTGGCGCGAGCAGACCGCCGCCGTCGCGGGCGTGCTGGCCAGGGTCGGCCGCGGGGATTCGGTGTGGGTGCGCACCGAGATCGTCCCGGAGTGACCGGGCGGGGGAGAATCCGGGCATGGATGAGTCGCAGCCGTGTCCGTGTCGTCGCGGGGAGTCGTTCGGGGAGTGTTGCGGTCCGGCGCTGTCGGGCGTGCGGCCCGCGGCGACGGCGGAGGCGTTGATGCGGTCGCGCTACACCGCGTTCGCCGTCGGCGACGTCGATTATTTGCGGCGGTCCTGGCATTCGCGGACCAGACCGCGGCGGCTCGAGCTGGATTCCGACCAGCGGTGGATGTTCCTCGAGATCGTGCGCACCGAGCGTGGCGGGCCGTTCGACGACACGGGGACCGTGGAGTTCGTCGCGCACTACCGCGCCGAGGGCGGACGCGGCTCGATGCACGAGGTCAGCCGGTTCGTGCGGGAGAACGGCGCGTGGGTCTACCTCGACGGTGTCGTCGAGCCGTGAGCACGGAGCGCGCTCGTGGCCGTGCTTCGGTAGCGTCGACTGCTATGCCACGTGTCGCGATCGAGTACTGCACCCAATGCCGCTGGCTGCTGCGGGCGAGCTGGATGGCGCAGGAACTGCTGAGCACCTTCGCCACCGAACTGGGCGAGGTCGCGCTGATCCCGGGCACGGGCGGGGTGTTCCGGATCACCGTCGACGGCGATCAGGTGTGGGAGCGCAAGGCCGACGGCGGGTTTCCCGACATCGCCGTGCTCAAGCAGCGGGTGCGCGACCGGGTCGCGCCGGACCGTGACCTCGGCCACGCCGACCGGCGCGAGGGCGAGCGCACCGACTGAGCCGCGGGCGGGTCAGCCGCAGCAACCGCCGCCGCAGCAGCCGCCACCGCTCGGCGGGGGCGTCGGAGCCTGCGGTGCGCCGCCGCCACCACGGCCGACGGTGGCGAACGTGGTCAGCAATTTCACCGTGTCGTCGTGGCCCTGCGGGCAGGCGGCCGGGTCCGACGACTGGGCCATGGGGCGGTTCACCTCGAAGGTGTCACCGCAGCTGCGGCAGCGGAAGCTGTAGTTCGGCACCGGCCAAGGGTAGCGCCCTGATCACGGTTGATGCGTCCTACCGGTGGCGCCCGCGAAATCGCACGTACTCTCGAAAAGAGATCACGACGTGCGGACCCGGGGTGTGGCAAACCCTCAGCGCACCGATGGGTCGCGGGCAGGAGGTGCGGGACGATGAGCACTCGGTTCGAGATCGAACGGGACTGGGATGCGGACGGCGCCGGGCCCATAGTCCAGACCACTTCCGGCCGGGTGCGCGGATTCCTGGACGGACCGATCGCCGCATGGCGCGGCATTCCCTATGGCGCGCCGGTCACCGGGACGCGGCGTTTCCGGCCGCCGACCCCGCCGGAGCCGTGGGACGGCGTGCGTGACTGCCTGACGTTCGGCGCGATCGCCCCGCAGACGATGGGCGCCATGGTGCCGGTCGATTCGGAACTGCGGATGGGCGAGGACTGTCTCTGGCTGAACGTCTGGGCGCCCAGCAGTCACGAGCAGGAGCCGCGTCCGGTCATGGTCTGGCTGCACGGCGGCGCCTACTGCCTCGGCACCGCGGCCCAGCGCATCTACGACGGTCGCAAGCTCGCCGAGACCGGCGACGTCGTCGTGGTCGGCGTCAACTACCGGCTCGGCGCGCTGGGATTCCTCGACCTGTCCTCGCTGTTCCGCGGGTTCACGCCGAATCTCGGACTGCACGATCAACTCGCGGCGCTCGAGTGGGTGCGCGACAACATCGCGCGGTTCGGCGGCGATCCGGACAACGTCACCTTGTTCGGCGAGTCCTCCGGCGCCGGATGCGTGACGGCCCTGCTCACCGCGCCGCGGGCGGCGGGGCTGTTCCACCGCGCCATCGCCCAGAGCCCGCCCGCCACAACTGTCTTCGGCCAGGAGCGCGCCGCGATCGTGGCGCGGCGCTACCTGGAGCTGCTGGAGATGTCCCCGACGCAGGCCCTCGACCTGATCGACTTGCCCATCGAACGGGTGGTGCAGGTGGCCGGGGTGCTGTTCGACGAGATTCCGCTCAAGGAGCCGGGGCGTCTGGCCGCGGCGCCGGTGGTGGACGGTGACCTGCTACCGGGTTATCCGATCGACCTGTTCCAACGGGGCCGTTCCCATCAGGTGCCGCTCATCGTCGGCACGAACAAGGACGAGGCCTCGCTGTTCCGGCTGTTCCGCTCGCCGATCATGCCGGTCACGCCGGACGCAGTGAACATCATGCTGCGCGACGCGGCGGCCAACCATCCGGGTCTGTCGGCCGAGCGGATCGCCGAGATCACCTCGGCCTACCCCGATCTGGCCAAGACCCGCGGCGCGCTGGCCATGTCCACCGACGCGGCGTTCCGGATGCCCGCGCACTGGGTGGCCGACGCGCACGCGGCCCATTCGATGACCTGGGCCTACCGCTTCGACCACGCCACCCCGATGCTGCGCGCGGCCCGCGTCGGCGCCGGGCACGCCACCGAATTGCCGTATGTTTTCGGCAATTTCGGCACCTTCAACCACGACCCCACGTTCTGGCTCGGCGGTCGCAAGCAGGCGACGGAGGTGTCCGGGCGGATGATGCGCCGCTGGCTGGCCTTCGCCAGGCACGGCGTGCCCGCCGCGCTGGACGGTTCCAAGCACTGGCCGCCCTACCGGTCGTCGACGCGCACCACGTTGCTCATCGACGCCGCCGACCGCGTCGTCGACAATCCCGACCGCGACCAGCACACCGCGTGGGGCGACCAAGCCGTCGGCTTCAGCTGAGCCGGGTTCAGACCGAGCTGGGTTCGGGCGCCTCGGCCTCCGCGCGACGGCCGAGGCGCACGGGCATGCGCTCGTAGCCGTGCAGCGTGAACAGCTCCCTGCGCTGCGGCGGGCCGTCCAGGCGCAGATCGGGGAACCGCTCGAACAGCGCGCGCAGCGCGTAGACGCCTTCCATGCGGGCCAGGCTCGCGCCGAGGCACGCGTGGATGCCGTTGCTGAAGGAGAGGTGATCCTTGGCGTTCGGGCGGGCCACGTCGAAGCGGTCCGGTTCGGAGAAAGTCTTCGGGTCGCGGTTGGCGCCCGCCAGCGACAACACCACGGTGTGGCCCTTGCGCAGCTGCTGGCCGTCGAGCTCGATGTCGGTCAGCGCCGTGCGCGCGGTGGTCTGCACCGGGGAGTCGATGCGCAGCACTTCCTCGATCGCGTTCGGCCACAGCTCCGGTTCGGCGCGCAGCCGGTCCAGCTGGTCGGGGTGGGTGAGCAGCTGCACGACGCCGTTGCCGATGAGGTTGACCGTGGTCTCGAAACCCGCGCCCATCAGCAGGCTCGCGGTGGCCTTCAGCGCGTAGTCGTCCAGGTCGCCCGCGGTGACCAGGGTGCTCATGATGTCGTCGCCGGGTTCGCGGCGCAGCCGGGCGATGTGACCGTCGAAGTAGTCGTTCATCACCTCCATCGCCTTCATGGCGCGGAGGTGCGCGCGCCATGGGATGCCGACATCGAGCAGCGGGGTCAGCTGGTCGCCCCAGGCGAGGAAGCGGGCGCGATCCGCATCGGGGAAGCCGAGCATTTCGGAGATGATCGCGATCGGCACCTGGGAGGCGAACGAGGCGACCAGGTCCGCGGATCCGCCGGACGGCAGCGCGTCGAGCAGCTCCTCGGTGACCGTCTCGACCCGCTCACGCAGTTTGGCGATGGCGCGCGGGGTGAACGCCGAGGCCACGGGCTTGCGCATGGCCGTGTGGTCGGGCGGATCGATCACCAGCATGGAGGGCGGCTCGACCGGGTTGGGCGGCATCGGCGAGCGGTCCGCGAGCAGTTGCATGGGTTTGGGGATGTCGAAGCTCTCGGTGTTGCGCACACCGAAGCGGGTGTCCCGCAGAATGGTTCGGCACAGCTCGTGGTCGAAGGTGGCCCAGGACAGCGAGGTGCGCATGATCCTGCCGCGCCCGCGCATCTCCTCGATCAGCGGATACGGATCGGCGATCCCGTCCGGCCCGCCCATCAGCCGCGCGAACGGATCACCACGGCGCGCCCGGGTACGCAAGACCAGCCTCGGCAAGCCTTGCTGCGACAACCAACGAACCCAATACTGCGGCTTCATATCCCACCAACCCCATCGTTGTGCGATACCTCCACCGTACGGACTTCGCCCCAGTTCTGGAACGTCCTCCGGTCGGATGCGTTCTCCTACCGGAGTAGGAGAACGCTCCCGCGCCGCCCGACGGCGACGACCGCGACGTCAGCCGACCTGTGCGGTGACGCGTTCGGATTCGATGCGGCGCTGGCGCTGGTCGGGGTCGGGGTTGACGACCTGGACGAGGGAGGCGCCCGCGGCGAGGACGGCGACGAAACCGTTGATCAGTTCGTCGGGGGTCTCCCACGGTGCGCTCGACAGCACCCGGTCGCCCTCCGCGAAACCTTGGCGCATGGCCGACTTCCGCGCGGCGGCGAGCACCTCGGCGACCGGCATGCCGTCCAGCGCGACGCCCGCGCCGCGCGGGAAGAACTGGTCGCCGTGCACGCGCACCGCGGTGGCGAAATCGGTGATGCCGACCGGCAGGTCCCTGATCGGAGCGCCGAGCGGATCCAGCGACAGCGCGGCGACCTCGGCGACGCCGTCGGCGTCATCGATGCGGTCGGCCGTCACCAGCGCCAGGTCGGCGTCGGGATCGGGACTCAGCACCACCTCGGTGCCCGCCCACCAGCAGCCCAGCAGCACGGCGGCGGTCTGCCAGTGCGCGGGGAGCAGCACCGCGACTCGCGCGCCGGGGCTCAGGCCGAATTCGTCCCGGAGCAGGTTGGCCGTCTTGGCGGCCCAGTTCGCCACCGTCAGCCCGGACAGCTCGATCCGGGCGCCGGTGGCGTCGTCGTAGTAGGTGACACGCGGGCCCGCGGGTTCGCGGGCGAGGATCGGGTCGAGCACCGCCTCGGTGAGAGTCAGTGCCTGGTTCTTGTCACGCATCAGTGGCTTCACGATTCAGTTCACGCATTTCGGTCCATTCTGGCCTGCGTCGATCGGTGGGGCGGGCGGAACCGGCGTCGCGGATGTCGACGTTCCGGAGAGGTCGAACATGGTGCTCGCGGCCGAGCCCGGCCCAGAATAGTCGCTCGCCAGCACGACGCTCACCGAGTCCGGCGACATCGACGGGTCCGCGACCACCGTGAGCTTGCCGAGGGCTTCGGCGACAGCCTTGGCCTTCGGATCCGCGGTGTCCGCCGCGAGCACCCGGCTGCCGGTGACACTCCCACCGGAATAGTTGCCCACCCGGCCCGCCTGGAAACCCTTGGCCGCCAAGGCTTGCGACACTTGAGCCGCCAGCCCGCCGACGCCGCCCGCGTTGAGCACGTTCACGGTGACCGTCGCCGGGTCCGCCGCGGGCGCCGAGACCTCCTCGGCCTCGGCCTGCTCGCCGACCAGCGAGGCCACATAGGACTTGACCGCCTTGGGATCCACCCGCACCACCGACTCGCCGTCGCTGGTCGTGCCGTTGAGATCGGTCACCGGGATGGTCTCGAACTGCACCTGACCGCCGGAGAGATCCTGGAGCTGCTGGAGGAAGGCCACCACGTCCCAGTCCTCGTCGAGCACCACGGTGCGTCCCACCGCCTCGCTGAGGTGGCTCAGGCGCGCCGGATTGGCGAGCATCTTCGCGCTGAGCATCTGACCGACCAGCTGGGCCATGAACACCTGCTGGCGCACGATCCGGTCCAGGTCGCCGCGCTGCAGGTCGTGGCGCTGACGCACGAAGCTCAGCGCCCGGGGCCCGTCCAGCCGCTGGCGGCCCGCCGGGAATTCCGCGCCCGACATCCACTCGTCGACCGGGTTGTTCAGGCACACCTCGACGCCGCCGACCGCGTCGGTGAGCAGCACGAAACCGAGCAGGCTGACCTCGGCGTAGTGGTCGACGGTGATGCCGGTGAGAGTGGCGACGGTCTTGATCAGCGCCTGCCGCCCCGCCTTGGTGGACTGCCGTTCGGCCTCGGCCTCCGGGACGCCCTGCTCGATCAGCTTCTCTCGCTCTGCCTCCTTGGTTACGCCGTACGCCGAATTGATCTTGCCCGTGCCGATGCCGGGAATGTCGACGTAGGAGTCGCGGGGCAGCGAGATGGCGGTCGCGGACCGGCCGTCGTTGGGCACCCGGACCAGCACGATGGTGTCGGTGTTGGTGCCCACCTCGTCGCCCGCGTGCAGCATGGCCCGTTCGGCGTTGGTGAGCGGATTGCCGTGCGCGTCGGTGCGACTGTCCACCCCGACCAGCAGGATGTCGACCGCGCCGTCGCGGCCGCCGCCGAGACCGAGGTCGCCGATGCGCTCGATGTTGGCGATCAGCGAATCGACGCTGTGCCAGGCGAAGCCGGTGATGACCAGCACCACGGCCGCCACGGCGGCGACGAAGGCGTGCAGCAGGCCCCACGAATCGGCGCCGGTGTCCGCGCCGGCGAGTCGCGACCGCACCGGTGTCCTCCTCCGCTGCAACTGCGCATCCTCTCGACAAGCCCCTGTATGCACCCCGACCGCCCCCGCGTCCGCCCGCCCCCGGAAGACGCCGCTCAAGGCTAACCAACGGTTACCCCGCGCGGCCGTACCCGCAGGTGTCACGGCGTGCCAGACTTGCGCCCGTGACCGCCGCCGTACCGCCCGCCGCCACCGCACGTCTCGTCGTCATCGGGGCCGCGGGCCAAGTCGGCAGGGAGTTGTTGCGCCTGGCCCCGAACGCCCGCGGTTACCGCCGCGCCGACCTCGACATCACCGACGCCGACGCCGTGCGCGCCGTGATCGCCCCCGGTGACGTGGTGCTCAACTGCGCCGCCTACACCGCGGTGGACAAGGCCGAGTCGGAACCCGATGCCGCGTTCGCGGGCAACGAGACCGGCCCGGCCGTGCTCGCCGCCGCCTGCGCGCGCGCCGATGCCCGGCTCATCCATCTCTCCACCGACTATGTCTTCCCGGGTACCCAGCGCGCGCCGTACGACACGGACGACCCCACCGGTCCGGCCACCGTGTACGGGCGATCCAAGCTCGCGGGGGAACGGGCCGTGCTGGATTCGGCTCCGCACGCGCACGTCGTGCGAACGGCCTGGGTGTATACCGGGCGCGACAACGATTTCGTGGCGACCATGCTGCGCCTGGAACGCGAGCGCGAGACCGTCGACGTGGTGGACGACCAGATCGGGTCGCCGACCTACGCCGCCGATCTCGCCGCGGGCCTGCTCGAGCTCGTCGCGCGGCCCGGCGCACCGCGGCTGCTGCACGCGACCAACGCCGGCGTGGCGAGCTGGTTCGACCTGGCGAGGGCGGTGTTCGAGGAGATCGGCGCCGATCCGGAGCGCGTGCGCCGATGCGATTCCACGGCGTTCCCGAGACCGGCTCGGCGCCCGTCCTATTCGGTGCTGTCGGACCGGTCCTGGGTGACGGCCGGTCTTGCGCCGCTGCGGGACTGGCGCAGCGCGCTGCACGACGCGCTGCGCGCGGTACGGGCCTGAATCCGGTGAGAAACGGTTGGCCCGTGGCCTTTTCGATCACCGCGTCGCGGCGTCCCCGCGAGCGGTGGAAGACCGATCGGTCTGGGGCCGGGTTCGCACCGGAGGACGCGCGGTCACGTCGTTCCGACTAGGCTTTCGGGTCGTGAGTGAGCGTAAGCGAGTGAACCATCGACACAGCGCGCCTGCGCGCACGACGCAGCCGAGCGTCAGCGAGGCGGAGTCGTGAGCGCTTCCGATTCCACGGCCCCGGGTGGCCTTGCCGTCGTCACGGTGACTTATTCACCCGGCGAGCACCTCGAGCACTTCATCACAACCCTCGCCCACGCCACCAGCGAGAAACCGCAGGTGATCCTGGCCGACAACGGGTCGGTCGACGGCGTGCCCGAGCTGGTGGCCGAGGCCAACTCGCACGTGCGGCTGCTGCGCACCGGCGGCAACATCGGATACGGCGGCGCGATCAATCGCGCCGTGGCCGAGATCGACCCGAGCATCGAATTCGTCGTCATCGCGAATCCCGACGTCCGCTGGGGCTCCGACTCCATCGACAAGCTGCTCGAGGCCGCCGAGCGCTGGCCGAGGGCGGGCGCGCTCGGGCCCATGGTGCTCGAGCCGGACGGCAGCGTGTACCCGTCGGCGCGGTCGGTGCCCGGCCTGCTGGACGGGGCGGGCCACGCCATCCTCGGCACCGTCTGGCCGGGCAACCCGTGGACCCGCCGCTACCGGCAGGAGAACGAGGAGATCTCCGAGCGCAACGTCGGCTGGCTGTCCGGCTCGTGCCTGCTGGTGCGCCGCGCCGCCTTCGACTCGATCGAGGGCTTCGACTCCCGCTACTTCATGTACATGGAGGACGTCGACTTCGGCGACCGCATGGGCAAGGCAGGCTGGCACAATGTGTTCGTGCCCACGGCCGAGGTCACCCACGCCAAGGGCCACGCCGCGGGGCGCCACCCCGAGGTGATGCTGCCCGCGCATCACGCCAGCGCGTACCGCTTCCAAGCCGACCGGCATCCGCACTGGTGGCAGGCCCCGCTGCGGCTCGCGTTGCGCGCCGGACTTGCGATTCGCTCCCGGATTGCGGTTCGATCTGCGCTGCGTGAGTTGGCCCGGGAGCGCGGCCGACAGGCGTAGGAGCACGGCCGACGAGCGCGGACCGCGGCCACCGGGCGTAGCTGCCACGGTGACGGCCGCGGGAAAGCGGTCGCCTCGGACCGGTGCCCGGCTCGGAACGATCCACTGTGAACAGGGGAACTTTGATGGCAGGACATCCAGGCACCGACGCCGTGATTCTGGTCGGCGGCCAGGGCACGCGGTTGCGCCCGCTGACCCTCTCGGCACCCAAGCCGATGCTGCCGACAGCGGGCCTGCCGTTTCTCACCCACCTGCTCGCGCGCATCGCCGAGGCCGGGATCTCCCACGTCGTGCTCGGCACCTCCTTCAAGGCGGAGGTGTTCGAGGAGCACTTCGGCGACGGCGCCGAGCTCGGCCTGGAGCTCGAGTACGTCACCGAGACCGAGCCGCTCGGCACCGGCGGCGGCATCCGCAACGTGCTGCCCAAGCTGCGCGCCGACAACGTCATGGTGTTCAACGGTGACGTGCTCGGCGGCACCGATCTCGGCGCGATCCTGGACACCCACGAGGCGACCAACGCCGACGTGACGCTGCACCTGGTACGCGTCTCCGATCCGCGCGCGTTCGGCTGCGTACCCACCGACGAGAACGGCCGGGTCACCGCGTTCCTGGAGAAGACCCAGGATCCGCCGACCGATCAGATCAACGCGGGCTGTTACGTCTTCCGCCGCGAATACATCGAGAAGATCCCCTCCGGGCGTCCGGTGTCGGTGGAGCGCGAGGTTTTCCCCGCGCTGCTCGCCGAGGGCGCGCGGGTGCAGGGCCACGTCGACTCGTCGTACTGGCGTGACATGGGCACCCCCGAGGACTTCGTGCGCGGCTCGGCCGATCTGGTCCGCGGCATCGCCCCCTCGCCCGCGCTGCCGGGCCAGCGCGGCGAATCGCTGGTCCACCCCGGCGCGGGCGTCGCACCCGGCGCGCTCCTCATCGGCGGCACCGTCGTCGGCCGCGGCGCGGAGATCGGCGCGGGCGCTCGCCTCGACGGCGCGGTGATCTTCGACGGCGCCATCGTCGAAGCGGGCGCGACCGTCGAACGCTCCATCATCGGCTTCGGCGCCCGTATCGGTCCCCGTGCCCTGGTCCGCGACGGCGTCATCGGCGACGGCGCGAACGTCGGCGCCCGCTGCGAACTCCTGCGCGGCGCCCGCGTCTGGCCCGGCGTCGAGATTCCGGACGGCGGCATCCGCTTCTCCACCGACGTCTGACGGCAATCCGTTCGCACAGACCAGCCAAGCGCCTCACAGCGGCACCTCCGTTGTGAGGCGTATGCACGCTGTGTGAGGCCGCCGAGGGTACTGGCCACATCGCCTGGACCTTGTGCACGCAGCGCAGCGCAGACCAGTCTGTGCGCGGACTGCGGGGCCACCGAGGCTGCGGTGTGTCTGGACGGCGCAGCGTTCAGTCGGAGCGTTTCCAGACGTAGCGGGTTTTGGGGCGGCCCGCGCGGCCGTAGTCGGAGCGGCGGACGACGAGGCCGTCGTCGGCGAGCTTCTCCAGGTAGCGCCATGCGGTGATGCGGGAGACGCCGATGCTGGTCGCGGTGTCGGCGGCGGTGATGCCGTCCTCGGCGCCGCGCACGATCCGGGAGATCTCCTCGAGTGTCTGCGGGGCAACGCCTTTCGGGGTGTTGGCGCGCTGGTCGGGGGTGCGCAGGGCGCTGAGGGCACGGTCGATGTCGAGCTGGGTCAGCGCGGACTCGCCCGCGGGCAGCGCGGTGCGGAACTCCCGGTAGCGCTCCAGCTTGTCGGCGAACGCGGCGAACGTGAACGGCTTCAACAGGTAGAGGACCACGCCGCTGGCGACGGCGGTACGCACCATGGCCAAGTCGCGAGCCGAGGTGATGGCGATGACGTCCGGACTCGGCGCCAGGCCGCTGAGCGCGGCGGCGACGTCCAGGCCGCTGGTGTCGGGCAGGCCGATGTCCATCAGCACCAGGTCGACGGGTGCGCCCTCGGCCGCGGCCGCGGCGGTCGCCCGCATGGCCTCGCGTCCGGTGTGCGCGACACCGATCGGGGTGAAGCCCGGGATGCGTTCGACGTAGGCGCGATGCGCCTCGGCGATCAGCGGCTCGTCCTCCACGATCAACACTCGGATCACGATGCGTCCTTTCCTGACCCGCGCGGAATGGTCACCGTCACCGCGCTTTCCGGCTCGCGGGCGTCGATCGTCCCGCCGTGCCTGGTGACGACCCGGTGCACCAGCGCGAGGCCGAGCCCGTGATGGTCGTCCTTGGTGGTGTACCCCCGCTCGGCCGCCCGCGCGAACGTCTGCGCCGACATTCCGGGCCCGCTGTCGGAGACGCGCAGGAAAAGATCCGAATCTGCTTGGCGCACTGTGACTTCCACCCACGCGCCCGCGCTGTCCGCGGCGGCGTCGATGGCGTTGTCGATCAGGTTGCCGACCAGTGTGACCGCCTCGCGGGCGGAGAGCGGCGCGGTGGCGTCGAGGGCGGTGTCCGCCGAGATCGTCAGCTCCACACCGCGTTCGGCGGCCTGATTCACCTTGCCGAGCAGCAGCGCGGCCAGCGCCGGATCGCCGACTGCGCCCATCATCCGGTCGATCAGCGATTGGGAGAGCCGCAGTTCGGCGGTCGCGAATTCGACCGCCTCGCGACACCGGCCGAGCTCCACCATGGTGATCACCGTATGCAATCGGTTGGCGGACTCGTGCGCTTGGGCGCGCAGCGATTCGGCGAAACTGCGCACCGAGTCGAGTTCGCCGAGCACATGGCGCAATTCGGTGTGATCGCGGATGGTCATGACGGTGCCGAGCGAGTGGCCCTGCGAGGTGACGACGTCCTGGTTGACCAGCAGGATCCGGTCGTTGGTCACGTGCATCTCGTCGCGCACCGCGCCCCAGCTCATGTGGTGCATCGAGACCGGCAGGTCGCCGCGCAGCACGATGCCGTCAGGCAGGTCGAGCAGCCGCCGCGCCTCGTCGTTGACGACCTCGGCCTGCTCGCCCGCGCCGAAGACGACGAGGCCCTCGTGGATCGAATGCAGCACCGCGTCGTGGTGTTCGTACATGACGCGCAGTTCGTCGGGCGCGAGGCCGTGGGTCTGGCGGCGCAACCGGCGGCTGAACAGGAACGAACCGAGCGCGGCGACCGCAAGGCCCGCGCCCGCGACGCCGAGGATCTTCGGTAGCTGCGTGGCGACCTGATCGCCGATGCGCGCTCGCGTGACGCCCGCGGATACCAGCGCCACGATCCGATCGTCGTTGTCATACACCGGAGTCACGGCGCGGATGGACGGTCCGAGCGTGCCCGTGAACGTCTCGGTGAACGTCTCCCCGGCCAGCGCCTTGTCGATGGTGCCGCTGAACGGCTGGCCGATGCGTTCGGGGTTGGTGTGGGTGAACCGCGTCCGGTCCGGCGCCATCACCACGATGAAGTCCATTCCGGTCTGCACCCGAATTCGCTCGGTCACCGGTTGCAGCTGCTCGGTGGGGTTGGCGGAGAGCACCGCCGCGCGGGTGGACGGAGCGTGCGCCACGCTCACCGCCACGTCGGTGACCTCCTGTTCGGTGGTCACGTCGCTGGTGTGCCGTGCGTCGATCACCGCGAGCACCACCGCGATGGCGATCATCAGCGCGAGCACCACGAGTTGCAGGACGAAAGCCTGGCCGGCGAGGGAGAGCCGCGGGCCGCGCGGCCGTCTCTCGCCGCGAGCGCGCGGGCCGGACCCGGCGGCGTCTGTGAAGCGACGACGTCGCACGAGCTGACCTCCACTGAACGTTATGCACCAAACAGTGACCCGCGTCACGCGCGTCGTCATCATTTTGCACACGCGGCCGGTAAGGCCCGCATTCCGGTACCACTCGGAGGACATGATTCGCCATGAGCGACACACCCCGCGCGTCGCGGCGCGACCGCACCCACTGGCTGTATCTGGCGGTCATCGCCGCTGTCGGCGCAGGCATCCTGGTCGGCTGGCTCGCGCCTGACGTCGGCGTCTCGCTGGCCCCGCTCGGCACCATGTTCGTCGATCTGATCAAGATGATGATCGCGCCGGTCATCTTCTGCACCATCGTGCTCGGTATCGGTTCGGTGCGCGCCGCGGCCACCGTCGGCAAGGTCGGCGGGATGGCGCTCGGCTACTTCCTGATCATGTCGACGGTCGCGCTCGGCATCGGCCTTGTCGTCGGCAACCTGCTCGAGCCGGGCAGTGGGATGAACATCGCCAAGACCGCGGGCGCGGGCGCGAAGTACGCCGACCAGGCGCACAGCGCGGGCGGCACCTGGGATTTCATCAACAACATCATCCCGACCACGCTGGTTTCCTCGCTCACCGAGGGCAGCGTGCTGCAGGCGCTGTTCGTCGCGCTGCTCGTCGGCTTCGCGGTGCAGGCCATGGGCAGCGCGGGTGAGCCGATCCTGCGCGCGGTGACGCTGGCGCAGAAGCTGGTGTTCCGTGTCCTGTCGATGATCCTGTGGCTGGCCCCGATCGGCGCGTTCGGCGCGATCGCGAACGTGGTCGGCAAGACCGGCCTCGACGCGGTGGTGCAGCTCGCCACCCTGATGATCGCCTTCTACCTGACCTGCCTGGTGTTCGTCTTCGGCGTGCTCGGAGTGCTGGTGCGCGTGGTGTCCGGTGTGTCGATCCTGAAGCTGGTCCGGTACCTGGCGCGGGAGTACCTGCTCATCGTCGGCACGTCGTCCTCGGAATCGGCGCTGCCGCGGTTGATCGCGAAGATGGAGCACCTCGGCGTCGAGCGCACCACGGTCGGCGTCGTCGTGCCGACCGGATACTCGTTCAACCTGGACGGCACCGCCATCTACCTGACCATGGCCTCGATCTTCATCGCCGACGCGATGGGCAAGCCGCTCAGCCTGCCCGAACAGCTGGGCCTGCTGCTGTTCATGATCGTCGCCTCCAAGGGCGCGGCGGGCGTCACCGGCGCGGGCCTCGCGACCCTCGCAGGCGGTCTGCAGAGCCACCGTCCGGAGCTGCTCGACGGCGTCGGCCTGATCGTCGGCATCGACCGCTTCATGTCCGAGGCCCGCGCGCTGACGAACTTCTCCGGCAACGCGGTCGCGACCGTGCTGATCGGCACCTGGACCAAGACCATCGACGTGGACCAGGTCCGGCTGGTGCTCGACCGCAAGCTGCCCTTCGACGAACGCACCATGATCGACGAGCACGCCGCGCCGGAGGCCGCGGAACCGGCTGAGCAGAACCTGGTCTCGGCCTGACACCCGACGTCCCCGGCCAACGTCGGGGCCGCGGGCGGCATCGCACCACCCACTGCCTCCGCGGGCCGGTGCCGCCTTGGCGATCGACGAAGGGCCCGCATATCCCGCGGGCCCTTCGTTCGTTTCCGCGCCGGTGCTCGTTCCGGTGTGGTTCAGACCGCCCACTTGCCGGGGTTGAGGTGGTACTGGACGAGCGCGGTGGCGTGGCCGTGGCCCATCCCGTGCTCGGTCTTCAGCCACTCGACCTGCGGCTTGTGCCCCTCCAGACCGCAGTCGCGCAGCAGGGTGAACCATTCGTCGATGCCGCGGCCGTACTTGGTCTCGATGGTGGGGAAGTAGGACGCGGGGCCGTGCGGCTTGGTCGCCATGGTTCGTTCTCCTGTGCTCGCGGTGTCTTCAGAGAAATGGACGGCGCTGGGTCGCGCAACTCATCGCGGGAACCGGGTCTATGTCGCGGATCACACCGCGGCGGCGACGCGATCGTCCTTCGTGACCGCCCGTTCCCGGATCAGCAGCGCGCCGGTGAGCGCCACGAGCGCGGCGGTGAGTCCGTGGATACCGAAGGCCGCGCCCGCCGAGCCGTCCCAGCGCAGCACGGTGAGCATGTCGCCGAACGGAATCAGCGCGATCACCACGGTGGCGATGCCGAGCGCATACCGCTGCTTCGCGGCGAGCAGGGCCAGGATGACCAGACCGGACGCGATGTCGCGCACGCCCTTGAGGTTCATGAAGGCCGCGGCCTCGCCGTCCGGCCAGGCGGGCAGGCCGAAGCCGGGGGCGACGCTGTCGGGCGCGATCACGTAGCTGAGGCCGACGTAGAGGATGAACGCCGCGCCGATCAGGGACAGGACGGTGGCGATGCGGGAGATGGTCACGGGGTGCTCCTCGGTGGTGCTCTGAATTCTAGCGTCGCTAGATCTGAGAGCAACGGTAGACGAGCCTCGATAGATTGTCTAGCGGTGCTAGAATTTTGGCATGAGCACCCAGACTCGCAAGGAACGCGAACGGGCCGAACGCCATCGGCGCATCATCGACACCGCACGCGAACTCGCCGAGTCCCAAGGCTGGGAATCGGTGACGGTGCGCAGGCTGGCCGACCGCATCGAGTACAGCCAGCCCGTGCTCTACAGCCACTTCGCGGGCAAGACCGCGATTGTCACGGCGGTCGCCGAACAGGGCTTCGCCGAACTCGCCGACGCCTTGCGCGCGGCGCACGCCGGCGCCGAGACCCCGGCCGCGGCGCTGGAATCCGTGGCCAGGGCGTACCTCGACTTCGCGGACGCCAATCCCGCCCTCTACGACGCGATGTTCCTGATGAAGACCGACCTGGCCTTCGGACCGGAGGCGCCACAGGCGCTGCGCGACGGCTGGGGCGAGCTGGAACGCCTGTTCCGCCCGTTCGTCGGCGAACCCGATCTCGGGGCGCGCACCGAAGTGGCCTGGAGTTCGATCCACGGCATGGCCACCCTCGGCCGCGGCGGCAGGCTGCTGCCGCAGTTGCGGGAGGCGCGACTGCGGATCCTGGTCGACGAATGGCTGGCCGGCGTGGGGGCCGTCGAGCGCAGGTAGCGTGGGGCCATGGCTGATGTGGTGGTGGTCGGCTCGGGACCCAACGGCTTGGCCGCGGCGGTGGTCCTCGCCTCTGCGGGACTGTCCGTCGAGGTGTACGAGGCCGAGACCACAGCGGGCGGGGGCGCGCGTACCGCGGAGCTGACGCTTCCCGGGTTCCACCACGACGTGTGCTCCGGCGCGCACCCGATGGCCTTGGCTTCGCCGTTCTTTCGCGCCTTCGACCTCGGCGCCCACGGGGTCGACCTACTCGCCCCCGAGGTGTCCTACGCGCATCCGCTCGACGGCGGCCGGGCCGGTCTGGCTTGGCGGGATCTCGATCGCACCGTCGCGGACCTGGGCCGCGACGGCGACGCCTGGCGGCGGCTGTTCGAACCGCTGGTCGGGAACTGGCGGAGCGTGGTCGACCTGACCATGGCCGACCTGCGTCGCCTGCCCCACGATCTGCCCACCGCGGTGCGCTTCGGTCTGCGGCTCGTCGAACAGGGCTCGCCGCTGTGGAACGCGCGGTTCCACGAGGACATCGCGCCCGCACTGCTGACGGGCGTGGCGACCCACGCGATCACCTCGCCGCGCGCCCTGCCCGCGGCAGGCGCAGGGCTGCTGCTTGCCACGCTCGGTCATGCGGGCGGCTGGGTCGTTCCGCGCGGCGGCAGCCAGGCCATCCCGGACGCGCTCGTCGACCGACTCGAAGAGCTCGGCGGCCGGGTGCACGTCGGCCACCGGGTGGACTCGCTGGACGAGTTCGCCGGTGCGCGCGCCGTCCTGCTCGATCTCGCGCCGGAGGGTCTGCTTCGCCTGGCCGCCGACCGGCTGCCCACCCGATATGCCAAGCGGCTGCGGCGATTCCGCTACGGCGGCGCGGCGTGCAAGGTCGATTTCGCGCTCTCCGGTCCGGTGCCGTGGCGGGCCGAGGGATGCGAGCGCGCGGGCACCCTGCATCTGATCGGCAGCCGCGCCGAGGCGATGGCCGCCGAAGGCGCGGTCGCCGCGGGCCGGCACGCCGAGCGTCCGTATGTGCTCGCCATTCAGCCGGGCGTGGTCGATCCCAGCCGCGCGCCCGGTGACGCGCAGACCTTCTACACCTACGCCCATGTGCCGAACGGCTCCGATCGCGACATCAGCGACGCGGTCATCGCCCAGGTGGAGCGCTTCGCGCCCGGCTTCCGCGATCTGATCCTCGCCACGAACGTGTGCACCGCCGCGGAAATGCCCGCGCACAACGCCAACTACGTGGGCGGCGACATCTCGGCGGGCGCGATGACCTTGCGCCAGACCGCGTTTCGCCCCGCCCCGCGCTGGAACCCGTACGCCACCCCGCTGCCCGGCGTCTACCTGTGTTCCTCGGCCACCCCGCCCGGCCCCGGCGTGCACGGTATGAACGGCGTGCACGCCGCCCGCCACGTGCTGCGCCACGAATTCGACATCCGCACCGACCCGCTCGATCTGCTGCGCGAGCGTCAGCCGCAACACCGCTGACCGCCGCCCCGTGCCCAATGGTGCTCACGCACTGTGGGCAACGGTGCTCACGGAAGAACGATTACGACACCGGTTGTGTGCGGTACAGGTCGGGCTCCACGTAGATGATGCGTGCGGCGGGCACGGCCCTGCGCACCCGCGCCTCGGCGGCGTCGATGGCCGCGGCGATGGTCGCGATGTCCAGCCCCGGCGTGATCGCCACCTTGGCCGCCACCAGAATCTCCTCCGGACCGAGGTACTGGGTCTTGAGGTGGATGACGCGGTCGATGCGCTCGCCGTCGACCAGGCTCTCTCGAATCGCCCTGTCCTCCTCGGGCGTCGCGCCCTCGCCGATCAGCAGACTCTGCATCTCGATGATCAGGATGATCGCGATGACACCGAGCAGCGCGCCGATGCACAGCGTGCCGATGCCGTCCCAGATCGCGTTGTCGGTGAGCATGGTGAGGCCGACGCCCAGGAAGGCGAGGACCAGACCGACCAGCGCGCCGGTGTCCTCCAGCAGCACCACGGGCAGTTCGGGGCTGCGCGAGTTGCGGATGAACCGCCACCAGCTGGCGCCGCCCTTGAGCGGGCGGGACTCGCGCATGGCGGTGACGAAGCTGAAGGTCTCCAGGCCGATGGCGATCAGCAGGATGACGATCGCGACGATCGGCGAGCTCAGCTCCTCGGGATGCTGGATCTTGTGGATGCCCTCGTAGATGGCGTAGACCGAGCCGAGCGTGAAGAGCACGAGCGCCACGATGAACGAGTAGAAATAGCGGTTGCGCCCGTATCCGAACGGATGCAGTTCGTCGGCCTCCTGTTCGGCGCGACGCTGGCCGAACAGCAGCAGGCCCTGGTTGGAGGTGTCGGCCACCGAGTGCACCGCCTCGGCCAGCATCGAGGCCGAACCGGTGATCGCCGCGCCGACGAACTTCGCCACCGCGATCCCGGCGTTCGCCGTCAACGCGGCCAGAATCGCCTTCTTGCCACCGCCAGCAGACATGTCGTGAAGGTCCTCTCTCGTTTCGCCGATCCCGGCTAACTTAGCGTGTTCGCCGATCTTCGGCCGAGCGCCTGCCGCGTCGCTCAGTTGCCCGCGCCGAGGCAGGCACAGAACACCTGGGCGGGTCCGTCCACCGCTTGGGCGCGAACATCGCTGTCGGCGGCCGAGATCCAGGCCGCCGCGCCGCGCCCGACCAGCAGCTCGGTGCCGTCCTGGAGCAGCCGCACCGTACCCGCCGTGCACAGCACGATGCCGGGCCCCGCCGAGGTGAGCGGCACCTGTCCGGAGCCTTCGGTGAGATCGAAGCGGCGCAGCGCGAATTCGGGCGCGGGCGTGCGATACCGCACCGAGCCGTCGCCCGCCGGTTCCGGCAGCACGACGGGCAGGTCGATCGGCTCGAAATCCAGCACCCGCAACAGTTCCGGCACGTCGACGTGCTTGGGCGTGAGCCCGCCGCGCAGCACGTTGTCGGAGTTGGCCATGATCTCCACGCCGAGCCCGCGCAGGTAGGCGTGCAGGTTCCCGGCGTCGAGGAACAGTCCCTGGCCCGGCTCCAGCGTCACCCGGTTCAGCAGCAGCGCGGCGAGCACACCCGCGTCGCCGGGGTAGGCCTCCGCGAGTTCGAGCGCCGTGCGCGCCTCGAGGGTGAAGGCGCGCTTGCCCTTTCCGGACAGATAGCGCACGCAGCCGTCCAGCACCGCGGGCAGCAGCGTGGCGAGCACCGGCTGAGGCAGCGTGATCCAGGTGGTGAACAGCGTGCGCAGACCCGCCGAATCGGGTTGGGAGGCAAGCATCTCCGTGTAGGACACGAGTTGGGGCACCTCGAGCGCGCGGAACAGCTCGACGGTGCGGTGCGGCTCGCGGAACCCGGCCAGCGCCTCGAAGCGATCCAGCGCCACCACCAGTTCCGGCTTGTGGTTCTCGTCGCGGTAGTTGCGCATCGGCGAGTCCAGCGGCACCCGCGCGCGATTCTCCCGCTCGAACCCGGCGCGCGCCTGCGTCGCCGACGGGTGCGCCTGTAGCGACAGCGGCTCCTCGGCCGCCAGGATCTTCAGCAGGAACGGCAGTTTGCCGCCGAATTCCGGCGCGGCGGAGCCCAGTTCGCGATGCGGATTCGCCGCGACGAACTCCAGCAGCGACGTCGTGCCGATCGCCGTCTTGACGTGCGCGGGATCGGCGGGATGCGCGCCGAACCAGAGTTCGGCCTCCGGGTGTGCCGAGGGGACCGGTCGGCCGCACAGCCTAGCGAGCGCGGTGCGCGAACCCCATGCGTAGGAACGCAGTGCACCAACGAGTTCGTGCACTAGTAGCGTCCCCCGTCGTACTGTTCGCCGCCGAAGCCGCCGGGGGTCTCGGCGGCCGCGCCGCGCGAGCCGATCAGCCGTAGGTAGGCCGCGGCCATCTCCAGGCGCAGTGCGAGCACCGCGAGCTGTTCGAGTTCGGTGCCGCGCCCGGACGCGCCGGACGCCTCGGTCCGCGCGGATGCCGGAGCGGCCGGATCGGTCATGCTGTTCTGCAGCAGGTCGACGTCGGCGCTCACCAGATCCGCGTCGACGAGACCGGAACCGCCGCCGCCGAACACCGCGACCCGGCGCCGCGCGGCGGCTTGGTCGGAATCGGCGCTCAGCACGAACACCCGGATCCGCTCGACCGGCGCGGGACCGTCGAACTCCTCGTCGTGGAAGAGCGGATCGAAGCCGGGCGCGGATTCGCCCGCCGCCTCGACCATGCGCGGATTGGCGGCCACCGCCTCGGCGAGATCGGCCGCGGTGGCCACCCGGCCCGCGGCCTGGAGCAGCACCTCGGCGCCGTGCTCGGCGAGTTCCGCCGCGGCGGGGGAGTCGCCCGCCAGCACGATGCCGCGCTGCTGCATGCGCGCGGCCAGCGTCTTGGCCGGATTGTGGAAGACCTCGTTGTGCGGGCCGTCGCGCAGCGCCTCGGCGTCGAGCACGTCGGCCAGCTCGGTCAGGTCGGGCACGGCCGTACCGGCGCGCGTGGGGTCGACGATGCGCAGCACGGCGATCCCGGCCGCGAGGAAGCGCAGCAGGCGGTTGTGGTCGAGCACCGGAACACGCGGCTCGAGCAGCGCGGCCCGGCCCGCGGCCGCGGCGCGCAGCGGTCCCTCGTGCGGTGCGGCGACGACCACCTCGGCGCCGCGGCGCAGTGCGCGGTCCACCGCTTCGATCAGGCGAGGATCGCCGGCGTCGTCGCCCGCGACGAGCACCACGTCCAGCGGACCGACCCAGGGCGGCAGTGCGGACGCGAGCACCACGGGCAGGCCTGCGCGGTCGCCGAGCGCGGCGACGAGCAGACCCGCGGCGCGGGCGGCGCGACCGGAACCGGAGACCAGCACCACGCTGCGCGGGCGTAGGTCGGCGAGACGGGCCAGCGCGTGTTCGGCGATGGCCGCCGCGGTGGCGCGCACCTGGGCGCCACCCGAGGCGGCGGAGCGCAGGGCGCCGCCGCTATCTGCCGCCTCGAGCGAAGCGGCATCGTCGAGGTCGAGCACCGGTGTTCCAGCGATCATCGGGCGTCCCACCTCCCCTCATCGCGCTGCGTCCGGATCGTCCACTGTGCTTCCACTATTCCAGTCGGGAGTGGACGATGCTCGGGATCTCGCGTCGAGCAGAATCGTCTGCTTCCCCGGTCGAATCCTGAGCGTGTGATTCCATTCCGTCGTATCTCCACTATCCCAGTCAGGACCGGACGATGCTCAGAATCTCGGTTACGAGTGCGTCTACTTCCTCCGGCGATCGGGCCTCGACGTTCAGCCGCAGCAACGGCTCGGTGTTCGAGGCACGCAGGTTGAACCAGGCGTTGTCGGCCAGCTGAACCGTCACCCCGTCGAGCCGGTCCACCGACTTGGCGCGATCCTCGAACGCCTCGACCACCGCCAGCGTCCGTTCCTTGGCGTCGGCCACCGTCGAATTGATCTCGCCCGAGGCGGCATACGTCTCGTACGACGACATCAGCTCGGAGATCGGCCGGTCCTTCTCGCCGAGCGCGGCCAGCACGTGCAGCGCCGCGAGCATGCCGGAGTCGGCGCCCCAGAAATCGCGGAAGTAGTAGTGCGCCGAGTGCTCACCGCCGAACACCGCGCCGGTCGCGGCCATCTGCTGCTTGATGAACGAGTGGCCGACCCTGGTGCGCACCGGGGTGCCGCCGAGCTCGTGCACCAGCTCGGGCACCGCCCGCGAGGTGATCAGGTTGTGAATGATCGTCGCGCCCGGCTCCTTGGCGAGTTCGCGCTCGGCGACCAGTGCGGTGATGGCCGAGGGGGAGACCGGCTCGCCGTTCTCGTCCACCACGAAGCAGCGGTCGGCGTCGCCGTCGAAGGCCAGTCCGATGTCGGCGCCGCAACTGCGGACCAGCTGCTGCAGATCGACCAGGTTCTTCGGGTCCAGCGGGTTGGCCTCGTGGTTGGGGAACGAGCCGTCCAGCTCGAAGTAGAGCGGGACGATGGTCACCGAGGACAGCGTGCCGAGCACCTCGGGCACCGTGTGGCCGCCCATGCCGTTGCCCGCGTCCACGGCGATCGTGAGCGGGCGGATGCTCTCCAGGTCGACCAGCCCGCGCAGGAACTTCGCGTAGTCGGCGAGCAGGTCCACCTCGGTGGCGCTGCCGCGCGGCCCGTCGAATTCCGGCACGCCGGTGACGAGTTCGTCCTTGATGGCGGTGAGTCCGGTGTCCTGGCCGACCGGCAGCGCGTTGGCGCGGCACAGCTTGATGCCGTTGTAGCGGGCGGGGTTGTGGCTCGCGGTGAACATGGCGCCGGGACAGCCGAGGTGGCCGGAGGCGAAGTACAGCTGATCGGTGGAGGCCAAGCCGATGTGCGTCACGTCGAGGCCCTGCGCCTGCACGCCGTCGGCGAAGGCCGCGGCGAGCTCGGGGGAGGACTCGCGCATGTCGTGACCGATGACCACGCGGCTCGCGCCCTCGCCGCGCATCAGCCGCGCGAAGGAAGCGCCCACGTCCCTGACGAATTGCGCGTCGATCTGTTCACCGACCACACCGCGAACGTCGTAGGCCTTGATCACCGCGTTCACGAATTCGGCAGAGCGGGCGACTGTCATGGCCCCTACCCTAGTGTGCCCCGGCGCGGCCGCGGGACCGCTCCCTACCCTCGGGCCCGATTTCCGCGCATGCGGCAGGTACGGCGCGGTGTGCGAGGTGGACGATCGCGGTCGGATCCGCGCCGTGGGCAATCGGTTTCGCCGCCCGCGTGCGGCGGCGCGGCCGAGGTGCGCGCGGTCGCGGGTGAGCGTCCGGTCCCGCGGTGAGCAGGTGGGGCGAGCGTGAAGGGAGAAGGAAACGTGGCCTGGCGTCCGTCACCGATGCCTGCTGCGGGTGCGACGTCTCCGGACGGTCGTCGGGTGAGGCTCGGCGTTGCGATCGACTCGGCAGCGCCGGGTCGTGTTTCGCGTCGACCGGTTCAGTTCGGCGGATCGGGTAGCACGCGCAGGTGCCCGCGCCTGCCGGTGCGGGTGGTGCGCTGCGGCGCGGGCGCGTACTCGCGGTAGCCGCGCTGATCGGGCTCGGGGGGACGCCGCCGCAGACCGGCCTCGCGGACGGCTTCGGCCAGTGCGGTGAGGTCGTCGTCGTCCGGCGTGGTGGAGAAGCCGCCTTCGTGGCGGACCAGCTCCCACCCCTTCGGCGCGGTGATCCGGGATCCATGCGTTTCACAGAGGTCCCACGAGTGGGGCTCGGCCACCGTCGCGAGCGGACCCACCACCGCGGTGGAGTCGGAGTAGACATACGTGAGCGTCGCGACGGCCGGATTCTTGCAGCCGGGTCGGCAGCAACGACGCATGGGGATCACGTCGATGAGAGTAACCCCCCTGGCCTCCGGATGTGGATAGACACGCGCTAAGAGTCACGGCTCACATGTGCGTACCTTCGCCTTCGCTCCGGCCGTGCGCTCTTCGCGTACCTCCTCCGCCTTCGGTCCGGCCGTGCGTGGACTTGGGGCGGACTGCGTCCGACCCGTCCGCTGTGCGTACCCCGGCCGTGCGTGGACTTCGGGCGGACGTCGCCCGGCTGCGTCTGCCGGGCGGATCGCCTACTCTTCTTCCTCCTCCTCGGGGTCGATCACGTCGGGATCGACGCCGAGGTAGGTGGCGATCTGCTGCACGAGCACCTCGCGGAGCAGATCGACGAGATCGTCCGGATCGCTCGCGCGGAGTTCGAGCGGTTTGCGGAACAGGACGACCCGCGCGCGGGTCGCCTGCCCGTGCCGGTCGACGCCCGCGGGGATCAGCCGGGAGAGCGGGACCGGTCCGTCGGCCACCACCTCGTCCGGCCAGGTGACCGAATCGGGGTGCAGCGGACGGATTTTCGGTACGTCGTCGACCGCGATGTCGAGTTTGGTGAGCCGGTCGTGCCAGCGGCTGTCGAGCGGGGCGAACGCCTCCAGCACGAGCCGGTCGAACTGCTGGCCTCTGGTGCGCCACGCGGGCACCGTCGGCGGCAGCATCGGCCCGCGCACCCCGCGGCCGCGGCGGATCACCGACCTGGCAGTGGGCGGGCGTCGATGGCGTGAACGGGACATACTCAAAATCTAGGTGAACTCGCACCGACCTCGCGCATCGAGGTCGGTGCGCCGCCTACATGTCAGCCGATACCGCGCTTGAGGCGCCGGCGCTCCCGCTCGGAGAGACCGCCCCAGATGCCGAAGCGCTCATCGTGTGCGAGTGCGTACTCCAGGCACTCGTCGCGCACCTCGCAGCCCATGCAGATCCGTTTCGCCTCGCGGGTCGAGCCGCCCTTCTCGGGGAAGAACGCCTCCGGATCGGTCTGCGCGCACAGGGCACGCTCTTGCCACTGCTCTTCGATGGATTCGAACATCTCGTCGAAGCCCGTCACGACCAGGCTGAGCCGGGGTGTCGACACCGCGTCACCGCCGTCTTGCTCGCTCCGGCCGATGTCTGCGCAGACGCCACGTGCTGCGCCTGCTGTGGAATCGGGTTGCGAGACCATATCGTTGGCCATCGCTCCGCCTCCTCACTGTGTGTTAGCGCAGAATGATTCTTTCCGTCGGACCAACACGCACACCGACGGCCGTACCCCGCGACGTAGTCCCGCGGACATCCCCGAGCTCGCCACCCCGGCTCGAACGCCTGTTCGAAAAGTTGTCCGCGCCTTGCACTCTCGCGCGAACCCGGAATGACACGACTGTGATTAGACACGCCGAACGCGTCGATGGTCAAGCCGTCGTCGCTATTCCGTTACTATCCGCGACGGGTTTCCGTGCTGATCTTGGTGTACGGCATAGCAAATGAATAGCAAATAACGCCCCGGCACCGCTCTCTTCGGCAGCGCATAGGCTGTGCGGATGTGACTGGACAACAAGCGGACATCGCGCCCGCGAAGGGACCCAAGATCGCCGTCCTTGTCGGCGGAGTCGGCGGCGCGCGCTTCCTGCAGGGCGTGCGGGAACTGCTGCCGGAAGCCGATGTTTCCGCGATCGTGAACGTCGGCGACGACGTCTGGATGCACGGCCTCCGGATCTGCCCCGACCTCGATACCTGCATGTACACCCTCGGCGGGGGGATCGACACCGAACGCGGCTGGGGCCGGGTCGGCGAGACCTGGCACGCCAAGGAAGAGCTCGCGAAATATCACGCGCAGCCGGACTGGTTCGGCTTGGGGGATCGCGATATCGCCACGCACTTGATTCGAACCGAAATGTTGCGTGCCGGGTATCCGCTCTCCGCTGTCACCGAAGCGCTCTGCAACAGGTGGCAACCGGGCGTGAAACTCATCCCGGCAACCGACGATCGGTGTGAAACACATGTGGTTGTCAGTGACCCCGAGAACCCTGGCGAACGCCGCGCGATCCATTTCCAAGAGTGGTGGGTTCGATACCGCGCAGACATCGACACCCATGGATTCGCCACAATCGGTGCGGATGAAGCCAAACCGGCCCCAAATGTGACCGATATCATAGCGTCCGCCGACGCGGTGCTGCTGGCCCCCTCCAACCCGGTGGTGAGCATCGGCGCCATCCTCGCGGTGCCCGGCATCCGCGGCGCGCTGCGCACGACCGAGGCGAAGGTGATCGGCGTGTCCGGTGTCATCGACGGAAAGCCGTTGCGCGGCATGGCCGACGAGTGCCTCTCGGTGATCGGCGTGGAGACCACGGCCGAGGCGGTCGGCCGCTACTACGGGGCGCGCTCGGCCACCGGCATCCTCGACGGCTGGCTGATCCACACCACCGACACCGCCGACGTCCCCGGCGTCGAGGTGCGCAGTGTGCCGCTGCTCATGACCGACCCGCCGACGACCGCCGAAATCGTGCGCGAGGCACTGGATCTCGCGGGAGTGAAGCCGTGACCTCGATCGACCACGCCGCGGGCGAGTTGAGCATCCTGCCCATCACCGGCCTGCCGGAATTCCGTCCCGGCGACGACGTCGCCGAGAGCATCGCCGCCCGCGCGCCCTGGCTGGCGGACGGCGACATTCTCGTGGTGACGAGCAAGATCATCGCCAAGGCCGAGGGGCGCATCGTCGCCGCGCCACTGGATCCCGAGGAGCGCGACACCGCGCGCCGGGCGCTGGTCGACCAGGAGGCCGTGCGGGTGCTGGCCCGCAAAGGCCGCACATTGATCACCGAGAACAAGCTGGGCATCGTCCAGGCCGCCTCCGGCGTGGACGGCTCCAATGTCGAGCAGGGTGAACTGGTGCTGCTGCCCGCCGATCCCGACGGCAGCGCCAAGGCGCTGCGGTCCGCGCTGGCCGAACGGCTCGGTGTGACCGTCGCCGTCGTCATCACCGACACCATGGGCCGGGCCTGGCGCAACGGCCAGACCGACGCCGCGATCGGCGCGGCGGGGCTCCGGGTGCTGCACGACTACGCGGGTTCGGTGGACGGGCAGGGCAACGAGCTGCACGTCACCCAGGTGGCCGTCGCCGACGAACTGGCCGCAGCGGCGGATCTGGTGAAGGGCAAGCTCGGCGGCGTCCCTGTCGCGGTGGTGCGCGGGCTGCCGGTCGTCGACGACGGTTCCGGCGCAACGGATCTGCTGCGCCGCGGCACCGACGACCTGTTCTGGCTCGGCACCGCGGAAGCCATCGAGCTCGGTCGGCGTGAGGCCGTGCCGCTGCGTCGTTCGGTGCGCCGATTCGCCGACACCCCGGTCGATCCGGAGCGAATCCGCGCGGCCGTCGCCGTCGCGCTGACCGCGCCCGCGCCGCACCACACCCGGCCGGTCCGGTTCGTCTGGGTGCGCAAGCGGGGCCTGCGGGACCAGCTGCTCGCGGCGATGGCCGACAAGTGGCGGGCCGACCTCACGGCCGACGGTCTCGACCCCGAGCGGGTGGAGCGGCGGGTGGCGCGTGGCCGGATCCTGTTCGACGCGCCCGAGGTGATCATCCCGTTCTGTGTGCCCGACGGCGCGCACGACTATCCGGACGAGCGCCGACGCGCCGCCGAACGGACCATGTTCACCGTGGCGGTGGGTGCGGCGGTACAGGGCCTGCTCGTCGCGCTGGCCACCGAGGGGATCGGCAGCTGCTGGATCGGCTCGACCATCTTCGCTCCGGAGATCACCAGGGATGTGCTCGGCCTGGAGGCGGACTGGAACCCGTTGGGCGCCATCGCCATCGGTCATCCGCTGGAAGAGCCGACCCCGCGCCAAGTGGCCGGTCCCGGGGCGGGCCTGGTCGAACTATGAGCGAACGGAGTGAGCGAATCGTGTGTCAGCGCGCTTCGCGCATGCCGGAGCCGAGCGTCAGCGAGGCGCAGGCATGAGCGCTGATTCGCTGCACGCGTCGGCCACCGAGCTGCTCCAGGCCTGGTCTCCCGCCGCTGATCACGATCGGTCGCTGCGCGAGGCCATGCTCGCGTTTCTGGGTTCGGCGCCACGTGGCTGTCTGCGCGAGCACGCCGCGGGGCACATCACCGCCTCGGCGGTGGTGTTCTCGCACGACGCGGCCGAGGTGCTGCTGACCCTGCATCCGAAGGTGGGGCGCTGGATTCAGCTCGGCGGGCACTGCGAGGAGGGCGACGAGACGGTCGCCGATGCCGCGCTCCGCGAGGCGACCGAGGAATCGGGCATCCCGGGGCTCCGGATCGAGCCCGGCCTCTACGGTGCGCAGGCGCATCCGATCACCTGTTCGCTCGGCGTCCCGACCCGGCATCTGGATCTGCTGTTCCGTATCACCGCGCCCGCGGGCGCGGTCCCGGTGCGCAGCGCGGAGTCGACGGACCTGCGGTGGTGGCCGGTGGACGCGCTGCCGGAGGATGCCGAGGTCCTGCTGTACTGAGGCCTTTTCACGCCTGAGGCATCGCACGAAAAGTGGTTTCTGACCGATAGGCGTCCGGTTGGTGCTCAGCTCCGGCCGGACGCCCTTTCGTTATGTCATAACATCTTTACAAATCGCCAATTTTGTATAGACACAAGACAGTTGTCGTTCTAGTGTCCACATCAGAAGTATTGTGCGTCACACCTCGGTGTGCGCCGCGCTGATGGGAGACATCGATGTCTACTGATGCCGACGCGCCGCAGCGTCCGGTCGAGGCTCCGGCCTGGCGGGATCGCAAGCGTTATCTCTGGCTCTGGGGGCTGTTCGCGCCGACCGGCTTGTTCACGATCGCGCTTCCGCTGATCTGGGCATTCAACGAGCTCGGCTGGCATCGCCTCGCGCAGGTGCCGTTCTGGCTCGGCCCGATCCTGATCTACCTGGTGATCCCGCTGGCCGACGTCTTCTTCGGGCCCGACGGTGAGAACCCGCCCGACGAGGTGATGGAGTACCTGGAGAACGACAGGTACTACCGGTACCTGACCTACCTGTACCTGCCGTTCCAGTACACCACGCTGATCATGGCCTGCTACCTGATCGGCGCCGACGACCTGAGCTGGCTCGGCATCGACGGCGGATTGCACGTCGTCGACGAGATCGGCTTGGCCATCACGGTCGGCATCATCGGCGGCATCGGTATCAACACCGCGCACGAACTCGGTCACAAGAAGGTCGATCTGGAGCGCTGGCTCTCCCGCATCGCGCTGGCCCAGTCGTTCTACGGTCACTTCTACATCGAGCACAACCGCGGCCATCACGTCCGCGTCGCCACCCCGGAGGACCCGGCGAGTTCCCGTGTGGGCGAGACGTTCTGGGGCTTCTGGCCGCGCACCGTGTGGGGCAGCCTGAAGTCCTCGTGGCGGCTGGAGAAGGTGCGGCTGGAGCGGCTCGGCAAGAAGCCGTGGTCGCTGCGCAACGAGGTGCTCTCGGCCTGGCTGATGTCGGTGGCGCTGTACGCGGCGCTGGTCGCGATGTTCGGTCTTGGCGTGCTGCCGTACCTGGCGCTGCAGGCCGTGATCGGCTTCAGCCTGCTGGAGGCGGTCAACTACCTCGAGCACTACGGACTGGTCAGGCAGCGCACCGCCACCGGTCGCTACGAACGGCCCGCGCCGGTGCACAGCTGGAACAGCGACCACATCGTCACCAACATCTTCCTGTACCACTTGCAGCGGCACAGCGATCATCACGCGTATCCGACCCGCCGCTACCAGACACTGCGCAGCTGGGACGGCGCGCCGAACTTGCCGAGCGGTTACGCGAGCATGGTCCTGCTCGCCTACTTCCCGCCGCTGTGGCGCAAGGTGATGGACAAGCGGGTGCTCGCGCACTACGGCGGCGACATCACGCGCGCCAACATCCACCCGGGCAAGCGGGACCGGGTGCTCGCGCGGTACGGGGCGGAGGTCGAGTCGTGAGATATCGCTGCCCGGTCTGTGATTACATCTTCGATGAGGCCAAAGGCGCTCCGCACGAAGGCTTTCCGGCTGGCACCCCGTGGACCGATGTGCCCGACGACTGGTGTTGCCCGGACTGCGGCGTGCGCGAAAAGATCGACTTCGAACCTGCAGAGGTGACCAAGTGACCGAATACAAGCTGTACCAGTGCATCCAGTGTGGCTTCGAGTACGACGAGGCCAAAGGGTGGCCGGAGGACGGCATCGCGCCTGGCACCCGGTGGGACGACATCCCCGACTACTGGACTTGTCCGGACTGCGGCGCGGCCAAGGCCGACTTCTTCATGGTCGAGATCGAGCGGTCGTGAGATTTTGACTGCGGCGGACGCCCGTGACAACCTCGCGGGTATGCCGCGCACTGGACCGAGGGTTCCGTATCAGGAGGCGGCGCGGGAACTCCTGCGCACCTCCGTCCTCGACGCCATGCGCGAACTGCTGACCGAGCGGGACTGGTCCAAGATCACGCTCGGCGACGTCGCTGGCAGGGCCGGGGTGAGCAGGCAGACGCTCTACAACGAGTTCGGATCGCGCGCGGGGTTGGCGCAGGCCTACGCGCTGCGCCTGGCCGACGACCTGGTCGACCACGTCCGCAGCGCCATCGCGGGCAACGAGGGCGACGTCCGCGCCGCGTTCCGGGAGGCGCTGTCCGGCTTCTTCCTGGACGCGGCCGCCGATCCGCTGGTGCAGTCGCTGCTCGCGGGCGAGGTGAAGCTGGATCTGCTGCGCCTGATCACCCTGGACGCCGCGCCGCTCGTCGAACACGCCACCGAGCGGCTCGCCTCGGTGTTCCAGCACAGCTGGGTGGACGCCACGGAGGAGGAGTCGGTGGTGCTGGCGGGCGCGCTGGTCCGCATCGCGCTCAGCTACATCCCGACACCGCCCGCGCCGGGCCGCAATGCGCCCGCCGATCTCGCCCAACTCCTCGGTCCCTACGTCGAGGCGATCCTGGCCACCCGCGAAGTGGGCTGAACGGCTGCCTCGAATTCGCTCCGATAGGGGATCGCACCCCGGGAAATGGGGGCTCCGGCCGTCCTGGTTAGGGGATCCTTAGGGGCCCATCCCCGATTTGCGGGAGGTGTGCGGTGACTGCTATCACATGTGAAGTCGCTGAAAAACCGACCGCCACGCTTGTAACGGTCGACACGTTTGGATCGAGAACTCCGGTGTAACGGAGGTCATGCCTGTAAGTATTCTCATGCATCGGAGTTGAGAATTTTGATTAGCGGGGCAAACGTGCAATCGGTTGGCAAACCGTCGGGATCGACCGATCCCAAACGCCATCTGTGGGTTCTGGGCCTGATCGCGCCGGCCTCCGCGTTGCTGCCCTCACAACTCGTGTTGCACACGGGCGCCGCGGTGTTCTGGTGGATCGGACCGATCATCGTGCTGGTGATCATCCCGGTCCTCGACTGGGTGGTCGGCGAGGACGGCAGCAATCCGCGCGACGAGGACTACGAGCGGCTGTCCAACGATCGCTACTACCGGTGGTGCACCTATCTGTTCCTGCCGATCCAGCTGATCGGCTTGATCATCGCCGCCTACATGTGGGCGGGCGACGAACTCAGCGTGCTCGACAAGCTCGGCCTGGCCGCCACTCTCGGCTTGGTCAGCGGCATCGGCATCAACGCCGCGCACGAACTCGGCCACCGCGTCGAGCACATGGAGCGCTGGCTGGCCAAGATCGCGCTCGCACAGTCCGGGTACGGGCACTTCTTCGTCGAACACAACCGCGGCCACCACGTGCGCGTCGCGACACCGGACGACCCGGCGAGCGCGCGGCTCGGTGAGTCGCTGTGGGAGTTCCTGCCGCGCAGCGTCGCGGGCGGCTTCCGTTCCGCCCTGGTGCTGGAGAAGGAACGGCTGGCGCGCAAGGGCCTGCCCTGGTGGACCGTGCGCAACAACGTGCTGCAGGCATGGGCGATGACGCTGGTGCTGTTCGGCGCGCTGATCGCCGCCTTCGGCTTCGCGGTGCTGCCCTGGCTGCTGTTGCAGGCCGCGATCGGCGCGGGCCTGCTGGAGACGGTCAACTATGTCGAGCACTACGGCCTGCTGCGCGAGCGCAGGCCGAACGGCAGCTGGGCCCGCTGCTCGCCGCGCGACAGCTGGAACAGCGACCGGCTCGTCACCAACATCTTCCTTTTCCACCTGCAGCGGCACAGCGATCACCACGCGAATCCGGGACGCCGGTACCAGACCCTGCGCAGCTCGGAGGACGCCCCGCAGCTGCCCGCCGGCTACGCCAGCATGATCGTCTTCGCGGCCATCCCGCCGCTGTGGCGCTCGATCATGGACCACCGGGTGCTCGCCCACTACGACGGCGACATCACCCGCGCGAACATCCAGCCGCGCAAGCGCACGCGGATCCTCGCGATCTACCGGGCGACCGCCTGAGACGGGCGGGATCACGGGCGGGGCGAGGCCGGGACAGGCGCGTGGTGTGTTCCCATGCGCTCAGCGACTAGCCTTGCATCGGTACAGCCGACCATGGAGAGGCACATGACGACCTCAGAACTTCCCGCACGCACGTCCCTGACTCCCGATGTCCGCAACGGCATCGACTACAAGGTGGCGGACCTGTCGCTGGCCGAGTTCGGCCGCAAGGAGATCCGTCTGGCCGAGCACGAGATGCCGGGTCTGATGGCGCTGCGCCGCGAGTACGCCGACGTGCTGCCGCTGAAGGGCGCGCGCATCTCCGGCTCGCTGCACATGACGGTGCAGACCGCGGTGCTGATCGAGACCCTGGTCGCGCTCGGCGCGCAGGTGCGCTGGGCCTCCTGCAACATCTTCTCCACCCAGGACCACGCCGCGGCCGCGGTCGTCGTCGGCCCGCACGGCACGATCGACGAGCCCAAGGGCACCCCGGTCTTCGCCTGGAAGGGCGAGACCCTGGAGGAGTACTGGTGGGCGGCCGAGCAGATGCTGACCTGGCCGGGCGAGCCCGCCAACATGATCCTCGACGACGGCGGCGACGCCACCATGCTGGTGCTGCGCGGCGCGCAGTTCGAGAAGGCAGGCGTGGTGCCGCCCGCCGACGAGGACCACTCCGCGGAGTACACGGTCTTCCTGAACCTGCTGCGCGAGCGCTTCGAGACCGACAAGGGCAAGTGGAGCGCGATCGCCGAGAGCGTGCAGGGTGTCACCGAGGAGACCACCACCGGCGTGCTGCGCCTGTACCAGTTCGCCGCCGCCGGTGAGCTGGTCTTCCCGGCGATCAACGTCAACGACTCGGTGACCAAGTCGAAGTTCGACAACAAGTACGGCACCAGGCACTCGCTCATCGACGGCATCAACCGCGGCACCGATGTGCTCATCGGCGGCAAGAAGGTGTTGATCTGCGGCTACGGCGATGTCGGCAAGGGCTGCGCGGAATCGCTTGCCGGACAGGGCGCTCGGGTGCAGGTCACCGAGATCGACCCGATCAACGCGCTGCAGGCGCTGATGGACGGCTACGACGTGGTGACCGTCGAGCAGGCGATCGGCAACGCGGACATCGTGATCACCTCGACCGGCAACAAGGACATCATCACCCTCGAGCACATGAAGGCGATGAAGGACCAGGCCATCCTCGGCAACATCGGCCACTTCGACAACGAGATCGACATGGCGGCGCTGGAGCGTTCCGGCGCAACGAAGTTGAACATCAAGCCGCAGGTCGATCAGTGGACCTTCGGTGCGACCGGCAAGTCGATCCTGGTGCTCTCGGAGGGTCGTCTGCTGAATCTGGGTAACGCGACCGGACATCCGTCGTTCGTGATGTCGAACAGCTTCTCCAACCAGGTGATCGCGCAGATCGAGCTGTGGACCAAGCCG
Organism: Nocardia sp. bgisy134; assembly: GCF_057708325.1. Lineage (NCBI taxonomy): Bacteria > Bacillati > Actinomycetota > Actinomycetes > Mycobacteriales > Nocardiaceae > Nocardia > Nocardia sp. bgisy134. The sequence continues at coordinate 209,785 of NZ_JBYIRW010000007.1, forward strand.
GACGAGTACGACAACGAGGTCTACCGCCTGCCCAAGCACCTGGACGAGAAGGTCGCCCGCATCCACGTCGAGGCGCTCGGCGGCACGCTGACCAAGCTCACCAAGGACCAGGCCGAGTACATCGGCGTCGACGTCGAAGGCCCCTACAAACCGGACCACTACCGGTACTGAGTCTTCGCTCGTCCCGAGCGGCCCGGCAACCCGTGCGGTTGCCGGGCCGCTCGCCGTGTAAGCCCTTGCCGCGCAACTACGCCGACGCGCACCTCGGGCTCGGGCGATCGGCGGCGGAACCGGCGATCGAGTCCGTCGTCCTCGGCGCGCGTGAGCCGCGCGTGCGCGCTACCGGTGTCGGTGGGTGGGGCCCAGCCCGCGATCGGTACTGTGACCTGCCATGGGTGCCCTGATCGCGGTGGAAGGTCTGGACGGCGCCGGGAAGCGCACGCTGACCGACGCCGTGATCGCCGCGCTCGCCGAGCGCGGGCTGCGCGCGGTCACACTGGCGTTCCCGCGCTACGGGCGATCGGTGCACGCCGATCTCGCCGCCGAGGCGCTGCGCGGCGCGCACGGGGACCTCGCCGACTCCGTGTACGCGATGGCCTTGCTGTTCGCGCTGGATCGCGCCGACGCGCGCGCGGAGCTGGCGAAGCTCTTGGCGGACAACGACATCCTCATTCTCGACCGCTACGTTGCCTCCAACGCCGCCTACAACGCCGCCCGCCTGCACCAGTCGGCGGAGGGCGAGATCGCGCGTTGGACAGCCGATTTGGAGTTCGGCCGGTTCGGTCTGCCGAAGCCGGACGTGCAGGTGTTGCTGGACGTCTCCACGGAGGTCGCCGCCGAACGTGCGCGCCTGCGCGGCGAACTCGACGAGTCCCGCGCGCTCGACGCATACGAACGCGACGGCGAGCTCCAGCGCCGCACCCTCGAGGTGTACCGTGAGCTGGCCGAACGGAACTGGCACGGCCGGTGGTGGACGTACCGATCCGGTGACGATCCGGCATCGCTGGCCGCGCGCATCGCAGAAATTGTTGCCGGATAGGGTTGGATGTGCGGCGGGTTCGCACCAGTGTTGGCGTGGCGGCCCGATCCTGGCCTGGGAGATGACAACATAGTAATTATGAAGCCGAAGATTCTGGTCGTCGACGACGATATGGCACTCGCTGAGATGCTCACGATCGTCCTGCGCGGGGAAGGGTTCGACCCGCATGTGGTCGGCGACGGTACGCAGGCACTGGCGGCGGTTCGCGAGATCCGTCCCGATTTGGTGTTGCTGGACCTGATGCTGCCCGGCATGAACGGCATCGATGTGTGCCGTGTGCTGCGGGCCGATTCCGGAGTCCCGATCGTCATGCTCACGGCGAAGACCGACACGGTCGACGTCGTGCTCGGTCTGGAGTCCGGTGCCGACGATTACATCGTCAAGCCGTTCAAGCCGAAGGAGTTGGTCGCTCGGGTGCGCGCCCGCCTGCGTCGCACCGAAGAAGAACCCGCGGAGCTGCTGTCGATCGCGGACATCGTCATCGACGTGCCCGCGCACAAGGTGAGCAGGGGCGGTCAGCAGATCTCGCTGACCCCGCTCGAGTTCGACCTGCTGGTGGCGCTGGCCCGCAAGCCGCGCCAGGTGTTCACCCGAGAGGTGCTGCTCGAGCAGGTATGGGGCTACCGCCACGCGGCCGACACCCGCCTGGTGAACGTGCACGTGCAGCGGCTGCGCGCCAAGGTCGAGAAGGATCCGGAGAATCCCGAGATCGTGCTCACCGTCCGAGGCGTGGGCTACAAGGCCGGACCGCCGTGACCGAAGGCGATGCCCAGTCCGCGGGTGCCCAGCGCCCGCGCGACGATGCGCCTGCCGCGGGTGACCGCGCGGGCGCGCCGGGCGGAGTGTTGCCACGTCTGGAACACACGCTCGCCCCGGTGGTCGCCTGGTTCAAGGAGGCGGGCACCGCGCTCGGTCATGTCTGGCGGCGGTCGCTGCAGCTGCGCGTCATCGTCTCCACGCTGACGCTCTCGCTCATCGTGATCACGATCCTCGGTGTGGTGCTGACCAGTCAGATCACCGACCGGCTGCTGGACGCGAAGATCAACGCCGCGGTCGAGGAGATGGATCGCGCCCGCAACACGGTGGAGAGCCAGTTGGTGGGCGTGCAGGACGTGGGCACCCAGGAGCAGCGTCTCACCGACGCGCGCAACGCCCTCTCCAACCGCGGCGGCACCGGCCAATCCACCGGCGCCGCAGGCAGTTTCGACTCCGCGCTGAGCATCGTCGGCGGCATACCGCAGCGGCAGATCGCGACCGGGCCGATCACCGAGGTGCCGGAGGAACTGCGCCGGTTCGTGCAACGCAACCAGGTCAGCTACCAGTTCGCCACGGTCGAGGACCCGGACGGCTACCAGGGGCGGGCGCTGATCATCGGCAGCCCGAGCGCCGAGGTGCCGACCCTGGAGATCTACCTGATCTTCCCGTTGGCCAACGAGGAGCGCAGCCTGGCGCTGATGCGCGGCACCATGATGATCGGCGGTCTGGTGCTGCTGGTCCTGCTCGCGGCGATCACCGCGCTGGTCACCAGGCAGGTGGTGCTGCCGATCAGGTCCGCGGCGCGGATCGCGAGCCGCTTCGCCGACGGTCGCCTCAAGGAGCGCATGCTGGTGCGCGGCGAGGACGACATGGCGCGGCTGGCGCAGGCGTTCAACGAGATGGCCGAGAGCCTGTCCAACCAGATCACCCAGCTCGAGGAGTTCGGCAATCTGCAGCGGCGCTTCACCTCGGATGTGAGCCACGAGCTGCGCACGCCGCTCACCACCGTGCGCATGGCCGCCGACCTGATCCACGGCAGCAGCGAGGACCTGGATCCCGCGCTGGCGCGTAGCGCCGAGCTGCTGGTCACCGAGCTGGACCGGTTCGAGGGTCTGCTCAACGACCTGCTGGAGATCAGCCGCCACGACGCGGGTGTCGCCGAACTCCAGGTGGAATCCCTCGACGTGCGGATGTGCGCGCGGGCCGCCATCTCGACCGTGCGCCATCTGGCCAAGGACGCCGGCGTCGAGGTCGTCATCGACCTGCCGGAGGACCCGCTGGTCGCCGAGGTCGATCCGCGTCGCGTGGAGCGGGTGCTGCGCAACCTGCTCGCGAACGCCATCGACCACAGCGAGGGCAAGCCGGTGCTGATCCGCATGCGCGGCGACGCCGAGGCCAACGCCGTCGCCGTCGTGGTGCGCGACCAGGGCGTCGGCCTGCGGCCCGGCGAGGAGAAGCTGGTCTTCAATCGCTTCTGGCGGTCGGACCCGTCGCGCATGCGCCGTTCCGGCGGCACCGGCCTCGGCCTGTCGATCAGTGTCGAGGACGCCAATCTGCACGAGGGCAGGCTGGACGCGTGGGGCGAGGTCGGCGTCGGCGCCAGCTTCCGCTTGACCCTGCCGCTGGTGCGCGGTCGCAAGATGGGCCCGAGCCCGCTGCCGCTGGAACCCGCGTTGCGCAGGACACCGCCGCGTTCGCCCGAGGCCGACGATTCGCCGACGATTCCCTTCTCGCACGCCGATCCGAGCGCGTTCGGCGAGCCGATCGGCGCGGCGGCGAGCGGAACGGTGTCGTCGAGCACGACGGCCAGCGGCGCAGTGGCGAACGATCCGGTGGCGAACGTGACCGAGGGCGCGGAAGCTGCGGACGGCCCCGCTGAACGCGCCGGGTCGACGGACGGTACGGGAGAGTCGACCGTGGCGCGCAACGGCGTCAGCGAGGCAGAGAAGGGGTCGAACGCGGGCGATGCGGACGGCTCCGGTTCCGGCAAGGTACTCACCGAACGCGGAGACGTACAGTCATGAGAATGCCGGCTGTGAGATCCTCTCGACTCGCCGCGGTGGTCGCGACGCTGGTCGCGGCACTGCTGGCGATCAGCGGATGCGCGAGCCTGCCGGAGTCGTCGGCCCCGCAGGCGCTCGGCACGCTCAACAGGGAGCCCACCTCCGAAGGTCCGCCGCCGCCCATCCAGGGCCGTGATCCGGATCTGCTGCTGCAGGATTTTCTGCAGGCCACCGCGGATCCGACCGACCGCCACCTTGCGGCGCGGCAGTACTTGACCCCGGCTGCTTCGGCACAGTGGGACGACGCTGCCGCCGCCGCGATCGTCGAGAAGCCGGACACGCTGCGGGAATCTCGATCCATCGATCAAGCCACGTACGTCATCCGGGCGCGCAAGATCGCTGAGGTCAGCGCGGACGGGGCCTATCGAGCCGTGGACGACAGCCTCGAGAACAAGATCGAGATGACCAAGATCGACGGCGAGTGGCGCATCGACGAGCTGCCCGACGGCCTCGTCATCGACAAGTCCGCCTTCGGCAAGTCGTATCGGCGCAACGTGCTGTACTTCGTGAACCAGGCAGGCACGTCGGTGGTACCCGATCTGCGGTGGGTTTCGATCCCCAAGGATCAGCTTCCCCAGCGGCTGCTGACTCTGCTCGTCGAGGGGAGCCAACCCGCGCTGGCCCCGGTGGTGCGCAACCTGCTCGCGGCGCCGGTGACGTTGCGCGGCCCGATCACCAAGGCCAACGGCGATCCTGACGAAGTCGGCTTGGGTCTCGGCGGTGTGCGCGTCGACTTCTCCGGCGCCTCGGTGTTGAGCCCGCGCGATCGGGAACTGCTCGCCGCTCAGGTGGTGCTCACCCTCTCCGCCGCGGACATCCTCGGACCGTACGTGCTGCTCGCGGATGGCAAACCGCTGGACGACCGGTTCGCCGCGAACGGCTGGTCGGTGGCCGACGTCCAGCAGTTCACCCCGTCGGCGCAGGCGCGCTACAAGGCGGGGCTGCACGCCCTGCGCGAGGGCGCGCTCGTCGAGGTGGCCGCGGGAGGAATCGCCCCGGCGCCCGGGTACTTCGGCGCGGTGAACAATCTGCAGTCGGCGGCTCTCACCCCCGACGGCCAGTTCGTCGCCGCGGTCGCCGACGCCGGGCGGCCTGCGCCGCAGCTGCCGCGCACGCTGATGGTCGGCACCTACGGCGGTACGCAATTCCCGGTGGCCGAAGGAACGACCATCAGCAGGCCGTCGTGGACGACCGATGGCGCCGCCGCCTGGGCGGTGGTCGACGGCGAGCGGGTGATCCGTGTGGCCAACGACCTCGCCACGGGCACCGTCTCGGTTCAGGAGGTCGACACCTCCGCATTGCTGGACGGTGCGAACGGCGTTTCGCTGCGGCTGCCGATCACCGAGATCAGGATTTCGCACACCGCGACGCGGGCAGCGCTGATCGCCGACGGCCGGGTCTACATGGCGGTGATCGAGCGGCGGCCCGACGGTCGCTTCGCGCTGTCCTCGCCGCTGCCGATTGCCGTGGGCCTCAGCACCCGGGTGATCTCGCTGAGCTGGCTCACCGACGACAAGATCATCCTCGCCCGTGAGGGGAACGTCGACCCGGTCAGCACGGTGTCGATCGACGGATCGGATCTGTTGCCGGAGACCAGCCGCAACCTGACCCCGACGCTGCGCATGGTCACCGCATCGCCGGAGACGCAATATGTCGCCGACTCGCGCGCGGTGCTCGAGCTCGCGGCCAATCCGGACGGCGGGGAGCCGTACTGGCGCGAGGTGCCCGGCCTGGGCGCCAGCGCGGTCCCGGTGCTGCCCGGATGAGGCTGATCGGTCCTTGCGAACCCAGCCCCCGCGGCCGCCGTCGGGGTTCCGAATGAATTCGCACTCCACGAGGTAGCCCTCGCGAATCCGCTGGCGCTCGCATTCGCACTCGTTGCGGTAGCTGGACGGCTACGCAGTGGCCGATGGCGGAAGCCCTTGTGCCACAGGTCATGTCTGCTAGCAGACCGCTGTAGGGTTCCGGCCGTCGCGTTCCGGCCGCTCGGATCTGTCGGTGGACGCGGGCACACTCTGGCGATGCGAACACTGCTGGACTTGGTGCTGCCCGCCGCGTGCGCGGGCTGCGGCGCGGCGGGCGTCGGATGGTGCCCCGACTGCGCGGCGGCGCTGACCAACGGTCCGACGCGGGTGCGTCCGCGTGCCGATCCGGGTGTGCCGTGCTGGGCGCTCGCCCCGTACGCCGGGCCCGCGCGCCGAGCGGTGCTCGCCGTCAAGGAACGCGGCAGGCGCGATCTGACCGGGCCGCTCGGGCTGGCGATGGCGCGCGGGCTGGCCCAGTTGCGGGCGCCCGATCGACCCCTGATGCTGGTTCCGGCGCCCAGTCGCGGCGGCTCCGCGCGGCGGCGCGGCGGGGACCCGGTGCTGCGGACCGCGCGCGCCGCCGCGGGATGGCTACCCGATTGCCGGATGGTGCCGATGTTGCGGGTGTGGTGGGGTGTGCGCGATTCGGTGGGCTTGACACCCGGTGAGCGCCAACACAATCTGCGAGGCCGGATATCGATGCGGCACGGGCCACTCGCAAGGCTCGGCGATACCGGGAACGCCGAGGTCGTCGTGGTCGACGACGTGCTGACGACCGGTGCGACGGCCCGCGAATCGGTGTGTGCGCTAGGGCGGGCGGGAGTCGAAACAAGTGCCGTCCTGGTGACGTGTTCGGCTTGACTCCGGGAAATTTGCGTGAACACTGGCGGACCGCCCGTTGGCGTACTACCGTCGCGATCACACACCCGAACCGAGAGTTTGGAGGTGGCGCCTCGGACAACTTCGTGTCGCGCGATTCCCCGGTGTGAGCCAAGCCCGAAGGCGTCAGACTGTCTGACAACGAACGGGCTCTCGCGCACCTATGAAACCCGGATTTCGCACGGCACGGCTCAATCCCGCCGCACGGGAAATCGGTCCGTGCGGCCAGATCCGGGAGGTACGCGTGACGACTTCTTCACGTCCTTCAGTGAAAGACGCAGATCCTTCGGTGCTGGATACCGGCGCCTTGGATGCGACAGAGCAACCCGCAGCGGACCAACCACGGGCCAATCGCGCCGACATCGTGGTGAAAGGCCGCAACGTCGAGGTTCCCGATCATTACCGAATCTATGTCGCGGACAAACTCTCCCGTCTCGAACGCTTCGATCCGTCGATCTTCCTCTTCGACGTCGAGCTGTTCCACGAACGCAACCGTCGTCAGCGCAAGGCCTGCCAGCGCGTCGAGATCACCGCACGCGGCAAGGGCCCGGTCGTCCGGGCGGAGGCCTGCGCGGACAGCTTCTACGCCGCCTTCGAGTCGGTGACCGCCAAGCTGGAGAGCCGACTGCGTCGCACCAAGGATCGGCGCCGGGTCCACTACGGGGAGAAGACCCCTGTCTCGGTCGCCGAGGCCACCGCCGACTTGGTCGACGATTCGCTGTTCACGTTGGCGAACAGCGTTTCCGCGGTGCACGAGCACCCCGGTGAGCGCGCCGAACAGGAACCCGAGTACGAGGCCGGTCCAGGCCACATCGTGCGGACCAAAGTGCATACCGCGACTCCGATGACCGTCGACGACGCCCTGTACCAGATGGAGCTCGTCGGTCACGACTTCTTCCTGTTCCAAGACAAAGAGACCGATCGACCGTCGGTCGTCTATCGTCGTCACGCTTTCGACTACGGCCTGATCAGGCTCGCATAGCCAAGCGCCGAAACCGTCCGGCCGACGCCCAGGAGGGCGTCGGCCGTTTCGTCTCCGCGTCGACCGCGGCGCGCGCGGCAGGCCACGCGCGGGCCAGCTCCAGCAGCTGTCGCAGCTCGGAATCGAGGTCGCGGGACTCGGGCACGCCGGTACGGGGCGCGGCGTGCACGGGACCACGGCCCTCGGCCTTGGCTTGGATCGCGTACGCGATCCGCACCGCGTAGCGGTGCACCGGTCCGGCCGCCGCGGGTATCGGAAGGTCGTGTGGCGCATACCTGTTCAGGTGCAGCAGCGCGTCACGGATCTCGACGGTCATCCGGATCAGCCGGACCTCGGGCTCGTCGTGTCCGGTGGACGCGGGATCGAGCACGATCTCCGGCACCGCGCCGGTCACGTCCGTCCAGAGCGGGCCGAGCCGACGGCAACAGCGCCGGGCCCGATCCCAGCCCGCGCGTGTTGCCAGCACATCGAACAGCGGCACGGCGAGCAACGCGGCGGTGAGCACGATGACGGTGCTGTTCGGCCACGCCCAGCGGATCAGATCCGGATCCTCGATCGGCACCCAGTCGCCGAACAACAGCGCCGCGAACGGCAGTCCGCACGCGCCGACGGCCAACGCCGTGAGCAGCGCGCCGAAGACGAGCCGCTCCCGGCGGGTGGTGTCCGCTCTGACCAGTTCGCGGTACAGAACCTGGCCCATCCGGCGGCCGCACGCGATCGCGGGCAGGCAGAACGCCAGCGCGGAGGCCGCCGACCACATGTCAGGCGTCCCGCCGAGCAGCGTGCCCTGCTCCCTGGCCGGCGTGCCGACGATCAGGATGACGGCGGCGCAGGCGGCGGCGAACAGGTTGTAGCGGCGCTGGCGCCGCCACGCGCCGTTGGGGTCGGCGCCTGCCCACAGCGTCGCCGCGCCGTAGGCGCTCATGACCGCGAAGAGCATGCAGCCCATGGAGAGTTGGTGCATCAAGCTGCCGAACCGCGGCGCGATCCCGCGCTCCAGCAGCAGCATCCCGGCGCCCGCCCACGCCAGCGCCCGGTTGAGCAGCCGATCGGTGACGGTCTGGTGCAGCAGCGCCCATCGGCCGAGCGCCACCACGGCGACGAACCCGATCAGCGGAGCCGCGATGACGCCGGGAATGGGCGAGTTCACCTGCGTCGGTCGCGGAAGAACGTGCGGTGCAACAGGGAATCGCGGCGCGGCGGGCGCATCGCCTGCAGCATCACCATGTCGGCGAAGGTCTCGGCGTCGCGTTCCCTGCTGGTGCCGTAGTCGGTGCGACCGAGCACGTGCGCAATGGATTCCGGCGAGATCGATGGCAGCAGTTCGGCCACGGCAGCGAGGGTGTGCGCGGTCCGGTCGCTCGGCGGCGGCTCCGATTCCGGGCCGTGCCCGAGCAGCATGTGCCCGAGTTCGTGAGCGATGATGTGCTCGGCGTGCCACTCGGTGGTGTCGGCGCCGTACACGATGACATCGCTGTCCCGCTTGGCGATCCACAATCCGCTGCCCGTGCCGCAGCCCGCGCCCGCGAGCACCGCGGTGTCCACCGGCTGCAACGTGATCGGGCGGTCACGGAACTCGGCGACGGCATCGAGATAGGTATTCAAATTCCATGGATGCGGTATCGGTACGTTGCGGGAAAGCTCCCGGAACCGGGTGTCCATACCGGCCATGCGATGCGATCTCCTACAGCAGTTCCGCGGTCCCGCCCCGTGTAGCTGAAGATGGTACCCAGGATGGTGCGCCGTGGGCGACCCCGCGGTAGGCGCCTGCCTTCCGATGACGGGTCAGCGCGGCAGATCGCTCGATTCGGCGGCGTCCTCGGTGTCGCGGATCAGCCGGGCGAGCATGGCCCGGTCCACATCGGAGCCGCGCAGCGCGATGCTGGCGACATTGGCGTCGCGCATGGTGGCCAGCAGTTCGAGTTCCCTGTCGATGCTCGCGGCGGCCTGCCCCGTGGTGGTCAGATACCGGGGCGCGACGCCGAAGCAGGAGGCGATCGCCGCGAGGATCTCGAATTCGACTGCCGCGCCGTCGTGTTCGTCGTCGAAGCGGCCGTCGCGCAGCTGTTCGAGATAACCGGCGGCCACCGCTCGCTGCAGCTGGCCGCTGACCTGTTCGGCGACGGATTCGGTGCTGCGTTCCGGCGCGGAGCGCGGGTGCATCACCGCGAAGAGTCTGTTGATCTTGTGGCTCAGCGGTAGCCGCGTGGCCTCGGTCATCTCGATCACCTCAGTGCTTGCCGTTGCGATTCGGCGCGGTTGTGCTGTTGGCCGCCAGCCATCTGGCCCGGAACTGAGCTTCGGTACCGGCGCTCACATTTTCGCTGCGGCCTGCCAGCCAGCGTCGATAGCGGCGTTCTTCGAGTTCGGTCGCGTCGTCGGCGTCGGCGGGGACCTCGAGCAGGTGCGCGAACGCCATCTCCACCAGCGGGTGCAGCTGGCGGCCTGGTCCGCCGTTGCGCTCCAGCATGACGGTGGCGTACCGGGCCGAGAGCCGGGACACCACGCGGTTCAGGTCCGAGATCGCCTCCACCACGGCGGGTTCGGTGGTCTGGCCGCGTTCCACGGCGTCGGTGAGGCGGCCGGTGGCGGCGAGCAGGCCGGTGAGGTCGGAGATGTCGAACCGGATCGAGGTCGGGCCCGCGACGATCGACTCGTCGCCGGAGCGCTCGCCCCCTACTTCCTTCGGCGCGGGCGCGCCGCCCGCGTAGGCGCGCGCCGCACTGCCGGGCAGCCAGCGCAGCGGCGCGTCCAGCTTGTTCAGCGTGTGGGTGCTGATCGCCGCGTCGCCGTCCTCGATCTTTCGGATCGTCGGCGCGGAGGGCCCACCCAGATCGCCGATCTGCAGCTGCGTGAGGCCGAGCTCGTCTCGGCGTTCCTTGATGATTCGGCCGAAGCGCTTCTGCCGCGACAGCTCCGAAGGGCTTCTCATAGTGGGCGCCATAGTATGCCGAACTAGTACCGGATGACAACTTCATAGAAAAGATTTGAAAAATCAGTGGAAAGAACGCTACTGTTCTTTCTGCGCCGGATGCGCGGTGCCGGCACCGACGCGGTTCCGGGACGAGCAGGGGCGTTCGACGGGACGGCGCCCCAGCCTGCGGCGCAACGGCGCGCCGCAGGCCGGCTCAGCGGCATCTGGAGGGGATCGCTGAGCCGCCTGGGGCTTCGCCCGCCGTGGTGCGGGACCGAATCGGGGTCGAGGGGGGCGGAAAGCCTGCCCGCCCGGAGGGGTGCGGGGAGGCGTTTTCCCGTCCGTGACGTGGACCGAGAACTTACTTCAGAGTAAGTTTGTGGTGTACGTCTCTGGAAAGGAATTCGCATGGCTTCCGACGCCGCTCGCCGTGCCGTAGTCGTGTCCGGTGCGCGCACCCCGTTCGTGCGGGCGTTCACCGACTTCACCCGAATGGACTCCATCGCGCTGGCCGACGCCGCCGTCCACGGTCTGCTCGAGCGCACCGGGCTGCCCGGCGCGCAGGTGCAGGCCATCGTCTGGGGCGGGGTGATCCTGCCGAGCGCCGCGCCCAACATCGCCAGGGAGATCGCCCTCGACCTGCGCCTCGACCCGGGCTGTGAGGGCTACACCGTCACCAGGGCGTGCGCGTCGGGTCTGCAGGCGGTGACCGCCGCCGCGGCCGCGATCGAGCGCGGCGAATACGACATCATGATCGCGGGCGGCAGCGATTCCACCAGCAACGCCGAGGTGAAGCTGCCGCAGAAACTGGTGCACGCCGGCGCCCCGCTCGCGCTCGGCAAGCCGAAGCTGAAGGACTACCTTTCGGCGGCAGCGCAATTGGCGCCGTTCACCGACATCCTGCCCAGCAGGCCGAAGATCGCCGAGCGCACCACCGGCGAGGTGATGGGCGAGTCGGCGGAGAAGATGGCCCGCATCCACGGCATCGGCCGGGCCGAGCAGGACGAGTTCGCGGCCCGCTCGCACCAGCGCGCCGCGGCGGCCATCGCGTCCCGGCGCTTCGACGACGAGGTGCTGCGGGTGCGCACGCCCGACGGCGCCGACATCGAGCGCGACGGGCTGGTCCGCGCCGACACCAGCGTGGCGAAACTGGCCAAGCTGAAGCCGGTGTTCGCCGAGGACGGCACCGTCACCGCGGGCAACGCCAGCCCGCTCACCGACGGCGCCGCCGCGGTCCTGCTGATGAGCGAGCAGAAGGCGCGCGAGCTCGGCTACCGGCCGCTCGCCGCGTTCCGCTCCTGGAGCTACGTCAGCGTCGATCCCACCGACCAGGTGCTCATCGGCCCCGCGATCTCGATGCCGCGCGCGCTCGACAAGGCCGGAATGGCGCTGTCGGACATCGACTTCGTCGACATCCACGAGGCCTTCGCCGCCCAGACCCTCTCGGTGCTCAGCGCACTCGCCAGCGACGAATGGGCCAAGAAGAAACTGGACAGGGACACCGCGGTCGGCGAGGTCGACATCGACCAACTCAACGTGCACGGCGGGTCGGTCTCCCTCGGCCACCCCTTCGGCGCGACCGGCGCCCGCATGGTCACCACCATGGCCAACGAACTCGCCCGCACCGGAAAGAACGCCGCCCTGCTCGGCATCTGCGCGGCGGGCGGCATCGGCGCGTCGGCGGTGCTCGAACGGGTCTGAGATTGGCGCGGTTGCCCTGGAAGTGGCTGGGGTGCCCGCGCACATCGTGTCGCGTGGGGGTTCGTCAGGTTGTGGCGGAATCCATCGCCGGGCCCGCTGCCGGGGGTTCGGCGGAGAGGCGCCCGCCGAAGGTCTCTCGGTGCACGGCTTCCGACAACGGGCGTCCGGTGCGCCAGCCGAAGCGTTCCAGGTCTGGGACCGTTTGGAATTCGCGCACCGGGCCGACGCAAAGCCACGCGACGGGACGGATGTTCGGCGGCAGGCCGACCAGTTCGGCGAGGAACGCCGCATCGTAGAAGGACACCCAGCCCACGCCGATGCTCTCGGCGGTGGCGGCGAGCCACAGGTTCTGGATTGCGAGAACCGCCGAGTAGATACCGGTTTCGGGGACGGTGGCGCGGCCGAGCACCTGCGGCCCGCCGCGGTCGTGGTCGTAGCTGACGACGACGCCGGTGCCGCTCTCGACGATGCCCTCGATCTTGATCGGCTCGAAGGTCGCGGCCCGCTCGGGCGGCAGCGCGTCGCGGAACTCGACGCGCTTGTCCGCCACGTGTTCGGCGAAGCGGCGCAGCGTCGCCGGATCGCGCACCACGACGAAATCCCATGGCTGCGAATTGCCCACGCTGGGCGCCCGGTGCGCGGCATCGAGAATCCGCCACAGCGTGGCCTCGTCGACGGGCGCCCCGGTGAATTCGGCGCGCACGTCGCGGCGTAACCGGATGGCCTCGTAGACGCTCAGGCGATCAGCACTCACCGGGCCAGTCAACCAAAGCGGACCGGCGGGTCCACACCCGCCGGTCCGCTTTGTCGAAGGTTCGCTGATTCGCCGCGTCGATCGTTCGCGCGCTCACCGCGTTGCCGGTTCGTGCACTCACTGCGCCAGCGGGAGCGCGGGCTCCCGCCGTGCGGCGCGGCGCGTGATGCGCCGCTTGCCCTCGGCCAGTGCGGTGCGCAGGCCGCGCCGCTTGCCGGTGGCCGGGTCGATGGTGGCGAGGGTGTTGCCGCCGAACCTGCGCTCGGAGGAGGTCTCCGGGGCGTCGTCGGCCGTGTGGCGCAGGTACTTGTTCGGCAGCGCGAGTTTGAGAATCGTGCGCCACGACTTGAAGTACTGCACCGGCAGCGAGCCCGTGGTGTAGGGCAGGTCGTACTTGTCGCACAGCGCGCGCACCCGCCCCGCGATGTCGGCGTAGCGGTTGCTCGGCAGATCTGGGAACAGGTGGTGTTCGATCTGGTGGCTCAGGTTGCCGGTCATGAAGTGCATGATCGGACCGCCGGAAATGTTGGCGCTGCCCAGCATCTGGCGCAAGTACCACTCGGAGTGGGTCTCGCTGTCGATGTCGGCCTTGGTGAACTTCTCCGCACCGTCGGGGAAGTGGCCGCAGAAGATCACGGCGTTCGTCCACACGTTGCGGATCATGTTGGCGGCCAGGTTCGCGGTGAGCGTGGAGAAGAACAGCGGACCGGTGAGCGCCGGGAAGATCACGTAGTCCTTGAGCACCTGCTTGCCGACCTTGGTCAGCACCTCGCCCCGCTTGCGCTCGAACTCCGCGCGCTCGGGGGTGCCCTCCTTGTACCGGCCCGCGGCCAGCTTGCCGAGCTCGAGGTGCTGGATCGCGACGCCGTACTCGAAGAACAGCTGCAGGAGCAGGTTGTAGACCGGGTTGCCCAGATTGAACGGCTTCCAGCGCTGGTCGCGGGTGACCCGCAGCAGGCCGTAGCCGATGTCGTCGTCCATGCCGAGGACGTTGGTGTACTTGTGGTGCAGGTAGTTGTGGGTGTGCTTCCAGTGCTTGGACGGGCCGGTGTTGTCCCACTCCCATGAGCTGGAGTGGACCTCTGGATCGTTCATCCAGTCCCACTGCCCGTGCATGACGTTGTGCCCGATCTCCATGTTCTCGATGATCTTGGCGGTGCTGAGCAGGGCGACGCCCGCGAGCCAGGCGGGCGGTAGGAAACCGGCGTAGAGCACTGCGCGTCCGCTGATCTCCAGCGCGCGCTGCAGCCTGATGACATTGCGGATGTACCGCGCATCCGATTCACCGCGCGAGGATTCGATTTCCCGCCGGATCGCGTCGAATTCCGCGCCCAGCGCCTCCACATCCGCGGCGGTGAGGTGCGCGTACTCCTTGACATCCGAGATCGCCATGGCGGTTACAGTACCGTAAGTTACGACACCGTAAGTTTCTGGAACTGTGGCAAATCCCGCATTGCGTTCGTGACCGCCGAATGTTATATCAGGCGCGTCGCCAGCGCGCGCGGAAGCGCTTCTCTCGCACGGCCTTCCTCCGCAGCGCCGACCGCTCGGTGCGCGCCTTCTCCTGCAGGGCGATTTTGGCCTCGCGCAGCAGCTCCTTCTCGTGCTCGGCCTTCTCCTTCAGCGCCCGCTTGGCCTCGCGCAACACTTCTTTCTCGTGCCGCGCCTTCTCCTCGAGCACCACCTTCGCCTCGTGCAGCGCCGAGCGCAGCCCGCGCCGCTGCCCGGTCTCGGGATCGGTCAGCAGCCAGTTGTTGTCGGCCCAGCGCTCGGTGCTCGGCAGCGTGATGCCCGCGAACTTGCGTTCCGAGGAGGTCTCGGGGGCGTCATCGGCGGTGCGCTTGAGGAACCGGTCCGGCAGCGCCAGCTTGTGAATGGTGCGGAAGGCGAGCAGGTACTGCTTGGCCAGCGAGCCCGTGGTGTAGGGCAGGTCGTACTTGTCGCAGAGCTCGCGCACCCGTGCGGCGATCTCCGGGTACCGGTTGCTCGGCAGGTCCGGGAACAGGTGGTGCTCGATCTGGTAGCAGAGGTTGCCGCTCATGAAGGCCATCGCGGGCCCGGCCTTGAAGTTGGCGCTGCCCAGCATCTGGCGCAGGTACCACTCGGCGCCGGTCTCGTCCTCGAGCTGCTCGATGGTGAACTTCTCCGCGCCGTCGGGGAAGTGGCCGCAGAAGATCACCGCGTAGGCCCACAGGTTGCGCACCAGGTTGGCGGTGGCGTTGGCCTTCAGCGTCGACTTCCACGCGGGCCCGGTCAAGGCGGGGTACAGCACGAAATCCTTGGCCGCCTGGCGCGCGATCTTGCGGGCGAACTCCCGATTCGGCGCCGACAGCAGTTCCTGGCGCGGGACGCCGGACAGCTGCTTCTCGATGCTCCAGTCGTGCAGCGCGATGCCCCACTCGAAGGTGGCGGCCAGCAGCAGGTTGGCCAGCGGCTGCACCAAGTGGATCGGGCGCCACTCTTCGTCGCGGGTCATCCGCAGGATGCCGAAGCCGAGGTCCTCGTCCTTGCCGAGGACATTGGTGTAGGTGTGGTGGGAGTAGTTGTGCGCCCGCCGCCACTGCGACGACGGCCCGACCTGGTCCCACTCCCAGGTGCCCGAGTGGATTTCCGGATCGTTCATCCAGTCCCACTGCCCGTGGCTGACGTTGTGCCCGAGCTCCATGTTCTCGATGATCTTGGCGACCGAGAGCAACGCGGTGCCCGCGAGCCAGGCCCAGCGGTTGCGGCTGCCGAACAGCACCGCGCGCCCGGCGACCTCGAGGCCGCGCTGGGCCGCGATGGTGCGGCGGATGTATTTCGCGTCGCGTTCGCCACGGGAGAGTTCCACGGACCGGCGAATGCTGTCGAGTTCCTGCCCCAGGGTCTCGATATCGGCGGCCGTGAGGTGGGAGAACGTCTGGATATCGGTGATGGCCACCGGAGTCCCTTCTCTGCTCGACTTATGCGGTCGAGGGTACCTGCGTCTCAGGAGGTATGGATTCTGTCTGCAACGGGCCTGATCGCCTCAGTGGTGTCGGAGGTGTCCGAGGCGGGGCCCCGCGTGGTCACGCTGCGCTGCCTCCTCCGGGCCTGACCGCCTCAGACGTCGAGCGTGCAATCGCCCGCGGCGGCCGAGATACAGGTCTGCACCTTGTCGCCCTCGCGGCGCTCCTCGCCGTTGCGCAGATCCCGGGCGTGTCCGGAACTCAATGTCACCACACAGGTCTGGCAGATGCCCATCCGGCAGCCGAACGGCATCTGAACCCCGGCCGACTCACCCGCCTCCAGCAGGCTGGTCGCGCCGTCGACCTCGACGCTGCGGCCGGACTTGCCGAAGTTGACAATGCCGCCTTCGCCGATCGCCGAGCGCTCGATCTCGAACCGCTCCACGTGCAGCCGGTCGGCGATGCCCGCCCCGCGCCAGTGCTGTTCGATCTCGTCGAGCATGGCGGCGGGCCCGCAGGCCCAGGTGTCGCGTTCGCGCCAGTCCGGGAACTTCACGTCCAGATCGGTGAGCGCGAACTTGCCCTGCTCCCCGGTCAGGTGCAGATGCGACTCGAAGCTCGGGTGCCGGTCGTGCAGCGCGCGCAGTTCCTCGCCGAACATCACGTCCTCGGCGGTGCGCGCCGAATGCAGGTGCACCACGTCGGACACCAGGCCGCGCCGGTCCATCGCCCGCAGCATCGACATCACCGGGGTGATGCCGCTGCCGGCGGTGAGGAACAGCACCTTGGCAGGCGGCGGGTAGGGGAGCACGAAACCGCCCTGCGGCGCCTGCAACCGGACGACCGTGCCCGGCTTGACGCCGCCGACGATGTGGCTGGACAGGAATCCCTCGGGCATCGCCTTCACGGCGATCGAGATGACGCGCTTGCCGCCGTGCTCGGGGGCGCTCCAATCCGGAGGGCAGGTCAGTGAGTACGAACGCCAGTGCCAGCGGCCGTCCACCAGCAGGCCGATGCCGATGTACTGGCCCGGCTGGAACTTGAA
Source organism: Nocardia sp. bgisy134 (assembly GCF_057708325.1). Lineage (NCBI taxonomy): Bacteria > Bacillati > Actinomycetota > Actinomycetes > Mycobacteriales > Nocardiaceae > Nocardia > Nocardia sp. bgisy134. The sequence goes on from NZ_JBYIRW010000007.1 coordinate 226,650, forward strand.
GTCGAAGCCCCAGCCCGGCTTGATCACCAGGGTCGCCGAATCCGCGGTCTCCTTGCGCACGTCGACGATCCGCCCGCGCAGTTCGCGCGCCGACCACAGCGGGTTGGCCAGGTGCAGGTAATCGTCCGGCAGCAGCGGCGTGGTCACCCGGGCGACGGCCCCGCGCAACACGTTGAGCCGACCCCCCCGATCGGCGACGCTCGCCGCAGGCGCTTCGAGCCAATCGCGGACATTCTTGAAGACCATCGGTGCCGTTCGTCTTTCTGTCGAGGTGGCGGCCGCCGTCGGGGCCGCTCTCGGCCAGGTTACGGCATCGTAGGTTAGCGGGCAGCGGCGACCGCGCGCCCACTTTCCCGCCGCGGCCCCAACGCGAATGAACCCCGGCACCATCGAGCCTCGGCGCAATTCGGCCTCAGCGCAAGTGCGCCTCGCCACAAGCGGAGCTCAGCGCAAGTCGGCCTCAGAGCAATTCGAGCAGGAACGGCAGTTCCTGCGCGGCGTACCAGGCGAGCTGGTGGTCCTCGGCGTCGCCGAGCACGAATTCGGCGTCTGCGTCACCGAGATCGGCCGCGTCGATGACGTCCACCGCCTTGGCCACCTCGGGCTCGGCCTCGGCCAGGTCGACGTGGATCGAGGCGATCCGCGCGTAGCCGATCGGTCCCGCGAGCTTGACCACCGCGTCGTCGAGGTCGGGCCGCAGCTTGGCGCCGGTGACGTCCGCGGCGATCACGGCCCGCCGGTACACCGGACCGCCGGACGGCCGCGCGGCCACGGGTTCGCCGTCTTCGATGTCCTCGACGATCGCCTCGCGTTCGGCGGCGAGCAGGCGCAGCGAGGCGCGGGCCGCCTCGAGCATCGCGACCTCGGCCAGTTCCTCGTCGTCGCCGGAGGCGTAGGCCTCGCGCAGCGCGGGCGTGACCGCGAAAGCCGTGGCGCCGATCGGGAAGATCTCCCGCTCCTCGACCAGCGCGCGCAGCATCGGCACCGTCGCGGGCACGTACACCCGCAGGATGTTCTTCTGATCAGGCGCAGGCACCGAGCATCTCCTCCATGGACTCGTGCACCGCGGCGGCCAGCACCTCGATGTCGGCCATCGCGTCGCGGTCGGCGTTGAGTCCGTAGAAGACCCGTCCGTCGTAGGACGTGATCCCGATGCTCGAAGCCTGATTGCGCAGCAGCGGCGACACCGGATACATCTCCAGCATCCGCGCGCCGCCGATGTACATCGGCGTCTGCGGACCCGGCGCGTTGGTGATCACCAAGTTGAACGTGTGCTCTGCGAACGTACTCGCCGCCCGCACGCTCATCGCATGCAGGCTGGCCGGAGCGAACCCGGCCATGTGCACCAGCGTGCGCGCCCGCACCCCGCGCCTGGCCTTGCTGTTGGCCTCGGTGGCGTGCGCGATGTGCGAGAGCCGCATCACCGGATTGGGCTCGCCGACCGGCAGATCCAGCAGAAACGAGGACACCTCGCTGGCGGGTTCGAGCCGATCCCGGTCCGGGCCTTCGATGTACACCGACATCGGCACCACCGCGCGCAGCGTGGTCGACTCGATCAGCGCCTCGCCGCGGGACAGCAGCCAGCTGCGCAGCGCCCCGGTGACCACGGCGAGGATCGCGTCGTTGGTCGAGCAGTCGAAGCGGTGGCGGATCTTGCGGTAGTCCTCCAGATCGGTGCGCACCACGTCGAAGCGGCGGCTGCGCGAGGTGCGCGCGTTGAGCGGGCTGTCCGGCGCGCCGATGGCGGCGGTGCGGACCGCCGAGACGACCGAGTCGACCGCGCGGCCCGCCGCGCCGATCATCGCGAAGGCGTCCGCGCTCGCGTCGCGGGCCACCTCCAGCGCCTCGCGGGGCTGGGCCGCCAGATGGGTGAGCGCGCCGACCAGCAGTTCCACGTCGGTGGGTTCGCGCGGAGCGACCCAGGCGTCGTCGGCCAGACCGCGCGGCGACGGGCTGGCGTCCAGGATGACGTGCCCGATCTCCAGCGCGCCGACGCCGTCCACCAGCGCCGAGTGGGTCTTGGTGAAGATCGCGCTGCGGCCCTCGGTGAGCCCCTCGATCAGGTACATCTCCCACAGCGGTTTGCTCTGGTCGAGCGGCCGCGATGCCAGCCGTGCGACCAGGTCGTGCAGCTGTTCGTCGGTGCCCGGACTCGGCAGTGCGGAGCGGCGGATGTGATAGGTGATGTCGAAGCGGCTGTCCTCCACCCACACCGGTCTGCCGAGCGCGAACGGGATCTCGCGCACCTTGCGGCGGTAGCGCGGGACCAGCGAGAGCCTGCTCTCCACCAGGTCGACGAGCCGGTCGTAGTCGAGGGGCGATTCGCCGTCGAGGAGGCCGTCGCCGGTGTTGCGGACGATCGCGAGCGAGCCGATGTGGATCGGATTGCTGCTCGACTCGAGCCGATAGAACGCCGCGTCCTGTGGCGTCAAACGCGTGATCACGCTGCCCGGTGCTCCTTCCGATGCCGTGTCCCCGCCTCATTGTCGTTCGCGACAAGGAAAAGGTGGTGGATCCTGTGGCATATCCAGCGAAATCGGTACATATCTTTACCCCTGGCAACCCGCGTGGCAGGGTTGTCCGAGCTCGTTCGGGCGGGGTGGGGTTTCGATAGAGGTGGGGACTGCACAGTCGGCGACCGTCGCTTTCGCTCGCTCCGCATCAGGGGATCACGAGCCGCACTGCCCTTGCCGTCCCGCGCATATGCCGCTGCCACCGGCGCGTCGGACCCCTGTCATCGTATGGCACCGACCTTCGAAGCGGCTCGGCTCGAGCGTGATTCGCCCCCGGTTTGCGGCGCGACCGCCCGACGCCACGGCGCTGACCCGCGGATTCGCGCCCGCCGCGGGCGTCGCGCGGACCGCGAGGCGAGTACGGTGAGAAGCGACGCCCCGCGGCCGCCGCGGCGATGGCGCCGAGTACCTGCAGCCGGACGCGGTGCGTTCCGGGCCCCCGCACGTGGCCAGGGCGAACGCGGACGTCGCTAGCATGGTTGCAGCATTACCATGAGGCGTGCTGCGGATTCCGCCGTGCCCGGCGGAAGATGTGGGGGCCGACATTTGACACACCGACCAGAGGACTGACGAGACCCGTGCCTGCGCTGACACTGACGAGGTTGCTACGGATTGGTGAGGGTCGCACCGTCAAGCGGCTCGCTCATCTGGCCGACGAGGTCCTCGCGCTCGAAGCGGAGCACGAGCAGCTCACCGACGGCGAACTGCGCGCGAAGACCGACGAGTTCAAGCAGCGCTACGCCGACGGCGAGAGCCTCGACGACCTGCTGCTCGAGGCGTTCGCGGTGGCTCGCGAGGCGTCCTGGCGGGTGCTCAACCAGAAGCACTACAAGGTCCAGGTGATGGGCGGCGCCGCGCTGCACCTCGGCAACATCTCCGAGATGAAGACCGGTGAGGGCAAGACCCTGACCTGTGTGCTCCCCGCTTACCTCAACGCGCTGTCCGGCGACGGCGTGCACGTCGTCACCGTCAACGACTACCTGGCCAAGCGCGACGCCGAGTGGATGGGCCGCGTGCACCGCTTCCTCGGCCTCGAGGTCGGCGTCATCCTCGGCGGTATGAGCCCGGCCCAGCGCCGCGCCGCGTACAACGCCGACATCACCTACGGCACCAACAACGAGTTCGGCTTCGACTACCTGCGCGACAACATGACGCACTCGCTGGACGACCTGGTCCAGCGCGGGCACAACTTCGCCGTGGTCGACGAGGTCGACTCCATCCTCATCGACGAGGCCCGCACGCCGCTGATCATCTCCGGCCCGGCCGACGCCTCCTCGAAGTGGTACGCCGAGTTCGCGCGCATCGCGCCGCTGCTGAAGAAGGACCTGCACTACGAGGTCGACATCAAGAAGCGCACCATCGGCGTGCACGAGGCGGGCGTGGAGTTCGTCGAGGATCAGCTCGGCATCGACAACCTGTACGAGGCCGCCAACTCGCCGCTGGTCAGCTACCTGAACAACGCGGTCAAGGCCAAGGAGCTCTACCAGCGCGACAAGGACTACATCGTCCGCGACGGCGAGGTCATCATCGTCGACGAGTTCACCGGACGCATCCTGGTCGGCCGCCGCTACAACGAGGGCATGCACCAGGCGATCGAGGCCAAGGAAGGCGTCGAGATCCAGCCGGAGAACCAGACGCTGGCCACCATCACGCTGCAGAACTACTTCCGGCTCTACGACAAGCTCTCCGGCATGACCGGTACCGCCGAGACCGAGGCGGCCGAGCTGCACCAGATCTACGGCCTGGGTGTCGTCCCGATTCCGACGAACAGGCCGATGGTGCGCGCCGATCAGTCGGACCTGATCTACAAGACCGAAGAGTCCAAGTTCGCCGCCGTGGTCGACGACGTCACCGAGCGGCACGAGAAGGGCCAGCCGGTGCTGATCGGCACCACCAGCGTCGAGCGCTCGGAGTACCTGTCCAAGCAGTTCACCAAGCGCGGCATCCCGCACAACGTGCTGAACGCGAAGTTCCACGAGAAGGAAGCCGAGATCATCGCCGAGGCCGGTCGGCCCGGCGCGGTCACCGTCGCCACCAACATGGCGGGCCGCGGTACCGACATCGTGCTCGGCGGCAACCCGGACATCATCGCCGACATCCTGCTGCGCAAGCAGGGCTTGGACCCGGTCGACACGCAGGAGGAGTACGAGTCCGCCTGGCATCCGACCCTGGAGCAGGTCAAGCAGCAGACCGAGGAGGACGCCGAGGCGGTCCGCGACGCGGGTGGTCTGTACGTGCTCGGCACCGAGCGCCACGAGTCCCGGCGTATCGACAACCAGCTGCGCGGTCGCTCCGGCCGTCAGGGCGACCCGGGCGAGTCCCGCTTCTACCTGTCGCTGGGTGACGAGCTGATGCGGCGCTTCAACGGCGCGGCGCTCGAGGCGATCATGACGCGGCTCAACCTGCCCGACGACGTGCCGATCGAGGCCAAGATGGTCTCCAAGGCGATCAAGAGCGCGCAGACCCAGGTCGAGCAGCAGAACTTCGAGATCCGCAAGAACGTCCTCAAGTACGACGAGGTGATGAACCAGCAGCGCACCGTTATCTACGGCGAGCGCAACCAGATCCTGCGCGGGGAGGACATGGAGGGCCAGGTCCAGAACATGATCACCGACGTGATCTCCGCCTACGTGGACGGCGCCACCGCCGAGGGCTACGTGGAGGACTGGGATCTGGACAAGCTGTGGACCGCGCTGAAGACCCTCTACCCGGTCGGCGTCGACTACAAGGAGCTGACCGGTGAGACCGGCGTCGGCGAGGCGGGCGACCTGACTCGCGACGAGTTGCTCGACGCCCTCCTCGACGACTCGCACGACGCGTACGACAAGCGCGAGCAGGAGATCGACGGCCTGGCCGGCGAGGGTTCCATGCGCAATCTCGAACGGCAGGTGCTGCTTTCGGTGCTGGACCGCAAGTGGCGCGAGCACCTCTACGAGATGGACTACCTCAAGGAGGGCATCGGCCTGCGCGCCATGGCGCAGCGGGATCCGCTGGTCGAGTACCAGCGCGAGGGCTTCGACATGTTCTCGGCGATGCTCGACGGCCTGAAGGAGGAGTCGGTCGGCTTCCTGTTCAACCTTCAGGTCGAGGTGCAGCAGCCGCAGCCCGCGGGCGTCGCCGTCGACCCCGGCCTGCGCTCCCCGGTCGGCGCCATGTCCGGCGCCCCCGCCCCGCTCCCGACCGAGGAAGCCCCCGCCGCCAACGGCGCCCCGGCCGCCTTGCGCGCCAAGGGCATCGACGAGCGCACCACCCGCGGCTTCAGCTACTCGGGCCCGGACGAGCGCGGCGGCGCGGAAGTCCACAGCGACGCCGAGGAGTACGGCTCCGAAGCCGGCGCCCACTCCACTCGTCGCGAACGCCGCGAAGCGGCCCGCGCCGAAAGCAAGGGCAAGCGCGCTCCGAAGTCGCGTCGTCGGCACTGAGCGACCCGAACACCGAAGGCGCCCCGGGGTTTCCCGGGGCGCCTTCGCCCGTTTTCCGGCTCGACCTTGCTCATTCGATTCGGATTCTCGTAATCGGAGAGGCACTGCCTTCGGTGCCGTTCGTCAGGGCTCGCAAGTAGTGTGTGCTGGTCGAACCCGCGAGTGAGGTGACTCCAGCGGCCAGGAGGGGAAGGACTTGCATTGCGGTACTTCAACACCACGGGGCCCTGCGACCCGAAACGGCATTACATGCTCCCCGCCGCCGAGCGGCTGCCCGATGCTCGCCGGTTCATCGACCGTGGGCAGTACTTCGTCCTGCACGCGCCGCGACAGTCCGGGAAGACGACCAGTCTGGCGGAACTGGCGCGGGAGTTGACCGAAGAGGGGGAGTACCTTGCGTTGCGCTTTTCTTGCGAGTCTGCCGAACCCTTCGGTGATGACGTCGACGTCGTAGAGCAAGTCCTGCTGGATGTGATAAGCAAACGGGCCATGGCGCGTGGGTTCGCTCCCGAGTTGTTACCCCCCGACCCGTGGCCAGAGGCCAAGCTGGGCAACCGCCTCACCGTCGCACTCACCGCGTGGACCGTCCGTTGTCCTCGGCCGCTGGTTTTGTTCTTCGACGAGATCGACGCAATCCGGGGCGAGAGCCTGCGCAGCGTGCTAAGGCAGCTGCGGGACGGCTACACCGATGAACGGGACGAATTCGTGCATGCGGTCGTGCTGTGCGGGCTGCGCGACGTCCGAGACTACAAGGTGGCTTCCGGAGGCGACCCGTCGCGACTCGGATCCGCCAGCCCATTCAACATCAAGGTCGAATCGGTGCGCATCGGCGACTTCACCCATGCCGAGGTGGCCGAGCTGTATGAGCAGCACACCGAGGAAACCGGGCAGAAGTTCACCGCCCGCGCAGTCGATCTCGCCTACTACTACACCCAAGGTCAGCCCTGGCTCGTCAACGCCATTGCGGCCGAGGTCATCGACAAGATGCGGGTGCGAACCACGATCACCGACGACCACATCGACGAAGCCAAGGAGCGGTTGATCGTCGCGCGTGCCACCCACCTGGATTCGCTGGTCTCGAAACTGGGTGAGGACCGTGTGCGGATGGTCATCGAACCGCTGATCGCGGGCACGTTGCTGGATGCGGATCTCACCTTCAACGATGCCGTCTCCTACGTCCGGGATCTCGGCCTCATCGCAGACGATCGACCGGTCCGCGTCGCCAACCCGATCTACAAGGAAGTCATCCTCCGGGTGCTGGGATCGGCGATCGAGAACAACGTGCTCCTCGAGCCGAGCAGCTTCCGGATGCCGGACGGCCGCCTCGACTTCCCCCGCCTGCTCACCGAATTCGCCGCGTTCTGGAAACTGAACGGTGAGGTCCTCGCTGCCCAACAGGGCTACCACGAAGCGGCCGCGCAGCTGGTGATGATGGCGTTTCTGCACCGAATCGTCAACGGCGGCGGCTACATCGACCGGGAATACGGAGTCGGCCGCGGACGTATCGATCTGCTCGTCCGCCAGCCCTATACAGACGCGAACGGCCGCCGGGCGTGGCAGCGCGAGGCGTTGGAGCTGAAAGTCTGGCGGGACAGGGAAACCGATCCACTCGCCGTCGGCCTCGGCCAGCTCGACGGGTACCTGGACCGTTTCGAATTGAGCACCGGAGTACTGGTGATCTTCGACCGCCGCTCCGCAGCCGAGCCGATCGATCGTCGCACCGTGTTCTCCGAGGCGACAACACCCGCCGGCCGAACGGTCACCGTCTTGCGCGCCTGAACTTGCCAGAACCGAAGGCGCCCAGAGGTTTCCCGGGGCGCCTTCGTCGTCTTCAGTCGATCACCCCAGTGCGACTCGGGCGCCGCCGGAGAAAGCCGAGTCGTGGAATTCGATGGCGGCCGGGACGGTGCCTTTCGGGACGTCGAAGGCGAGGATCACCGAGATCTTGTTGCCGGGGTTGATCTCCGCCGCCAGATCTTTATCGAGGTTCAGCTCGGCCGCGGTGTCGTTGGTGTACAGGCGTCCTTGGTCGTCCACCAGTTTCTGGTTGTCGCCGAAGTAGGTCTGCGGTTTGTCGGCCGTGTTGGTGACGTCGACGTACACCAGGATGTATTCGCCCTGAGCCTCCTTCTTCAGGAACTCGTTGTCACCGACCGAGGCGACGGGCGGATCGACGCGGGTGACGACGAAACCGAACTTCCCGTCGCGAACCTCCGAACCCGCAGGCGCGGCAGAGGTCCGCTTCTCCGTGCTCTCGGCCATCTCGTCGGCCGCGCTGCTCAACAGCGCGACGCAACCGCCGAAGGTGATACTCCGGCGGGCATCCTCACCACGGTCCGGACACGCCGTTGGAGGGTGGCGTCGGCCCCGCTGCCAGCGGGGAAAACCGGGCGGTACGCCAGTGCACGGCCCGTCCGATTCGGAGTACGCGCCGTATCGAGATCGCACGACGAGAGGCGTCCGGGTTTTTCCGGGGCACCTGAGTGTTTCGTTGTCGAGCGACCGACGCGAAATGTGGGTCAGATTGGGCGGTCCAGTTGATCGGGGATAGGCCGAAGCGAATATTCGGCGCTTTCGCCCGCCGCGGGAGTACCGTCTGCGGCATGGATCGCGATACGGTTCGCGCATGGGTGGCGGGCTATGAACGGGCTTGGCGCACATCGGGCACCGACGCTCTCGCTGAGCTGTTCGCCGCCGACACCCACTATGTGGTGTCTCCCTGGGCGGAGCCGATTGTCGGCCGCGCGGCGCTGGCCGAGTTCTGGGAAGCAGGCCGGGACGGAGCGGACGAGCCGTTCGCGATGACCTTCGACCTCGTCGCGGTGGACGGCGACACGGCCGTGGTCCGTGTGCAGGTCGAATACGAGCGGGACGATCCCGCGCGCTGGCGTGACCTGTGGGTCATCCGCTTGGACGATTCCGGTCGCTGCGTCCACTTCGAGGAGTGGCCGTTCGCGCCGGGGCAGCCGGACGTTCAGTGACCACGGCGTCGTGCGGCGTTCGATCCGAACGCTCCGACAAGAGCGCGAACTGCCCGCCCCGACGGCGACGTGCTCGGCGCTTATACGCGATTCACGCGCTGTACTGAAGTATTTCGCTGACGAGCGCGGACGCGGTGTCGTGCGCCTGCGGTAGTCGGTCGGCCCACACGTCCTCGGCGTCCCCAACGTAGACCGCGCGGGCGTGCGCGAGCGCCGGCCGGTGTTCGGTGGGGAGCCGGTCGAGGGCCCAGCTCGCGGCCTCGGATTTGGCGCGAATCTCGCCCGTTTCCAATGTCATCCAGACACGGGCCAGGCGGAGCAGCACGTTGCGGGTGTCGCTGTCGAGTTCGGCGAGCAGGTCGGTGACGCCGTCGAGCAGCACGCCGCGCAGATGCTCCGGCGGGACGGGGTCGAGGAGCTCCGCGGGCGGCGGGCCGAGCAGCGGCGAGTCGGCCTGGAGGGTCATCGTGATCAGGACGGCGAGGTCGGGATCCGGTGCGGCGGTGGGCAGCATGCCCCGTTCGTAGTCGTCGCGCAGCCATTCGCCGTACTGGAAATCGAGGGTCGGCGGGTACTGCCACGGCCGCACATCGGCCTGGGCGACCGTGCTGAGCTCGATCGGTCGCCCCGCGCCGGGGACGCGCGGATCGCCGGAAACGGTCAGTAGTCCGTCCATCAGCGCGCGGCGTCGCGCACTGTCCAGACGCCCATCGGTGACGACGAGAACGTCGATGTCGCTGTGCGGCCGCAACCCGCCGAGCGCGGCCGAACCGTGGCGGTAGGCGCCGAGCAGCAGGGGCCCGAGCGTGGTGCGGAGCAGGTCGGCGACGGCGGCTTCCTGGGTCACCCGGTCCACCCTACTGCCGTAGGGCGCGTCAGCGGGGGAAGCGCTACCAGGGCTCGTTGGAGTTCAACGCCACCAGCAACCGCCGGATGGCGGCCACCCGCCGCTCCTTGTCGGGCAGCGTGTCCAGCGCGCACTCGGGATCCGCGGGCGGCCCGAGGTGGGTGCAGCCGCGCGGGCAGTCCTCGATCGCCTCGGCGAGATCGCTGAACGCCAGGATGACGTCGTCCGGGGTGATGTGGGCGAGGCCGAAGGAGCGCACGCCGGGTGTGTCGATCACCCAGCCGCCGCCGGGCAGCGGCAGCGCGATGGACTGAGTGGAGGTGTGCTTGCCTTTGCCGACGCCGGAGACCTCGCCGACCGCCCGATCGGCGTCCGGCACAAGGCGATTCACCAGGGTCGACTTGCCGACGCCGGAGTGCCCGATGAACGCGGTGAGGTGGTCGGTCAGCAGGCCGAGGACCGGATCGAGTGGATCGTCGATGCCGCCGTAGACGATCGTGAGATCGAGATCGTCGAAGGCCGAGGCGAATTCGGAGTCGGCGGCCAGATCGTGCTTGGTGAGGCACAGCACCGGACGCAGCCCGCCGACGTAGGCGGCGACCATGCACCGCTCCACGAAACCGGTGCGCGGCGGCGGGTCGGCCAGCGCCACCACGATGAACAGCTTTTCGGCGTTGCCGACCACGATCCGCTCGAACGGGTCGGTGTCGTCGGCGGTGCGGCGCAACACCGTCCCGCGTTCGCCGACGCGCACGATGCGGGCCAGGGTGTCGGGTTTGCCGGACAGATCGCCCACGACGTCCACCTGGTCGCCGACCACGATCGGGGTGCGGCCGAGCTCACGCGCCCGCATGGCCACGATCCTGCGTTCGGGGTCGCCGCCCAGCACGCAGCCCCAGCGCCCGCGGTCGACGGAAACCACCATCGCGGCCTCGGCGTCGTTGTGCTGCGGGCGAGTCTTGGTGCGGGGACGCGAACTTCGGCCGGGACGAACCCGCACATCGGATTCGTCGTAGCCCGCGGCGGAGCGTCGTGGCCGGCTCAGTGCGCAGCTCCGTCGTTCAGCATCCGCTCCCACAGCGCGACGAAATTCGGCAGTGTCTTGGCGGTGGTGCCGATGTCCTCGATCTCCACGCCGGGCACCTTCAGGCCGAGGATCGCGCCCGCGGTGGCCATCCGGTGGTCGGCGTAGGAGTGCCAGGCGCCGCCGTGCAGTGGTGCGGGCACGATCTCGAGCCCGTCCTCGGTCTCGGTGACCTTGCCACCGAGACGGTTGATCTCGGTGGCCAGCGCCGCCAGCCGGTCGGTCTCGTGCCCGCGCAGGTGCGCGATGCCGCGCAGCCAGGACGGGGAGTCGGCCAGCGCGGCCAATGCGGCGACGGTCGGGGTCAGCTCGCCGACGTCGTGCAGGTCGATGTCGATGCCCGCCAGGCGTTCCGGCCCGCGCACGGTGAGCACACCGTCGAAGACCCTGGCCTCCGCGCCCATGCGCACCAGGATCTCGCGGATCACGTCGCCGGGCTGGGTGGTGAGGCGTGGCCAGTGCGGAATCCGCACCTCGCCGCCGGTGACCGCCGCCGCGGCCAGGAACGGCGTGGCGTTGGACAGGTCGGGTTCCACGTCCCAGTCGACGGCGCGGACAGGACCGGGCTCGACGACCCAGGTCTGCGCCTTGCGGCTGTCGGCGGGCGCCTGCACCCGAACATCGGCGCGGCGCAGCATTTCCACCGTCATCTCGATGTGCGGCATGGACGGCAGCGCTTTGCCGTCGTGATGCACGGTCAGGCCCTCGTCGAAGCGGGCGGCGGAGAGCAGCAGTCCGGAGACGAACTGCGAGGATCCGGAGGCGTCGATGGTGACCGGCCCGCCGCGCAGTGCGCCCTTGCCGTGCACCGTGAACGGCAGCGCGTCGCCGTCGATGTCGGCGCCGAGCCCGCGCAGCGCGTCCAGAATGGTGCGCAGCGGCCGCACCCGAGCCTGGGCGTCGCCGTCGAAGGCCACATCGCCGACCGCAAGCGCCGCCACCGGCGGCAGGAACCGCATCACGGTGCCCGCGAGGCCGCAATCGACCGCGCCGCCGCCGAGCGTCGCCGGGGTGACGCGCAGCGTCTCGGCGTCACCCGCGATGTCCGTGCCCAGCGCGCGCAGCGCGGCGATCATGAGATCGGTGTCGCGGCTGCGCAGCGCCCCCGTGATCGTGGAGGGTCCGTCGGCGAGTGCCGCGAGGATCAGTGCGCGATTGGTGATCGATTTGGATCCGGGCAGGGTGACGGTCGCGTGTACCGGGACATCGACGTGGGGCGCTGGCCAGAAAGTCACCAGTCCATCTTGGCCCATCGGGTGATCGGACACACCGGCGGTCGTGAACTGCGGCCGAATCGGTGCCGGGAGGACGGGCACGCCGGTATGCGCGAACCAGCCGTCCGCTGCGGCCGGTTCGCGCATACCCGGCGTTGTCTACTTGTGCCTGCCGTGCAGGAACGGAACCAGCTTGCGCAGCAGCTTCATGGTCGAATCGGTGCGGGTGTAGCTGAGCAGCGCCATACCGGGAACCGTGAAGCGCTGCACCGCGATCGAATGCGGCCGGACGAACTCGCGCAGGCCCGGTTCGCCGTGGATGCGGCCGATGCCGGAGTCGGCGACCCCGCCGAACGGCAGACCGGGGATGGCGGCGAAGGCGAGCACCGAATTCACCGAGGTGGCGCCGACGCGCAACCGGCGCGCGATGTCCAGGCCGTTCTTCTTCGAGTACACCGCCGAGGACAGGCCGTACTTGGACTTGTTGGCCAGTTCCACGGCCTCGTCGACGCCGTCGACGGTGCGGATGGTGACGGTCGGCCCGAAGGTCTCCTCGGCCACCGCCTCGGAGTCCTCGTCGACGTCGACGAGGACGACCGGCTCGATGAACGGACCCTTGATCGACTCGGGCCCGCCGAGCACCGCGGTGCCGCCCTTCTTCAGCGCGTCCTCGATGTGACGGCGCACGATATCGATCTGGCTCGGCATGGTCATCGGGCCGTAGGCCGCCTTGTCGTCCGAGCCGGGCTTGATATCGGAGAGGATCCGCTTGACCTCGGCGACGAATTCCTCGCGCACCGAGCGGTCCACGTACACCCGCTCCACGCCCGCGCAGGTCTGGCCGCTGTTGGCGGTGGCGCCCCAGGCCACCGCGTCGGCCGCGGCCTTGACGTCCGCGTCGCCCGCCACGATCACCGCGTCCTTGCCGCCACACTCCAGCAGGACCGGGGTGAGGTTCTCGGCGGCCGCGGCCATGATGCGCTTACCGGTCGCGGTGGAACCGGTGAAGGCGATCTTGTCGACGCCGGACTTCACCAGCGCCGCGCCGGTAGCGCCGTAACCGTTGATGGTCTCGAAGACGCCCTCGGGCAGTTCGGGGTTGGCCTTCTTGAACGCCTCGGCGAGGAAATTGCCGATGCCCGTGGAGAATTCGCTCGGCTTGAACACCACGGTGTTGCCAGCGGCCAGGGCGTAGGCGATGGAGCCGTTCGGGGTGTAGACGGGGTAGTTCCACGGTCCGATCACGCCGATGACGCCGAGCGGGCGCTGCTCGAGACGGGCGGCGAAGTTCGACATCAGCACACCGGGGGAGACCTTCTTCGGCGACAGCAGCTTCTTGGCGTTCTTGGCCGCCCAGGCGATGTGCTCGAGCGCGAGCATCAGCTCCAGGAACGCGTCGTCGAGCGGCTTGCCGTTCTCCTTGTGAATCAGCGCGGTGAATTCCTCGGAGTCGGCGACCAAGCGGCTCGACCAGCGCAGCAGATGCTTGCGGCGTTCGTCGAAGCTCAGCGCGCCCCAGGTGGTGGCGGCGGCACGGGCCTTGGCGACGGCCGCGCGCACCGCGTCCTCGTCGGCGATGGGATAGGTGGCGATGACCTCGCCCGTGGCCGGGTCGACAGACTTCAGCAGTGTGTCGGGTGTGGCGGGGGTGGTCTCGGTGGTTGTCACGTGGGCTCTCCTCTTGCCTCTACGGTGGCCGGTCGGTGCGCGTGCCGGAGCGGATGGGTGTGATGGCCGTCCCATCCGTTGAGAGAATGCTAGGTCAAAACTCTCACCAGGTCACCACTCGGTATCGATTGTCCCCGAGCTTGTCGGTGTGGGGTGGGAGTATCGGAGATATGTGCGGACGATACGCGACGACGACGAACCCGGGCAGGCTCGCGGTCGAGCTGGACGCGATCGACGAGACCGGCAGCGAAAACGATTCGCGCGGAGGCGGTTTCGAGAACTACAACGTGGCGCCGACGAACCGGGTGCTGACCGTGGTGGAGCGGCACGACCACGACCACCCGGACGACGATCCGACGCTGCGCATCCGGCGCATGCGCTGGGGACTGATCCCGACCTGGACGAAGGCATCCGAGCCCGGTGTCCCGGCCAAGGGCAAACCGCTGTTCAACGCCCGCGCGGACAAGGCGACCACCACCGCCTCGTTCCGCGACGCCGTGAAATACCGGCGCTGCCTGGTGCCGATGGACGGCTGGTACGAGTGGCTGACCGAACCGGACCCGATCGGCGGCGCGAAAGGCAAGGCCGTCAAGCACCCGTACTTCATGGCCAACGCGGACGGCTCCCTGCTGTACATGGCCGGGCTGTGGTCGGTGTGGCGGGACCGCTCGGTGCGCGACAGCGAGCCGCTGCTGTCCTGCACCATCCTGACCACCGACGCGGTCGGCGACCTGACCCGCATCCACGACCGGATGCCGCTGCCGATGCCGCGCGAGCACTGGGATGCCTGGCTGGACCCGGACCACCCGGCCCCGGCGGAGCTGCTCGAGACGCCGAGCGTGGACGCGGTGGCGGGCATCGTCGCGCGACCGGTGTCGCCGCTGGTGAACAGCGTGAAGAACAACGGCCCCGAACTACTCGCCGAGGTGTCGGGAGGCGGCGGAGAGAAAGCCGGGCAGATCAGCCTCTTGTGATCGCCCGGCCGTCGCGCTATCGGCGGTTCGCGTAGCTCACAGCTTGCATTTCACCGCGTCGGTGGCGATGTTGAGCCCGCACTTGATGATGTTCGCCATCAGATCGATGATCGCGGAGGTGACGCCCCCGCCGTTCTTCTCGGCCTTGTCCGACTGCTCGTTCTGCTCCTCGTCCAGGCCGGACTTCTTGTCGGACTTGCCGTCGGACTTGTTGTCGGACTTGTTGTCGGAATTCCCACCGGACAGCCCGGCGAAGGGATCGTCGTCGGACTCGTCATCGGCCAGCCCGTCGAACGGGCCCTCGACCTGAGTCGCGGACGGGCCGCCCGGCGCGGCGGCGGCCTCGGGCGCCTGCAACGCGGCGGAGCCGACGGTCAGCAGGGCGGCTCCGGAGAGGGCGACGATCGCGGTGCGCAGACGGTAGTGCTGGGACATTTCGCATCACATCCTCGGGTCGGACGAATCGGACCTTGTTCGGTAACGCAGCTATCGGCGACGTGGAACGGGTGACGCACAGATCAGTAACGCACAGAAGAGGCGGCGCGCCCGCCGGTTTCACGGCGTTGCCGCCCGAGGCGTTACACAAGCAATTCGACGCCGCCAGCGCGCCGGTTGGGCCGTCCTTCTCGCCGATACGGTCCGTTCTCGCCCGCTCGTCGCAATCCCGGAGGCGGAGCCCACCGGCCCGATCGTTCAGGCCGTGATGGATGCGCTCTGTTCGTGCGCTCGACGCGTCCCGGGGCCCTGCCAACAGGAGCCGACCGGGCGCTCCGCTCAGGCCGTGATGGGCGCGGTGACCGCTGACGCGGCGCGGACGAGGTCGGCGGGTGCGAGCTCGATCTCCAGCCCACGCTTGCCCGCGCTGCACAGCACGCGGTCCCAGCTCAGCGCCGAGTCATCGATCACGGTCGGCAACTGCTTGCGCTGCCCGAGCGGGGAGATGCCGCCGAGCACGTAGCCCGTGGTGCGTTCGGCCTTGGTCTTGTCGGCCATGGCTGCCTTCGGTGCACCAAGCGCCGCGGCGGCGGCCTTGAGCGAGAGGGTGTTCGGCACCGGAAGCACCGCGACGGCGAGCACACCCGTCGACAATTCGATGATCAGGGTCTTGAAGACCTGCGCCGCGGTCACGCCGAGCTCGGCGGCCAACGCGTCGACGGCCTCGGCGCCGTAGGAGTCGGCGCGCGGATCGTGGGCGTAGGAGTGCACGCGGTGCGCGATGCTCGCCTTGGCCAGGGTGCGGATCGCGGGGGTCGAGGCGCCTGCCATGGGCGACAGATTAACGGCGCTCGGCGCCCTCGCCGCAACTCGTTTTCCCGGGCGGTGGCCGCGCGGGAAACCACGGCGCGCCGGATGCGGGAACACAGCGTGAGTCGGGCATGTTGCATGCGATACAGGCGCGGCGGACCGCCGTCGCGCCGGACGAACAGTACGAGGGACGACGTGAAGGAGATGTCGGTGTCCGTTCTGCTCGACGAACGTCCGGTGTGGACCGTCGCGTCGCCGACGAAAGCCGGGTTCCCCTCCGATCTGGACTTGCCGGTAGATTTGGCAGGTACAGCTATCGAAGGGACAGGTGTGACGAGCGACGAAGGCGTGGTGCACGACGACGGCGAGGTCGGCACCGCGGTCGATGATGCCGAGCTGGCGCAGCGTTTCGAGCGGGACGCGCTCCCGCTGCTCGACCAGCTCTACGGCGCGGCGCTGCGTATGACCAGGAACCCGGCCGACGCCGAGGACCTCGTGCAGGAGACCTACGTCAAGGCGTTCCAGGGGTTCAAGTCCTTCAAGGAAGGCACCAACCTCCGCGCCTGGCTGTACCGGATCCTGACGAACACCTACATCAACTCCTACCGCAAGAAGCAGCGCCAGCCCGCGCAGTACCCGACCGACGAGATCACCGACTGGCAGCTGGCCGCCACCGCGGAGCACAGCTCGACCGGCCTGCGCTCGGCCGAGGTCGAGGCGCTCGACGCCCTGCCGGACGACGACATCAAGGCCGCGCTGCAGGAACTGCCGGAAGAGTTTCGTATGGCGGTGTACTACGCGGACGTCGAAGGCTTCCCGTACAAGGAAATCGCCGACATCATGGGCACTCCCATCGGTACGGTGATGTCCCGGCTGCACCGCGGCCGCAAGCAACTGAAGGGTTTGCTCGCCGACGTGGCGCGCGAACGGGGGTTCAACCGCAGCGAGCGCCAGGAGGTCAAGCAGTGAGTGTGGAGCGGGACCCCGACATGGAGCTCGACTGCACGGCGGTACTAGCCGACGTCTGGCTCATACTGGACGGTGAATGCGACGACGCGACCCGCGCTCGTCTGCAGCATCACATGGATCACTGCTCGCCGTGCATCGAGGCGTACGGCATCGAGGAGAAGATCAAGAGTCTGCTCAGCCGCAAGTGCGGCGGCGACAAGGCGCCGGACTCGTTGCGCGACCGGCTGACTCTGGAGATCCACAAGTCGATCACGGTGATCAGGTCCGACACCACCGAGGCCTGACCACCCGAAAACGACCGAGCGGCACGCTCTTCCCCATGGGGAGCGTGCCGCTCGGTCGTTTCGTGCGCTACAGCTCAGGCGTTGGGCCGCTTGCCGTGGTTGGCCGCGTTTCCCTTGCGGCTGCGCTTCTTACGTCCGCGCTTACCCATAGGTAGTCTCCCTTCTGATTGAAGGTCATTCTTTCACGTGTGGTTGGCTGTACCTTCAGCGGATACAGGCGCGGTGCGGCGTCGCCGTCGGAGGTCCGGCGGAGCCGCCCGATCAACCGAGTGAATGAGGTGTCATGGCTGAGGAAGTGCGCGCGGAGATGGTGTCCACGGTCCTTACCGTCGAGGTGGCTGTGGGCGATCACGTCGAGGTCGACCAGACGCTGATCCTGCTGGAGTCGATGAAGATGGAGATCCCGGTCATCACCGAGAACGGCGGCGAGGTCACCTCCATCGCGGTGAAGCCGGGCCAGGTCCTACAGCAGGGCGATCTCATCGCCGTCGTCTCCTAGCGCGAAGCGGTAGACCGAACGTGGCGACACTGAGCGAGCTTCTTGCCGAACACACCGACCTCCCCGGCGTCGCCGTGGATCACCTGCAACGGGTGGTAGGAGATTGGCAGCTGCTCGCCGACCTGTCCTTCGCTGATCTGCTGCTGTGGGTCGGCGCCGGACCGGTGGTCGAAGGCGCGGACATCGTCTGTGTCGCCCAGTGCCGCCCCACCACGGCAGCCACCGTGCACGTGGAGGATCTGGTCGGCACCACCGCCGTCCAGGCCGATCACCCGCAGGTCTTCGACGCGTTGACGACCGGCAAGATCGTGCGCGCCGACAGCGATGTGGAGGCGCAGGGCGTCTATCACCCGCACCCCGTGCACGCGATCCGCGAGGCCATCCCGGTGCGCTGCGGGGACGACGTGATCGCAGTGCTCTCCCGCGACACCGACATGCAGCGCTCCCGGGTTCGCAGCACCCTCGAGATCGCCTATGTCGCGTGCGCCGACGACCTGTGCCAGATGATCGCCGACGGCAGCTTTCCGACCACCGAGGACCGGGCCGCCACGCACTCCAGCCCGCGCGCGGGCGACGGCTTCATCCGGCTCGACACCGACGGCACGGTCGTCTACGCCAGCCCGAACGCGCTCTCGGCCTATCACAGGATGGGCTTGCAGAGCGATCTGGCCGGACAGGATCTGGCCGTCACCACCCGCTCGCTGATCACCGACCCGTTCGACGCCCAAGAGGTCGTCGGCGACATCCAGGCCGCGCTGGCCGGGCGCACCGGGCGGCGCATGGAGGTCGAAGCGCGCGGCGCCACCGTGCTGCTGCGGACCCTCGTGCTGCGCCCGCACGGCGAGCTCGCGGGCGCCGCCGTGCTGGTCCGCGACGTCACCGAGGTGAAGCGGCGCGACCGCGCGCTGTTGTCCAAGGACGCGACGATCCGCGAGATCCACCACCGGGTGAAGAACAACTTGCAGACCGTCGCCGCGCTGCTCCGTTTGCAGGCCAGGCGCACCGAGAACGAGGAGGCGCAGGTCGCGCTGACCGAGTCGGTGCGCAGGGTGACCTCGATCGCCTCGGTGCACGAGATGCTGTCGATGTCGGTGGACGAAGAGGTCGATCTGGACGAGGTCGTCGACCGGCTGCTGCCGATCATGGCCGATGTCGCGACCGTGCACACCACCCGGATCAAGGTGCGCCGCGCGGGTTCGCTCGGCGTGTTCTCCGCCGAACGCGCCACCCCGCTGGTGATGGTGCTGACCGAGCTGGTGCAGAACGCCATCGAGCACGCCTTCGACTCCGGCCAGACCGGCACCGTGACGATCCGTTCCGAGCGTTCCGCACGCTGGCTCGACGTGATCATCAGCGACGACGGCCGCGGCCTCCCACCCGGCTTCAGCCTGGAGGCCTCCGACCGCCTCGGCCTGCAGATCGTGCGCACCCTGGTGACCGCGGAACTCGGCGGCTCCATCGGCCTGCACCCCGGCGCGGACGTGGGAACGGACGCCGTCCTCCGAGTCCCATTGGGCCGTCGTTCCGGCCGCTGACCTGCGATTTTGGTCGGCTGACCCGCGGTTTCCGTTGGCGTTCACGGGCCTTGCAGGAGGCGCAACGAGGCCACCCAATCCCTCGACCGCCTACCGTCATGTGACGAAGATCTCCCGATATGTCGGCGTGTCCCGGCACACTTCTGGCGTGTCACCGTCCATCGCCCCGCAACCACCACAATAAGCCTGTCCAACAACAGGTTTCGAGCGAAGCGAGATCGAGCATCAGCGTTCGCGGCCGTCTCGCGCCCGAGCGACCGAAGCGCACGCGACGCAGTCGCAAGTCTCGGTCGCTCGGGCGCGAGACACTAAGGGCCGCGAACCGCCGCGACGAAGTCGCGGCAAAACAATAGAGCCCGGCACCTCTAGGGTGCCGGGCTGAATGCTTTACCGGGCCGGGCTGGACAAGGCCCGGTAAGGCCGGTCGTCTTGTCAGACGACAGTGCGGGTGCGGGTGCGCGCGTTGCGACGCTTGAGCGCCCTGCGCTCGTCCTCGCTCATACCACCCCACACGCCGGCGTCTTGTCCGGACTTCAGGGCCCAGGACAGGCAGTCGGCAGTAACGGGGCAGCGAGCGCAGACCAGCTTGGCATCGGCAATCTGCGCGAGCGCAGGACCACTGTTACCCACCGGGAAGAACAGTTCGGGGTCCTCATCGCGACAGATGGCCTTGTGGCGCCAGTCCATTCCTCTGCTCCTTTGCTGGGCGCCGCAAAGGGCGCCTGTCGTTAGTGGATCGTTCACTTGTGCGACTCGAATGTTTCCGCACGGTTGCTTGTGAATGCTTTCACGAACACCGTAGATGTCAATAGGTATCCGGTGCACCGTGGGGAAGCTCACGCCATCGAGGTGTCCCCAAGGGGGACCTGCCCGGTCCTTTGTACTCGCTCTATGTGGTTTTCGCAGCACAACCGCGAGTTTTTCGCGGCGTTTCGTCAGCGGCGAGGCTGCGGCGCGACCACTTCGAGCACGTCGGGGACCGCCGTGAAATCCACCACGTTGCGCTTCCCGATAAAGTCGCCATCGATTTGCAGGCCGATGGGCTGCTTGGTCTCGATACGCACCGAAGGCACGTCGTCTTCACGAAACAAATTGCGGGACTTGGGATTTCCGTTTTCGGACAGGAGTTGCCGGGCGAGCATCAGTGTGGGCAGCACCGCCATGGATCGGACGGCGAACAGCCCGAGGCCCGTTTCGAAGCTCGTGCCGGGGTTGGTGCGCACCGGAGTGGCGTTCAGGTACGTCCACGGACTGGCGTTCGTGACGAACGCGTAGTGCACCTCGTCAACTACTTCGTGCCCCGGAATTTCGATGCGAATGTCCGGTTCCCGACGCTTCGCGCGAAAGAATTGTCGCACAGTTGTTCGAACATATCGACCGGGAGTGGCGGCGTGGCCTTTGGCGCGACTGGCGTCGATGGCCTCGCACACGTCGGCGTCGAGCCCGACGCCCGCGCTGAACGTGAACCAGCGGTCGTCGGCGAGACCGAGGCCGATGGTGCGATCGTGTTCCAGGGTCAGCAGGTCGATCAACTGGTTGGTCGCGGTCACCGGATCGGGCGAGATGCCGAGCGCTCTGGCGAACACATTCGCCGAGCCGCCGGGGATCACACCGAGCCGGGGAATCCACGCCTGTCCATCGTTCAGTTCGGGCAGCGGGAGGAAACCGTTGATGGTCTCGTTTACTGTCCCATCGCCGCCGTGCACGACGATCAGGTCCATCTCGTTGGTCGATGCCCACTGGGCCAGTTCGGCCGCGTGGCCGCGATGCTGGGTGTGCGCAACGGTCAGCTGAGTGCGGCTCTCCAAAGCATGGGCCAGTAGGTCTCGGGTCGCCGGTGTGGTCGAGGTGGCATTCGGGTTCACGATCAGCAACGTCCGCACGTTCGCAGCCTAGTAGGCGCGGCGGATCGCGTTCGCCGGCAGCGGGCGCACGACCGGGGTACGCCAGGACGCGACGGCGGGCGCGGCCGTGACCGGGCGCACCCTACGACGCGTCGTAGGCTTGGCGCGTGGCGGAAAGCGGCAAGGCAGAGGTTTCGGCGGACACGGTTCCCGCGACGGTCCGCGGCGCGGGCGGACTGGTCGCGCTGGAGGGTGCGGTCGCGGTGACGGTGGCGATCGTGCTCGTGGTGCGCGGGCTGCTCGGTCACGACCAGTCGCAGGCCAGCGGCTACGGCACCGCGGCGTGGTTCGGCATCCTCGGCGGCGCGGTGCTCGCCGCGGGCGTCGGGCTGCTGCTCGGCCACCGCTGGGGCCGGGCCATCGCCGTCATCGCCCAGATCCTGCTGCTTCCCGTGGCGTGGTCGCTGCTCACCGATTCGCACCAGCCGGTGTACGGCGCCCTGCTCGGCGTCGTCGTGGTCGCCGCGCTGATCCTGCTGTTCGTGCCGTCCTCGACGCGCTGGATGGCCAGGGACTACGGGGTGGCGCCGGACTAGCCGGACGCCGCCCTGCCGCGTCTAACGCGCGGCCGCGATCGCCGCGCGCAGCGCCTGCCGGCACAGCGCGTCGGCCCTGCGGGTGGTCTCGGGCTGGCGGTACTGCGGCGTGAGCGCGAGCACCTGCGCGCAGGCGGTGTCGAGATCGATCAGGTGCCCGACCGAGACGAAGACCGGCTTCACGCCCGTCCTGGTGCGCAGCGCCCTGCCGACCACCTCGCCATCGATGACCAGATCCGACGCGTCGCCGCGCTCCGGACCCGGCTCGGCGTAGTCGCCCCACGCGTTCTTGGCGACCCCGATCGTCGGCACCCCGGCCAGCACGCCGACGTGGCAGGCCAGCCCGAAGCGGCGCGGGTGGGCCAGTCCCTGGGCGTCGCAGATCAGCAGATCCGGTGCGGCGCCGAGTCTTTCGAGCACGCCGAGGGTGGTGGGCAGCTCGCGGAAGGCGAGCAGGCCCGGCACGTACGGGAAGCTCACCGCGCCGTGCGCGACGGCGGTGTCGACCGTCGCGAGGGTCGCGGCGTCGAGCACGACGACGGCCGCGGCGACCACGCCGCTCTCGTCGTCGTAGGCCGAGTCGAGCCCGGCGACTGTCCCGAATTGCGGCGGCTGGGGATTCGCGGCGACCACGAGCGGGCGCAGCGAATCCTGGATCGCCATCGCCTCCTCGGCGTCGGCGGGCCAGCGATCGGGTGTGTCGATCAGCACCGATGCTCCGCGCGGGCTCAGGACGCTTCGGCGGCCAGCTTCACCAGCTCGCCGCCCGCCAGCCGGTACCCGACCCACTCGTCCTGTTCGACGGCTCCGATCGAGCGGTAGAAGTCGATGGACGGCGTGTTCCAGGTGAGCACCGACCAGGAGACCCGGCTGTAGCTCTTGTCGACGGCCTCTTTCGCCAAGGCCGCGATCAGCGCCTTGCCGTAGCCTTTGCCGCGCGTCTCGGGCTTGACGTACAGGTCCTCCAGATAGATGCCGTGCACGCCGTCCCAGGTGGAGTAGTTCAGGAACCAGATCGCGCAGCCGACCACGCCGGTCTCGTCCTCCGCCACGTGCGCGAACAGCGCGGGCGCGGGCCCGAACAGCGCGGCGCGCAGCTGCTCCAGCGTGAGCGTGCACTCGTGGCGCGCCTTCTCGTACTCGGCGAGGTCGTAGACGAGGTCCACCAACGCCGGGACGTCGGCGGGGGTGGCGCGGCGGATCAGATCGGTGGTCACTCGGCTCCCTCGATGGTCGAAACGATGTTGTGCGCGTGGATGGTTCGCTCGTCGTGCTCGTAACCCAGCAGGCTCAGAGCGGCGGTCGACATGGCGAAGCGCCTGCCCTCGACGACCTCGAACTCGGCCCACCGCGCGATGAGCACGCGAGAGAAGTGCCCGTGCCCCACCAGCACCACATCCCGCTCCGGCAGGACGGGCTCGACGGTCGCGAGCACCCGGTCGGCCCTGACGCGGACCTGCTCGGCGGTCTCGCCGCCGGGCGTCACGCCGGTCCAGACGGTCCAGTCGGGCGCGGTCTCCCTGATCTCCTTGGTGGTCGTGCCCTCGTAGTCGCCGTAGTCCCATTCGGCGAGGTCGTCGTCGACGGTGGACTCGGGGAGACCCGCCAGCGCCGCGGTGCGCACCGCGCGCTGCCGCGGGCTGGTCAGGACGAGCGGATCACGCAGCTTCAGCTCGGCGAGCACCCGTCCCGCGGCCTCCGCCTGCCGCTCGCCGCGCTCGGTGAGCGGCAGATCGGTGCGACTGGTGTGCCGCAGATCGCGCGACCAGGAAGTCTCGCCGTGCCGGAGCAGAACCAGCCGGGCGTCGTTGTGTGCGGACATGTTCTCCATCATGGTCAGGCGCCGGACTCGCCGCCCGCCCGGTGCGTCAGCCGAGCGCGTGCAGGTCCCCGTCGTGCAGTTCCAGCACCGTGGTGCCGAGGACGGCGAGGGAGATCGGACCGCCCGCGTAGCCGGCCCGCTCGACCGGGATGCGTCCGACCTCGGCGCCCGAGGTCGTGTCGAGGACGGCGAGGCCGTCCGCGACCGGCATCAGCATCCGTCCCGCCATCAGCGCGGGCGAGCCGAGCGCGTTGGGCGCGACCCACAGCGGATCGAAAGTGCTTGCGTTCAAGGCGATCAGGCTGTTGCCGGTGAACACCAAATAGGACGAACCGATCCGGGTGGTGGTCGCGTTCGCCGCGAGTGGCGCGGAAAGCTGATGCACCACAAGGGGATTGCCGGTGCTGTCGTACACGGCCAGGCGCGGCGGCGTGGCTTCACCTGTGCCGGAGGCGGTTCCGCCGGGCAGGTAGAGCACGATCCGGTTGTCCGACACCGCGACCACCCTGGCGTCGGGTGAATCGGCGCCGGAACCGGCGAGCACGTGCGAGCCGTACTCCTCGGGCACCGTGTTGTCCTTGGGCGCCGGATTGAGCACCGTCAGCCGGGCCGCCGGATCCTCGGGGCAGCGTTCCAGCACGGCGAGGCGCGACGAGCTGGAACCGGCCGAGAGCAGCGTGCAGCCTTTGCGCGGTTGGGTTTTCACGTTCACCGGCGCGTCGACGTAGCCGTACTCCAGCGTCCGCACCAGATCCGAGCGCCACATCTCCAGCCGCCGCTCACCCTGCGCGAGCACGTAGGTGCCGTCCACGGAGAGGCGCACGCTCGGATCCATGTAGCTGCTGCGTGCCGTGCGTCGTTCCCCGGTGTCGCCCGCCAGCAAGGTGGCCTGGCTGCAGCCGCGCTGATCCCGGTACACCGCGACCACCATGCCGAACTGCGCCTCCACCCCGCACAGCGGCATATCCCGCCGGTAGCGCCACAATTCGGCGCCGGTGAGCGGGTCACGCCCGGTGACGGCGCCGTCCGAACCGGTGATCACCGCGCCACCGGAGACCAGCGCTCGCGCGGAGGCGTCGTCGGGCGTGTGCCACAGCTCCCGCAGGTTCGCGGGGAGCTTGTCGGCGGTCGGCGGCGTGGTCGCCGGGGTCGGCGCGGTCACCGATTCGGTGCCCGTCGCGTCGCCGCGCGCCCACACCACCAGCGCCGCGACCACCACGAGCACGGCGATCGCGACTGCGGAGATGATGTCGGCGCGCGTCCGCCGCTCAGGTGCGAGCACGATTGCGAGACTAGCGGATCCGCCGAACTACGCCGAAGCAGCCGTTCCCGCCGTGGCCGCCTCGGTCTCGCTCGCCTCGGTCTCGTCGGCCTTGCGCCTGCGCCTGCGCACCGGCTTCTCGGCGGCCTCCGCGTCGGCGGGAGCGTCGCCGTTCCCGTCGACCGCCGCGGCCGTCTTGCGAGTGCGGCGGCGCTTGACCGGTTCGGCCGGGGCCTCGCCGTTGCCGTTCTCGGCGGCGCCGTTGTCCGTCGACTCGGCCGTGGCTGTCTTGCGGGTGCGGCGGCGCTTGACCGGTTCGGCCGGGGCCTCGCCGTCGCCGTTCTCGGCGGCGCCGTTGTCCGCCGACTCGGCCGTGGCCGTCTTGCGGGTGCGGCGGCGCACGGGCTTCGCGGGCGCTTCCTCAGCGGTCGCCTCGGCTGCGGCGGTCCCGGCTGCCTCGGTCGCTGCGGTCTCGGCCGTGACAGGCGCCGAGATTGCGGCCGCCGCGGTTTCGGCCGCACCGGCCGTCGTGCTGTCGGCCGTGACAGGCGCCGCGGTTTCGGCGGCGACAGGGGTCGCAGTTTCAGCTGCGGCAGGAGTCGCGGTTTCGGCTGCGGTGGATGTCGCCTTCTCGGGCGCGACGTTCTCGGCCGTGACGGACGCGGAGTTGTCGGCCGTGACAGGTGCGGCGTTGTCGGCCGCGACGGGCGCTGCGTTCTCGGTCGCCTCGGCGGTTTCCGCTGCGCCGTTCTCGTCCGCCGCCTTGCGACGACGACGCCTGCGCCGCGCCGGAGCCTCGGCGGTCTCCGTCTCGGCACCGCTGTCGGCGCTCTCCGCCTCGACGGACTTGTCGGCGTTCTCGGTCGGCTCGCCTTCGGCGCTCGTTTCCGTCACGCCGTTGTCGGCGCCCTCACCCGCGCCGGAGCGGCGGCGACGGCGGCGACGGCGGGGCTTGCCCTCCTCCGCGTTCGGTCCGGCGGCGGTCTGCTCGGCCGCGGTCTGCTCGGCGTCGTTTCCGTCGGCCTCGACGGTCGACTCGGTGCCGACCTCCGCCCAGTCGACCGGCTGGCCGCCGCGGGTGCGCCTGCGGTTGCGCTTGCGCGGGCTGCGCGCCTCACGCTCGACCACCACGTCGTCCTCGTCGCGGACCGGGCGCGCCTTGCGCACCGTGCCGGTGACGCCCTCGGGGATGCCGAGATCGGCGAACAGGTGCGGCGAGCGCGAGTAGGTCTCCACCGGATCGGGGATGCCGAGGCCGAGCGCGTTGTCGATGGCGGACCAGCGGTTGAGCTCGTCCCAGTCGATCAACGTCACCGCGACGCCGGTGCGGCCGGCGCGGCCGGTGCGGCCGATCCGGTGCACGTAGGTCTTCTCGTCCTCGGGGCACTGGTAGTTGACGACGTGCGTGACGTCGTCGATGTCGATGCCACGGGCGGCCACGTCGGTGGCGACCAGCACGTCGACGGTGCCCTTGCGGAACTTGGTCAGCGCCTTCTCGCGGGCGATCTGACCGAGGTCGCCGTGCACCGCGCCCACCGCGAAACCACGCTCGGCCAAGTCGTCGGCGACCTTCTGCGCGGTGCGCTTGGTGCGCGTGAAGATCATGGTGGCGCCGCGGCTCTCGGCCTGCAGCACCCGCGCGATCAGCTCGGCCTTGTCCAGTGCGTGCGCCCGGTACACGAACTGCGCCGTGCGGTCGTGCACCGCGGAGTCGTGCGGCTCCTCGGCCCTGATGTGGGTCGGGCGGGTGAGGAAGGTGCGGGCCAGGGTGATGATCGGGCCGGGCATGGTGGCCGAGAACAGCATCGTCTGACGTTTCTCCGGCACCATGTTCAGGATGCGCTCGATGTCCGGGAGGAAGCCGAGGTCCAGCATCTCGTCGGCCTCGTCCAGCACGAGCACGCCGATCTTGCCCAGGATGAGATGGTTCTGCTTGGCCAGGTCCAGTAGTCGGCCCGGGGTGCCGACCACGACGTCCACGCCCGCGCGCAGCGCCGCGATCTGGGACTCGTAGGGGCGGCCGCCGTAGATCGAGGCGACCTGCAACTTGCCCTGGTGGTTGCTCAGGTACTTGCTCGCGTTCTCCAGGTCCTCGGTGACCTGGATGCACAGCTCACGGGTCGGCACGATGACCAGCGCCCGCGGCGTGCCGTCCAGCGGCGTGGTGCCGGAATCGGCGGTGGCGATGCGGTGCAGCAGCGGTACGCCGAAGCCGAAGGTCTTGCCCATACCGGTGCGGGCCTGACCGATGAGATCCTCGCCGGCCAGCGCCAGCGGGAGGGTCAGTTCTTGAATGGCGAAGGTGCGTTCGATGCCGATCTCGGCGAGCGCGCGGACGATTTCCTCGCGCACCCCCAATTCGGCGAATGTCGGGGCGGTATGCGTCGCGTCCAGTTCGGCCGTCAACAGCGTGTCCGCCACACCGGGTTCCTGCTCGACAGTGATCTTGCTCAGGTTCGTGCCTTCCTCGTTATCGCGTCACGCGCGCACGAGGCGTGGGGCGGACCGGCCGGTCCACGACAACCACGTATCCGCCGGTATTGCTCGCCGCAGCCGGATGTCGTCGGGTGCCGTCTTCGAACAGCAACTACCGGGGAACATCGGCGCAGCGCAGTCGCGGTGCGGATCTGGTGCGCGCACATTTTCCTGGACATCGGAACCCCCAGCGCCGCGCCAAGCGGCGGACGCGCGGGTAACGAAAATTTCCGTTGTCCGCAGTGATTGTAGCGTGATATTGTGCACGGCTCGAATTGCCGTCGTCGTTATTGCGCGGCAAAAGCCTCATTTCCGGCGAGCTCGCGCCGACCGCCGTTGCGCGACTTGACAATTCAACGCCGAGCTGGAATCCGCCGCAGGCCGCGGAAAGCTGCCGTCCGATGCTATTCGCGCGTGCCGCGCGCGGCCGCTCGCGGTGGTCGGCGACCGTGGCGCCCGCGGGCGGGAAACATCGCAAAACGGACTTGCCTGTTACCAGCGGTACTCCCTTGTGAGACATTCTTGTGGTGAGCATCGCAGAGACCGTCACCATCGCGGCCCGCAACGCCTGGGCGCTGACCTTCGGCCCGGGCGTCGAGGCGCCGGACCCCGCGCCCTCGACGGTGCTGTGGGACGAGCCGCATCGTCAGCTGCGCCGCTACGACGGCGGCGGGTCGGACGGCGCTTCCGCGGTGCTCCTCGTGCCGCCGCTCGCGGCTCCTGCCAGCTGCTTCGACCTTCGCCCCGACCAGAGCCTGGCACGCTTCCTGTGCGAGACCGGCCGCGCCACCTACATCGTCGACTACGGCGAGATCACCTTCGGCGACCGCAGGATGGGCTTCGAGGACTGGATCGACGACATCCTGCCGGAGTCGATCATGCGAACCTCCGCCGACACCGGCGGCAAGCCGGTGGACCTGGTCTGCTGGTCGATCGGCGGAACGCTGGCGCTGCTCACCGCCGCCGCGCACGCGCACCTGCCGATCCGCTCCATCACCGCCGTCGGCTCCCCGCTGGACTACGACAAGATGACCGGCATTCCCCAGCTGCGCGCGGTCGCGAAGCTGACCGGCGGCATCGCCACCTCGACCGCGGTCAGGGCGGCGGGCGGCATCCCGGCTCGGCTCACCCGCGCCGCCTACCGGATCACCGCGTGGGACCGCGAACTCACCAGGCCGTGGTTCGTGGCGAGCAATATCGCCCGCACCGAGACGCTGGCCAAGATGGAGTCCATCGACCGGTTCATGGCCGCGATGCCCGGCTACCCCGGCCGCTTCTACGGCCAGCTGTGGGGCCGCCTCATCCTGAACAACGACATCGGCCGCGGCGTCGTGCGGCTCGGCGATCGGCGCATCGCGCTCGCCGATGTGACGGCGCCCGTGCTGCTGGTCGGCGGGCCGACCGACGTCATCACCCCCGCCGCGGCCGTCGAGGCGGGCGTCCGCACGCTGACCGGCGCCGCGTCCGTCCGCTACGAGACGGCCCCCGGCAGCCACCTCGGCATCCTCACCGGTGAGACCGCTCGCGACACCACCTGGGTTTACCTCGACAAGTTCCTCTCGGAACAGAACTGACCGCAGGGTGCTGTGTTGGCGGACTTCACCCTGCCGCGCCTATTAAGCTAGCGGCATGGGAGCACAGTCATCTGCAGCGCTTGGCGTTTCGTTCGATCCGGCAACCTCGCCCATCGCCGCAGATCATCCCGGCGTGACCGATCTGTTCGCGGTGCTCGCCTACGGTGAGATCTCCGCGTTCTACCGGCTGGCCGAGGAGGCCAAGCTGTCGCCGACGCTGCGCGGGAAGGTCGCCGTCGCGAAGATGGCCTCCGCGGAGATGGACCACTTCAAGACCCTCGAGGCGGCCCTGGCCGAGCGCGGGATCGAGGTGTTCGACGCGATGGCGCCGTTCGTGCGCGCGCTCGACGCCTATCACGCGTCCACCGATCCCTCGACCTGGCTCGAGTCGATGGTGAAGTTCTACGTCGGTGACGGCATCGCCGCGGACTTCTACAGCGAGATCGCGGGCGCGCTGTCGCCGGACGTGGCCGCCGTCGTGCGCGATGTGCTCGCCGAGACCAGCCACTCCGAATTCGTGGTCGAGGAGGTCCGGCGCGCGGTGTCGGTCAGCCGCTCCCAGCGCGACCGGCTCACGCTCTGGGGCAGGCGACTGCTCGGCGAGGCGATCACCCAAGCCCAGTACGTCATGGCGCAGCGCGACGAACTCACCGATCTGGTGCTCACCGCGACCGGCGATCTGAACGGCATCGCCGCGCTGTTCGAGCGCATGCAGGACAGCCACGCCCAGCGGATGGCTGTTCTCGGGATCTGAGGCTCCGCCCGAAAAGGAACCCGAACAGGCGAAGCCGGACGGAGTCCGTCGACAGCCCTGAGCACGGCCGGGGTATGCCTTACTCGTTCGCGGCCCGGTTGTGCACCAGCCGCAGCCCCTGAGAACGGGTCGCGGCCTGGTCGAGCAGCCAGACGACGACGCTCTGGTCGCGGTCGGTCTCCATGGTCTCGAACGGCACGTCGACGTGACCGTGCACCGGGTGATCGAACTCCAGCACGCTCGACACCGGTCCGCCGCCGATTCGGTGCGGTTTCCACCGCTCCAGGAACTCCGGCTCGCGCCGGAGCGCGTCGATCATCCCGAGCAGTTCGTCGTCGCCGGGCCAGCGCAGCTTCGCCCGCAGGAGCGCGGTCACGAACGTGTCCGCGGCCGCGGGCCAGTTGCGCAGCGTTCGCCGCGCCCGCGGATCGGCGAACGTGTACCAGACCAGATTGGCCTCGCCGTGCTCGCCGATCAGGCCGAGCGGGGTCGCGAAGTCGGCCCACGCGTGGTTCCAGCCGAGCACGTTCAGCCGCCTGCCGATGACGAACGCGGGGGTCGGCTGCAGCGCGTCGAGCACGGCGCGGATCGTCTCGCCGAGCTGCTCTTTGGGGGATTCGCTACCCGGACAACGGGATTCGTTACCGGAAGCGAGCGCGAGCACGCCGAAATGATGCCGCTGCGCGCCCTCGAGCAACAGCGCGTCGGCGAGTGCGTCGACCACCGCCACCGACGGATTGGTGTCGCGGCCTTGCTCCAGCCGGGCCAGGTAGTCGGCGCTCACGCCCGCCCGTACCGCGACCTCCTCGCGGCGCAGCCCCGGCGTGCGGCGCCTGCCGCCCTCGGGCATTCCGACGTCGGCGGGCCGGAGCTCACCGCGGCGAGCGACGAGGAATTCGGCGAAACCGTTACGTGCCATGCCTCCATCGTGCCTGTTCCCCGGATATTCAGCCTCGCCCTGGCAGGTCCAGGATAACGGCGGTCTGGTTAACGGACCGCGGTCCGGACAAGGTCGATGGCATGACGAACACTTCCGCACCCACCACCGACACCCAGCAGCTGAAGCCCGGATCCTGGGCGCTGGACACCGCTCACTCCTCGGTCGCCTTCACCGTCCGTCATCTCGGCATCTCGAAGGTGCGCGGCGGCTTCACCCGCTTCGAGACCGAATTCGTGGTCGACGAGGCGGGCGCCGCGACCCTCGGCGCCACCATCTACCTCGACTCGTTCGACACCGGCAACCCCGACCGCGACGCTCACATCCGCACCGCCGACTTCCTCGACGTGGCCAGCCGTCCGACGCTGACCTTCCGCGCCCCGCAACCGGTGCAGGTCGCCGAGACGTTCACCGTCGAAGGCGAGGCCACCCTCGGTTCGGTCACCAGGCCCGTCACCCTCGAGGTCGAATGGGGCGGCGTGCAGGACTTCGGCCCGACCGGCGACCGGCACGCCGGATTCTCCGCCACCGGCACCATCAAGCGCACCGACTTCGGCGTCGGCGGCCCGATGCCCGGCATGCTCAGCGACGCGGTGAAGATCGAGCTGGAGATCCAGCTCATCGAACCCAAGTGACCAGCCGCCGCACCGACCGGGTTTCGCGGTCAGCGTAGGCAGTGCGGTGCCGCGCAGCCGTTGCCCTGCACTAGCCTTGGACCGGACAGCAAGAGCGCACGGGCGGACGCGACGTCCGACCGCCGCACAGGACTCTAGGTTCGGAGGTTGGCCGTGGAGGTCAAGATCGGTATTTCGGATAGCCCGCGCGAGCTCGTGATCAACAGTGGGCAGACTCCGGAAGAGGTCGAGGCGATGGTGTCCGAGGCGCTGAGCGGCGCGGGCGGCGTTGTGGCGCTCACCGATGACAAGGGCCGCAAGTTCCTGATCCAGGCCTCGAAGGTCGCCTACGTGGAGATCGGCACCGCGACCAGCGGCCGGGTCGGTTTCGCCGCCGTCTGACGACAGAGCAACGAGCCCTCGGATTCCCGGTCATCGACCGGGAATCCGAGGGCTCGTTCGCGTTCGCTGCGTGGTGGACCGCGCCGCCGATCAGAAGCGCTGGGAGTTGCCCGAGTAGTCGATCGGATGCAGCGGGACGTGCGACAGACCGCCCCAGGCCAGCGCGACGGTGGTGTCGACGGCCTCGTCCTTGGGGATCGGGCGGTCCGCCTCCAGCCAGTAGCGCGCGGTGAACTGGCTCGTGCCGACCAAGCCGACGGCCAGGATGCGCGCACGGTAGGGATCCAGGCCGGAGTCGTGCGCGACCAGGTCGAAGACGGCGTCCACGCATGCCTCGGTGGCCTGCTCGACCCGGCGCTGCACCTGCGGTTCGCTGGTCAGGTCGGATTCGAAGACCAGCCGGAAGCCCTGCATCTCGTTGTCGACGAAATCGAAGTAGGCCTGCACGGCGGCGCGCACGCGCTGGCGGTTGTCGGTGGTGGAGCGCAGCGCCTGTCGCACGCTCGACACCAGCATGTCGACATAGTTCTGCAGGACCGCGAGGTACAGCTCCAGCTTGCTGGTGAAGTGCTGGTACAGCACCGGCTTGCTGACACCGGCGACCTGCGAGATCTCGTCCATGCCCGCCGCGTGATAGCCGCGGAGCACGAACACCTCGCTCGCCGCGTGGAGTAGCTGCTGCCGCCGTTCGTCGCGCGGCAACCGCGTACCGCGTTTCGCCGGCACCATGGCCTCGGACGACATTCTGCGGGACGTCATCCGGTCCACGAGCTCTGTCATTTCGGCTCTCCCAGTCGATTCCCCGGCAAAAGGGGTTGTGCACCGGGTATCCAAAGAACGATACCCGGTTGTAGCTCACAAGCCGATCGGGGCCGTCGATCTCGTCAACCGATGAGACGTGGCGCACACCAGGAACGCGGTCATTCCGGCGCACGCGCGGGCGGATCGGCGCGGATCGGCCGCGTATCGCGCCTACCCCCGGTCAGGACGCACTCGACCGGCTGTCGTCGGCTCTGTGAGAACCTGTCTTATGTGACCCTGCGTGCAAACGGGGATCGGGCACGCGATTCCGGCCCGTCCATCGTCTCCGGCGGCGGGCGCGATGCGCTCGGCCCCGCTGGCTCCGGGTCGCCCGATTCCGTAGTCTCTGGACCCGTGGCAAGGTCCGGTCCCGAATCGCGTTCGGGTGCGGCTGCCCGATCGGGCGCTGTACCGCGGTCCGGGATCGCAGGTCGGCCCGGCCGATCCAGACCCGAGCGCGGGAGCCGCATCGACCCGTGGCCGCGGAAACCCGACGGCGACGAGGCGGAAACCGCGCCGACACCCCTGCCGCCACGTGACGCCAACGGCGTCGAGATCTACGACCCTCTCGGTCTCTACCCGGGCGCCGCCAACCGCTCCCACCAGCCCCTGCGGGCACGCTGGGATCCCACGGCGCCCGATCCGAATCGCGCCCGCGGACCACGACCCGAGCGCAACACCAAGAAGCAGAGCGCCCTCGGTCGTTTCGTCTCCACCTACGGCTGGCGCGCGTACGCACTTCCCGTGCTGTTCGTGGTCACCGTGCTGGTGATCGTCGACGCGGTGCGCGGCGGCGCGGGCGGCACTGGTTCGAGCGTGGCCCCCAGTTTCGGACGGCTCAGTCCGCGCGCCGCGACCGCGGGCATCATCGGCGCACCGCCGGGAGACGGGCAGTTCCCCGCCGACCTGCCCACCGGTGCGCTGCCCGAGGGCGGCCCGTTCACCGAGAACGGCGTGGGCAACTGGCGGGTGGTCCCCGGCACCACCGCCGAGTTCGGCGCGGGCACCGAGTACCACTTCAGCTACACCGTCGAGATCGAGAACGGCGTCGACACCTCCGGCTTCGGCGGCGACGAGTCGGTGGCCAAGATGATCGACAGCACCCTGACCAATCCGAAGAGCTGGGCGAACGACAAGAAGTTCGCCTTCCGCCGCGTCGATCAGGGCAACCCGGATTTCCGGATCTCGCTCACCTCGCGCCAGACCACCAGGAAATCCTGCGGTTTCGACATCCCCATCGATTCCTCGTGCTTCAATGCCGACCTGGACCGGGTGGTGCTCTCCGAGGTGCGCTGGGTGCGCGGCGCGCTCGCCTTCGAAGGCGACATCGGCTCCTACCGGCAGTATCAGATCAACCACGAGGTCGGCCACGCCATCGGCTACCACCAGCATCAGCCGTGCGAGACCGACGGCGGCCTGGCGCCGATCATGATGCAGCAGACCTTCGGCACCAAGAACAACGACATCGCCGCGCTCGATCCCGACGGCCTTGTTCCGATGGACGGCAAACGCTGTCGCTTCAACCCCTGGCCGTACCCGCGCGGCTGATCGCGGACCCGGTGCGCGACGATAATGGGGAAGAACGGCTCGATCGTCGGCGTTGCACATCGCGATCGGCCAATTCGATTCGAGGAGTCCTGGACGTGTCATCACCGAAGTCCCTGCCGCCGCTGGTCGAGCCGGCTGCGGAACTGAGCAAGGACGAGATCGCCCGCTACAGCCGTCACCTGATTATTCCCGATGTGGGTGTGGACGGGCAGAAACGTCTGAAGAACGCCAAGGTGCTGGTGATCGGCGCGGGCGGCCTCGGCTCGCCTGCCCTGCTGTACCTGGCCGCCGCGGGTGTCGGCACGCTCGGGATCGTGGAGTTCGACGAGGTCGACTCCTCGAACCTGCAGCGCCAGATCATCCACGGCGAATCCGACATCGGCCGTCCGAAGGCCGACAGCGCGCGCGACTCCATCCTGGAGATCAACTCCGGCATCGACGTGCGGCTGCACAAGATCCGCCTGGAGCCGGAGAACGCGGTCGAGCTGTTCCGCGACTACGACCTGATCCTCGACGGCACCGACAACTTCGCGACCCGCTACCTGGTGAACGACGCCGCGGTGCTGGCGGGCAAGCCGTACGTGTGGGGTTCCATCTACCGTTTCGAAGGCCAGGTCTCGGTCTTCTGGGAGGACGCCCCCGATGGCCGCGGCCTGAACTACCGCGACCTCTACCCCGAGGCCCCGCCGCCCGGCATGGTCCCGTCCTGCGCCGAGGGCGGCGTGCTCGGCGTGCTGTGCGCGTCCATCGGCTCGATCATGGTGACCGAGGCGATCAAGCTGATCACCGGCATCGGCGACCCGCTGCTCGGCAGGCTGATGGTCTACGACGCACTGGACATGAGCTACCGGACCATCAAGCTGCGCCGCGACCCGGAGCGCCAGCCGATCACCGAACTGATCGACTACGACGCGTTCTGCGGTGTGGTGTCCGACGAGGGCCAGGCCGCCGCGGCCGGGTCGACCATCACCGCGCGTGAGCTGAAGGAACTGCTCGACGCGGGCAAGGACATCGAGATCATCGACGTGCGCGAGCCGGTCGAATGGGACATCGTGCACATCGAGGGCGCGCGGCTCATCCCGAAGGACCGCATCCTGTCCGGTGAGGCGCTGTCCGAGCTGCCGCAGAACCGCCCGATCGTGCTGCACTGCAAGACCGGCATCCGGTCCGCCGAGGCGCTCGCGGTGCTGAAGAACGCGGGCTTCTCCGACGCCACCCACGTGCAGGGCGGCATCGTCGCCTGGGCCAACCAGGTCGACACCAGCCTGCCGGTGTACTAGGCGTACCTCCGCTCGCGCGCCGACGTCCGGCTCTTCGGCGCGCGGCGGGGTTCGCTTGGCGGACGCGCACGGGTGCGATACGACGGATAAGGGCCGTACAGGGCCTGGATCCGTGCGGTAACCAGCTGCGCGCCCGGACCGGCGCGGCGTCCGAATCCGGCCCCTCACCGGCGGTACCGTACGGCCGTGACTTCTGTGGAACCCCCCGAGCACGTGCGCGCCACGTTCGGTCTGCGCGAAGTGACGCCGGTTTCGCTCGGAGACTGGGACGGCGGCTGGCGCTGCGGCAACGTGGTGCTGACCCCGGTCGCCGATCACGCGCGGGCGGCGTGGTCGGCCAAGATCCGCGAGACGCTGAAGGTCGACGGGTTGCGCGTCGCCCGTCCGGTGCGCGCCACCGACGGCCGCTACGTGGTCTCCGGCTGGCGCGCCGACACGTACCTGGAGGGCAGCCCCGAGCCGCGCCACGACGAGGTCGTCTCGATCTCGCTGCGCCTGCACCAGACGACCACGAAACTCGAGCGCCCGCGCTTCCTCGTGCAGCCGCCGATCGCGCCGTGGGTCGACGTGGACGTCTTCGTGGCCGCCGACCGCGCCGCCTGGGAGGCGGTACCGCTGCGCAGCCTGCGCGCGGGCGGCGCGATGCCGGCCACCTCGCCCGACGGCAGGCGCAGCATGGAACTCATCGGCCAGCTGGCCACCCTGCGCAAGCCGGTGCAGACCCCCGCCCAGCTGGTGCACGGCGACCTGTTCGGCACCGTCCTCTTCGCGGGCGCCCACACGCCGGGCCTCACCGACATCACCCCCTACTGGCGCCCGGTCGCCTGGGCCGCGGGCGTCATCGTCATCGACGCCCTCTCCTGGGGCGGCGCCGACGACGGCCTGGTCGACCGCTGGTCCGACCTCCCCGAATGGCCCCAGATGCTACTGCGCGCCGTCATGTTCCGCTTGGCCGTGCACGCCTTGCATCCCCGCTCCACACCCGAGGCATTTCCCGGGCTGGCCCGCACCGCCGATATGGTCCGGCTGATGCTCTGACCGGTACCGGTTTTCGCCGCAATCCGACAGCGACCCAAAAGCCAATCGGCGGAGCGCGATTGGCGGAATGCCGCCCGCGTCGCGTGATATCTTGCGCAGCAAGCGTTGGCGCCGCGCCCGTTCTGCGATGATCGATGCCGCGACCGATCGCCCACGGCGAACCAGGATGCGGCAAGGGGGTGCTGAGCCGATGATCGTGATCGCCACATCGGACAAAGGCGGTACCGGGAGGTCGGTCAGCAGTGGCAATCTCGCGTATCGGCTGAGCACGGCCGGACAGAGTGTCGCCTACCTCGATTTCGATTTCGGTGCGCCCACCGCGGGCGCGATCTTCGAA
The DNA here is from genome assembly GCF_057708325.1 of Nocardia sp. bgisy134. Classification (NCBI taxonomy): domain Bacteria; kingdom Bacillati; phylum Actinomycetota; class Actinomycetes; order Mycobacteriales; family Nocardiaceae; genus Nocardia; species Nocardia sp. bgisy134. Next base: position 263,168 of record NZ_JBYIRW010000007.1, read on the forward strand.
ATCGGTTCGGCACAACGCGGGGTCTCGGGTGGCGCCGGGCTGCATTCATATCTGCTGGGGCGCAACACAACTGCCGCACAGATCGACGTCTACGCGGCCACCGATCGGGTAACGCTGCGCAAACAACGCCACCGGCGCGGTCGATTGGTGTTGCTGCCGGGCGACGAGGGCGGCGGCCAACTGGCGCGCGCCGATCAGCACGACGCGATCACGCGATGCGCCGCATTGCTGCTCGAGCTGCAGCATGCGTTTCAGACCTGCATCATCGACCTGAGCGGCGGCCGGTCGATCGCGATGGAAGTGGTTCTGCGCGCGACCGCCCTGCCGCAAATGCGCGAGTCCCGCATGCGTTGGATCGTGTTCCACAGATGGACGCGCCAGCACATCGTGGCGACGAGCGGCTTGGTCCACGGACCGCACGGGCTGCTGGAAAGCGGTGCGGCCTACGGCCACGATCCGACGAAACTGCTGGAGTCGATCCGCTATGTGCGAACGCTTGTTCCAGCGGCAAACGAGCTCGGCGCTACGACTGCGGCCGGCGCTGTGTGGATACAGGAACAAAACCACGGCTTGAAACGGCTGGCGTCGACCGCGCGGCTCGGCGCGTCCGTGGTGCTCGGCGAAATTCCCTTCGATTCGCTGTTGCAGTGGCGCGAGCAGATCATTCTGGATGCCGACGTCGCCGCGGGTCTCGCGAAGGGCGAGACAGTGGACGCTTTCCAGCAGCTGGGTCGTCGACTGTTCGACGACGCCACCTGGGAAACGCTGTGAGCAGTTCACGGACAGGAGTTCGACACTCGTGAACGACATCGAAGGCTACACGGAGGCCGCCGAGCGGATCCGGGTCGCGGAGGTTCCGCTCTCGCACCTGTCCATCGAGGTCGGGCACTTCTACATGACCGACTTCGACAACGGCGCGGAACACATTCGGGCGGAATTCCGCCGGCTGGCTCCGCTGGTCGGCGCCTTCACCGCTTTCGCGCGGCGAGACTTCGGCCCGCGGGCACGGGTGAGTACCTGTTTCCTGATCGATGACTACTTCCGTCCGGACGCGGACCCCGCGAGGATCCTCGAGCTGCTGCTGGGCGCGGCGGACGAATGCGGAGTCGCGATCGATTATCTGGCACGCGAGTCCGCCTGCTGGGAGGCCCCGGTCGGTACCCCGGAATCGGCGAGCGCCGAGCGAATTCCGTTGGCGGAGATGGTCGCCGCACGCATCGTCGCCGAGCCGCCGCGGAACTCCACGGGCAGCAGGCCGCCGACAGCCGAATCCGGTTGGCTGTGCAACGGAGTGCGCTCCTCGGACGACGAGCCCGGCGAGGCGATGCATCATGCCGGTCCGTACCGCCCGCCGGAGGAGTTCGGCCGACGGGAGCATTCGATCTTCCTCGACGTCCAGATGTGGAGCAGGGACAACAGCCGAGGCAACGGCGGTGATTCGCGGATCCGGTGGTCGTGCCCCTTCCTCGCGTCGATCTGGCAGCTGTTGCGGCTGGGCATGTTGCGCTACGAAGGCGCGGCCGTCGTCGATCCGCAGCCGTGGCGATGGGAGGACGGGTGGCCGAAGGAGTGGCGGGAGCTTCCTGCGGTGATCCAGCTCAATCCGGCGGCGAAGCCGTTCGCGGCCTATCGGACGCTCTCGCTGCTGCCGCAGCGCTATCTCGGAATCGAGCACGCGGTGCAGGTCATTCTCGACCACGTCGATGTGGATCCGGAAGTCACCGAACAGATCACCCGGCGCGGGTTGGCCGACGGAATCACGGTGCCGCGCAGAGTTGCCGAGCGGATTTCGCACACGATGCTCGGCCCATGGTGATCCCATTGTGGTGTCGCGCTTGGTGTTCGTATCGGTGACCGAACGAGGGGAGTAGTCATGAGGACGATTCGGATCGCGGACGAGAACGACATCGCCACCCTGGACGCGCTGGACGCCCTGTGTTTTCCGCCGGGGGATGTCGACAGGGAGCCGGCTTCCGGCGACGAGCTTCGCGACGGGGTTTCGGGGAGAAGGGTTTTCGTCGCCGAGGACGATATCGGCATCATCGGCTTCATCCACTTCGAGCGCCCCTCGCCGAGTCACATCTACATCAGCTCGCTCGCGGTACATCCGGATCGCCGTCACCGGGGCATCGGCGCTCTTCTCCTCGACCATCTGATGCAGCGGCTGCGCGGATCCGAAAACGGGCGCCTGCCGTCGATCTCGACGGTCACCAGTCCACGGAATTATCCGATGCTGCGACTCTTGTTCTCGCGCAAGTTCGTTGCTCGCACCATGATGCGCGGATATTTCGGGCCGGGGCGAGACCGCGTCTATTGCCAGTACAAGCTGCGAATCGACTACGTGGATCCGGACGAGCGTTACCTGGTGCCGATCGAGGCGGAGGGGCATGTCGATCGACTCCTGTCGGACGAGAACTATGTGATCACCGCGATAGTCGAGCTGCCGTCCGGCTCTGCCTTCGAATTCTGCCGATTCGATCGGGACGATCTGGCAGGCCTGGAATCGGACGAGACATCGACGAGTGTCACTTTCGCGGGAACGATTCTCGCCGCGATCACCTTCGTGCTCGGTTTCTCGCTCTCCTCGAACAACTTTCCCAATCTGGCCAAGGCGCTGCTGCTCGGTTCCACGCTCGCCACGACGATGGCGCTGGTCGTCTACACCAACGCCGCGGGCGAGATCGCGCGGCTGCGTTCCCATATGTTCGAATTGCATATGCGGACCGGGAATGTCTTGTCCGAGTACGGGGGCGTGTATCCATTCCTGATATCCCTGCCGATCGCGTTCGAGCACGCGACGGATTCGTTGCCCGCGGGTCTGGCCGCGTCCGCCTTCTTCGTCGTGAGTCTGGCCTTGTACGAACGGTCGAGATTCTCGATATCGTCGAGATTCCAGCAGAGCATCACCACCAGACTGCTGTTGCTGATCACGGTGACCGGCCCGGTGACCGGTGTGCTCGCGATCCGCTCGGAGATCGGCTCATGGGTATGGACCGTCGGCACCTTCCTGGTGCTCGCGCTGCTCTCGCTGATCTTCCTCACGCGGCGCACCGGCGAACAGCGTCGCGTCAATCCGAACGATCACTGGGATGTGCGTGATTGACCGTGCCGACGCCTGAATTCGTGTCCGATCCGCAGACCCGGCCGCTGGTCGTTCTCGGGGAAGTGCGGACCTGCCTGGTGCCCGACTCGGCAGCATTGAGCCAGGGTGTCGTCCAAGATCTGCTCGCCTTGGTTCCGGGACGGCGCGTGGTGTCTCGTTCGCGCCCGGTGGCTCTGGCGAGCTCGCCGAGCACCGCGATCGGCGTGGACTGCCGGCTGGCGACCGCCTCTGGCACGACCCTGCGCGCGGTGGGGACGGCGGCCGCCAAGGCGGTAGTGGTCGGCGGCAGGGTGCTGCAGAGCTCGGTCCATACCGGGGTGGTCCGGTCCTTCAGCACCCGCAGGCAGGCATGGTCGCACTATCTGGGGCGAGCCGGTGTGACCGAGGTGCTGACGCGAGTGTCCGATGGCGACCGGGTCGGCGCCGACCTGGTCGAGGCGGTCATGCTCTCGGGCGTACCGCCGCCGGAGACGCTCGATCTGGGATCGATCAGCGAGCACCTGCTGCGGCGGGTTCGGATGAACGCGGCGTTGGACCAACGTGTCCCCTTCGTGGCCGAGACGACGAGGCTGCGCTGGGCCGCACGGGTCGTGCCCGATGCGCAGCCGAGCCTGCGGTTCCTGCTCGACGACGAGGCAAGGCGGTGCGCGATCGTCACGGTGGGTGACGAGCGTGAACTGGCCGTGGTACCGCGGTTCTGCGAGGATCTCGCGCTCCACGATTGGCTGCTCACCGTCGTCGGCGCCGAGATCGAGCGAGCGGATCTGCTGACACACAACGGCTCCGAATCGGTGAAGATCGTGGCGACGATGCTCGAGCACGTCGTGCATCTCTGGCTGCCCGGCGCGCACTCGCCCGCGGCATTGCGGGGCGTATGGCGCCAGCTGGAATCGGACCCGGGATTCTCTCGCCAATGGGAATCGCGGATCTACCAGCTCCGCGATCGGCTGTCCGTGGCGACCCTGTCCGCGCTGTACCAGGCGGACCTGAGCAGAACGAACTGGTAGCGCGGCGGGATCACAGCCTGAACCATCGTCGGACCAACAGCGCGAAGAAGACCGAAGTGGCAACGACGCTCAGCCAGGATTCGAACACCAAGAGGGCCCGCCCGGACGAACCGAGCGTTTCCTGATCGTCGGCGCCGAGCGGCGCAAGCGCGCTGACCACGCACAGACGCAGCGCCGTGGTGAGCGAAACGCCCTCGATCGCGACGAGGGCCACGGTGCTGAGGATCAGCACGACACCGATCCAGCCGAGCAGCCGGAACGGGTGAAAACCATAGCCGCACAAGAGATCCGCGGCACGCCCCGCAGTGCGCTGCCACCACGGATAGATTCTTGTCGTCCGTATTCTCGCACTGGCCAGTTCGCAGCGGTCCTGCGCATCGCGATCCTCGTTCACGCCGTACAGCCAGGCGGCGCGGCGGAACGCCATGCGCGCGTGCGCGGGCAGCAAGGCACCGCTCAGCGCGCTTCCGAGGCGCTCATAGGTCTGGGCCAGCCGCTCCCGCTGTACGTGGCTCAAGCTGAGCGGCCCGCGAAATTCGGTCTCCGCCGCCACCAGCGCTTCGATGACCTCACCGAGGAGGCTTCCGGTCGTTTCGTCGTCGGCGTCCGACGGCCGTTCGAAGACAGCGGTATAGAGATGCTGAAAAGTCAGGCTGTCGCCGCGTCGCCGGACGCCGGGTGGCTCGTAGCTCACGAGGATGTTTTCCACATGGGCATACAAGTCTTCGAGAATTCGTTCCTCTGCACCGACGGCCCGTGGCGCCGACTCGCGAAAGCGCTCGACCTCGACCGAGTAGGCGTCAGCGTGGCGCGCGATCCTGGTCGTCATCGACGCGACGAACGGCGAGATCGCCGTTCGGCCCACGTCATCGTCCATGATCGGGCTCCCCAGAATCGAAACGACTCGGATGGTCGTCGCTGTCGACCATAGCAACGGAATTCGCCGACGAAGCCGAAACTTTCACGATTACGCGCGATGGTGCGAGCACGGCAATGCCGAATGCCGCTGGGAGGCCCTTGTTCCCAGCGGCATTCGGGGGCTCGGCAGCCCGGAGGGGGTTTCGGGCTGCCAGACCCGGACCGGTATTCGGGGTTCGGGTTCGAATACCGGACGTCGGTTGCGGTTTACACCTTCGCGTAGGCCAGCGAGGGGACGCGGCCGATGGCGAAGGAGGACCGCAGGTAGAAGAACCAGGTGACGGTCGCCATCACGAGGAAGGCCACCGCGTAGGTCCAGAAGGCGGGCGCCATGCTGCCGAAGTTGATGTTGGACAGGCGAAGCGCCTGCTGCAGCAGGTAGCCTCCGGAGGCGCCGACCGCGCCGATGACGCCGATCGCCGCGCCCGCCTGTCGCTTCGCCGACGCCGCGGCTTCGGCGATGTCCAGGCCGTGCTCGGAGGCGTACTTCTTGGCCTCCGCGCTGAAGATGGACGGGATCATCCGGTAGGTGGAGCCGTTGCCGATGCCGGTGAGGATGAACAGCGCGAGGAAGGCGGTCAGGTAGAGCGGGAAGCTCTTCAGCTCCAGCGCCGCCATGATCCCGGCGACCGCGACGGACATGCCGCAGAAGACGAACAGGGTCATCTTGGCGCCGCCGACCTTGTCGGAGATCCATCCGCCGAACGGACGGCTGAACGAGCCGACCAGGGCGCCGAGGAAGGCCAGGTTGCCCAGCGTGGTGATCCAGCTGATCTTGGCCAGGTCGGGGAAGTTCGCCTTGATGAGGGTGGGGAAGGCGAAGGAGAACCCGATGAAGGAGCCGAAGGTGCCGATGTAGAGGAACGACATCACCCAGGTGTGCCGGTTGGTGAGCGCCAGCTTGTAGGACTTGCCGTCGGACTTGGCGGTGCTGATGCTGTCCATGTAGCGCAGCGCGCCGAAGGTGGCGATCAGGATGAACGGCACCCAGACCAGCACCGAGAGCGTGATGCCGAAGCGGTAGCCCGCCGGATCCTTGGCCGTGAGATGGGTGCCGAGGGTGATCAGCAGCGGCAGCACCAGCTGGGTCTGCGCGACACCGAGATTGCCGCCCGCGGCGTTGATGCCGAGGGCCGCGCCCTTCTTCCCCTCCGGGAAGAAGAACGAGATGTTGGCCATCGACGAGGAGAAGTTGCCGCCGCCGAAGCCGGCCAGCGCCGCGAGCACCATGAACACCCACATCGGCGTGCCCGGCTGGTTCACGAAGTAGGCCAGGCCGAGCGTCGGGATGAGCAGCATGGCCGCGCTGAAGGCGGTGAAGGCGCGCCCGCCGAATTTCGGAATGGCGAAGGTGTACGGAATGCGCAGTGCCGCACCGACGAGCGTCGGGGTGGAGGTGAGCAGCAGGGCGTTGCTGACCGCGGTGGGGTTACCCTTGCCGAGTCCGGCGAGGAAGTCGAAGCCGGCGGCGCCCATGCTGGTGACCACCGTGCCCCAGATGACCCACACGCTGAAGCCGAGATTCTCGGCGAATACCGAGAAGATCAGGTTTTTGCGCGCGGTCAGTTTTCCGCCCGACTCCCAGAATTTCGTGTTGTCCGGTTCCCAGTGCTCCAGCCAGCGGCCACGCTTCTGGTGGCTGAACGATTCCGACTGCTGGCCGGTGGCAGCAACTGTGGCAGTCATCGGCTTCCTCTCGATCTGTCTCGACCGACCCTCATCGCGGCAATCGTCGCGCCGTTGCGACGTTGTTCGTCTCGGGACGCCCCTCCATTCGACAGAGGGGCCGTCGAGTTGCCTTGTACGGTCGAGACAAAGGTAGAAGCCGGTTGTTGCGAGCCAATGGCGTTCCGTGACGTTCCGGGCAAATCCGACTCACATGGGGGAAGAGCCCTCGGTGACCGGTTGGTTACCTGGTCGCCTGCTCTAGAACCGGTTGGAACTATCGGGCGTCCGGGTATTCCGCGATGAGCGAGCCGAGGAAGCAGCGCGCGGCCTGCGCGGCGCGATCGGCGTCGCCGTCGACGACGGCTTGCACCAATTCATTGTGCTCCGCGTCGTAGGAATCGTCGGATTTCGAAGTCCGCGAGCGGATCACCTGTTCGATGGTGGGCAGCAGCGAGTCGTAGAACTCGAGGTACACCGCGTTGTGGCTGGCGACCACGATCGCGCGGTGCAGCGCCACGTCGGCGGCGATGGCGGTGCGGGTGTCCTCGTCCCAGTGGAGGCTGCGTTCCTCTAGCAAACTGCGCAGGTTCGCGATGTCGGCGTCGTCGCGACGGCGCGCCGCCAGCGCGGCGGCGGTGGTGTCGAGGGCCAAGCGCAATTCGAGGACGTCGCGCTCCTCGGCGTCGGCGAAGTACTTGCCGAGCGTGCCACCGACTTCCGAGGCGGCGATCACATAGGTGCCCGAGCCTTGGCGTCGTTCCAGCATGCCGGCGTGCACTAGCGCCTGGACGGCCTCGCGCACCGTATTTCGACCCGTCCCGGTGAGCTCGGTGAGCTCCGGTTCGGTCGGGATGCGGGAGCCGATAGCCCAACGGCCGGAACGAATTTCGGCACGCAGCTGTTCGGTTACCTGGGCGATGAGGCTGGTGCGCCGGACGGGTTGCACCGGAACAGAGTACCGCCCGTCACAAATTGTTGCCGCCGATCATAGGGTCATCCTATGATTTTTCGGTGACAGCGACCCTTCCGGACACCGCGACCCGCCACGAATCCGCCGCCCCCGAGCTGCGCGAGCGCGCGCTCGTCGAGGGCAGGCTGCTCGTCCTCACCGCGATCGTGATGTCCGCACTGGTCCTGCGAGTCGCCGTCACCGCGTTCAGCCCCCTGGCCGAACGGATCGGCGCCGACATCGGTTACTCGACCGCCGTCGTCGGCGTGTTCGGCATGATCCCGACCGCGATGTTCGCCCTCTCGGGCCTGCTGACGCCGCTGCTGGTGCGCCGCATCGGCCTGGAGCGCACCGCGCTGACCGCGATGCTGATGGCGGGCCTCGGCATGCTGATCCGGGCCTCGGTGCACGGCACCGCCGAACTGCTGATCTTCTCCGCGCTCGCGCTCGGCGGCATGGGCATCGGCAACGTGGTGATCCCGCCGCTGGTCAAGCGGTACTTCCCGGACCGGCTCGCGATGATCAGCTCGCTCTACATCACCATGGTGCAGCTGGGCACGGTGGTGCCCGCCCTGATCGCCGTGCCGGTGGCCGAGGCGCACGGTTGGCGGATCTCGGTCGGCCTGTGGGCGCTGCTCGGTTTCGCCGCCGCGGTGCCCTGGCTCGGGGTGCTGCGCGCCCGGCGCGGCCGCGACCTGGCCGACAGCACCGGTATGGGTGCGGACCACAACGAGCCTGCGGGGCAGGTCTGGCGTTCGCCGGTCGCGTGGGGGATGGCGGGCATGTTCGGCATGACCTCGCTGAGCACCTACGCGATCTTCGCCTGGCTGCCCAAAATCCTGGGCGAAGCGGGCGCGAGCGCCGCGTTCGGCGGCACCATGGTCGGTCTGTTCGCCCTTGTCGGGTTGGTGGCCGCGCTCTCGGCGCCGACCCTGGTCGCGCGTTTCCGTAATCCTTTCCCCGTCGTCGTGGTCTGCGCGGCTCTGTTCTTCGTCGCCTTCGCAGGTCTGCTGATCGCACCGATGAGCGCGCCGGTGCTCTGGGTGGTGATCCTCGGCCTCGGCCCGAGCACCTTCCCGATGGCGCTCACCCTCATCAATCTGCGCACCAGGACGCCGCGCGGTTCGGCGGCGCTGTCCGGATTCACCCAGGGCGTCGGTTACGCCGTCGCGTGTGCGGGCCCGTTGCTGTTCGGCATGCTGCACACGGCGACGGGCGGCTGGCTCGCGCCGTTCGCGATGCTGAGCGTCGCGGTGCTGATCTTGCTCGCGGGCGCTTGGCAGGCGTGCAAACCACGCATGCTCGAGGACAGCTGGGCTTGACCGCCCGCGACTCGCCTCATTCGAGTTGCGGGTCGGCACGACGCGGCGCATGCTGTGCGCGTCACACCTCACCGGCCGCTGTGCGCGAGATCGGCTGTTTGTCACCCGTGGAAACCCTTATGTCACACGGGTGAAACATTCGGTTGAAACTCACCCCGATATCCGGGTAATCGTGAGCAACCGTTGATTTGACGGTCATTTCCCGCAGCATTTCGGCAATACCTGTTTCCTACCGTTGGGGCCAACCGATTTTGGGAGGCCCTTGTTGAGCACGCTGACGCGTAACCACAACATCGAGCACTGGGATGCCGAAGACGTCGCGGCCTGGGAGGCGGGCGGCAAGGATATCGCCAAGCGCAACCTGATCTGGTCGGTCTTCGCCGAGCATGTCGGTTTCTCGGTCTGGTCGATCTGGTCGGTGATGGTGCTGTTCATGCCCACCGACAAGTACGGCATCGACCCCGCGGGCAAGTTCTTCCTCGTCGCGATGCCGACGCTGGTCGGCGCGTTCCTGCGGATCCCCTACACCGTGGCCACCGCCCGGTTCGGCGGACGCAACTGGACGATCTTCAGCGCCTTGATGCTGCTGGTCCCGACGCTGTTGACGCTGTACTTCATCAACCAGCCGGGCACGTCCTACACCACCTTTATGGTCGTGGCGGCGTTCGCGGGCTTCGGCGGCGGCAACTTCGCCTCCTCGATGACCAACATCAATGCCTTCTACCCGCAGCGGCTCAAGGGCTGGGCCCTCGGCCTGAACGCGGGCGGCGGCAACATCGGCGTTCCGGTCATCCAGCTGCTCGGCCTGCTGGTCATCGCGACGCTCGGCAACGGCTACGCCTCGCTGATCTGCGCGATCTACCTGGTGCTCGTCGCGCTGGCCGGTGTCGGCGCCGCGCTCTACATGGACAACCTGAAGAACCAGAAGGCCGACCTGTCCTACATGATCACGGCGCTGAAGGTGCCGCAGTCCTGGGCGATCGCCTTCCTCTACATCGGCACCTTCGGTTCGTTCATCGGCTACAGCTTCGCCTTCGGCCAGATCCTGCAGATCAGCTTCAAGGCGGGCGGCGACACCGCCGCGCAGGCCGCGCTGCACGCCGCGCAGATCGCCTTCATCGGCCCGCTGCTCGGTTCGCTGGCCCGCCCGTACGGCGGCAAGTGGGCCGACCGGATCGGCGGCAGCAAGGTCAGCATGTACGTCTTCGGCGCCATGATGGCCGCCGCGCTGCTGGTCGGCCTGGCCAGCACGGCCGCCGACGGCAACAAGGGCGTCGCCACCGGCGGCGTGATGACCGTGCTCGTCATCGGCTTCATCGCCCTGTTCGTGCTCTCCGGCATCGGCAACGGCGCGGTCACCAAGATCATCCCGTCGGTGTTCGACGCCAAGTCCAAGAGCCTGGACGCCGGCCCGGCCGAGCAGGCCGCCTGGTCGCAGAACACCTCCGGCGCGCTCATCGGCTTCGTCGGCGCGATCGGCGCGCTCGGCGGCGTCGGCATCAACCTGGTGCTGCGCACCTCCTATGCCTCGACCAGCTCGGCCACCGCCGCCTTCTGGGTGTTCATGGTCTTCTACGTGGCCTGCGCCACGGTGACCTATCTGGTCTTCCTCCGCCGTCCCACCATGGCCGCCGACACCGACGTCGTGCACGAGGCCGAGGCGCTGGTCCTCGAAGCCGAGGCCGCCGCAACCAAGTCCAACTCGTCGGCTCGCGCCTGACGCCCGAACCATTCCCAGGGAGGTCACCATGAACCCCACAGTCGATCCCGCCCAGCGCAAGACCGCGGTGGTCGTCGGCCACGGTATGGTCGGGCACCGTTTCGTCGAGGCACTGCGCTCGCGCGACGAGGCCGACCAGTGGCAGATCGTCGTCCTCAGCGAGGAGCAACTGCCCGCCTACGACCGCGTCGGCCTGTCCTCCTACGTCGGCACCTGGGACGCGAGCGCGCTCGCGCTGCCGGGCAACGAGTACGCCGGTGACGCGCTGGTGGAGCTGCGCCTCGGCCAGCGCGCCGAGACCATCGACCGCGAGGCGCGCAAGGTCGTCACCTCGGCGGGCGACACCATCGCCTACGACGCGCTGGTGCTGGCCACCGGTTCCTACGCCTTCGTGCCGCCGGTGCCGGGCCACGATCTGGATGGCTGCTTCGTCTACCGCACCATCGAGGATCTGGACGGCATCCGGGCCGCCGCCGAAGCGGCGGGCCCCGGCGCGATCGGCGTGGTGGTCGGCGGCGGTCTGCTCGGCCTGGAGGCGGCCAACGCGCTGCGCCTGCTCGGTATGACCCCGCACGTCATCGAATACAACGACCGGCTGATGCCCGCGCAGGTCGACGCGGGCGGCGGCGCGATCCTGGAGCGCTTGGTCACCGACCTCGGCCTGAACGTGCACACCGGCGTCGGCACCCAGGCGATCGAGGCCGTGGGCGAGAGCAAGCTGAAGCTGACCCTCTCCGACGAGTCGGTCATCGAGGACGCCTCGCTCGTGGTGTTCTCCGCGGGCATCCGTCCGCGCGACCAGATCGCCCGCGACGCGGGCATCGAAGTCGGTCCGCGCGGCGGCATCATCACCGACCTGGGCCTGCAGACCTCGGACCCGAACATCTGGGCCATCGGCGAGTGCGCCGCGGTCGAGGGCATCTGCTACGGCCTGGTCGCCCCCGGTTACAGCACCGCCGAGGTGGTCGCCGACCGGCTGCTCGGCGGCGCGGGCGAATTCCCCGGCGCCGACATGTCCACCAAGCTGAAGCTGCTCGGCGTCGACGTGGCCAGCTTCGGTGACGCGCACGGCACCACCGAGGGCGCGCTGTCGGTCGTGCTGCACGACGCGGCCAAGGGCACCTACGCCAAGCTCGTCGTCTCCGACGACGCCCAGATCCTGCTCGGCGGCATCCTGGTCGGCGACGCCTCCGCGTACTCGGCCCTGCGTCCGCTGGTGGGCCGCCCGCTGCCCGCCGATCCCGCCTCGCTGATCTCCCCGGCGGGCGCGGAACTCGGCGCGGACGCCCTGCCCGACGACGCGCAGATCTGTTCCTGCAACAACGTCAGCAAGGGCGCGATCTGCGGCGCGATCGCCGAGGGCGCCTGCGATGTGCCCGCCATCAAGAGCTGCACCAACGCGGGCACCTCCTGCGGCGGCTGCGTGCCGATGCTCAAGAAGCTGCTCGAGCAGTCCGGCGTCGAGGTCTCCAAGTCGCTGTGCGAGCACTTCACCCAGTCGCGCGCCGAGCTGTTCCAGATCGTCCAGGTCACCGGTATCCGCACCTTCTCGGGCCTGATCGCCAAGTACGGCAAGGGAACCGGCTGCGACATCTGCAAGCCGACCGTCGCCTCCATCCTGGCCTCCACCTCGAGTGATCACATCCTCGACGGCGAGCAGGCCGCGCTGCAGGACACCAACGACCACTTCCTGGCCAACCTGCAGAAGAACGGCACCTACTCGGTGGTGCCGCGGATGCCGGGCGGCGAGGTCACCGCCGAGCAGCTGATCACCATCGGCGAGGTGGCCAAGGAGTTCGGCCTCTACGTCAAGGTCACCGGCGGCCAGCGCATCGACCTGTTCGGCGCGCGCGTCGAGCAGCTGCCGAAGATCTGGCAGCGCCTGGTGGACGCGGGCATGGAATCCGGCCACGCGTACGGCAAGTCGCTGCGCACCGTCAAGAGCTGCGTCGGCTCCACCTGGTGCCGTTACGGTCAGCAGGATTCGGTCGGCATGGCCGTGCTGCTCGAAAAGCGTTACCGCGGACTGCGTTCCCCGCACAAGCTGAAGCTGGCCGTCTCCGGCTGCGCCCGCGAATGCGCCGAGGCGCGCGGCAAGGACGTCGGCGTGATCGCCACCGAGCACGGCTGGAACCTCTACGTCGGCGGCAACGGCGGTCTGACCCCGAAGCACGCGGTGCTGCTCGCCGGTGACCTCGACGACGAGACGCTGATCAAGTACATCGACCGCTACCTGATGTTCTACATCCGCACCGCCGACCGGCTGCAGCGCACCGCGCCGTGGCAGGAGGCGCTCGAGGGTGGCATGGACTACCTCAAGGCGGTCGTCTGCGAGGACAGCCTCGGCATCGCCGACGAGCTGGAGGCCGCCATGGCCAAGCACGTCGACGGATACAAGGACGAGTGGGCCGCGGTGCTCGACGACGAGGAGAAGCTCTCGCGCTTCGTCTCCTTCGTCAACGCGCCGGAAGAGTCCGACCCGACCATCTCGTTCGACGACAGCGGCGAGCGCAAAGTGCCGGTGCTGTTGGGTGTGCCACAAATGCCGGCCGCCACGCACGGGAAATAACGTCTTAACCGTGTGGAAACAGGACGCCGGTACCAATGAGTATGGCGTTCGGAGGAGGAACCCGATGACCGTGATCGATACACCCAGCATCTCGCCAGCTACGGCCACCGGTTGGACGCAGGCATGCCGACTCGACTATTTGATCCCCGGCCGCGGCGTTGCGGTGTTGCTGAAGGGTGGCCAGCAGGCCGCTCTGTTTCGACTGACCGACGGCAGCGTCTACGCCGTCGGCAATATCGATCCGTTCGGTCGCGCGGCCGTCATGTCGCGCGGGATCGTCGGTGATCGCGGCGGCGTGCCCGTCGTGGCCTCGCCGCTGCTGAAGCAGGCGTTCTCGTTGCTCGACGGGCGATGCCTGGACGACGAATCGGCGGCGCTGCCGGTGTACGCGGTGCGTGTCGACGACAGCATCGTTTCGGTTTCCAACGAGCCGGCGGCGCTCGACTCCTCGGACGGGTGAACATCCATGACGACAACTGAGGCGGGCGCCTGTCTCGCCGGATTCACGGTGGGCATCACGGCGGCGCGGCGGGCCGAGGAGTTCGCCACCCTGCTGGTCAGAAGGGGCGCCACCGTCGTGTCGGCGCCCGCCATCCGGATCATTCCGCTGGCCGACGACAACGAATTGGAGCGGGTCACCCGGACGCTGGTCGCCGAGCCGCCGCAGATCACCGTGGCCACCACCGGCATCGGTTTCCGCGGCTGGATGGAGGCGGCCGAAGGCTGGGGTCTGGCCGAAGACCTGCGCAGCACGCTGGCCGCCACCCGCATGCTGGCCCGCGGCCCGAAGGCCAAGGGCGCCATCCGCGCCGCGGAACTGCGCGAGGAATGGTCGCCCGCCTCCGAATCCTCCGCCGAGGTGCTCGATCACCTGCTGGCCGAGGGCGTGGAGGGCGTGCGGATCGCGGTGCAGCTGCACGGCGCCACCACCGAGTGGGAGCCGGTCCCCGATTTCTGCGAGGTATTGCGTTGCGCCGGAGCGGATGTCGTTCCGGTGCCGGTGTACCGCTGGACTCCACCCGCCGATCAGGGTCCGATGGACCAGCTGATCGAGGCGATCGTCACCGCGAGCCTGGACTGCGTGACCTTCACCAGCGCTCCCGCCGTGGCGTCGATGTTGATGCGCGCCAAGGAAACCGGACTGTTGGAGGGTGTGCTGCACGCCCTGCGCGGCCGGGTGCTCGCGGCGTGTGTCGGGCCGATCACCGCTGCGCCGCTGGAAGAGCTCGGCGTGCCGACCTCGATGCCGGGGCGTGCGCGGCTCGGCGCCCTGGCCAGGCACGTGGCCGAGGAACTGCCCAGGCGGGCCAACCGGATTCATGCCGCCGGACACAACATCAGCGTGCGCGGCGCCTGCGTCGTCGTCGACGGTCAGGTGCGTCAGCTGGCGCCCGCGCCGATGGCGCTGATGCGGTCGCTGGCTCGCCAGCCCGGTCGGGTGGTCTCCCGCGAGGACCTGCTCTCGGCGCTACCCGGCGGCGGTGACGACACGCACGCCGTGGAGACGGCGATCGCCCGGCTGCGGGCCGGGCTCGGCACGCCGAAGGCGATCCAGACCGTGGTCAAGCGCGGCTACCGGCTCGCCTTGGATCCGGCCGAGTGCACCGACAACAATCCGCGCCAGCTGCCGCCGACGCGGCCGCAGGGACCCGGTATCGGCGCGCCCGTGCGTGCTCCCAAATACGCCCCGCAAGCGATGGGAAGCTGGTGAGCACGCCGGCCCTGGTGCTGGTGGCGCACGGCACCCGAAGCACCAGGGGTGTGGAGATGATCGCCGCGCTCGCCGAGGCGGTCTCCCGTGAACTCGGTGCGGCGCAGGCTGTTCCGGAGCTGGGCGCCGCGATTTCGGGGCGCGGCGCCCACACCGGCGCGCCCGTCGTCCGCACCGCTTTCGTCGACGTGCTCGGCCCGTCGCCGTCGGAGGTGTTGCGCGACCTGAGCGGCGCGGCGGAATCCGTTCCCGCCGTAGTGGTTCCGGCCTTCCTCGCCTCCGGTTACCACGTCTACCAGGACGTGCCGCGCGAGGTCGCCGAGAGCGGCAACGACGCGGTGGCCGTCACCCCGGCCATGGGGCCGGACCCGGCGCTGGCCAGGATCATGGCGATGCGGTTGCGTGCGGCGGGCTGGCGGCCCGGTGACGCGGTCGTGTTCGCCGCGGCGGGCTCCTCGGATGCGCGTGCGCGCCACGATGTTCGGCGCGCGGCCGCGATGCTGGCCGAGCACCTCGACGCGCCGGTGCGCATCGGCTACGTCGCCACCGGCGCCCCCCGCGTCCCCGAGGTGGTCACGGATCTTCGTGCCTCCGGCGCGCGGCGGGTGTTCATCGCGTCCTACCTGCTGGCGCACGGCCTGTTCCAGCAGCGCCTGCACGACGCGGGCGCCGACGGCGTCGCCGAGCCCATCGGCGTGCACCCCGCGGTCGTCCGGCTCATCGCCGACCGCTACCGCGCAGCCGTCCTTGACCTGGCCAAAACCCGCGTACGCTGAGCACCGCCCCGGTCAGGGCCGCTGAGGGAGGCGGCCCTGACCGGGGATGCTTACGGCTCGGCCGACGTGTACTCCCCGCAGCCCCGCACCTGTCACTGATGGCGTGAGGTGGCGGAAAACTCTGTGTCGTCAGAGGATTGGATACCGCCGAAGTACGGACGTCCGCGTTCAATACTCGAGTTCGGACCAGGGAATGCGAATCGGGAACGGGTGGTCGATATCGATCCCATCCGTGTCGCCGGGGATCCACTCGCCTGCCACGATGTAGTTGGTTCGCCGCAGCGGGCGGACGCCTTCGGGGAGTTGGCCCGGCGCGGTCTCCAGCACGTACGCGCGAATGCTGGCGATGCCGCGAGGGTCGCGCGCCAGCCGGACCTCCCAATACCACGGGATACCACTGCCCGCATATCGGGCTTTCTTGGCTTCGATGTCTGTCCCGAGGTCCACACTGTGACCCATGGCTTACGACGAGGAACTGGCCGAGCGGATCCGCGACCTGATCGAGCCCGGCCCTGACGTGACCGAGAAGAAGATGTTCGGCGGCCTCGCCTTCCTGATCGGCGGCAACATGGCGGTGGCGGCCAGCCGCCAGGGCGGACTGCTGGTCCGCATCGATCCCGCCGAGGGCGGCGCCTTGATCGACGACGACTCCGTGAAGCCCATGATCATGGGCGGCCGCGAAATGGACGGCTGGGTCCGCGTCACCGGCGCAGCGATCCACAACGACACCACCCTGCGCGAGTGGGTCGACCGCGGCGTCGGCTACGCCCGCTCCCTCCCGGCCAAGCGCTAGCCGATCGCCGTCTCGAGGTGCGCTTGTCACTGCGCGACGTTCCACTGATAGGGGCAATCTCGTTTCGAATCGGACAGTTTGGACGGATTCGTTGTCGGCCCTTCCGTGACTGTCGCGGGCTCGATACGCTGCGGCGATGATGCCCATTGTGCGCGGGGTCGTCGTGGTGGCGGCGCTCGGCGGGTCGCTCGGCGGGTCGCTGGTCGGGGTGGGGCGGGCGGAGGGTACGCCCGGGTCGGAGATCACGGCGGTCACCCTTGGGCAGGCGCAGATTCCGGCGGGGCTGTTGCCGTTCGTGGCGGGGACCGATCTGGTGGCTCGGGAGATCACGATCGGGCCGGGTGGGTCCACCGGGTGGCACTTTCACGACGGGCCGGTCTTCGGGTTCGTTCGATCCGGCACGCTCACTCATCCCGGGCCGGATTGTGTGGCGCCGGTGTATCGCGCCGGGGATTTCATCTACGAACCGGCGGGGGAGTGGAACGTGCACATCGGCCAGAATCTCGGGACGGAGCCGTTGGTTCTCGACGTCGTCTACGCTCCGCCGACGGGCGATCCCCTGTTCCGGGACGCGCCGGCTCCGGACTGCGCCTGAACCGCCGGAAAAAATTCTCGAGATTTCCGCCGAAGTATGTCGAAGCCCTCGAATCGGCTCCGACCAACGGGTGACAGCAAGGTCAAACCATTCAAAGGAGCCCATCATGGCCGTCACCACCTTCTTCTGGTTCGAGTCCGAGGCCGAGCAGGCCGCCACCCGCTACGTCGAACTGGTGCCCCGCTCCCGCGTCACCGACATCACCCGCCACCCCGACGGCTCGGCCTTCGTGGTCTCCCTCGAACTCGACGGCCAGTCGGTCACATTCATGAACGGCGGCCCCGGCCACCCGCAGACCGACGCCGCCTCTATCCAGGTCACGGTCGACACCCAAGACGAGGTCGACCGCCTCTGGGACGCCCTCACCGACGGCGGCGCACCCGGCGAATGCGGCTGGCTCGTCGACCGCTACGGCATGCACTGGCAGGTCGTCCCCGCACCCCTCCTCGACCTGCTGTCCGGCACCGACCCGCCCAAAACCGCCGCCGTCGGCACCGCCCTGCGCACCATGTCCAAACTGGACCTGAAAGTCCTGCGCGACGCCTACGACAACGCCTGAGCTGCGAACGACTGTCCCCACCAAAAGAATTCGCCCCCACCCGATCGCGGTGGGGGCGAATTGGCATCGGAATTCAGCGCCAGCGGTCCGGGGTGACCGGGGCGTCCCAGGCGCGCGCGTAGCGGCGGGTGTCGGTGGCGTTGGGTTGCTTGTGGCGGTAGACGATGTAGGGGCGGGTGAGGTAGCCGACGGGGGCGCTGAACATGTGGACCAGGCGGGTGTAGGGCCACAGGGCGACCAAGGTCAGGACGACCAGCCCGTGGAGCTGGAACGGCCACGGGGTGTCGACCATCAGTTCCGGTTGCGGGTTCAGGGTGAACAGGCTGCGGAACCAGGGAGAGACGGTTTCGCGGTAGTTGTAGGTGCCGAACAGCAGGTTGGCGCCCCAGGTGTTCGTCAGGCCGGTGACCAGCGCGGCGGTGAGCAGGGCGTACATCAGCTTGTCGTTGGCGGTGGTGGCTTTGCGTACCGCGGTCACCGTGAACCGGCGGTAGAGCAGAATGCCGACACCGGCCAGCACGGAGAGCCCCGCCACCGAACCGGCGCCGACGGCGATCAGGTGATAGGTGTGGTCACTGATGCCGACCGCCGCGGTCCAGGACTCCGGGATCAGCACGCCGAGCACGTGCCCGAAGAACACGCCGAGCATGCCGAAGTGGAACAGGGGGCTGCCCAGCCGCAGCAGCTTGCTCTCGTAGATCTGCGAGGACCGGGTGGTCCAGCCGAACTGATCGTTGCGGTAGCGCCAGATGTGCCCGAGCACGAACGAGGTGAACGCGACGTACGGCAGGATCAGCCACAATTCGACGGGCAGGTGCAGGACGGCGTTCATCGACGGCCTTCCGATTGAGCGAACATCGTGGGGTCCATGGCGAAGGGCTCGAGGCCGACCTCTTCCTCCGGCGGTCCCTCGGCCGCGAGCTCGGCGATGCGCCGACGATCGGCCGTGGTGAGCGGCGGCAGCGTGGCCACCACCGCGGCCAGCGCTCCCGCGTACGGAGAACCGCTGTCGGACAACGAGAGTCGTAGCAATTCGATAACCGGAAGGTGCTCGCCGAGCAGGCGCTCACCACCGATCGGGTCCACCGTCGCGGCGAATTCGAGCAGCACGGGCAGGTGGTCGGGCAGTTCCTGATCCCCCAGCTCCACCCCGGCGTGCCGGTAGGCGTGCTTGAAACGCAGCAGCGCCATGCCCCGCTTGCGGGTGTCGCCGTAGGCGTAGAAGGTCAGGTGCAGGCTGGCGCGCCGCCGCAGGTCGAAGGTCGCCACGTAGTCGGCGGCCAGGTCGATCGGCGACGTCGTGCGCAGATGAGTCAGCAGTCCGGCCAGCTGCGGCCGCACCTCGTCGGGCAGTTGCTCTGCCGCACTGGACAATTGGTCCAGCATAGCGAGCGTCTCCCGGCTCGGGTAGTCGAGCAGCAGTGCGACCAGCCGCCACACCAGGCGGCGCTCGCGCTCGGCCATCCGCACGGCCGGCTCGGGCCGCCGCCGCAGCTTCAGCAGACTCATCGGGACGCCCCGCTAGACGTCGCGGACACGTCGGACGAACCGTTCCCGGCAGCGCCGTTACTGCCGTTCACGGCCTCTCCCGCGGCAGCGCCGTTGCTGCCGTTAGCTTTCGCGCCGTTGTGCCCGGCGCCGTTGGCTGCCGAGCCGTTCGATCCAGCGCCGTTGGACTCAGCACCATTTGGCCCAGCGCCGTTCCCGGACGGAACCAACCCCGTGGTGCTCTTCCCGTCCCAGTTGAGCAGATTGATCCGGTTCGACTTCTCATCCGGTGCGGCGCCATTGGTGTCGGTCAGGTGGAACTTCTCCACCATCTGGTCGAACGCCGTCATGCCCGGCCCGCCGTCGGTGTCCAGGCTGCACCCGGTGGCCAGCGAATCCAGTTCGTGCGCCTGCGAAGTCGCGCCCTGCGGGATCACGTAGCGGTGCTCGTACTTCGCGATGGCCAGCAGCCGGTAGAGCGACTCGATCTCCTCGGGCTCCAACCGCACCGACGGCGCGATCGAGGGGTCCGGCTCCTCGCCGAGGTTCACCGACCGCATGAACGACCGCATGGCGGCGAGCCTTTGCAGCGAAGCCCGCACCGGACCGATCTCACCCGCGGTGAACAGTTCGGCCAGGTACTCCACCGGGATGCGCAGCGCGTCGATGGCGCCGAACAAGTTCGCGTGGTTCTCTCCGTCGTGCCCGGTCTCGGTGAGCACGTCCACCACCGGCGACAGCGGCGGCACGTACCAGACCATCGGCATGGTGCGGTATTCCGGATGCAGCGGCAGCGCGATCTGGTAGTCCACGATCAGCTTGTAGACCGGCGAATCCTGCGCCGCCTGAATCCATTCCGGCGAGATCCCGGCGCGCTCGGCCTCGGCGATCACCCGCGGGTCGTGCGGGTTGAGGAAGACGCCGAGCTGCGAGGGGTACAGATCCTTGGTGTCGGTGACCGACGCAGCCTCCTGCACCTTGTCCGCGTCGTAGAGCATGACGCCGATGTAGCGCAGCCGCCCGACGCAGGTCTCCGAGCACACCGTCGGGATGCCGACCTCGACACGCGGGTAGCAGAAGGTGCACTTCTCCGCTTTGCCCGTCTTGTGGTTGAAGTAGATCTTCTTGTACGGGCAGCCGGTGATGCACTGCCGCCAGCCGCGGCACTTGTCCTGGTCCACCAGCACGATGCCGTCCTCGGCGCGCTTGTAGATCGCGCCGGACGGGCAGGACGCCGCGCACGACGGGTTCAGGCAGTGCTCGCAGATGCGCGGCAGGTAGAACATGAAGGTCTCTTCGAACTCCAGTTTCACCTTGTCCGAGAGCCGGTTCAGCAGCGGGTCCTTGCCCACCTGCTCGGGGCCGGAGCCGAGGTCGTCGTCCCAGTTCGCGCCCCAGGTGACCTTCGTGTCCTCGCCGGTGATCAGCGATTTCGGCCGCGCCACCGGCGTGGTGTCGATGGCGGGGGAGGACAGCAGGTTGTCGTAGTCGTAGCTCCACGGGTCGTAGTAGTCCGACACGGTGGGCAGGTCCGGGTTGGCGAAGATATTGAGCAGCCGCTTCATTCGCGAACCGGACTTCAGGGTCAGCTTGCCGCGCTTGGTGAGCGTCCAGCCGCCCTTCCACTTCTCCTGGTCCTGGTACTGGCGCGGATAACCCTGTCCGGGACGGGTTTCCACGTTGTTGAACCAGACGTACTCGGTGCCGCCGCGGTTGGTCCACGCCTGCTTGCAGGTGACGCTGCAGGTGTGACAGCCGATGCACTTGTCCAGGTTCATCACCATGGCGAGCTGAGCCATGACACGCATATCAGTACTCCACCTTCTGCGAGCGCCTGCGGATGGTTGTCACTTCGTCGCGCTGATTTCCGGTGGGGCCGTGGTAGTTCAGTGCGAAGGACTGCTGCGCGTACCCGCCGATGAGGTGCGAGGGCTTGATCATGATCCGGGTCAGCGCGTTGTGGATACCGCCGCGCTTGCCGCGCGCGTCGTTCACCTCGGGGGTGCCCTCGATGCGCGGCACGTCCACCGCGCGGTCCTGCGCGTGGTACATGAACACGGTGCCCTCGGGCATGCGGTGCGAGACGATGGCGCGCGCGACCACGATGCCGTTGCGGTTGATCGCTTCGATCCAATCGTTGTCGGCCACACCGATCTTCGCGGCGTCCTTGTCCGACATCCAGATCGACTGACCGCCGCGCGAGAGCGTGAGCATGTGCAGGTTGTCCTGGTAGGCGGAGTGGATCGACCACTTCGAGTGCGGCGTCAGATACCGCACGGTGACGCCCTTCTCGGTCACCGAACCCACGCCGGGCTCGCTGAACAGCGCGGTCATGTCGAGCGGCGGCCGGAAGATCGGCAGCTGCTCGCCGAGCTCGATCATCCAGTCGTGATCGAGGTAGAAGTGCTGGCGTCCGGTGAGGGTGTGCCAGGGCTTGAGCCGTTCGGTGTTGATGGTGAACGGCGAGTACCTGCGCCCGCCGGTCTCGCTGCCCGACCATTCCGGCGAGGTGATCACCGGCACCGGCCGAGCCTGGGTGTCCGCGAAGGTGATTCGCTTGCCCTCGTGCTCGGCGGCCAGGTCGGCCATCTTGGTGCCCGTGCGGCGCTCCAGCGCCTCGAAGCCCTCGACGGCGAGCCGGCCGTTGGTGGTGCCGGAGAGCGCCAGAATGGCCTCGGCGGCGTGGGTGTCCTTGGCCAGCGACGGGCGACCCTGCGCCACACCCGAGACCACGGTGCCGTTCATCCCGGCCAGGTACTCGACCTCTTGGTCGGGATAGGTCGTGACGCCCTTGGTGGTGACGCCGAGGGTGTCGACCAGCGGGCCGAGCGCGGCCATCTTCTCGGCCACCTTCGGGTAGTCGCGTTCGACGACCACCAGCTTCGGCATGGTCTTGCCCGGAATCGGTTCGCAGTCACCGGCTTTCCAGTCCAGCACGCGGCCGCCCGCTTGCGCCAGCGCATCCGGCGAGTCGTGCTGCAACGGCACCGCGACGATGTCCTTGCGCTTGCCGAGGTGCTTCTCGGCCATCCAGGAGAAGCCGCGGGCGATCCGGTGGAACGCCTCGAAATCGGTCTTGGCCTCCCACGGCGGGGAAATCGCGGGGGAGAAGGCGTGCACGAACGGGTGCATGTCCGTGGAGGAGAGATCGTGCTTCTCGTACCAGGTGGCCGCGGGCAGCACGATGTCGGAGAAGAGCGTGGTGCTCGTCATCCGGAAGTCCAGGGAGAGCAGCAGATCCAGCTTGCCGGACGGCGCCTCGTCGCGCCAGACCAGCTCTTGCGGCCGCACGCCGGTCGCCTCGGTGGCCTGCAGGTTGGAGTCCGCGCCGAGCAGGTGCTTGTGGAAGTACTCGTTGCCCTTGCCGGAGGAACCGA
Organism: Nocardia sp. bgisy134; assembly: GCF_057708325.1. Taxonomy (NCBI): domain Bacteria; kingdom Bacillati; phylum Actinomycetota; class Actinomycetes; order Mycobacteriales; family Nocardiaceae; genus Nocardia; species Nocardia sp. bgisy134. The sequence continues at coordinate 285,723 of NZ_JBYIRW010000007.1, forward strand.
GCAGGTTCGCACGCCAGACGGTCAGGCAGCGCGGGAAGTTCTCCGGGTCGTCCGGGTCCTCGCAGGCGAAGCGCAGTTCTTCCGACTTCAGCCCGGCCACCACGTGGTCGGCCGGGGTGGCGCCCGCGGCCTCGGCCTCGTCGACGAGGTCGAGCGGGTTGCGGTTGAAGGTCGGGTAGCTCGGCATCCAGCCCAGCCTGCTGGCCAGCGCGATGTTGTCGGCCGCGGTGCGGCCCGCGAACGCGCCCTTGCTGAGCGGCGAGGCGAACGACTGCGCGGTGAACGGGTCGTAGCGCCACTGATCGTTGGTCAGGTACCAGAACACGGTGCCCTGCATCTGGCGTGGCGGGCGCTGCCAGTCGAGGCCGAAAGCCAGAGTGGACCAACCGGTCACCGGGCGGCACTTCTCCTGCCCGACGTAATGCGCCCAGCCGCCGCCGTTCACGCCCTGGCAGCCGGTGAGCAGCGTGAGGGTGAAGAAGGCGCGGTAGATCTGATCGGAGTGGAACCAGTGATTGGTGCCCGCGCCCATCAGGATCATCGAACGTCCGCCGGAACGGTCGGCGTTGTCGGCGAATTCGCGCGCGATGCGCTCGGCCTGCTTGGCCGGGACGCCGGTGATGGTCTCCTGCCATGCGGGGGTGTACGGGGTGGAGGCGTCGTCGTAGCCCGTCGGCCATTCACCGGGGAGTCCGTCGCGCCCGACGCCGTACTGCGCGAGCAGCAGGTCGAACACGGTCGTCACGCGCTTGCCCGCGACCGTGATCGTCGGGACGCCGCGCAGCAGCACACCCGCCTTGTCGGTGTCGAAGCGCGGCAGGCGCACCGCGACGGGTTGATTGCCTTCCGCGCCATAGAGACTCAGCAGCGGGTCGACGTCGCCCAGGTCCAGGTTCCACTTGCCCGCGTCGCCCTCGGTGAAGCGGTGGCCGAGGGAACCGTTGGGCACCACGGGGTTTCCGGCGTCGTCCAGCAGCACGGGCTTGTGCGCCGCGCCCTCGGCGGTCTCGCCCAGATCGGCGGCGGTGAGGAACTTGCCCGCCAGCGCGCCGTCGTGGTGGTAGACACCCTCGGCGTCCCAGCCCTCCGGATCGTCCAGGCAGACCAGGTACGGCAGATCGGTGTAGCGCTTGACGTAGTCGAGGAACCGCGGGGTGTCGCGCTGGAGGAAGAACTCCTTCAGGATCACGTGACCCATCGACATGGCGAGCGCCGCATCGGTTCCCGGCCGCGCGGCTACCCACTCGTCGGCGAACTTGGTGTTGTCGGCGTAGTCGGGGGAGACCACGACCACCTTCTGACCGCGGTAGCGGGCCTCGGTCATGTAGTGCGCGTCCGGGGTCCTGGTGACGGGGACGTTGGAACCCCACATGATCAGGTAGCCCGCGTCGAACCAGTCGGCCGATTCCGGCACGTCGGTCTGATCGCCGAATACCTGCGGCGAGGCCACCGGCAGGTCGGCGTACCAGTCGTAGAACGACAGCATCGATCCGCCGAGCAGCGAGATGAACCGGGCGCCGACCGCGTGGCTGACCATCGACATGGCCGGAATGGGCGAGAAGCCCGCGACCCGGTCGGGGCCGTAGCGCTTGATGGTGTGCACGTGCGCGGCCGCGGCGATCTCGGCGGCCTCCCACCATTCCGCTCGCACGAAACCGCCCTTGCCGCGGGCGGACTTGTAGCGCTTGGCCTTCTCGGGGTCCTCGACGATGGACTCCCAGGCCAGCACGGGATCCTTCAGCCGTTCCTTGGCCTCGCGGTACAGCTCGAGCAGGGTGCCGCGCACGTACGGGTAGCGCACCCGGGCGGGGGAGTAGGTGTACCAGGAGAAGGACGCGCCGCGCGGGCAGCCGCGGGGTTCGTACTCGGGCTTGTCCGCGCCGACCGAGGGGTAGTCGGTCTGCTGCGATTCCCAGGTGATCACGCCGTCCTTGACGTAGATCTTCCAGGAGCACGAGCCCGTGCAGTTCACGCCGTGGGTGGAACGCACCACCTTGTCGTGCGCCCAGCGGTCGCGGTAGAACTCGTCGGCCTGGCGGCCACCGACCTTGTGCAGGCTGCGCTGGTCCGCGGAGACCTCACCGCGCTGAAAGTATTTGCCCAGCCGGAGCAATGCGTCACCGGCGTCGGAGGAAAGCGCGCCCGCCGGATCGGAGGGTGCCGAAACATGAGTGCGTGAGTTAACCACGACGCCCCCTTCGAGCTGTGAAATCGGGCTGTTGCACCGACTGTAAGGAGGTGAAGACGCGCGGCCAAACGATTCTCTCACAGCGCGCGAGAGCCGCCGGTGAGTTGTGAGGTCGCGGCAACCTGGCGGTCACTGGGCGGTTGCGATCGGCTGTCGATGACATTCACGTGACCTGGGCCGATGAGGGCTGACCGGGTTGAATGCGGCAGCGGGCGGGTGTTTCGGGGCCTTGCCGGTGAAGCTTTGGAAACCGGGGGTTCTCGGGCGGTTTACAATCGTTAACACAACCGACAGGGGTTGTTCGGGCCGAATTGTGGCGCCGCCCACTGCCCTCGTGGCTACCATGTCGAACCCCGATTCGTCCAGAGACTTGTGGTTCGCCATTTGTTTGCCGTCGTCCGGCGACAGCCCTCGGTGAGATGATTACGTTCCGCGTATGCAGCGATTCGAGGCCGAAATCCAGACCGCGCGGGGTGGCGGCGCGCGTATATCGCGGTACCCGCCGACGTCGTCGCCGCGCTCGGCGGCGGAGGGCGGATTCCGGTACGGGCCGCTTTCGACGGCATCGAGTACACCGGCTCCATCGTGTCGATGGGCGGCGGACCGTGTCTCGGCATGCTGAAGGCGATCCGCGAGCGGCTCGGCAAGGGACCCGGCGACACCGTCGTGGTCACCCTGAGCCGCGACACCGCCGAGCGGACGGTCGAGGTGCCCGAGGATCTGGCGGCCGCGTTGGCTGCGGCGGGCGTGCGACCGGCCTTCGACGCGCTCTCCCCTTCGCGACGCCGACAACTCGTCGACGCGATCGAGTCCGCCGAGCGCCCGCAGACGCGCGCTCGGCGGATCGGTGAGGCGGTCGCCGCGGCCGGATGACACGCGCACTCGTGCGTCGATTCTTTCCCGGCTCGGCCGCCTTTCCCGGTGCGAGAAATCTGACCGGCCGAATGTGCTTGGGCGCGGCGACTTTTCGCGAATAGAAAACCGACCGGTTGGAAATGGCGTGGAATCTGGTCCTGGGACCGATCGGCCCGGTCGTTCGGACTACTGCCGAATCGGCGGCTCGATGTGAATGGCCGTGGTGGAGGTCGATTTTCACGGCCATGAAGATTGCCGAATTGTAGCCATGACACGAAGCTTGTATGGAATATAAAGAAGGGATATCAGTTAATATCGTCCGCTATGAGTAACAGTCGAGATCGTTGAACGATTGGAGCCATGGACAACCCCCTTGTGGCCGCGGCGCCGACATCTCGGGAGCTTCGACACCGCTGCCACCTGGAAGTAGCCAATTGGTTGATACATCTACGGTTTCATAGGAGCGAATAGCTGTGTCACGCAAGTCGACCGAAGTCAGTCCAGGAGATCTGCTGCGTCCGCCGACCTTCGGCGGGTTGTTGCGTAGATTCCGCGACGACCGGCGGGTATCCAGGGAAAAGCTGGCATTCGCGGCGGGGGTCAGTTCGAGCTATATCACGCACTTGGAAGGCGGCGACCGAGCGCACCCGACCAAGGTGGTGGTGGAGGCGCTCATCGGATACCTGCACCGGGTCGCGCCGCTCTCCGATGCCGAGCGCAGGCACCTGTTCGACCTGGCCGGACTGGCCGAGGCCTCGGCTCCGACGGTCGCCGAGCTGCGTGCCGAGATCACCGAGGACATGCGCAACGGTCTCGTGGTGCACGAGCCGAACGCGGCGGGCTACCTGGACACCCGATGGAACGTCCTGTCGTGCAACGGCCCCTACGCTGCGATTTTCCCCGGCTTGCTCGAGGACGTGAACATCCTGCGCTGGTTCTTCGGCAACGAGTTGTCCAGGCGGGTGATGGTCGAATGGGAGCGCGAGGCCGCGCTCACCGTGGACTGGCTACGCGGACTCATCGGGCAGTCTGCGGGTGGTGACTGGTCCACCGAATTGCTCGACGAACTCGGGCAGTATCCGGAATTCCGCCGGATGTGGGCCGCGGGCGGCACCGCGTACGGCCGGGAAAGCCCGCAAATGCGGCTGCGCGATATCGAAACGGGCGAGCACTTCAGCCTGGACGTGCAGTTGTTCCGGGTGGATTCCGGGAACCACCCGGGCCGGATGCAATTCTTCCTCGGCATCCGCACGCCGCAGGCGGCGTCGCACGGTGTGGGACGGTCGGCCGCGGTCAACGGCTCTCGGACTGCTGGGTCCGCCGTGAACCCCTAGCGGCAGAGTGGTTTTCGGGTAGCACGTTCGGCACCGCGCCCGCCCGTCGACTTCTCGGCGCGGCGTCCCGTCGGCGTGCCACGGGCCGCGCCTGCGTGAAATCGGTTGGGGCGAAACCTGATCGGGCGAAGGCGGGTAGTGGCCGGGACCGGTCGGGCTACGCTGTCGAAATGTGTTGCGGGATAAATGCCGTGGTGGTGAACGGGTCACCGGCTCGGCGGTACTTCCACTGGACGGTGTAGGTACCTCACAGGGCGCGCGGCAAGTCCCACTTCGCCTGGACAACGGTCCGGGAAACGTATTTGATCCGTTTATCGGCGAGGTCGGGCAATTAGTTGCGACACTGTGGATCGATCTCGGACGACAACGGATTGCGCGAACATTGCGGGGAGTGAGTGCTCATGGTTGATGACATCGGTTTGGTACCGCATATCTCGCTGGCCGCTGCCGCGAACTGTGCCAACGGCACATTCGCGGTCTGCGGTGACGAGGGCAGGGCACTGTGGTACGGACCGTTTCTGGACGGCGACATCGACCATCCGCACGACGATCGTCTAGCGGGGGCGATGGCCGCCGCGAACCGGGCAGTGTGGCTGGCGGGCCGTGCTCGTGCCGACGCGGGCCACGCGGAGGCCACCCTGCGCCTCGTCGTGACCGAACCGGACATCGACACCGTCGCCTTGGCATGCACCGCGTCCATGTCCGGCTTGGTGCTGGATCTGGTCTGCTCGGAGGACAATCCGGCCCTGGATTGGTGCCAGGTCTTCGGCAGCCTGGACTGGAATCCGGGCGCGCTGGTCAGTTTGGTCGACGCCGGGGCGTTCGACCCGAGGTCCGGCAGGCATCTACGCGCAGTCGACACCCAGAGGAACAACGACATCGAGGAAGGGTTGCCCATGATCCGCAACGCAGGAGATATCGGTCCGGTGGGTGGGAAGCCGACGGTGGACCCCGGCGTCGAGCTGCGGGCCGCGCTCGAGGCGCTGCTGCTGCACGACGCCATCGGCCTCGACGCCAAGATGCGGCACGCGATCGCGGCGGCGGTGCACCTCGCGGTGGATACGCCGCACGGCCCTCCGGAGGACGCGGACGAGTTCCTCGGCCGCCTGGACGCCGCCTGGCTGCTGGCCGCCTGGGCCGGGAACGACACCGAGATGTCGCTGATCGCCACACTGGCCGCGGGCGACGTGCCCGCGTTGTCCTGGTGCGAACTGATGTTCACCACCGCGCTGGCGCCCTGGTCGACCAGCCCCATCGCGGTGCACGCGCGCCGGATCTTCGCGACGGTCCAGCACGGCCGCATCGGCGCCGTGCGTGCGCAGGTGCGTGTCTCCGGGGCCTGATACCCGGCACGCCTGTCCGCGTCCGGGTGGTAGGGGCCCGGAACCGGACGATCAGGCCGGATCGATCTCCGCGAAGGAGTCGATCCACCGGTGCGGTGGGCGCGGGGGATTGGGCTCGCCCGGCCGGTGCACTCCGATGGCCGACCATCCCGCCGCGACGGCCGCGTCGAGTTCCTCCGGATGGTCGGAGAGGAACAGGATCTCGTCGGCGGGCACGCCGATCGCGCTCGCGATCTTGTCGTAGGACGCGGCCTCGCGCTTCGGGCCCGCGGTGGACAGATCGAAATACCCGCTGATCGATGAACCGAGCTCGCCGCCGCGCGCGAAGGCGAACCAATCGCGCTGGTTGCGCACCGAACCCGACGAGTACACGTACAGCGTCAGCCCCGCGGCCTTCCATGCCGCCAGCGCGGGCGCGACGTCGGGGAAGAACTCGCCGTGCAGTGCGCCGCTGCGGAAGCCCTCGTGACAGATCAGGCCCTGCGCGGTCTTGAGCGGCTCGGCCTTCACGTCCGAGCCGAGCCAGCCGCGCAGGATCTCGGCCACCTCGGTGGTGTCCGCGTCCGGGCGTCCGGCCAGTTCCCTGGCGCCCGCGAGGACCGGCGCCGCCGCGTCCGCGCTGTTGTCGGCCAGCCACTGCGGCAGCCGATCCCGGGTGTAGCCGTAGAGGTCCTCGCGCACGGAACTGGTCGGGCTGGTGGTGCCCTCGATATCGAGGACGATCGCCCGGGTCACGACGCGGTGAGCAGTTCGTCGAGGGTGGGGAAGCCTTCGCTGATCCGGTCGCCGGTGAAGTCGCCGACCCAGCCGTCCTCCTCCTCGAAGAAGCGGATGGCGATGAAATCGGGCCGGGTGCCCATGTCGAACCAGTGCAGCGTGCCCGCGGGGACCGACAGCAGATCGCCGCCCTCGCAGACCACCGCGAGCACCTCGTCGCCCAGGTGCAGATAGAAGCAGCCGCGGCCTGCGGCGAAGTAGCGCACCTCGTCCTCGGCGTGCCGGTGCTCGTTCAGGAACTTCTCGCGGGCGCCCTTGGCGATCGCGGGCCACTCGGGGTTCGCGTCGTCGGGGTGGATGCGCGCGATATCGATGTGCTTGTAGCGGCCGGCGTCGTTCAGCTCGGCGACCCGGTCGGCGTAGTGGGCCAGCAGGTCGTCCGAGGGGATCGCGGCGGCGTCGTCGAGCGCGGGCCAGCGGTCGAACGTGATGCCGTGCGCGGCGAGTTCGGCGGCGATCACGGTGTCGTCGGTGGTCCGCACGCGCACGTCGGCGGCGTTGTCGGCGGCCATCACCTGGAGCAGGGTCATGTCGGTCCAATCTCGAGTGGCTCGGCGGGGGTGGCGAAGGCGTGCCTGCGCCCGGTGCGAATCACCAGCTCGCACAGGGCTTCCAGGCATTCGGCGCGATCGCGTGCCCGGGAGAGATTCTCCCCCCAGGTGGTGATGCCGTGCCCGGCGATGCACAACACGGGTGGGGCGGAGGGATTGTCGCGCAGATAGCGTTCGATGTCGGCGCCGATGCGCGGCACGTCGCGCCAGTTCGGGAACACCGGGATATCGATCGCCGTCGGATCGGCGGAACCGAGTCCCTTGATGAGTTCGAAATCGGTGATGCGCAGGATGGTTTCCCGCTCGGCCGCGCCCGCTTCGGTCGCCAGCACGGTCGCGTACGGCGAGTGCACGTGGACGACGGCCGCGGCGTCGGTGGTGCGGTACACGGCGGTGTGAATGGTGGTCTCGGCGGAGGGTTTCCGTCGCAGGCCCGGCAGCGGGGTGGAGTCCGCGACGGACACGGTCACCATGTCCGCGGGTGTCAGCTCGCCTTTCGACAGTCCGCTGCCGGTGATCACGGCGGTCGCGCCCGCGCGCACCGAGAGGTTGCCGGCGGTGCCCGGCATCCAGCCGCGCCCGTAGAGTTCCTTCGCGATCGCGGCGAGTTCGGCGCCCGCCGAATCGTCTTCTCCCGCTTCGCCGTTCGTACCGTGCACCACGCCGTTCTCGGTGACGACCGCGGTGACCAGCTCGCTCGGCGTCACGTCGAAGGCGGGATTGAAGACCTCGGTGTTCGCGGGAGCCGTTGCGACACCGCCGAATCCGGTCACCTCGGCCGCGGCCCGCTCCTCGATGACGATGTCGTGGCCGGTGGCCGTGTTCGGGTCCCGCGTCGACTCCGGAGCCACCACGATGAACGGGATGCCGTGCCGGTGGGCGGCGAGTGCGACGGCGTAGGTGCCGATCTTGTTGGCCACGTCGCCGTTCGCGGTGACCCGGTCCGCGCCGACCAGCACGCAGTCGACCTGGCCGGTGGCCATCGCCCACGCGGCGGCCGAGTCGATGGTCAGCCGGTGCGGAATGCCCGCCTCGGCCAGCTCCCACGCCGTCAGCCGTGCGCCCTGTAGCAGCGGGCGGGTCTCGTCCACCAGCACGTTCTCGATCGCGCCGCGCTCGGCGAGCACCCGCAGCGCGCCGATCGCGGTGCCGAAGGCGCTGGTCGCCAGTCGGCCGGTGTTGCAATGGGTCAGCACCCGCAGCGGCCGGTCCGCGCACAGCCGCTGTACCAGGTCGGCGGCGTGCGTGGCGGCGGCCCGGTTGACGCGGCCGTCCTCGTCCAGCATGTCCAGGGTCTCGGCGAGCACCGCGTCGGCGCCCGCCGGAACACGGGTACGGACCCGCTCGACGGCCCACGCCAGGTTCACCGCGGTCGGCCGTGCCGCGGCGATGCGGTCGGCCTCGGCCTGCACCCGCGCCTCGTCGACGACGCCGTCGGCGGTGTGCGCGGCGGTCGCGATGACCACGCCGAACGCGCCCGCGATCCCGATGGCGGGCGCGCCACGGATGGCCAGCGTCTCGAGCGCCTCGATGATCTCGTCCACCGTGCCGAGGCGCAGCTCCCGCACCTCGTGCGGCAGTCCGCGCTGGTCGATGGTGACCAGGGCACCGTCGTCCCAGACCAGGGAACTGTCGTCCATTCAGGCGCATCCTTTGTCGCGAATAACTGCATACTGCCTGGTAAACGGTATCCGACCGGCCCCGGTGGCCGACACCCGGCTCAGTGCTCGACGGACTCCGCGCGCAGCTTCGCGGCTCGTTCGCGCGGGTCGTAATCGGGGCCGACGCCCTCGATGAGCAGCAGGTCGCCGTCGATGTGATCGGCCCGCAGGCGCAGGATCGCCTGGTACGCCGGGGAGTGGTACCAGGCCCTGGCTCGCGTCAGGTCCGGGAACTCGATCAGCACCATGCTGCCCGGCCAGTCGCCTTCCACCACCTCGACCGGCGGTCCATGGATCACGAACCGGCCGTCGAACGGGTCCAGGGTGTCCTGGATGCGTTCCAGATACTCCAGGATGTCCGGGTGCGGACGGCGGCTGCGCAGGTGGGCGAAGCCAAACGCGGACATGATCGATCCCTTCGACGCGGTGGGCCGCTGCGAGGCGAGCGGTGCGCCGAACGTATCGCCGCCCGCGCCGCGCGTCGATTACCCGCGAGGTAATGACGGGGCGTGGAAAGGTCGGTGGAGCAGGGGTTTTCATTCGGCGACGAACTCCGCCTCGCGCTCGACGGCCTCGATGATCGGACGCGGCACCCCGACCGGACCCGGCGTGTAGGTGACCGCGCGCAGGTCGCCGGTGTAGCGGAACGGACCCCGGCGTTCGCGCAGGTCCCAGGACACCGGGCCGCGCGCGTCGACGCCGACGGAGATGCCGGTCCACGGCGACATGCCGACCAGCTGCACCCGGTCGGTCAGCTCGGCGTGCGGGCCGCCCTGCACCTCGACGCGGAAATCCCAGCGCAGTCGCGGCCGCACGCGAGCGGTGACGGTGATCCGTCCGACGCCGGGCGCGAGAGGCGCGGTGGCGGTCTCGGCGTAGTCGCCGTAGCTGTTGACGCCGAGCACCACCCGCCCGTCCTCGATGTAGACCAGGTAGCCGCCCAGCGGAGCGCCGTGCGCCACCAGCACGCCCTCGTCGCCCGGCCGGTAGCCGCCCAGCTCGACGGCGATCTCGCAGTCGCGGTTGGCGATCAGGCGCTGGGAGCGGTAGCGCTCCAGCGTCGGGGTGCCCGCCAGCAGGCGCACCGGCGCGGTGAAGCGGGCTTCCTCCGGCCGTCGCGCGACCAGATCCTGGCGGGTGAGCAGCGGGAATACCGTGTTGGCCCAGGCTTATTCGTCCCAGGCGGCGGCCAGCTCGGCGACCTTGTCCCGATGTCGTGCGGAGAGATCGTGCAGCTCGGTCGGATCGGCGCGCACGTGTACCTGGCGAATCGGCGGCGCTCCTCGTCGCTGAGCGAATCCCATTCGGCCGCTTCGTAACCCGGCTCGGTGTTGCGCGGCTTCTGCTCGGTGCACGGCGGGAAGATCCCCGCGGCGAGCTGGGCGGCGAACCTGTTCCGGCGCAGTTCGTCCCACCCCGCGGCGTAGCGGCCGCGATACCTGGCCAGGTCCTCGGGCTTGGCCTGCAAGGGACCGTGCATGGCGACGTGCGCGAAATAGAGGAAGAACGGTTTGGTCGTGTCGTGCGCGCGCAGGTCCTTCAGGTAGCCGATCGCCTTGTCGGTCAGGTCGTCGGTGAGGTAATAGCCCTCCGGGTACTCCTCGACATCCACCACCGAGCTGTCGGAGACCAGCTGATTCGGGTAGTAGAAGGAGTTCAGCCCCTCCAGCGAACCGTAGTACCGGTCGAATCCGCGCTGAGTGGGCCACGAGTCGCGGTGCGCCGCGGGGTTCATCGTGGCGTCGCGCACCAGATGCCACTTGCCCACCGCGTAGGTGGCGTAGCCGTTGTGGCGCAGGATCTCCGGAAGGGTCAGCACATCGTCGGCGAGCTCGAGCCGCAGGCCGGGGTAGCCGGGATCGGAGTTTGCGACGAAGCCGAAACCGGCTCGGTAGGCGTTGATTCCGGTCAGCAGCGAGGCGCGCGAGGGCGAGCAGAGCGGCGTGGTGTGGTAGTTGGTGAGGCGGACACCGTCGGCGGCCAGCCGATCCAGCGTCGGCGTCTCGATCTCGGAGCCGAACGGCCCGATGTCGCTGTATCCCATGTCGTCGACCAGCACCACGACGATGTTGGGCGCGCCCTCCGGCGCGGTGGGCGGGTACGTCCAGTCGGGTGTCGAGTCGGCGGTGGTGCGGCCGACGGCGCCGTTGAAGGATTCGTAACCGCGCGCGGAGGATGGAACAGCCATCTTTTCAGTAGACGATCGAAAAGGTGTGGCTTACCAGGGTTTGGCGCAGGGTGCGCGAAACCCGTGTGAGAGGCGTCGTACCCGGGCCGAGCATCCGAATTGAAAAAGATGGGTAAAGAAAGAACCGCGTCTGCCGGTTCCGCAGAAACCGGCAGACGCAGTTCGGAGTCATTCAGTTTTGGCCGTGACGCCGATCCCGCTCGCGCTGCTCTTCGGTCATGCGCTCGTTGGGATTCGACCCTGACCGGCCGATGCCCTGCTCCTGGCGCTGCTGTTGCTGCTGCCTCGGCATCTGCTTGGGCATTTTCTTAGGCGTTTTCTTCGACTTTTCAGCCATCTCCACTCGGTCCTTTCCGAAGTGATTGGATTCGCCTAACGACAATCACCATAGCGAGCGGGAATCAATCGGGGAAGAGAAGAGTGAAAATATGTAGAGACGCCCCGGTCGGCGACCGTTTTTCAGAGCGGCAGAAGTAGGAATTCCACGGAAATCCCGTCGGACGCCTCGGCGGGCACCACGACGAGGCCGTCGCGGTCGACGAGTCCGCCCAGATGGGCGGTGCGCACGGTCGGGTCGCCGATCCAGCCGCCGGCCGGCGCGATGCGCGCCGGAACGATACGCGGAACCGGACCCGACACGTCGGCGGCGTTGTGCAGCGGGCCGGTCAGCGGGCGGGCCGGGCGTGCTCCGGTCCGTCCCTCGACGATGGCGGGGGCGAGCGCCAACAGGGTGGCGACGGCCGCGAACGGATTCCCGGGCAGGCCGAGAATAGTTGTGCCACCTTCTGTTTCGGCGACAACGGTGGACCCGCCCGGACGCAGGCGGAGACGGGGGACGAGCACGCGGGACTCGGCGCGCGCGATCGCAGCGCGGAGTTGATCGGCCGCGCCGCCACCCGTCGCGCCGACGATGACGAGCAGATCGCAATCGCTTGCGGCGGCGAGGACTTCGTCGAAGCCGTTGGGGGTGTCGCGCAGGTGCACCCGGTCGACGGTGCGGATGCCCGATCCGGCGAGCAGGTCGGGCAGGATCGGACCGATCGAGTCCCTGGTCTGTCCCGCGCGCAGCGGGCCCTCGCTGCGGATCTCGTCGCCGGTCATCACGATGCGCGCGCGGACCGGACCGCGCACCGCCGCCTCGGTGACCTCGACGCTGGCGGCCGCCGAGATCAGCGCGGCGGTCACCGGCGCGCCCTCCGGCGCGACCAGATCGCCGGGACCGCGGTCCTCGCCGCGGCGGCGGATGTCGTCACGGATCGGTGTGTCGGGTAGCCGGTGCAGGGTCTTGCCCGCGTCCACCCGCACGAACTCGTCACGGACCACGGTGGTGGTGCCGTCGGGCACGTGCGCACCGGTGGCGATGCGCACCGCCTCGCCGGGCAGCAGCCCGACCGGGCGCTGTCCGCCCGCGAAGCCGATGTCGCGGCGCAGCCGCCACGGTCCGTCCCCGGCGACGGCGTACCCGTCCATCGCGGACACGTCGAAGCGGGGCAGCGCGTCCGCCGCGGTGAGCGGCGCGGCCAGTGCCGCACCGCGCACGCTCGGCAGGTCCGTCCGGTAGACGGTGAGCCGGGTGAGGCTGTCGCGCAGCGTGTTCCGTGCCTCGTCGAGTGTCATGGGCGTGGTGTCGGCGGCCAGTGCCCGCGCCTTGCGTACTTCTTCCTCGGTGTCGCAGTCGGCGACACCGGCCAGGCCGACGATCACGGTGTCGGCGGGCACCAGCGCCTTCATCGGCTGGTTTATCAGCGAATCCAGTTCGGCGAGTGCGGAACTGAGCGCGGAGCGCCGCCAGACGCCGATCAGGTACTGCGGGCGGCCCGACTCGTCGGCGGCGAAGACCGCCTCGGCGCCGGATTCCGCTTCGTGCCTGAGCAGTTCGGCGATGGCCGAGGGTGTCAGGAACGGCATGTCGGCGGCCAGCACCACCACCAGCGGCGCGGTGGAGCCGGCCAGCGCGCGCAGCCCGGCATCGATCGCGGCGACCGGGCCCGAACCCGGCGGCACCTCGCGGACCTGCCGGATCGCCGGATTCAGCTCCGGCCGGTGCGGTCCGACGACCACGGTGTGCCCACGACCCGCGACCGCGGCGAGCGCCGCGTCCAGCATCGAGCGGCCGCCGATCACGATGGCGGGTTTGTCCACCCCGCCCATGCGGCTGGCCCGCCCGCCGGCGAGCACGATCGCGTCGGCGGCTGTCAACGGATTGGCTCCGCAGTGAGGTACACCATGTCCGAAATGCTAATTCGGGCGCGGGGCGGGCGGGGCAGGCAGCCCGTCGGAGGGGCGATCCCGAGCTCAGACCCTGGACAGGTCGGGCGATCGGCGCAGCAGGCAGAACTCGTTGGTCTCCGGGTCGGCGAACACGGTATTCGGTCCGCCGCCGCTGTCGCCGAGCGGGACGGCGCCCGCCGCGAGCAGCCGCGCCGCCTCGCGCGCGGGATCGTCGGTGGGGAACGCCGCGAGATCGAGGTGCAGCCGATTGCGTCCGCTCTTCACGTCCGGGGTGCGGACGAACTCCAGCCAGGACCCGAGCCCTGTGGCGGAACGCAGACCGGCCACGTGCGGGCCGGAATGCGCGATCGGCCAGCCCGAGGCGGCCGACCAGAACCGAGCGAGCCGCGCGGGCTCATGGGTGTCCATCACGATGGCCGCCACCGCGCCGGTGTCCACGTACTGCTCCCGCGGTTCCAGCACGCAGAATTCGTTGCCCTCGGGGTCGGCGAGCACCGCCCACGGCGTCCCGCCCTGTCCGATGTCGACGTGCCGCGCCCCCAGTACCAGCGCCCGGTCCACCTGGACGCGCTGATGGTCGAGCGAGCGACTGGCCAGGTCGAGGTGCAGGCGGTTCTTGCCGCTCTTCGCGGTGTCGGCGGCCAGGAAGGTCAGCGCGATGTCCAGGCCGTCGGGGTCGGGCGCGGCGACGTCGACCCGGTCGGCCCGGTCGACGGTCACCGACCAGCCGAGCAGCTGCGCCCAGAACTCCGCGACGACGCGCGGCCGCTGCGCATCGAAGACGACACACGCCAGGCGGGTGGACATGATTCCACGTTAACGCCTTGGCGGATCCGGAAGTTCGGGAAACCGGAAACGCGCTTCGCGCAGATCCACCCGGCCCTCCCTGATCGGCACGCCCTCGGCCGCGAGCAGCCGCAACTGGCGGTCGGCCAGGTGGGCGGCGGGCTTGCCGCCCGCGCCGAGCACGCGGTGCCACGGCAGGTCGGCGGCGTCGGTGCGCATGATCCAGCCGACCGTGCGCGGGGTGGAGAGCCCGACCGCGGCGGCGATGTCGCCGTAGGTGGCGACCTTGCCGGAGGGAATGCTCGCGACGAGCTCGCGGACCCGCTCGATATCGGCGTCGGAGGTCGGCACCGGACAAATGTGCCCTGTCGAGCGGGGGTCGTCAACAGCTCGCGCGGCCCGGAAGGTCTACAGGGCCGCCTGGATCAGTGCGGCGGTCTCGGCCGGACGCGCCTGGGCGACCATGTGGTCGCAGTCGAATTCGTGCACGGTCAGTCGCGGGCCCAGCTGCGCGACGAGGGCGGCGCGGAACTCGGGCGTCACGAACGGCGGCTGCACCTTCATCGCCTGCACCAGCACCGTCGGCACGTCGGCGGGCGGCAGCACGAACCCGCGAGCCAGCTGGCCCCAGTAAGAAATGACGGCGGGCAGACTCAGCCGCCAGCCGACCCGGCCGTCCTCGGTGGGTGTCAAGTGCTCGGCGAGCTCGGCCTCCAGCAGCCGGGGTTCGACGTCGTGCCAGGCGCTGGCGAGTTTGTCCCGGCGCGCGTCGTCGACATCGGCGTAGTCGGGGTGCGCGACCGTCCTGGCCGCGATGTCGGCGAGCAGGCTCGCGTCCTCCGCGATCGCGGGATCGAGCAGGACGAGCCCGCGCACCAGCTCCGGATGGCGAGCGGCCAGGTGCACGGCGACCGCGCCGCCGAAGGAATGGCCGACCACCAGCACCGGGCCGTTGGTCTCGGCGGCGAGCAGGTCGACCAGGTCGGCGACGACCGTCTCGAAGTCCCACGGCGGCAGCGCCGTCGACCGGCCGTGTCCGCGCAGGTCCGGCGCCACGACGCGGACATCGGGGAGGTGCTCGGCGGCCAGCGCGGCCCAGCGGTGGCCGTGCCCGGTCAGCCCGTGCAGGGCGAGCACGGTCGATCCTTCGGCGGGACCGAAGCGGTGAACGTGGAGAGTCGACACCGGCCCATTCTGTCGGGTCGGGCGGCTCGCCGCTCGGAAGGGCCGCCGGGGCGGCGGCGTCCCGGTGTCGCGGAGGTGGCCGTGACGTGGACAACGTCCGGCCGGAGTGGGCCGATGGCGTGTCAGCCCTGTCTGTTGCAATAGCCGACGTGGTGCGATCGGATAGCGCGGTGCGACTTGTTCGCCGGAACGCAACGGCACCCCGGGCAGGGCTCTGGGGCGCCGAGGTGCGCCCGCTGCTCGAGGCCATGGCGGTCGTCGGGCCCGCGCGCCCGGGATGGCGACCGTGGCAGGTGCTCGGCGGTCCGGGGACCGGCAAGACCGCGCTGCTCACCGATCTGGCGGCCACCCGCATCGCGGCCGGGGCCGATCCGGAATCGCTGCTGCTCCTGACCCATTCGAAGCAGGCGGCGGCCGCGGTGCGCGACGCCGTCACCGCGCGACTGAGCGGGACCGGACCCGACGACGAAGGCGGCGTGCCCGGCGCCACCAGGGAGCCGCTGGTGCGCACCCTGCACTCCTACGCCTTCGCCGTGCTGCGCAGGCACGCAGCCGCGCACGGCAACCCGCCGCCGCGTTTGCTGACCGGTGCCGAGCAGGATGCCGTGCTGCGCGAGATGCTGCGCGGCGACCTCACCGACATCGCCGACGGCGCGACAGGTCTCTGGCCGGAGCGGTTGCAGCCCGCGCTCGGCCTCGCCGGGTTCGCCGAGCAGTTGCGCAATCTTATGCTGCGGGCCACCGAACGCGGCATCGGCCCGGAGGATCTGGTGGCGCTCGGCCGCGAACACGACAAGCCGGAATGGGTGGCGGCGGGCCGCTTCGCGGAACGCTACGAGCAGGCCATGCTGCTGCGCTGGTCGGTCGGCGTCGAAGCGCCGGAGGCCACCGCGCCCGCGCTGGACGCCGCGGAACTGATCGGCGCGGCGCTCGACGCGCTGGCCGCCGACCCGGATCTGCTCGCCGACGAACGGTCCAGGATCGACTATCTGCTGGTCGACGACGCGCAGCACCTCGATCCGCAGGCCGCGACCCTGGTCCGCGTCATCGGCGCGGCGGCGCACTGCGCGGTCGTCGCGGGCGATCCGGACCAGGGCGTGTTCGCTTTCCGCGGCGCCGACCCCCGGTTCGCCGCCGATCCCGGCGCGCCGGAGGAGCGGCGCGTCGTGTTGCGGCACAATCATCGGTCCGGCGCCCAGGTGCGGCTGGCGGTCGCGCGGGTCGCGGCCAGGTTGCCGGGCAGTGCGCCGCAACGGTTTCCGGTGCCGGACCCCGAGGCGACGCAGGAGGACGACGGCGTCGCGGTCCGCGTCCGCGTGCTCGCCACGCCCGCCAAGGAGGCCGCGCTGATCGCCGATCATTTGCGGCGCGCGCATCTCACCGGCGGGGTGCCCTGGTCCGAGATGGCGGTGATCGTCCGTTCGGTGCCGCTCTCTCTGGCCCCGTTGCGGCGCGCGCTGCTCGCGGCGGGCGTGCCGGTGCGACAGCCCGCGCTGGACGTGCCGCTGGCCAGGCGGCGCGGCGCGGCCTGGATGCTGCTCGCGTTGCGCGCGCTCCTCGCTGGTGAACGGTCGCGGCGAGCCGGGGAGGCGATGTTCTCCGCCGAGGACGCGCTCGATCTGCTCTCCGGGCCGCTCGGCGGCGCGGACCAGATCACCCTTCGGCGCTTGCGCCGCGGGGTTCGGCGTGCGGTGCTGGAGGTGGAGCGCGGAACGGCGAAAAGGGCCGAGGGGCAAGCGTGGGCCGAGGCGCTGGCCTCGGACGACGTGCCGCCGCCGGATGACGCTCCGCCACTGGACGATGCTCTGCCGCCGGACGATGCTCTGCCACCCGACGGTGCACTGCCGCCGGACGTCGCGCCGCTGCCCGAGGATGCCTTTCCCCTCGATGACGACCTGCCGCCCGATGACGTTTCGGAGAGCTTGCCGCTACCCGCCGACGTGCCCCAGCCGGACGGCTCGCTTCAGGAGCGGCCCGATGCCGACCTCGCCCCCTCGCAGAGCCTCGCGCCGCACGACCCGCCCTGGAATGACGCCGAATCGGACTGGAGCCCAACCGAATCCGAGTGGACCGCCGCCGATCCGGAGTCGATCGTCAGCGAATCCGAGTGGCGGGAAGCCGATCTCGAGTGGGGGTTGGAGGTCGCCGAGCACGCCGACGACAGCTATGTGCCGAGCCGTCCCGGTGACGAGCGTCCGGCCCCCGGCGGGGCGGCCGGGAACGGGGCCGTGCCCGACGATGCCGGTGGCAACGAAACCCGCGGCGACACCGTGAGTCCCACCCTGCTCGAGCAGTCGTCGGCCGAGGTCCTGCGCGATCTTCTCGTAGGCATCGGCGATCGGGCGATCCTCGATCGCCTCACCGACGTCGAGGCCGCGCCGCTGCATCGCGTGCTCGCCGCCCTAGACCGCGGCCGCAAGGCGCGCAGACGGGCCACCGGTCTGGAGGACGTGCTCTGGGCGCTGTGGACCGCTTCCCGCCTGGAACGGCGCTGGGTCGCCCAATCCGAACGCGGCGGCGCGGTCGGCATGCAGGCCGACCGCGACCTCGACGCCGCCGTCGGCCTGTTCGACGCCGCGGCGGCCTACGTCGACCGTATTCCCCGCGCCGGCATCGAGGGCTTCGTGGAATACCTTCTCCAGCAGGAGATTCCGCAGGACACCGCCCCGCTCACCGCGCCGGGGGAGGCCGTCGCTCTGCTCAGCGCGCACGCCGCGGCGGGCCGGGAGTGGGACGTGGTCGCGGTCGCGGGCGTGCAGGAGGGTATCTGGCCCAATCCGCGGCCGCGCGGCACCCTGCTGCACACCGAGGATCTGGTCGACCTCAGCGTGGGCATCGGTTTGTCAGGCGAATCGGTCAGCCGCGCCGCGCCGATCCTGGCCGAGGAGCGCAGGCTGTTGCTCGTCGCGTGCAGCAGGGCCAGGCGCTCGCTGCTGGTGACGGCGGTCGAATCCGTTTCGGGCGAACGGGATCTGGTGCCATCCCGCTTCCTGTCCGAGCTGCTGGGTCACGACGACGACACCGAGCCGGGCGCGCTGCCGGTCGCCGACCCCGGTCGCGCCCTCGTCATGCATTCGCTGGTGGCCGAGTTGCGCGGCGTGGTCTGCGACGCCGAGGCCGACCCGGAGCGCCGTCGCAGGGCCGCGCACCAGCTGGCCAGGTTGGCGCACGCCGGGGTGCGCGGCACCCACCCCGAGGAGTGGTACGGCACCGCCGAACTCAGTTCGGCGCGCCCGCTGTGGGACGACGAGGAGACCGCGGTCGCGCTGTCGCCGTCCACCGTGGAACTGCTACGCACCTGCCCGCTGCGCTGGGCGTTGGAGCGGCACGGCGGCACCGACGGCGACAATCCGCACGCCGTCAAGGGCAATCTGGTGCACACCCTGGTGCAGGCGCTGGCGGGCAAGGTGCCCGAGGCACAGGTGCGGGCGGCGCTCGACCGGGCGTGGCAGGCCATCGATCCCGGCACCGGCTGGCATTCCCGCCAGGAGCTGCGGCGCACCGAGGCGATGCTGGAGACGTTCATGGCCTGGGTGCGCAATACCCGCGGCGAGCTCACCCAGGCCGGTGTCGAGGTGCCCGTCGACTGCGTGCTGCCGCCGCGTGACGACGACGAACCGCCGGTGCGCATCAAGGGCCGGGTGGACCGGCTGGAGCGAGATGCCATGGGCCGCTTCGTGATCGTCGACGTGAAGACCGGCAAGACTCCCATCAGCAAACAGGCCGCCGCCGACCACGCGCAGCTGGCGACCTACCAGGTGGCGGCCGCGCTGGGCGCGCTGGACGGATCGGGCCCCGCCGAGAGCGACCGGACACCAACGGAATCCGAGTCTGTCGGCGAGCCGGGCGGTGCCCGCCTGGTGTATGTGGCCAAGCCGAGCAGCAAAGAGGGCGCCACTCAGCGCATGCAGGAGCCGCTCGACCCCGAGGCGCTCGACAAGTGGCGAACGACGATCCACGACGCCGCCGCGTCCACCCGCGGCCCGAGCTACCTCGCCATGCGCAACGACGGCTGCCGTCACTGCGCGGTGGCCGGCAGTTGTCCGGTGCAGGACACCGGAAGGCAGGTGACCGACGAGTGAGTCACCCCGCCGTGACGCCTCAGCGGATCGCCGAGGCGCTCGGCCTGCCACCCCCGACCGACGAACAAGCCGCGGTGATCGCCGCACCGCCCGGACCCACGCTGGTGGTCGCGGGCGCGGGCGCGGGCAAAACCGAGACGATGGCCGCGCGCGTGGTGTGGATGGTGGCCAATCGGCTGGTGCTGCCCGATCAGGTGCTCGGCCTGACCTTCACGCGAAAAGCCGCCCAGCAGTTGACCGCTCGCATTCGGACCAGGCTGGCGCGGCTGGCGGGTTCGCCACTGCTGCGCGAGCTGGACCCGTCCGGGGAGTTGCGCGCGCAGCTGTCCGGGGCCGAACCCGAGATCAGCACCTACCACTCCTACGCGGGGCGGCTGCTCACCGAGCACGGCCTGCTGCTTCCGGTGGAGCCGTCGGCGACCCTGCTCACCCAGACCCAGCTGTGGCAGCTCGCGCACCAGGTGGTGCGGGCGTGGGACGGTGACCTGGACACCGACCGTACCCCGGTCTCGGTCACCGAGGCGGTGCTCGCGCTCTCCGGTCAGCTCGCCGAACACCTGGTGGAAGCCGAACAGCTCGCCGAGGCCCACACCGAACTGGAGAAGCTCGTGCACACCCTGCCCGCCGGTCCGCGGCAGCGCGGCGGGCCGAGCCAGGCGCTGCTGTCCATCGTGCAGGTGCAGCGCGAACGTGTTGCGCTGTTGCCGCTGGTCCAGCAGCTGGCCGCGGCGCTGCGCCGCAGGGGCGCACTGGATTTCGGCGCCCAGATGTCGCTGGCCGCGCGGCTCGCGGCCGAGCATCAGGAGGTGGCCACCGCCGAGCGAGGGCGCTTCCGGTTGGTGCTGCTCGACGAGTACCAGGACACCGGCCACGCTCAGCGCATTCTGCTGGCCGCGCTGTTCGGGGGCGAAGCGCCCCCGCCGCGCGACGAATCGGGCCGCGCCGCACGGCGTCTGGCGGTGACCGCGGTCGGCGACCCGATGCAGTCCATCTACGGCTGGCGCGGCGCGTCCGCGGCCAACCTGCCCCGCTTCGCCACCGACTTCCCGCTGGCGCCCGGCGTGCCCGCGCCGATCCTGCCGCTGCTGACCAGCTGGCGCAATCCGCCCGAGGCCCTCGCCCTCGCCAACCTGGTCGCCGACCCGTTGCGCCGCACCGCGCTCGACGCGGGCGGTGTCACCGTCGACGCGCTGCGCGCCAAACCGAGCGCGGAACCCGGTGTGGTCGCGGTGGCGCTCACCGAAACCGTCGCGGACGAACGGGATTGGGTCGCCGAGCGGATCGCCGCCGAATGGTCGGCGCGGCACGGCGCGGGAGAGCCGCCGCCGACGTCGGCGATCCTGGTGCGCCGCAACGCCGATGCCGCCCCGCTCGCGGAAGCCCTGCGCGCTCGGGGGCTTCCGGTGGAGATCGTCGGCCTCGGCGGCCTGCTCGCCACACCCGAGGTGGCCGATATCGTCGCCACCCTGCGCCTGGTCGCCGAGCCCGCCGCAGGCAGCGCGGCCGTGCGCGTCCTCACCGGAGCACGCTGGCGCATCGGTGTCGCCGACCTCGCCGCGCTGGCCCGGCGCGCCAGGGCGCTGTCCATCAGCAGACTGTCCGGCGGCGAGAGCGACGAGATCACCGACGGCGCCGCGCTGGCCGCCGCGTTGCGCGAGGTGGCCCCGGAACCGGCCGAGCAGGCCGGGCTGGCCGACGCGATCGCCGATCCCGGTCCGCAGGAGAACTATTCGGCCTCGGGCTACACCCGCATCGAGGCGCTCGGCCGGGAACTCGCCGCCCTGCGGGAACGCAGCGGCCAGCCACTGGTCGAGCTCGTGGCCGATGTGGAGCGCACCATCGGCGTCGGCGTCGAGACCCAGGCGCGCCGTGCCATGGCCGGCACCGGAGCGGGCCGCGAACACCTGGACGCGTTCGCCGAGGTGGTGGCAGGCTACGCCGCCGACACCGGCGCCTCGCTGACCGGTCTGCTCGCCTTCCTCGCCGCCGCCGAGTCGGTCGAGAACGGGTTGGAGCCTGGCGAGGTGGAGGTGGCCAAAGACCGCGTGCAGGTGCTGACGGTGCACGCGGCAAAAGGGCTGGAATGGGAGATCGTCGCGGTGCCGCACGTGGTGCGCGGGGTGTTTCCCTCGGGCGCTGCCTCGGCGACCTGGCTCGGCGCGCTGGCCGAGCTGCCCACCTCGCTGCGCGGCGACCGCATCCAGGACGACGCCGCCGAGGGCGTCCCGGTCCTGGATCTCGCGGATCTGTACGACCGGGCCGACCTGGAGGCCGCCATCAAGGCGCACAAGTCGGCGCTGGACCGCAGGCGCCTCGACGAGGAGCGGCGGCTGTTCTACGTCGCGCTCACCAGAACCGAACGGGTGCTGCTGGTTTCGGCGCATCACTGGGCCGAGACCGGCTCCGCGCCGAAGGGGCCGTCGGACTTCCTGCTGGAACTGAAGAACGCGAGCGAGTCGGCCGACGGACCGGCGTTCGGCGTGCTCGACATCGCGAGATGGGACGATCCGCCCGAGGTCGACGCGGTCAACCCGTTCACCGACAATCCGGCGAGCGCCGAGTGGCCCCGCGACCCGCTCGGACCCCGCCGCGATCCGATCGAGCAGGGCGCCGCCCTGGTCCGCTCCGCGCTGAGGGACCTGCGCGCCCAGCCCGCCGACCCGCGAGTTGCCGCCGGAAAGTCCGCCACGGGTGCGCCGCCTGCCGGACCCGCGCCGAGCGTGGCACCCCAGGCGGAACCCGACGCCCTGTTCTCGGTCGACGAACTCCTCGCGCCGACTGACGATTTCGCACCGTTCCCCGACGACTTCGAGCCGCCGCCGGACGAGCTCGCCCCCGAGGATCAGGCCGCCGATCCGGACGATCCGGAAGGCTGGGCCGCCGACGTGGACGCCCTGCTCGCCGAGCACGAGGCGGGCCTCGCCGCGGCCCAGGAGGTGGAACTGCCCGGCCAGATCCCGGCCACCGCCCTGGTGGAGATGCGCGCCGATCCGGCGAAACTGGCTCGGCGCCTGCGCCGTCCGCTGCCGTACCCGCCGAATCCGCTGGCCCGGCGCGGCACCGCGTTCCACGCCTGGGTGCAGCGCTGGTTCGCGGGCACCCGGTTGCTCGGGCTCGACGAACTCCCCGGCGCGGGCGAGCCCGATCCGCACGACGCGAGCGTCGACGCCGAACTCGCCAGGATGCAGGACGCGTTCCTGAATTCGCCGTGGGCGCACCGCAGTCCGCTCGATGTGGAGGTGCCCTTCGAGACCTCGATCGCGGGAACCGTGATCCGCGGCCGGATGGACGCGGTGTTCGCCGAGGCGGGCGGCGGCTGGACCGTGGTCGACTGGAAGACCGGCGCCGAACCCGGTCCCGCCGACGAACCGGCCGTGGCCATGCAGCTGGCCATCTACCGGCTGGCCTGGGCCCGCCTGATGGCCGCCAGGCACGGCGGCACCGAACGCGAGATGCTCGAGATGATCGGCGCCGCTTTCCATTACGTGCGCTCGGGACGCACCATCGCGCCCGCCGAGCTGCCCGGACCCGAGGAGCTGGCCGCGCTGATCCGATCGGCCGCGCCCACCAGGCAGGACGAGTGACCCGTGTGGGTCTTCAGCTCTGGCGCGAAACTTTCAGCGCCGTGGTGACCAGCGGGATCTGCAACGGCAGCCGGAGCACGCTGCCGATCTTCAGCACCCGCGAAGCCTTCTCGCTGCGCGTCACGTCGACGGCCATCTGCACGTTCGCCGGGAACACGGCGACGAACAGCAGCGCCGCCAGCCGTCCGCCGAGACGCCGGGTGCGCGGCGCCGCGAGCGCGGCGGCCACGCCGAGCTCGGCGACGCCCGACGCGTAGGTGTAGTCGCGCGCTCGGCCGGGTAGCAGCCTGGGCACGATGGAGTCGAAGAACTTGGGCCGCGCGAAATGCATGACCCCGCTGCCGAACAGCAGGGCCGCCAGAAACAGCGCGGGCCGCCTGCCGGGGGTCGGTCGAATGTCTGCCATGAGTACTCACCCTGACATTCACCGAGTGTTCGCGTCGAGTCAGGGTGGCGCGACGGCGACCCGGTAGGCTCCCGTGCTGTGCCGGAGGGAGAGACAGTGCCGGAGATAGACCGCGCGGCGAACGGGCGGGCAGGTGAGAACGATGCTCGGTGATTTCGGAGATCGCGCGGGACGAGCAGGTCTGTCGACCCGTCCCGACTTCGCACTCGTCGGTCTGCTGCGAATCCCGGAGACGCAGATCAGCCCGTGGGTCTCGCTGAGCCGCAGGATCGCGTTCGCCATCGGACTGCTGTTCACCGCGGCGCTGGTGGTGTACGTCGGGCGGGCGGGTTATCGCGACAACACCGGCGACGAACTGTCCTTCCTCGACGCGTTCTATTACGCGACGGTGTCGCTGTCCACCACCGGCTACGGCGACATCACCCCGGCCTCGCCCGAGGCGCGGCTGGTGAACATCGTCATCGTCACCCCGCTGCGCATCCTCTTTCTCATCGTGCTCGTCGGTACCACGATCAGTGTGCTGACCGAACGATCCCGTCAGGCATTCAAGATTCAGCGTTGGAGGCGCAGCGTGCGTAATCACACCGTGGTCGTCGGATACGGCACGAAGGGACGCACCGCCATCGACGCCATGCTCGGCGACGGCGTGCAGGCCGCCGAGATCGTGGTGGTCGACACCGACACGATCGCGTTGGAGGCGGCCGCGAACGCGGGCCTGGTGACCGTGCACGGTTCAGCCACCCAGTCCGACGTGCTGCGGCTGGCCAGCGTGCAGAACGCGGCGTCGGTCATCGTCGCCGCCAATCGCGACGACACCGCGGTGCTGGTCACCCTGACCGCCCGCGAGCTCAACAAGAAGGCCAAGATCGTGGTCGCCATCCGCGAGGCCGAGAACACCCACCTGCTGCGCCAGTCCGGCGCCGACTCGGTGGTGGTGTCCTCGGAGACCGCTGGCCGTCTGCTCGGCATCGCCACCACCACCCCGACCGTGGTGGAGATGATGGAAGACCTGCTGACCCCGGAACAGGGTTTCGCGGTGGCCGAGCGCGAGGTCGAGCCGAGCGAGATCGGCGGATCCCCACGGCATCTCAGCGACATCGTGCTCGGCGTGGTGCGCGGCGGCGATCTGATCCGGGTCGGCGAGCCGGAAGTGGACGCGATCGAGGCGGGCGACAAACTGCTCTACATCCGGCGAGCGGCGAAGTGACCGCGTTCGGAAGTAATCTCGAAGCGTGTCATTTCAGCTGAACGCCATCCCCCTGCTGTCCCGTACCGCGGTCGACCGCGCCGAGGAGATCCGCGCGGACGAGAACGCGCTGAAGGAGGGGTGGGCAAAGGCCGGGCTGCTCCGGGTGAACCGCCGCGGTCAGGTGCGTTTCGAGGGCGGCGCGCTGGTGTTGGACGCGGCCGTCGAGCTGTCCTCGGAGCCGAGCCCGGCGGCGGTTTTCCTCGGCGTCGGCGAGGGCAGGCACCTGTGGGCGGTGCGTGACAACGAACTCACCGGCGCGCTCACCGACCTGCGCGTCGTCGCGGGCGAGCTGGACGATTTCACCGCGGGCCTGCTCTCCACCGCCATGGCCCTGCTGAACTGGCACGACAAGTCCGGCTTCAGCGCGTACGACGGGAGCACCACCGTCGCCACCAAGGGCGGCTGGTCGCGGGTCACCGCGGCCGGGCACGAGGAATTCCCGCGCATCGACCCGGCCGTCATCTGCCTGATCCACGACGGCGGCGACCGGGTGCTGCTCGCGCGTCAGCACACCTGGCCGACGACGCTGTTCTCGCTGCTCGCCGGATTCGTCGAGGCGGGTGAGTCGCTGGAGCGCTGCGTGGCGCGCGAGATGCGCGAGGAGGTCGGTCTCGACGTCCGCGACATCCATTACCTGGGCAGTCAGCCGTGGCCGTTCCCCAGGTCGCTGATGCTCGGATTCGCCGCCGTCGCCGACCCGGAGCAGCCGCTGGCCTTCTCCGACGGCGAGATCGCCGAGGCGCACTGGTTCACCAGGGCCGAGGTGCGCGCGGCTCTCGCGGCCGGAGACTGGTCGGGCCAGCGGGAAGGCGTGCGGCTGCTGCTCCCCGGTTCCATCTCGATCGCGCGCACCATCGTCGAATCGTGGGCGGCGCTGGACTGAGCGTCAGGCCAGGGCGGCGAGGGTCTGCTTGACGGCGGCCAGCGACGGGTTGGTCGCCGTCGAACCGTCCGCGAACTTCACCGTCGGCACCACGTGGTTGCCGTTGTTGACGCTACCGACGAACTCGGCCGAGGCCGGGTCCTGCTCGATATCGATCTCTACATAGCTGATACCGGACTCGTCCAGCTGCTTCTTCAGCCTGCGGCAGTAGCCGCACCAGGTGGTCGAGTACATGGTCAGAACGGGGTTCACGTCAGTCACGGAACCATTCAACGCGGTAAGACCTCGTCGTGTTCCACAGTGCCCGGCGCCACACCGCCCGCGCTTCGCCGTCGAGGGCCGACAGGCGCGGCGGCCGGTTGTCGGACCGGGCTGTCATGATGGTGGCCGTGCCCGCCTTCGACCTCGACGCCCTGGATCCCGAACAGGTCGCCGCCGTCCGGGCGCCGCGCGGGCCGGTGTGCGTGCTCGCCGGGGCGGGCACCGGAAAGACCAGGACCATCACGCACCGGATCGCGCACCTGGTGTCGGCGGGGCACGTCAAGCCGGACCAGGTGCTCGCGGTCACCTTCACCGCCCGCGCCGCGGGCGAATTGCGCGCCCGGCTGCGCGGACTGGGCCTCGCCGGTGAGGCGAAACAGGTGCAGGCCCGCACTTTTCACGCCGCGGCGCTGCGCCAGCTGAAGTACTTCTGGCCGCAGGTCGTCGGCGACGTGCCATGGCGATTGCTGGAGAACAAGTTCACGGTGGTCGCGCAGGCGGCGCACCGTGCGGGGCTGAGCACCGCGACCGACAGCGTCCGCGACCTGCTCGGCGAGATCGAATGGGCCAAGTCCACCCTGCTCGCGCCGGAGGATTACCCGGCGGCGGTGGCCAAGCGGCACCGCGAGCCGCCGTACGACGCGGTGCGGGTGGCCGAGGTCTACGCGGGCTACGAGTCGCTGAAGACCTCCGCCGAGGGACTGCTGCTCGATTTCGACGATCTGCTCCTGCACACCGCGGCAGCGCTGGAGGACTATCCGGCCGTCGCCGACGAATTCCGCGGTCGCTACCGGAGTTTCGTGGTCGACGAGTACCAGGACGTGACGCCGTTGCAGCAGCGCGTGCTCGACGCCTGGCTCGGCGAGCGCGACGACCTGACCGTCGTCGGCGACGCGAACCAGACGATCTACTCGTTCACCGGCGCCACCCCGAGCTATCTGCTCGACTTCTCGCGGCGTTTCCCGGACGCGACGGTGGTGCGGCTGGAGCGCGACTACCGGTCGACGCCGCAGGTGGTGTCGCTGGCCAACCGGGTGATCGGCGCCGCCCGCGGACGCATCGCGGGCACCAGGCTCCAGCTGCTCGGCCAGCGCGCGGACGGGCCGGAGCCCGAGTTCACCGAATACGACGACGCCCCGGCCGAGGCCGTCGGGGTGGCGGGCGCGATCAAGGGGTTGATCGCGGCGGGCACCCCGGCGGCGGAGATCGCGGTGCTCTATCGCGTCAACGCCCAGTCCGAGGCTTATGAGCAGGCGCTCACCGAGCGCGGCATCCCATACCAGGTGCGCGGCGGCGAGGGCTTCTTCCAGCGCGCCGAGGTCAGGCAGGCCGTGCAGGCGTTGCGCCAGGCCGCGGCCCGCGACGACCTGCCCGATCAGTCGCGGCGCGGCGCGGCGCTGGTCACCCTGGTCAAGGCCGTGCTCGCGCCGGTCGGGCTGACGGCGACCGAGCCCGCGGGCGCGCAGGCGAAGGAACGGTGGTCGTCGCTGGTCGCGCTGGTCCGGCTCACCGAGGAATTGGTCGAGCACGACGCGCAGCTCGAGTTGCCCGGCCTGCTGCGCGAGCTGGCCGCGCGCGCCGAGGCCAGGCATCCACCGACCGTGCAGGGCGTCACCCTGGCCTCGCTGCACGCGGCCAAGGGGTTGGAGTGGGACGCGGTCTTCCTGGTCGGGCTGGCCGACGGCACGCTGCCGATCGCCCACGCGCTGGCCGACGACGGCTCGGTCGGCGATCAGGCCGCGCTCGAAGAGGAACGCAGGCTGCTCTACGTGGGCGTGACCAGGGCGCGCGAGCATCTGCGGCTGTCCTGGGCGCTGTCGCGGGGCGAGGGCAGCAGGCGTACCCGCCGCCGTTCCCGTTTCCTCAACGGCTTGGTGCCCGACGATTCGCCCGCGTCGCGGATCGCGGCGTCGACCGGCCGACCCGAGAACAATGGGGTACGCCCGTCCTGCCGGGTCTGCGCCAAGCCGTTGATCGGCACCTACGCCACCATGCTCGGCCGCTGCCGTCGCTGCCCCGCGGAACTGGACTCGGCGCTGCTGGAGGCGCTGAAGGAGTGGCGCGCCGAAAAGGCCGAGGCACTGCGGGTCCGGGAGTTCGTGGTGTTCACCGACACCACGCTCACCGCTATCGCGGAGCAACTGCCCGCAGACGACCGTGCGCTGGAGGCGATCCCGGGCATCGGCGCGAAGAAGATCGTCGACTACGGAGCCGACGTGCTCGCCATCGTCGCGTCGCGTGTCCGCTCGACATCACAAAACCGCAGGTAGAAAATAGGTTGTCGGTTTCGCCGACATTGCTTATGGTGGGAATCACGCACCGGGAGGGCATTCCGGCGCGGAGAGTTTCGGACAACTCGGTTCGATACCAGACAGTTTCGGCACAACGAGAACAGGAGGGAGGCAGACCAATGAACGGCATCAACAACTTCGACGCCATCGGCGTTGCGGGCAATACGTCCATGTCGGCTTCCCGGGGGATCCTCGCCTTGCAGGGGATCGGTCTGTCCTCGGCAGGAGTGTGCGGATTTGGTACGCCGGTGAAGATTTCGCCGGCGCTTCGCCAAGTTCACACCCTTCTCCAGGGCAAGCCCAGCGGGGGCTGGCACCCGACCGCCAACGCGGCAGTCGGCGTCATTGCGCGTGAAGCCGGCTATGAGCCGGCGGCAGAGCCCATGGCAGACATCGATCTGCGGGCAGCACGCCTCCGCACCGCACACCCAGCGACCGTGATCAGGAATCGACACAGGTGTCGACCTAGGTAGGGGACTCACCCCACGCCTCCTGGCCACGGATCGCAAGAAGCGAAACCGTGGCCAGTACTTTTAAGCGGCCCTTCAGCCGTTTGCCACCGGTTTCGTGGACAACTAACGAACCGCTGCAGAACGAACTGAAGGAGAACGACGTGTTCCCCGCAGAGAGCTGGCCGCAGGCCGTCGCTGTCACCCGGGAGGTCACCAGGGTCCTGCCCTGTCGAGCTGGAGATCCCGATCTCTGGTTCGCGGAGAGCCCGGTCCAGCTGGAGCAGGCGAAGGCGCTGTGCGCGTCCTGCCCGATCCGCAAGGGCTGCCTGAACGCGGCCATCGATCGGCGCGAGCCTTGGGGCGTATGGGGCGGTGAGATCTTCGACCAGGGTGTCGTGATCGCCCGCAAGCGTCCGCGTGGTCGTCCGCGCAAGGTCGCGGTCCCGGCATGAGTGCCGGGCCGCGGCCCCACCTCCCTCCGGTCGCTGAGGCCCCACCGTCCGACCCGGACCCCGGCAGGGCCCAGGAACGAGAAAGCAAACAAGCCGCTCACCTCGAGATCAGGTGGGCGGCTCGTTTGCGTTGTGGGGGAGGTTCTTTCAGCTTGCGGAGCGTTCGTCGCGCAGGCCGGGCAACCAGGTGGCAGCCAGCTGCATGAACGGTATCTCGGCGTCCAGCTGGGCGAGGATGCCCACCGAACCGCCCAGCACCCGGAAGATCATCACGTGCTCGGCCGGGAGTTGCAGCGCCCGTGCGGTTTTCATCTCCGAGCTGGTGAAGTCGGTCGCCTTGCCCGCGACACGCTGCATCCATCGGCGGGTGAAGTGGAACGAATCGGTCTTGATCGGATCGGCGAACGGGCGCAGGTAGTCGGCGATCTCCCGATGGGTGATCGTGCGACCGGGGATCACCCAGCCGTTGTCGTACATCAACTGGGTGAGCGCGTCGTAGTCCTCCTCGACGGCCAGCGACAACATCCGCCCGAGAATCTCCGGAAAACCGTTGGGCAGCGGCGCGCACGCGCCGAAATCGATCACCGCAAGCCTGCCGTCGGCAAGCATCATGAAGTTGCCCGGATGCGGATCGGCGTGCAGCAGGCCGACGGTCTCGGGCGAGGAGAAGTGGAAGCGGCCCATCAGCAGCGCGACCCGGTTGCGCAGGGTCAGGCTGCCTTCCGGGTCGGCGGCGCCCGACTTGATGATCTGCGAGACCGGGGTCCCCTCGAGCCATTCGGTGACGATCACCTTCGGCGCGGAGGCCACCACCTTGGGCACCACCAGTTCGGGGTGGCCGTCGAAGGCTTTGGCGAAGGCGCGCTGGTTCGCGGCCTCGTTGCGGTAGTCGAGTTCCTCCTCGGTCCGCTCGGTGATCTCGGCCAGGATCGGCTTGACGTCCGCGCCGGGGATCACCGAGGAGATCAGGCCGGTCATCCGCGACAGCGTCTTGAGATCGGCCCGCAGCGCCTCGTCGGCGCCGGGGTACTGCACCTTCACCGCCACGGTGCGACCGTCCGACCACACCGCCTTGTGCACCTGTCCGATGCTGGCGGAGGCCGACGGTGCGTCCTCGAAGGAATGGAAGCGCTCCCGCCACTGGGTGCCCAGCTGTTGATCGAGCACCCGGTGCACCGTCCCGGCGGGCATCGGCGGAGCGGCGGCCTGCAATTTCGTCAGCGCATCGCGGTAGTGCTCGCCGAACTCCTCGGGAACAGCGGCCTCCATCACACTCAGCGCCTGCCCGAACTTCATGGCGCCGCCCTTGAGCTCGCCGAGCACGGTGAACAGCTGTTCGGCGGCCTTCTGGTTCAGCTGAGCGTTGATCTCCCCTTTGTCACCACCCGCGAGCCGCTTTCCGAAGCCCATGGCGGCTCGTCCGGCGATGCCCAGCGGAATCTTGGCTAACTTGGCGTTGCGGGACGAGCTACGGCGCACGATCTCAGACACCACCCCATCATGGCGGACACACCCGTAGCTTTGCCATGGCAATTCGAAGTTTTCGATCTCACGTTGCGCTCGCCACGCCGATCGTGCGACAACCACACGCGGCGTGTGGCGCCCAGTACCTTCGCTGCAGCAAGTGCGAATCGAGGTCCAACTCGAGCGTGGCGTCCAGGGTGGCGGGCGGCCTGCGCGGCGAGCAGTCCAGGATCGCCTCGAGTTCGCCGAGGGCGAGCGCCGCGGTCGCGGCGATGGCGGCGGGGGAGGCGTGACCGACCCGGCCGAGCAGCTGGGCGGCGAGATGGGGCCAGTCGGCGTCGTAGTCGACCCGCGTCAGGTCGGCGCAGCGCAGGCAGCTGGTCTCGCCGGGCAGCACCAGCGGGCCGACGATGCCGCGGCCGTCGCGAATCCGCGCCGAGAGATGCGGGATGCGGTGCAGCACAAGCTCGCTCGCCAACCGTGGATCGGTGACCACGGTGTCGGCGAGCACCACGAGGTCGGCGCACTTGCCCGCGGGCCGGACCTCGGGTGCGTTCCCGCGCGATCGCTCAGGACGGATGCCGACCCGGCGCAGCCCCGCCGAGATCGCGTCCGAGAGCGGTCCGAGGCCGTGCACGCGCACCGCGCGGATCGGGCCGGGCCGCTCCCGCGGCTGCACCAGCAGACCCGCGGCGTCGATCTCGTCCAGCAGCGCACCGGCGCGTTCGGCGGCGATGCCGCTGCGGCCCGCGTGCCACAGGATCTGCGGCCGGGTCCGCAACCCGTCGAGCAGGCGCAGGAAGCCGAGGACGGTCTGGGTGTCCAGGTCCGGCGGCTCGAGGAGCAGGGCGCGTTCCGGATCCCAGCCGAGTTGGACCACCCCCGAGGGGCGAACCAGGATCGTCACCCGGGGATGCAGCATCGGGCCGTGTGGGCGCAATGTGGTCATGGCCAGCAGTATGCGCACCGCCCGCGCCGCGAACGGCCGCGAATCCTGTCGTTATCCACAGGAATTCGCGCTGTTCACAAGGCGAACTCTCAGGACTTGCCGTTGTCCTTGCCCAGGTCGGGCGTGTCCGGTCCGTCGCCGCCCTCGCGATCGGCCTCGGCGCGCTCGCGTGCCTCGGTCTCGGCCAGCTGCGCCAGCGGATCGTCGAACGCGGTCGCGCCGCCGCCGATGACCGAGTCGATGAAGCCCGCGGGGGTGTCCAGGTCCTCGGAGTCGGGCAGCAGGTCCGGGTGCGCCCACACGCCGTCGCGGGCGTCCACGCCCGCGTCGGCGGTCAGCCGCCGCCACAGCTCCGCGGCCTCGCGCAGCTTGCGCGGCCGCAGCTCCAGACCGACCAGGGTGGCGAAGGTCTGCTCGGCGGGTCCGCCGGTGGCGCGGCGTCGGCGCAGCGTCTCGGCCAGCGCGCCCGCGCCGGGCAGCCGGTCGCCGACGGCGTCGGCCACCACGACCTGCACCCAGCCCTCGATCAGGGCGAGCAGCGTCTCCAGGCGTTCCAGCGCCTGCTTCTGTTCGGGCGTGGTCTGCGGTTCGAACGCGCCCTGCGCCAGGATCTCCTCGAGCTTCGACGGGTCGGCCAGCGACATCGGGTCGATGCCCTGGGCCGCCTGCTCCAGCGCGGAGAAGTCCATCTTGATGCCGCGCGCGTAGTCCTCCACCGCGCCGAGCACCTGCTGACGCAGCCACGGCACATGCGCGAACAGCCGCTGGTGGGCCGCCTCGCGCGCCGCGAGGAAGACCAGGATCTCGCTCTCCGGCTGCTCCAAGCCCGCGCTGAACTCGGAGATCGCGGCGGGCAGCAGGGCGCCGGTGCCGCTCGGGCCGAGCGGCAGACCGATATCGGTGGATGTCAGCACCTCCTTGGCCAGCTGGCCGAGCGCCTGGCCGAGCTGCGAGCCGAACGCGAGGCCGCCCATCTGGCCGAGCATGCCGACCATCGGCGCGGCGAACTCCTTGGCCTCCTCGGGCAGCTGCGCGGTCCACATGCCCGAGATCTGCTCGGCGACCGGGTCGCACAACCGCTTCCAGGTGGACAGCGTCTCCTCGATCCAATCGTTGGCCGTCCACGCCACCGTCTTGGTCGCGCCCGCGGGCAGCGTCGTCGCGCCGTCCAGCCAGAGTTCGGCCAGGTGCGCCGCGTCGGTCACCGCCTTCCTCGCGCCCGCCGAGACGGGCGTCAGATCGGCGCCGAGTTGCTGGCGGGCCAGGCGCTTGGCGACGTCGTAGTTGACCGGACCCGAGGACGCGCCGCCGGGTTGCCCCATGCCGCTGAGCATTTGACCCAGCGAGGTCAGCATCTGGCCGAGCTGCGCGGGATCGAACCCGGCCCCGCCGCCGCCGATCGGGAACCCGAACGGATTGTTCGCCCCGGGACCGTTCGGCTCTTCGCCGCGCTTGCGCGCGTCATCGTCGTCACGGTTCGAGAATCCGAACGGGAAGTCAGTCATGCCTCTTACGTTACGCGCGGACAATCGGCTCGTGACCCTGGGCGGCCCGCCCCCGGCCCGCGGAGCTCGCATTACGCGCACAGCGAACGACCGGGCGGCGCGCGGCGGCGGATTCCGCGCCTGCGCCGTCCGGCGCCAGGAGAGATCACTATGGTGGGCGGGGTGAATCGTCGGATCCTCACCCTCCTTGCCGCGCTCGTTCCGGTGCTCGTGCTCGGTGTCATCGGCACCGTGGTCAAGGTGCCGTTCGTCGCGCTCGGACCCGGGCCAACCTTCAACACGCTCGGCGAGGTCGAGGGCAAGCAGGTCGTCGACGTCGTCGGCACCGAGCTCGACCCCACCTCGGGGCACCTGAACATGACGACGGTGGCGGTGCGCGACGGGCTGAACCTGTTCGAGGCGTTCGGCTTCTGGGTGAGCGGCCAGCACGGTCTCGTCCCGCGCGCCGAGGTGTACCCGCCCGGGGTGCCGCGCGAGGAGATCGACAAGTCCAATCAGCAGGAGTTCAAGGATTCGGAGGGCAATGCCGAGGTCGCGGCGCTGCACTACCTGAATCTGCCGACCGTGGTGCTGATCCGCAAGGTCGGCGACGACGCCCCCGCCAAGGACCTGCTGCGGCCGGGAGACCAGCTCGTCAGCGTCAACGGTGCGCCGATCGCGACTCCCAAAGACCTGGTGTCCGCGGTGTCCTCGCAGCCGCCGGGCAGCCAGCTGGCGGTGGTCTTCCGCCGCGACAACGCCGAACAGACCGCAACGATCACGCTCGGCGCGCGCCCGGACGATCCGGCCAAGGGCTACCTCGGCGTCACTCCGGGCGAGGGCGCGCTCCCGCCCATGCAGGTCACCTTCAATCTGGCCGATATCGGCGGCCCGTCGGCGGGGCTGATGTTCAGCCTCGCCCTGATCGACAAGCTCAGCCCCGGTCCCCTGGACGGCGGCAAGTTCGTGGCGGGCACCGGCACCATCGATCAGGACGGCGCGGTCGGCCCGATCGGCGGCATCCAATACAAGATGATGGCCGCGCGTGAGGCGGGCGCCGAGACGTTCCTGGTCCCCGCGGCCAACTGCAACGAGGCGAGGCAGCGCACACCCGAGGGCCTGCGCCTGGTCAAGGTGGAGACATTGGACAGCGCGGTGCAGTCGCTCAACGCGCTCAACGTCGGCGCCGAGGCGCCGAGCTGCGGCTGATCACTCCAGGGTGTGGTGCAGCGCCTCGATGAGGTTCGGCGCCAGGTTCGGGTAGGTCCGCAGGTCGAGGTCGCCGAAATCGTCCTCGTCGTCCTGCGGGCGGATCTGCAGCAGCGACAGCGACGCGCCCTCGCGCAGCACAGCGGCGAACAGCCGCGCCTCCCGGCGCTCCGGATGCGCGGCCGCGGCGGCGCGGGCCGCGGCGTCGGCGGCCTCGTGGTCGGCGAGCAGCGGGGCGAGCGCGTCGTCGAGGGTGCTCTCGGCATCCGGCGGCAGCACCACGATCTCCTGGACCAGCACACAACCCTGGACGGCGGGCGGCCAGCTCGTGGTGGCGAGGAATTCGTCGAGCGCGATCGAACCGCCGGTGATGTCGTCGGGCAGCGGCTCCTGCGCGATCGGGGTGAGCTCGTCGCCCTGATCGATCTCATCGAGCAGCCCGGGTTCGGCCGCGACCAGATCGGCGGTCGGCACCAGCGCGAACATCTGCGGCGGCCGCCCCCAGCCTTCGGCGTCGGCGAACTCCGCGACCTCCCGGACGGCGCGGGACAGGACAAGTTCGGCGTGCAGATCGGCGTTCACGGTGGACATCCTCGCATCACCGCCACCGGTGTCTCAGCGAAGCCGCCGAAATCGCTTCCGCCGAGCTCACCGAGGCCACACACGACGGCCCGATGTCCGTTTCCGTAGAGTGGGCGCCAGACGGTCCGCGAGGACCGAACCGCAACGTCGGAATGCGGCGCATCGACCGATTGGGCGTGGGCGCCGCCGGACCCTGGAGAGTGGCACCGTGGGCATGCGGCCCCCAACCGGCTTACCTTCGTTGTCTCGACGCAGCCGCGTGCTGCTGGTGGCGGCCATCGTCGTGGCGGCGTTGCTGCTGTTGGGCCCGAGACTGACCGACACCTATACCAACTGGCTTTGGTTCGGCGAAGTCGGTTTCCGCAACGTGTATCTCACGGTGCTGCGGACCCGCGTCCTGCTGTTCGCCGCGGTGGCAGTGTTCGTCGGTCTGGTGGTGTGGCTCGCGCTGCTGCTCGCCTACCGGACCAGGCCGGTGTTCGTGCCGGTCGCCGGGCCGAACGATCCGATCGCCCGGTACCGCACCACCGTGATGAGCAGGCTCAAGCTCTTCGGCATCGGCATCCCGGTGCTGCTCGGCCTGCTCTCGGGCCTGGTGGCGCAGTCGAATTGGGTGACGGTGCAGCTGTTCTTGAACGGCGGTTCGTTCGGTGAGACCGATCCGCAGTTCGGCCTCGACGTCGGCTTCTACGCCTTCGATCTGCCGTTCTACCGGATGGTGCTGAACTGGCTGTTCGTCGCCGTGGTGATCGCGTTCTTCGCGAATCTGGTGACGCACTACGTCTTCGGCGGTCTGCGGCTGAGCGGCCGCGAGGGCACGCTCACCAGGCCTGCGCGCGTCCAGCTCGCCGTGCTCGCCGGAATCTTCGTGCTGCTCAAGGCGATCGCGTACTGGTTCGACCGCTACGAGCTGCTCTCCAGCGCGCGCAAGGAGCCCACCTTCACCGGCGGTTCCTTCACCGACATCAACGCGGTGCTGCCCGCCAAGCTGATCCTGATGTCCATCGCGGTGATCTGCGCGCTGGCCTTCTTCGCCGGCATCGTGCTGCGCGATCTGCGCGTGCCCGCCATGGCCGCCGCGCTGCTCGTGCTCTCCTCGATCCTGGTCGGCGCGGTGTGGCCGCTGGTGGTCGAGCAGTTCTCGGTGCGCCCGAACGCCGCCGACAAGGAGTCGGAGTACATCGAGCGCAACATCGCCGCGACCAGGCAGGCGTTCGGTATCACCGACGACAAGGTCGAATACCAGAACTACAAGGGCGACGGTACCAAGAACCCGCGTGACGTTCCCGCCGACCGCACCACCATCTCCAACATCCGGCTGCTCGACCCGAATATCTTGTCGCCGACCTTCACTCAGCTGCGCCAGCTGAAGAACTTCTACGGCTTCCCCAACCCGCTCGACATCGACCGCTACACCATCGAGGGCGAGGTCCAGGACTACATCGTCGCGGCGCGCGAGCTGGAACCGCAGAGCCTCAAGGACAATCAGACCGACTGGATCAACCGGCACACCGTCTACACCCACGGCAACGGCTTCGTCGCCGCCCCGGCCAATCGCATCAACAAGGCCGCGGCCAAGGACGCGACCGTCGCGGGCAGCAGTGACAGCGGGTCTCCGGTCTTCGACGACGGCCCGTCGAGCTTCGTCAGCGACATCTCCACGCCGCAGGACCGCCAGGCCATCAAGGTCGACCAGCCGCGGATCTACTATGGCGAGCTGATCTCCCAGTCCGACGCCGACTACGCCATCGTCGGCGCGGCCGGGCAGCCCGCGCGCGAATACGACCTGGACAATGTGCAGTACACCTACACCGGTTCCGGCGGCGTGCCGATCGGCTCCTGGTTCAACCGGCTGGCGTTCGCGGCCAAGTACGCCGAGCGCAACATCCTGTTCTCCGGAGCGATCGGTGAGGATTCGAAGATCATCTTCAACCGCGATCCGAAGGAGCGGGTCGAGAAGGTCGCGCCCTGGCTGACCGCCGACGGCAACGCCTACCCCGCGGTGGTGGACAAGCGCATCGTCTGGATCGTGGACGCCTACACCACGCTCGACAGCTACCCCTACGCCCAGAGCACCTCGCTCGAGGGTGCGGTCGAGGACAGCGTCGACAAGAAGACCGGACGGTTGCTGCCCCGCAAGGAGGTCAGCTACATCCGCAACTCGGTGAAGGCCGTCGTCGATGCCTACGACGGCAGCGTCACCCTGTACGAGGTGGACACCACCGATCCGGTGCTGAAGGCGTGGCGCGGAGTGTTCCCGAACGCGGTGAAGTCGCAGAGCGACATCTCGCCGGAGCTGCGCTCGCACTTCCGTTACCCGGAGGATCTGTTCAAGGTGCAGCGCGAGATGCTCAGCAAGTACCACGTGAACGATCCGCGAGAGTTCTTCACCAACAACGCGTTCTGGTCGGTGCCGAGCGATCCGACGATCGAGGGCGGCACCTTCAAGCAGCCGCCGTACTACGTGCTGGTCGGCGATCCGAAGACCGGACGACCGGAGTTCAATTTGACCAGCGCCATGGTCGGCTTCAACCGGCAGTATCTGTCGGCCTACATCTCGGTGCGCTCGGATCCGGAGAACTACGGCAAGTTCACGATCTTGCAATTGCCGACGGATTCGCAGACCCAGGGTCCGCAACAAACACAGAACACGATGACCATCAACGACGAGGTCTCGCGTGACAAGACTTTGTTGCAAGGGTCGAACAAGATCAAATACGGCAATCTGCTGACCTTGCCGATCGCCGACGGCGGCATTCTCTATGTCGAGCCGCTGTACACCGAACGCAACAGCGGACCGAACACCTCGACCTTCCCGCAGCTGGCTCGCGTGCTCGTGAGCTATCGCGATCCGGCGACGGGATCGGTGCTGGTCGGCTACGAGCCGACGCTCGCGGCGGCCCTCGACAAGATCTTCCCCGGCAGCGGCAGCGCCGCGACGGCGCCGGGCGCCGAGACGCCGAACCAGCAGGGGACGACGCCGCCGCCGAACCAGGGCGTCACCGCGCCGCCGCCCGCCCAGGGGGTCGCACCGCCGTCGCCCAACGCGA
Organism: Nocardia sp. bgisy134; assembly: GCF_057708325.1. Taxonomy (NCBI): domain Bacteria; kingdom Bacillati; phylum Actinomycetota; class Actinomycetes; order Mycobacteriales; family Nocardiaceae; genus Nocardia; species Nocardia sp. bgisy134. The sequence goes on from NZ_JBYIRW010000007.1 coordinate 323,221, forward strand.
AGGACGCGGCGGTCCTGGAACTGGACGCGGCCCTGCGCAACGTGCGTGACGCCCAGCGCAGCGGTGATCTCGCCAGCCTCGGCGCGGCGTTCACCAGGCTCGAGCAGGCGATCAAGGCGTACGAAGCCACCGGTCGCTGAGTTGGAAAAACAGAAGCGGGGGGGGGGGGGGTGGG